>DASZMU010000048.1:0-1835 GCA_035551695.1 Solirubrobacteraceae bacterium
GGCCAAGTGTTTGCTGAGGCGATGGCCACCCGCGCCGTCATTTCTGGCCGCCGTACCTTCGAAAACGCCGGCCGCTGGGGCGGCGACCACCACGACGGCGTACCGGTCTTGCCCAGGCGGGGGCGACGTCTGTACGACAACCTGCCCGCCGGGCACATCGAACTCGAGCTGATCCGCCGCCTGACTTCGTCGGACGACGAGGATCCTGCACGGCGTGTTCTGCACCTGCGCTACCGCGTCCACCACCGGTTAGCCGCAGGCATTCCCGACTCGGTCGGCCGTGAAACAGGAACCCCGGCGGGCGACCGTCGGACCCTTCCCACAGGGCGGGAAGTAGTCAACCAGGACTTCTCAAACTGAGCAGGACCTGCTCGACCCGGCCTGGCGGCCGGGGTTACCTGGCAGTCGGGGGTTACCTGGCGGCCGCGAGCGCCGCCTGCAAGCGGAAGCTGCCCGGCTGCAGCTCACCGCCGGCGCGCGCCTTCTCGAGGGCCGCCGACCACCAGGCCAGGTCCTCGAGCATGACGTCCGCGGCGACATTCGTCATAGGGTTCTTCGGCTCGCCGTCCGCGTCGAAGGCCTCGCGCACGAAGGGGATGACCACGCTGTTGCGGACGGGCACCGACTCGGTCTCGACGAAGACGTGGGCGAGGTGCTCGATGGCCCGCACTCCCCCGGTCTGCCCGCCGGCGTAGCTGACGAAGGCGACCGGCTTGTTACGGAAGCCGAACGAGATCCACACGGTGTCGATCGCGTTCTTCAGGCCGCCGGGGACGCTGTGGTTGTACTCGGGCGTGACGATCACGTAGGCGTCCGCGCCCTTGATCTTGTCATTCCACGCCTTCACCAGCGGCTCGGAGTAGGTGGGGTCATTGAAGTCGCCGATCGTGCCGAAGTGCTCACCGAAGATCGGCAGCGGCCAGTCCCGCAGGTCCACGATCTCGGCCTCGAAGGCCTCGTGCCCGGACACCTTCTCCGTCAGCCACGGCAGCACCAGGTCGGCCGACCTAGTGGGACGCGTGCTGCCAACGATGACGAGCAGTTTCGACATGTGACGCTCCCTTTGTGACGCTCTGCTGGGGTGCGGGCGCCGGAGAGATTAGCCTCCGTCCCGCCAATCATCTGTCTAGCACAGATCGTTAGTACTACGCAAACTATTGACGGTAGACGGTATCCTTGGTGCATGGCGCAGACGACGACGGCTGGTCAGGTGGTCGAGGGTCAGCAGATCCTGCCGCTGATCGATCATCTGGCGCGGATCGGCCGCCGAGCCGCCGAGGCCTCCGTGTCGGCCGGCTGCCTGCGCCCGCGGCACTTGATCGCGCTCAGGCTGCTCGGCGAGCACGGCCCGATGACCCAGCACGCGGTCGGCCTGGCGCTCAGCCTCGACCCGAGCAATGTCGTGGGCCTGCTCAACGAGCTTGAGGAGCGGGAGCTCATCACCCGACGCCGCGACCCCGCCGACCGCCGCCGGCACATCGTCGAGCTCACCGCCGCCGGATCCGGCGAGGTGGCGCAGACCTTGAGCCAGCTCCGCGTTGTCGAGGACGAGCTGTTCAAGGCGCTGACCGCCGACGAGCGCGCCACCCTCTACGGGCTGCTCTCCCGCGCCGTCGAGGCGGTCGCCCCCGGCTGCGAGCCGGCCGGGTGCGCCTCCCCCGAGCCCGCCGCCGACTGCCTGGCGCCGCAGGACGACCCGTTCAGCGGGTGACCGTGCCGCCGAGGAAGGACTCGACGAAGGCGGGGCTCGCGGCGAGCTCGGCCGGGGTTCCCTCCATCCTGACCTCGCCGCCCGCGAGGACGTAGGTCCGGTCGGAGATCGCGAGCACGGCGCG
>DASZMU010000049.1:0-2077 GCA_035551695.1 Solirubrobacteraceae bacterium
GTCATGGCAACGGCCATGGCCACGGCGACTGACGCCCGCCCGCTGAGCTGACCCGCCGCGGGCCGATCGCCCCGCGAGTCGGTCGTGCTGCGGATCCTTTACCGCGGCCGACGCGCCTGCTGAAAAATTCGCTGGACTCCACGCCAGTTGCCGCCTAAAGTACGCGCACGGACCGATACTTTGAATAACGGTGCGGGCTACTAGGGCATACCTCGCAGGGTTTGGAACCGCCGGGTCACTACTCGCGGCTGCGGCGTTTCTATTCGTCGTCGTCAGCGCGATCGTCGCCTTGAGCGGCTGGCCGTCGAGCGGCGGCCAACGGTCTCCATCTGTGGTTCACGTTCAGGGTGTGCCGCTGGCGGGATCATCGGTCGCGCGTCGCCTCCAGGCGGCGGTCGACGCCGCCAGTGTCGGTGGAGGGGGTGCCGCCGGCGTTGCCGCCAGGGCAGGCGCCGGGGCGCGCCGCAGAGGCGCCGGGACACGCCGTCCACGCGGCGGCCGCCCGGGTGTTCAGCGCCGCGGTGGGCTTGGCGCGAACCGCGGCTCGGGAACGCCGTCCACCAGCAAACCGGGCGGCGGCTCGGGTACGACCTCGGGCAATCCCGGGTCGGGCAGCCCCGGGTCGGGCAGCGGTGGCGGTGGCAGCGGCTCGGGCGGCGGCGGCTCGAGCGGTGGCAGCGGCTCGGGCGGCGGCAGCGGTTCGGGCGGCGGCAGCGGTTCGGGCGGCGGCAGCGGCTCCGGCGGCTCCGGCGGCGGCATTCTGCCCCCCTCGGTCACCGTCACCACCCCGACCTCACCTCCGACCCCGGTCACCGTCCCGGTGCCGCCCGTCGGCAACACGGTCAGCCAGGTCACCGCGACCGCCGGCTCGACCGTCTCCTCGGTCGGCTCTGCCGTCGGCTCGACGGTGGGCGGCACCGTCGGCAGCACCCTCAGCTCGCTGACAAGCACGGTCGCCAATACGGTCTCCTCGGTCGGCTCGCTGCTCGGGAACCTGCTCGGCGGGTAGCCACCGCGGCACTCAGCTGGGCGAAAGCTCACGGCTTAAGAATCGCAGGCTGACGGCCTGCAGCTGCTCGTCGTGCTGGATCGAGCGGTGGTGGCCGCCCGGCACCTCGATCAGGCGGCTCGCCGGCGCCCGCAACCCGGCGGCCAGCTCGCGCGACAGCTGCACCGGCACCTGCTCATCGCCCTGGGCGTGCAGCAGCAGGATCGGGATCTCCAGCGAGCCCACGACCTGATGAAGATCGCCGCCATCGAGCAGCGCTGCCAGCGACCGCTCGTCGGCCTCGAAGGCGAACACGCCGTCGCGCAGGCCGCGCAGCAGTCCATCCGCGCTGGCGGGGCAGATCGCGATCACGGCCGCCGCCCGAGCCGGCGCCGCGGCTCGCAGTGACAGGTAGCCGCCCATGCTCGAGCCGCGCAGCGCCACCGGCGCATCGCACTCGCCGAGCGTCTCGCGCAACAGCTCGGTCGCGGCGACCACGTCGTCGACCGCGCGGCCATCGAGCGCGCCGGCGCTGGCGCCGTGGCCGCGCTGGTCAAAGGTCAGCGCCGCCAGCCCGACCGCGCTGGCCGCGCGTGCGAAGTCGTAGTGGTTCTCCTTGCACGAGCCGGCGCCATGCAGCACGACGACTCCACCGGTCGGCGGCCTGTCGGGCATCCAGAGGGCGTAGGACAGCCCGTCGTGGCTGCCGGTCTGAGCCGGGCGCACCGGCGTGATCGTCCTGCGCGAGCCTGCACGCACGCGCCACACCATATCTTTCTCAGTCCCGTGAGCCCTGGCCTGCAAACGCCGCTGTCGCACCTTTTCCCGCAGGGTACGAGGGTCAACGCCGCGGGCCACCTGGAGCTCGGCGGCTGTGACTCGATCGAGCTCGCCGCACGGTTCGGCACGCCCGCCTACGTGGTCGTCGAGCACGACCTGCGCGCCCGGGCGCGCGCCTTCATCGACGCGGTCGCTCGCCGCCACGCAGACTTCGACGTCCTGTTCGCCTCCAAGGCGTTTCCGTGCACCGCCGTCTACAGAGTGCTGGCGCAGGAGGGCCTGGCATGCGACGTCGCCTCAGGCGGGGAG
>DASZMU010000050.1:0-22918 GCA_035551695.1 Solirubrobacteraceae bacterium
TCGGTCACCCCGCGCAGCGCCGCCGCGACGGCCGCGCGGTCCGACCGGCCGGCGACGAGTCTCGCCGCCCACGGCTCGAGGAGGCCCCGAGCGACGAGCACCTCGCGGAGCTCCGCGGCGGTCACGGAGACGACGAGCGCACCCCGCTTGGGATACAGCTCGAGCATGTCCTCGGCTGCCAACTGGAGCAATGCCTCGCGGACCGGCGTGCGCGACACCTCCACCGCGTCAGCGACCTCGCCCTCGCTCAGCAACCGCCCGCCCGCGAACGTGCCGTCGAGGATGCGCGCGCGCAGCCAGCGATAGGCGCGGTCAGCCGCCGATTCGCCCTGCGCGCGAGTCGTCATCCGTCAATCATGCCCGGGTCCTGGCGACCGCGCGACCGACCATGTGACCCCGGGCCGGCGATCGACCACGAGCGGCAGCGGCTCGCCGACCGGGCGGCCGACCATGTGACCGCGGGGCAAACCGTCGACTGCCGCCGGGAGCGGCTCACCGACGGCGTGGCCAACGATGTGACCCCGTGGCGACCCGTCGACCGCCGCCGGGAGCGGCTGACCGAGCGCGCGACCCACGACGTGGCCGCGGGGCCGTCGATCCATCTTCGTGTTCTGCTGGGGTGCGAGGTGCGTGCTCGACATGTGCTTCACTGCTTCCGCTATCGGTATCTTAGTTGCATCTATCTTAGATACATAAAGGATGCATGTCGAGCGCGGCTTCAGCCGCTTGGTAGCGCACCATAGGAGACATGACCCAGCTCGCCGCCGTCGTCGCCGCCTCCGAGGGCGTGGCCAACACGAGCTCGCGCTCGGCCAAGGTCCGGATCCTCGCCGAGCTGTTGCGGACGCTCGAGCCTGAGGAGGTGCCGATCGGCGTCGGCTTTCTCTCCGGGGTCCCGCGACAGGGGCGCGTGGGCATCGGATATTCCACGGTTCGTGGTCTCGCCCAGCGGCCGGCCGACGAGCCGTCGCTGACCGTCGCCGACGTCGACCGGGCGATCTCCGCCGTCGAGGCCGCCGCCGGAAGCGGCGCGGCGACGAGGCGCCGGCAGCTCCTCGGCGAGCTGCTCGCGCGTGCCATCGAGCCGGAGGCCGACTTCCTCATCCGCCTGATGACCGGCGGACTGCGCCAGGGCGCGCTGGCCGGGCTGATGGTCGACGCCGTCAGCCAGGCGGCCGACGTGCCGGCGGAGATCGCACGGCGCGCGCTGATGCTCTCCGGCGATCTTCCCCATATGGCCGAGATCGCGATGGCGGACGGCGTCGAGGGGCTTCGCGCGGTCGGCTTTGAGATCTTCCGGCCGATCCTCCCCATGCTCGCGTCGACGGGCGCGACCGTCACCGACGCCCTTTCCGGTATGGAGCGCGCATCCGTGGAGTGGAAGCTCGACGGGATTCGCATCCAGATCCATCGTCGGGATCAGGACGTTCGCGTCTACACGCGCAACCTGAACGAGATCACCGAGACGCTCCCCGGCATCGTCGAGGCCGTTCGCCGGCTGCCCGTCACCCAGGCGGTGCTCGACGGCGAGGCTCTGTGGATGGACGCCGGCGGCCCGGCTCCATTTCAGTACACGGTGTCCCAGATCGACAGCGACGCGCCGCCGGAGGGGATCGTGACGTTCCTGTTCGACCTCCTCCACGTCGATGGCGAGGACCTGCTCGACGTCGCCCTGGACGAGCGCATCGCCCGGCTGGAGGCGATCGCCGGGCCGCTCCGGATTCCCGGCGTGGTCACCTCCGACCCGGACACGGCAGAGCGGATGCTGGAGGAGTCGCTCCAGGCCGGGCACGAGGGTGTCGTCGTAAAGGACGCCTCCTCGGTGTACGCCGCCGGCCGTCGCGGCCGCGCGTGGCGCAAGGTCAAGCCGGTGCAAACGTACGACCTCGTCGTGCTCGGCGCGGAGTGGGGCCACGGACGCCGGCAGGGCTGGCTCTCCAACCTCCACCTGGGGGCTCGCGACCCCAGGTCCGGTGAGTTCGTCATGGTGGGCAAGACGTTCAAGGGGCTGACCGACGAGCTTCTGCGCTGGCAGACGGCCGAGCTGATCGCGCGAGAGACTTCCCGGCAAGGGATCACCGTCTTCGCGCGGCCGGAGCTGGTTGTGGAGATCGCGCTCGACGGGGTCCAGTCCTCGACGCGCTACCCGGGCGGCATCGCGCTCCGGTTCGCACGCGTCAAGCGCTACCGGCCAGACAAGGCCGCCGACGAGGCCGATGTCATCGACGATCTGCGGGGACTGCTGCCGACGCGGTCGTGACTCGCCCCCGCACTGGGGGAGCCGATGACACGTCGTCGTCGGTGCGTGCTCTGGTGCGCGACCTGCTCAGTGCCACAAACCTGATGGACGCGAGCTGATTTGGCGCATGTGGGCTCTCCAGTTCGCTCCCCCTCGTCGTCAGCAGTGAAGGTACGTGTCCGGGAGGGGGTTTGGGGGATTACCCGTGTATAGGACGCGTGAGCCCCCAAAGCCTGTTTGGCGCGATCCGAACGCCGGAATCCGGGGCAACAAGCGCAAGCCCGGGCACGTTCAGCTCCCGGCGGGTTTCGCCCCGGCGACCGCGGACGGGGAGTGCCACAGGCCGATCCCTCGATCCCGGCGCCGACCCACCCCCCCAGCTGTCCGGGATTCTCCCGCGCAGTGTTTGCATTCGCTCAGTCCCTGGAAGGCTTTCTTGGTGGGGTTAGGGATCGCGTTTCTGTCAGTGGCTCGACCGCGACGCGTGCGATGACCGCGAGGCGCCTGTCGCCCCTCGACGCCTCGTTCTTGCGGCTCGAGGCCGCGGGCGCGCACATGCATGTGGGTTGGAGCGCGGTGTTCGAGGTTCCGGACGGACGTGCGCGCCCGACGCTGGCGGCGCTGCGCAGGCGCGTGGCAGGGCGGTTGGAGGACCTCCCGTGGTGCCGGTGGCGCCTGCAGCGCATGCCGCTGGGCCTGTCCGAGCCGCGCTGGGTCGAGGACCGCAGCTTCGACCTCGCCGATCACGTGCGCGGTCTCGCCGCCGCCGACGAGACGGTGAGCCGCGCGCGGTTCACCGAGCTGCGCGATCAGTTGCTCTCCGAGCCGCTTGACCACGGGCACCCTCCGTGGCAGATCTGCCTCATTCCGCGTCTGGAGGACGGACGGTTCGCGCTGCTGGGAAAGATCCACCATTCGCTGGTCGACGGGATCGCGGCCCTGCAGATCGTGAACCTGGTGGTCGATGACCCGCCCCCACCCAGGCATCCGGTCCCGGCCCCGCTCACGACCACCGCCGAGCAGGGTCCCGCGGCCTGGGCGATCCAGGAGCTCACCCAGCTGGCCCGCACGGGGATTGGCGCGGTCCGCGGGGCCGCCGGCGGCGCGACCCACCCCCGTGCCAGCGTCCGTGCCGTGCTGCGCGACACGTCGCGGGTCCTCTCGGCAGCGCGGACCGACATCCTGCCGCGCGCGCCTGACTCCTCGTTGAACGCGCCGATCGGGACGCGGCGGACGCTGGTCGGCTATCACGTGTCGCGCTCTGACCTGCGCGAGGCGAGGGGAGGCGGCGGCACGCTCAATGAGATCGGCCTGACGCTCGTCGCCGGGGCGTTGCGGGCCCTGTCCATGCGGCGCGGGGAACCCCCCAACATTCCCCTGAAGGTGATGGTGCCCGTCAGCATGCGCCGGGCAAACGAGACCGGCCCCGGAAACCGCATCTCGATGGTCTACCTCCAGCTGCCGGTGCAGATCCCGTCTGCGGCCGGACGCCTGGAGGCGGTCCGCGAGCAGATGCACGCACTCAAGGCCAGCAGCCGCCCGGAGGGGACCGAGATGCTCTACGCCCTCGGTGGCCTGCTGCCGGTGCCGCTGCGCTCGCCGCTCGTGAAGGCCTTGGCCTCGCCGAGGATCTTCAACCTGACCATCTCCCAGTCGCCCGGCCCGCGCGGCACCGTCCATGTGCTGGACTGCGAGATGCAGGAGGTCTACTCGGTCGTCCCCATCGCCGCCCGGCACTCGCTGGCGATCGGCATGGTGCGGTACCGCAGCGAGCTGTTCATCGGCTGCTATGCCGATCCTCAGGCGCTTCCGGAAGTCCACGAGCTCCCCGGGCTGCTCGACGCCGAACTGCAGGCCCTGGGCCGCCGCGCGTCGCGACCTGGGATTGCGGGCAACGGCGCGCAACCGCCCGCACACTCGGTCTCCTGACCTGAGCCGGAGACGAGGAGGGTACGCGGGTCAGCCGAGGCGCGGGGACCCCGGACCCGGCGGGTCAGCCGACAGACGGCGGGTCAGCCGACAGGCGGCGGGTCAGCCGACCGGCGCCGGGATCGCGTCGGTGTCCAGGCGGGCGTGGCCGTTGCGGCCGGCCGGGAGTTGCTCGAGGGTGCGGCTCATGCCGCGCTCGACGGCATCGATCAGGTAGGGACGGAGCGCCGAGGCGGCGATGATCCGGTCGACCGAGCCGACCTCCACGGCGCGCTCGATGCTGTGAATCGCGTCGAACTCGGCGGCGAACTCCCCCAGCTTCTCGGAACGCACCTCCGCCCAGCGCGCGTCGCGCTCGGCGCGCAGCTGCCGGGTCTCACCGCCGTTGGCCTGCGCGATGCGCTCGTCGAGCTCGGCGATCCGCCGATCCGCCCGGGCGCGGTGTTCGACCTCGCGGGAGAACACCACCGCGGCCGCCGGGGCACCGCCGATCACCGAGGCGTAGGCGCCCTCCAGAGCGCTGGACTCGAGGTTCTCGTTCAGCGCCCGGGAGAACACCACGAAGGCGCCGCCGTGGAAGCGCGAGATGACGCAGAACGCGATAGGGCCGTCGAAGTTGACCACGGCGCGGGCGATCTCGGCGCCGTATTCGAGCTGGAGGCGACGCATCGACTCAGGCGAGCCGTCAAAGCCCGCGAGGTTGGCGAGCATCACGAGCGGCCGGCGTCCGGACGCCGCGTTGATCGACCGCGCGATCTTCTTGGAGGCAAGCGGAAACAGGGTGCCCGCCGACCACTGGTCAGGCCCCTCGGCGGGGACGGGCCCGTGGCGCGGAAGCGGCCGGGACTCGATCCCCAACAGCGCCACCGGCCACCCCCCAATGTGCGCGTCCCACGAGACGGCCGTCTCGGCCTCGGCCATGTCGCGCCAGCGCTCGAGCGGCGGGTGATCGGCGTCGGTCACCGCGCGCATGACCGCGCGAATGTCGAACGGCTTCTTGCGCCCGGGGTTGGTGGCCTCGGCGAAGATCTCGCCAACGGTGGTCAGATCCGAGCCGGGCGCCGAGTGGGGCGCGGTGCCGACGTCCCGGTCCGGAGGGTCGATCGTGTCCGCGCGCCGGGGGAAGCGCTCGCCCGGAGCGACGTACGCGTGCTCGTAGTAGGTGAGCAGCGTCTCGCAGGCCCCGGCGATGTCCGTCGCCCAGTATTGGGCCTGGCCGTTCGGCCCCATGATCCGCTCGTGGCCGCCGATGCCGAAGTTGTCCTCCGCCGAGACCCCGCCGGAGTAGTCGAGCGCCTGCTTGCCGGTGAGAACCATTGCGCTCTCCGGCGTCATGATCAGCACGCCCTTGGTGTGCATGAGCATCGTCGCCTCGGCGTTCCAGTACGGCTGGGCGCCGACGTTGATCCCACTGACGACGACGTTGATCTCGCCGCCCGCCTGCGTGAACCGGACGATCCGGCGCAGCACCGCGGCAACCCAGTCCATGTTCTCGGTCCCGGAGTCGATCGCGATCTTCGCGCCGGCCGACAGCGCGAACCACTCGCACGGCACCCCCAGTTGCTCGGCCAGGTCAAGCGCGGCGATGATCCGGCGGCACTCCGGTTCCGCAAGCGAGCCCAGCGACCGCGTCGGGTCGCCGAGCAACACCACCCGCTGCATGCCGTCCGGATAGCGCTCGGTCCAGTTGCGCACCAGGCCCACGACGACGCCAGCCTCGTTCATCGCCGGCGGCCGCACGACCTCGACCAGCTCACCGTCTTCGTCGAGGTCGTACTCGGTGAACTCCCCCGGAGGGATCGCGGCGCCGCTCTGCGGCTGCCGGGGCGTCAGAACCTTGACGATCTCCGCGGGATGCACCAGGCCGCGCCGCCGTGCGGAGACGATCCGCTGCGTGCCCTCATCGAGCGGCTGGAGCGGCTCGGTCGGCAGCGGGTCGATCTGCATCACCACACCACGGCCGGCCGGGTTGAAGAAGCGCAGGACCACCTCCCGCTCGGGACCGCCGGCCCCGTCGGCCACGCGAACCCGGAGTAGGACCATCTCCAGCCCCAGGCCGGCCGACATGCGGGCCAGCCTCGTCATCACCGGGCGCGCCTCGTCCGGATCGAATTCCGCCACGGGCCAGGCGTAGAGCAGGACGCGGTTCCAGTGCAGGCGCTCGCGCGAGCTTCGCCGCGACTGGAAGGCGCGCATCGCCTCAAAGCACTGGCGCGCGGTCCGCTCCAGCTCCGGCAAGGCGACGACCCGGCCGTGGTCGTCACGTACCGGGGCCAGGTCGCGGACCTCGGCGACCGACACCAGCCGCTCGTCACGCGGGTTGGCGTGAGCGACGGCACGGAACAGGTGGATGTCATGGTCAGAGGGGGTGCGCTCGAGCGTGAAGTTCGACAGCCGCCAGAGGTCCAGCCGCTCGGCGATCATGGGGTGCAGGCCGCGCAGATTCTGCAGCTCGGTCACCGCACCGTCAGGACCGTGGGAGAACGTGATCACGTCGACCACCCCGTCACCGGCGACCACGAACGTCACGCGGGCCAACGCGCCCGGCGGCTCGGCCATCGCCAGGAGGTCGCGCAGGACGGGCGCTACCTCCTCGTCGTCCGGGGCGATGTCGGCGCGCCACACGAACAGATCGGCGTCCATCTCCTCGCCGTCCGGGATCCCGCGGGCATGCGTCGCCAGCGCGCTCAGCGCTCCGCGCAATCCGGCGGCGTCGGCGAAGCCTCCCGCGACGTGCCGGCGAAGGCCGCCGTCCTCGAAGGCCGTCAGCAGCAACGGCACCCCATCGATGACGCGGTGTTCGATCTCCTCCAACCGGCAGGTGCGGTAATAGCGACGGGTCATCGCCTCGAGCAGCGCCTCCCGCACCGTCGAGGACGCGTCGCCGATCAGGCGGAACACGAGCGGTTCGAGCGGCTGCGGGCAATCGACGAGCGCGTGCACGTGGGCGTGGCGGTCGACCGATTCACGGCCGGCGGCCAGCGCGGCGAGCGCGGCCAGGTGCTCGTTGATCTCGGCATAGACCTCCTCGCGGGCCGCCTCGATCGCCGGCTGATCACAGCACCGCCACCGCACCTCGCGCGCCAACTCCGCCAGTCCCGGTTCGCTCGGCGCGAGCGTGGCCTCCAGGCGGTCCAGCACCTCGCGGAGCTCGGCGCGTCCGGCCGACTGCGGATCGTGCTCGAGGTGTCGCTCGAGGATCGCGCGGATGGGGGCGCTCGCCGCCCGCACCCGCTGGCGGGAGAGAAACAGGCGGTAGCAGGCCGACTCGAGCGCCGGCGTGCGCTCCAAGCTGGTGATCCCGTAGTGGCCGAGCGCCCGCTCCAGGTTTGCCACGAATCGTCCGGGCAGCCCCTCGCCCCGGGGGTCCAACGAGCGCAGGAAGGCCTGCAGGTGCTGCCGCGGACTGCTCCGCGGGTCGGCGCCGTGGGTCGCGTCCGCGGCGTGAGGCCGGCTGACCGCACGCAGGTCGGCGTACACCGCGAGCAGGCGCCGCTCGGCGTCCGGCTCGACCGGACGGCTCGCGAGCCCGTCGAGGATCCGCCGCGCCTCGCCGGCGGGGACGTCGTAGCCGCGCATGAGCCACTCGAGGCGCTCGAGGATGCCGGGGCCCTGATCGGAGTCGGCCACTTCGCCCTCGAAGCTCAGGCGCTCCCCCGCCTCGGCGCGGCCCTCCTCCGCCAGCGGCTCGATCTGGAGCAGCGGCCTGCCGCTGGCGACGTGGGTGTTGGCCGAGACGAGCACCTCGCGGACGCGGCCGGCGACGGGCGCCGTCAGCGAGGACTCCATCTTCATGCTCTCGGTGACCGCCACCACATCGCCGGCCTGCACCTCGTCGCCGGCGGAGACCGGGATGCCCACGACGACCCCGGGACCCAGGCTGCGGATCAGCCCGCCCTCGTCGCGCGAGATGCGGTGCGGCACGCCGTCGACCTCGACGAGGAGATCGGCGTCCTGCAGCGCCGTCAGGGTGCGGTAGGAGCCGCCGCCGTACGTGATCCGGCGCTCGTGCTCGCTGATGTACTCGAGCTCGGCCTCGATCCGGACTCCGTCGACCTCGAGGAGGTAATGGCGGGGGCCGGTCTGCGAGACGCCGAAGCGGTACGTCACCCCCCGGTAGCGCAGCTCGACGGCACGGCGGTCTTCGGCCCCGGCCTCAGGGCGCCCGCGGCGCGCGAACGCGTAGAAACGCCCGCGCTCGCTCGCGGTGGCGTCGTCGCACAGCTCAATCGCGGCGCGCACCAGCGCGACGTCAGCGTGGCGCTTGGACTGGACGGCGCCCTCGACCTGGAGGCGGTCCAACCAGCCGGTGTCGACCTCCCCGGCGTGCAGCTCCGGACGGCCGAGCAGCTCGAGCAGGAACCCCTGGTTGGTTGCCCCCTCCTCAATCACGACCATCGTGTCGGCGATCGCCCGGCGCAGGCGCGCGATCGCCTCCTCGCGCGTGCGGCCGTGGGCGATGATCTTCGCGATCATCGAGTCGAACTCCGACGGTACGACGTCCCCCTCGGCCACGCCGCTGTCGACGCGGACCCCGGGTCCGCCGGGCACGCGGAGCAGGGAGATTCGGCCCGGCGTGGGAGTGAAGCCGAGCCCGGGATCCTCGGCGTTCAGCCGGGCTTCGATCGCGTGCCCGCTCGCGGATGGCGGCTCGCCGTCGAGCGTGCCACCGGCGGCCACGTGCAGCTGGAGCTTGACCAGGTCGGCGCCGGTCACCATCTCGGTGACGGGGTGCTCGACCTGGAGCCGGGTGTTGACCTCCATGAAGGAGAAGCGGCCCTCGGTCGGCTCGTACAGGAACTCGACGGTCGCCGCCCCGCGATAGCCGGCCAGCTGCGCGAGCCGGACGGCCGAGGCCGACAGCTCACGCTCCTGCTCGGCAGTCAGCGCCGGGCTGGCGGATTCCTCGATGACCTTCTGGTGGCGGCGCTGGTAGCTGCAGTCGCGAACCCCCAGCGCCCACACCGAACCCTGCCCGTCGGCAATCAACTGGACCTCGACGTGGCGGGCGGCACCGACCACCTGCTCGATCAGGACCCGCGGGTCGCCGAATGCCTGCTGGGCCTCGGCGCGCGCGCGTTCGAACGCGGGCGCGAGATCCTCGGCGCGCTCGACCCGGCGCATTCCCCGGCCGCCGCCCCCGGACGCCGCCTTGATCATAAGCGGGAATCCGAGCGCCTCGCTGTGGCGCACCGCCTCGTCGACGGTGTCGACCTCGCCGCCGCTCCACGCCGCCACGGGCACGCCGGCGCGCTCGGCCAGGCGCTTGCCCTCGATCTTGTCGCCGAGCGCCCGCATCACCTCCGGGTCCGGGCCCGCGAACACAATCCCCAGGCGCCGGCACAGCTCGGCGAACTCGGGATGCTCGGCCACGAATCCCCAGCCGACCCAGGCGGCGTCCGCGCCTGACTCGGTCAGGGCGCGCTCGAGGGCCGCGTAGTCGAGATAACCCGCGGGCCGGCCCTCCGGGTTGATCGCCGGCCCCAGGCACTGGCGCTCGTCCGCCTGGCGGACGAACAGCGCGTGCCGGTCAGGCTCGGTGTAGAGCGCGATGATGCGGATCGGGTCCGGCCGCTCCCAGTTGAGCTCACGCACGGCGCGGATGGCGCGCATCGCGGCCTCGCCGCGGTTGACGATCGCCAGCCGGTGGAAGGGACGCTGCTCCATCAGGCGAGCGCCCCCTCGAGCGCCACCGGCGCCTGCGAGAGGGGCGCGCCCATGGCGTGGAAGCCGCCATCGACGTGGATGATCTCGCCGGTGATCCCGCGCGCCAGGTCGGAGAGCAGGAATAGGATCGCTCCCGCCACCGGCCCCGCGTCCTCGCCGTCCCAGCCCAGCGGGGCCTGGCGAGCCCACAGCTCCGCCAGGTCCTCGAAGCCGGGGATCCCCCGCGCGGCGAGCGTCCCCAACGGGCCGGCGGCGACAAGGTTGACGCGCACCCCGTGCGGGCCGAGGTCGCGCGCCAGGTACCGGGCGGTCGCCTCGAGTGCGGCCTTGGCCACGCCCATCCAGTCGTACGCGGGCCAGGCGACCGAGGCGTCGAAGTCCATGCCGACGATGCTGGCGCCGGTCTCCGGGTACAGATCGGCAAGCGCCACGCTCAGCTCCTTGAGCGAGAACGCACTCGTCTGAAACGCGGTGATCGCGCTCTCCGCCGGGGTGGCGAGAAAGCGTCCCCCCAGCCCGTCCTCGGATGCGAAGGCGATCGAATGAAGGACGCCGTCGACGCGGCCCCAGCGCTCGCGCAGGTGGGCGGCGACCGCCGTCAGGTCGTCCGGGGAGTTGACGTCCAGCTCGAGCACGTCGGCCGGCTCTGGCAGGCTCTTCGCCGCCCGCTCCGTCAGCCGTCGCGCGCGACCGAAACCGGTCAGCACGACCTCCGCGCCGGCCTCCTGGGCCTGGCGGGCCGTCTCCCACGCAATCGAGTCGCGTGTGATCACGCCCGTGATCAAGAGCTTCTTGTCTGAGAGCATCAGACCTCCAAGCACAGGACGACGTTGTGTCCGCCGAAGCCGAACGCGTTGCTGAGCGCGATGGCGGGACCTCGGTCGACCTCCAGGGGGCGAGCCTGACCGGGAACGTAGTCGAGGTCCATGCCCTCCTCACGCTCCTCCCAGCCGAGCGTCGGCGGCGCGATCCGCTCGCGGAGCGCGAGGATCGTCGCCGTCGCCTCCACGGCCCCGGCCGCACCGAGCAGGTGGCCGATGGCCGACTTCGTCGACGACACCGGCACGTGGGCCGCCCGGTCGCCGAGCGCGGTCTTGATCGCCTTCGTCTCGGCACGGTCGTTGAGCGGCGTCGAGGTGCCATGCGCGTTGATGTAGTCGATGTCCTCCGGCTCCAGGTCGGAGTCGCGGAGCGCCTTCGTGATGGCGGCGGCCGCGCCGGCCCCGTCCGGATGAGGCGCCGTGATGTGGTGGGCGTCGGAGGTCGCGCCAAAGCCGCGGATCGTTGCGAGCACACGGGCTCCGCGCGCCGCGGCCATCTCCGCATCCTCGAGCACGAGCACCGCGGCGCCCTCGCCCATCACGAAGCCGTCGCGCCGGGCGTCGAAGGGACGGGAGATGCCGACATTCGACACCGCGTCGAGCGCGGCGAATGCCGCCTTCGACAGCGGGGTGAGCGCCGCCTCCGCGCCGCCGGTGATGACCGCGTCCGCGTCCCCGTACTGGATCATCCGCGTCGCCTGAGCGATCGCGTGAGCGCTGGCCGAGCAAGCCGACACGGTGCCAAAGCTGTCGCCGAGCAACCCGTAGCGCATCGCGAGCATTCCGGCCGCGGCGTTGCTCATCATCAACGGCACCGACAAAGCCGGGACCTTCCTCTCCCCCTGTTCGAGCAGAATCTGCTTGCTGTTCTCAAGCGTGCCGATGCCGCCGATGCCGGTGCCGTAGACGCACCCGGTCCGCGCCGGGTCGTAGGGCAGCTCGTCGCGATCCCAGCCGGCATCCGCAAGGGCCTCATCGCCGGCGACCATGGCGAGCTGGCTGTACCGGTCAGCCCGGCGGACCTCCTTGACCGAGAGATGCTCGGTGGGGTCGAACTCCCCGGCCACCCCCTCTCCGTCCTCGATGCCTGACGCTCCCGCGCGCCACCGATCGAAGAGGGTCCGGGCGCCGACCCCCAGCGGGGTGACGGCGCCGATCCCGGTGACGACAACGTGGCGTTTCATCCGGCTCGACTCACCACCAAATCGACGGCGTCGCCGACGGTCCGGATCGTCTTGACGTCGTCGCCCTTGAGCTGGACGCCGTATTCCTCTTCGATGATCTGGGAGATCTCGGCGATGTCCAGCGAGTCGACGTCGAGCTCCTCGAAGGACGCCTCCCGGGAGATCTGTGATGGGTCGACGCCGAACTGCGGGAGGGCGTCGGTGATCGTCTTCTCGACGGCCTCAGGCGTGACGGTGGTCGTGGGCATGTTTGACTCCTTTCTCTTGCGGTCGTATGGCGGTCGAGTCCGAACGGCAAACTCGTCCCCACCCCCAGGCTCGCCGTCCCTACAGCCGATGTCACCGAACCGGGAGGGGTTTCCCCCCGGGCGGGGGGTCGGGTTCGGCGCCCTGGATCGATACTCCGTCACCGTGTAACGTCGCGCCTCAATGAGCTTCCGCGAACCGTCGGCCCGCCGGCGCGTGCGCGAACCGCCGGTCCGCCGGCGCACGCAGGGGGATCAGCTGCTCGCGAGGCGCGGACGGTTCGCCGCGCTCGGATCGCTGGCCGTGGTCGCGACGGTCGTGGTGGTTCTCGTGCTCGCGTCCATCCCCGGATCAGGCCCCGGTCACGCCGCACAGAGGCCGGCGGGATCCGCCCAGACCGCGACCACGAGCGCGTCGGCCTCGCGTGCCGCCGGACAGCCCGTGATCACCGCGGTGCCGATCCTCGTCTATCACGTGATCAACTCCCGGCCGCCCCAGAGCGCGGCGAATCCGGCCCTCTACGTCCCGGCCGACGAGTTCACGAGCCAGCTGAACGCCCTGAAGGCCGCCGGGTGGCACGCGGTCACGCTGAACCAGGTTGAGGCGTACTGGACGCGGGGCGGGTCGCTCGGCGCCGGAAAGCCGATCGTGCTCAGCTTCGACAACGGTTACGCCTCGCAGTACACGAACGCGCTCCCGCTCCTGAAGCGGCTCGGCTGGGTCGGAGTCGAGAACCTTCAACTCAGCGGCCTGCCGCCGGCGGAGGGGGGCTTGACCGACGCGCAGATCCGGGGCCTGGTCGCCGGTGGCTGGGAGCTCGATACGCAGGGGGTCAGCCACGCCGACCTGATCACGCTCGACCCCGGCCAGCTCAGCTCCGAGATCGCCACCGCCCGCCAAACGCTCCGCAGACGCTACGGGGTTCCGGCCAATTGGTTCAGCTATCCCTCCGGCCACTACAACGCAACGGTGACCGCCGCGGTCCGCGCAGCCGGCTACGTCGGCGCCACGACCGTCAATCCGGGGTGGGCGAGCTCGCAACAGGACCGGTTCCGGCTGCCGCGACTGCCCGTGCTCGGCGGCACGAGCCCATCCAGCCTGCTGTCGCAGATCGCCTCGGCGAGAGCGACCACGACGATCCCGGTCGCCTACAGCGGCCCCGGAATCGCCTGACGCGAGCTCTCTGAGCACGCTTGGAGCACCTGACGCGAGCTCCGAGCAGCGTCAGAGCCGTTGCTCCGGTTTTCAGCGTGCAGATTGCCCCAAATCGTCCCCCGCCCGGATGATTTGGCACCACACGCACGTCTGGCCCCAAGAATCCGGCAAAATCCCGTGACGCCGGCCCTGATTTGGCGCGTGATGCACGTCGGACCCGCGATTCACGCACTGGCGATTCACGGCGCACTCGCGATTCGCCGGCGGCGCCTCCCCGGGGGTGGGTCACCCCGGGACATCGCCGCCCGGGCGGTTGAGGATCGCCTCCAGCCCGCGGGTGTTGACGATGTCGGAGGCGGTGGCGCCACCCCGGCGGGCGGTTCGCACGGCCAGCTCCATGTTCGCCAGACCGCGCACGGAGTGTGAGTCGGTCGAGCACACGATGCTGACGCCGGCCCGCAGGGCCTCGCGGACGTGCTCACCGCTGAGGTCGAGCCGGGGCGGCAGGCCGTTGACCTCCAGAGCGACGCCGTGGGCGAGCGCGACCTCGAAGACGACGTCGAGGTCGACGGCGTTCTCCGGCCGGCGGCCGATGAGGCGCCCGGTCGGATGGCTGAAGCAGGACACCGCCGGATGCTCCAGGGCCGCCGTCACGCGCTTGGTCAACTCGCGGCGCGGCGTGCGCTGCCCGGCGTGGACGCTGGCCTGCACCCAGTCGAGCTCGGCGAGGACGTCGTCCGGCAGGTCAAGCCGTCCGTCCGGCAGGATGTCGCACTCGATCCCGCGCAGCACGCGGAACGGCGCGAGCCCGGCGTTGGCCTGCGCGATCTCCTCGCCCTGGCGGCGGACCTCGTCCGGCGTCAGGCCGTGCACGGCGCCGACCGCCGGGGTGTGGTCGCAGATCGCCAGGTAGTCATACCCGCGGGCCTGCGCCGCCCGGCCCATCTCCTCCACGCTCGCCCGCCCGTCGGTCCACGTCGTGTGGCAGTGGAGGTCGCCGCGGATCTGCGACAGCTCGACCAGGTCCGGCGGTGGATCGGTGTGCGGTTCCTCGCGCAGCTCCGGCGGACACCACGGGACGTTAAGCCTGGCGTAGACCTCGCGTTCGGTCGGGCCGTCCGGAAGCGGCTCGAGGGCGGCGACGTACGCCGGGGAACCGGTGGCGCGGATCAGCTCGGTGCCGACGCGATGCGGCTCGGCGACTACGAGCTGGACCGGCACCCCCTCGACCGTGACCCCAAGGGCGCGGCGGTGGCCGCGCGCGATGACGGCGACGATCTGGGGCAGCGTGGTGAACCGGTCGAGCACGGCATCGGCGTTGCGGTCGGCGCCGGAGGCCGGCTCGGTGCAAACGACCGCCAGGTGCTCGCAGACGTCACGCCAGCGCCGGGGGTCCCCGGCCGGCTCGCCGCCGAGCGCCGCGGCAATTGCGTCGACCAGGTCGCGGGCGCGGTTGAGGAGCAGGCCCTGGCGCGCGCGCGGCTCCGGGCTCCGTTGCAGCGCCTCCACGAGCCGCGCCTCGGTCGTGGGGCCGATCCCCGGAACCGACCGCAGCCGCCCGGCCGCGGCGGCATCGCGCAGCTCCTGTGCGGTGTGGACGCCGAGCGTGCGGGCGATCTGCATCGACCGCGCGGCGCTCAGCCCCAGGTACCGGCCCAGGCCGACCAGGTCCGGTGCAAGCTCGCGCTGAAGCTCGGCCAGCTCGGCGATCTCACCCGTCGCAATGAGCTCGGACAGCCGGGCGGCGATCCCCGGTCCGATGCCGCGCAGCGCCCGCACCCGGCCGGAGGCGACGAGCTCGGCGACGGGTGCCGGCGTGGACCGGATCGTCTCCGCCGCCCGCCGGTAGGCGCGGATCGTGTACGGGTTGCTCTCGGCGAGCTCCAGCAGGACAGCAAAGGCCTCCAGGCGATCGGCGATCTGCGCGTTGTCCACCGCCACAGTGTCCGGGACGCGCCCGCCGGATGATGCTGCCGGCGCCGCTCAGCACACGCACTCCGCCGCTACCGGGAGACCGGTCGATGCGCCGTGCGGCCTCGAATGCCCCTGGCTGTCCGTCCGCCGGCTGGACCCGCGGATGACCGCCCGCACCGACACGGCGATCGCGACCGCCGACAGCGCCGCGAACACGAGCATCACGTCACGCGCCGGGGCGTACGTCGTCGCGATTCCGAGGCCGAGGACGGGCACGGACAGGCCGATGTACGCACCGAGGAAGAACCCGGCGAGCACCTCGGCACGAGACTGGGCCGGCGCCGTCGAGGCGGCGACGACGAGCGACCCCTTGAACACCATGCCCCCACCGGCCCCGGTGATCACCCCGCCGGCGACGAACATCGCCAGGCTGCTCGACCACATCGCGCCGGCCGTCAGGGTCAGCCCCAGGATGATCACCGGGACGCTCCGCCGCAGGAGCACGAGTGTCGGCGTGCCGGCCCCCAGGATCTGCGCCACCGCGCCGCCCGCGAACGCGGCGAAGGGCACGGCGCCGGCGATCGCGTGCGACCGCTCGTGGAGCGTGCCGGCCAGGAAGCTGGGGACCAGCGAGTTGAAGACGCCGAAGACGGCGAATGCCGCCATCCCCGCCAGGGTGGCGGCGTAGAAGATCGAGCGGGTCCGATCCGGCACGACGATCCGCTGCGGGTGATACCGCGGCCGCGGTCCGGAGCGGCGCAACGTCTCAGGCGAGAGCGCCACGGCCGCCGCCAGCACGATCAGGGCGACGCCGAACACCACGTACGGCAAGCGCAGCGGCGCCGGCGCGAACTGGGCGAGAAGGCCGGCGGCAAGCGGGCCCAAGCCGATCCCGCCGAGGTTGGAGGCCGTGGCCACCGCCTCCGCCTGACGCGGCGGTGCCGACGGGCGAGCGGCAGCGTGGAGCTCGGCGAGGTAGCTGGTGGCGGTGGCCGTCGTCAACCCCACCGAGACCCCGGAGACGATCCGGGCGACGATCAGGCCGGCCAGGCTCGGATCGACGATGAAGATGACGGCGCTGACGGCGTTCGCCAGGAGCGCGGGGACGAAGATCCGCCGGCGGCCGATCCAGTCAGACAGATGGCCGCCAAGGAACAGGCTGCCGATGACGCCGACCGCGTACACGGCGTAGACGACGGTGACCATGAGGTTCGAGATCCCGTCGCGCTGCTGATACAGCACGTACAGCGGCGTGGGCACGGCCGAGAACCCCATGTTGAGCAGGAAGGCGACTGCCGCTACCCAGAAGCCGATGCTGTGGTGTCTGCGGGACCGGGGGCGCGGGGCGAACGACCGCCCGGTCGCAAGCTGCGATTCGTAGGTCATGTACCCCAGCATGCGGGGCGACGGCGATCTTGTCGAGCGAATACTGCGGACAACAGTTATTCGTGGTGCGCATAAGTATTCTCGAGGGCATGGAGGTTCGGCAGCTGGAGCATTTCGTCACGGTCGCCGAGGAGCAGAGCTTCACCCGGGCCGCGCGGCGCCTGAGCTACGTGCAATCCGCGCTGTCGGTCTCGATCCGGTCGCTCGAGCGTGAGCTTGGGGTGCGGCTGTTTGACCGCACGACTCACCGCGTGGCTCTCACGGACGCCGGCGAGGCGCTCCTGCCGTCCGCCCGGCAGACGCTCGCGTCGGTCGAGCAGACGCGAGACGTGGCGGCCGAGTTGAAGGGAGTCCTGCGCGGCACGGTGCGCGTCGGGATCATGCAGACGTTCCCCTTCATCGACGTCGCGGACCTGCTCGCGAGATTCCACCGCCGGCACCCCGAGGTCGAGATTCAGGTCCGGCCCTCGGCGGGCGGCTCGATGGCGCTGGTGAAGGAGCTGACACGCGGAGGCATCGACATCGCGTTCGTGTCACTGACGGAGGATCCGGTCGGCGTGTCATCCACCGAACTGGGCGTCGAGGACCTGTGTTTGGTCGGCACGCCGGAGCTGCTCCCGCCGCGGCGGACGCGGATCGAGCTGAGCGCGCTGGCCAACGCCACCTTCATCGACTTCCCGGCCGGCTGGGGCGTCCGCGGCGCGGTCGACCAGGCGTTCGCCACGGCCGGCGTCAACCGGCGGGTCACCATCGAGGTCGCCGACGTCGCGACGTGTCTCCGGCTGATCGGCGCCGGACTCGGCGTCGCGCTCCTTCCCAGATCGCTGTTACAGGGCGATGACCGGCTCCAGACACGTCGCCTCGCCTCCCGGCTGACCTGGCGGGTCGTGATGGCTGTACCAAGCAATCGGCCGACCCGGGCGGCCGCGCGGGCGTTGGCCGAGTTGGTGACGGCTCCGGGCTAGCCTTGGCTCCGGATTTCAGCGTGACGCGTGCGCCAAAGCGCGGAGCGCCCGGATGATCTGTCACCAGATGCACGCACAGCCCCCAGAACGCGCCAAATCCTCCGGTGTCGTCGTGATTTGGCGCGCGGGTGCATGGTGGCCGGCGGCGGGTCGCTGCCGGCGGGATCGCCGCCGGCGGGTCGCCGCAGCCCCATCCCTTCTTCGTTGCCGGATGTTCGTCCTGACCGCGACCGTTCGGAGGCCCGTGGCGCGAAAAACGGCGGCAACGAAGGGGGCGGGCCGCAGCCGGAGTGTCGGCGTCGCCCCCAAGCCCGCTGCGCCGGTTTCACCGTGCACCGCAGTGGTCGCAGGAACCAACGCGCTTGTAGAAAGGTGACAACGCAGACGCCCCGGGGTGAGAGTCGTGCGGCAGGGGGTGTGTCATCTGGTGGCTGATATACGACCGTAACTTGCAGCACGTCCCTAGGTTCGGGGCTGAGAGTGCGTTTTCCCCTTCGTTCCTGAACGCAGAAGCCGTTGGTCACCCGCCATGGATACGGGCTCGAGTTGTCACATCTTGATCATCCGGCCGCCGTGTCGCACCTGATTCTGGCGTGCGCCAGGCGACAAATTAGGATCGCCACGGCTGATTTGGCGCACACTCCACCCTGTGCGTGCGCGTGGCGCCAAATCTCGCCGCCGCATTCCGATTCGGCGCGTGATGCACGGCCCGGGGACCACCGGAGCGCCGAGACCACCGCAGACACCTCTTCGATGGTCGTCGTTTCCCCGGTCACATCACCCACAGCGGATCGCCGCTCGACCGCCCCACACCCAATCCGACACCACCTGGTGACCCACCCGCACTGACAAAAGCAGGAGACCCGGGATTTGACACGTTCCGCAGGTCGCGGACCATCACTCGGCAGCAACGAGCCGGGCGAGCCGAGCACCGCCGAGCACCGCCGAGCGCGGCCTCAGGACGCGATCGACAGGACCACCTTGCCGAAGCGCTCGCCGTCCGCGAGCCGCCGCGCGGCGTCGTCGAGCGCCGTGAGCGGGAACACGCTGTCGATCACCGGTTTCCACGTGGCGTGCTCGGCGTGCGCGACGAGGGCGCGGTACTCGCGCGGGCTGCCCATCGAGGTGCCGATCACACGCCGCCACTCCCAGTAGACCTGCGCGGTGGTCAGCGTCGTCTCCGGCCCCGAGGTGTCACCGAACGAGACCAGGACCCCGCCGCGGCGCAACGCCGTGAGCGCGCCCTCCCACGAGGGGCCGCCGTAGCTGTCGACCGCGGCGTCGAGGCCACCGGGGACAAGCGCCCGCAGCTGCTCCGGCCACTCGGGATCCAGGTAGCTGACGCCGGCCTCGGCGCCGAGCGCCCGGGCCGCGTCCAGCTTGGCCTCGCTGGAGGAGGTGACGAACACCCGGGCGCCGTGGGCGACGGCGATCTGGAGCACGAACGTCGACACGCCGCTGCCGGCGCCGGTGACCAACAACGTGCTGCCGGGGGCGACGCGGGCGCAGGTGACGGTGGCGCGCCAGGCGGTGAGACCGCCGAGGTTGAGCGCCGCGGCCTCCTCCCAGGACAACCGCTCCGGCTTGCGCGCCACGCTGTCGGCGGCCACGACCACGCGCTCGGCGAACGTACCGTCGGTGGGAGCGCCGAGGATGTCGAACTCGTCGGTGGGGCGCTCCTCGCTGTCGCCCCAGCCGAGCGTTGGGTCGACGATCACCTCGTCACCCGGCGCGACGCCGTCCACGCCCTCGCCGACGGCGGCCACGACGCCGGCGCCGTCGGACCCGAGCGTGACCGGCAGCCGGCAGTACTCCGGCGCCGTCCAGATCCACCAGTCGCGACGGTTGAGCGCCGCCGTACGCAGGTCGATGAGCACCTGGCCGGGCCCGGGCTCCGGATCCGGGACGTCCTGGAGCTCGAACCGGGGCGGGTCGCCGAAGGCGACGAGCCGCATCGCCTTCATCGGTTGCCCGTCGGCACGGCGGGGATCAGTCCTCGTCCAGCGCTTCGGAGAACGCCTCCCACACCATGCGGTGGAAGCGAGCGATCGCGCTCTCGGAGGCCGGCATCAGGCGGCCGTGGGGAACCATCTGCGAGCGCAGGCCCGGCTGCTGGAGCAGGACCGCGTCGGTGTCCTCCCCGAGGGTCTTGTTCCACATCGCCACCCACTCGTCGGCCTGGTCCTTGGAGAGCGCCGGGTCGGCGTAGAAGTCGGCGATGAACTGACACGTCTCCGGCCCCGTCGGCTGGATGATGCCCGGGAACGCCACCCAGTCGTCCTGGACGAGCGTCGTCGTCGGCCACAGGAACGTGTAGCGAAACTGGCGGTCCCCGTCCTGTGCCGGGCGCGGATAGTGCTTGGCCCGCGGGTTGTATCCGGTGAACTGCCCCAGCACCCGGGCCCCGTCGACGTACTCATAGACATCAGCGCCGGCGAGGAACGCATCGCTGAAACTGTGGGTGTGGATGGTGGGGCAGTGGTAGCACTCGCTGGCGTTCTCCACCCACACCTTCCAGTTGGCCGGAACCTCGTACGTGATGCGGCCGTGGTAGCTGTACCCGGTGAAGTCGAGCCCGCGCTCCTCGGCGAGCGGCTCGAACTCCGGATAGGACTCGCGGAGCGACGGCGCCTCCGGATCCGGGTTGACGAACACGAACGCGTTCCAGGTGTCGACCGACACCGGCAGCAGTGAGAACTCCGACTTGTCGAAGTGCTCCTCACGCTCGCTGCGCGGGGCCTTGCGCAGGCGCCCGTCGAGGTTGTACGTCCAGCCGTGATACTGGCATTGCAGCGTGCCGCGGTTGCCATCGCACACGGCCACCGGGTAGGCGCGATGGCGACAGACGTTGATGAAGCCGTGCAGCTCCCCGGCCGAGTCGCGGGTGACGACGATGGGGACCTGGCCCACGTGGCAGACGATGTGGTCTCCGGGGTTCTGGAGCTTCTCCAACGGCCCGGCGTATTGCCAGGAACGGGTGAAGATCCGCTCGTTCTCGAACGCGTAGATGTCCGGGTCGGAGTACCACCGGGCCGGAAACGTCAGGCTCCGGGAGAGCGCGTCCTCCACCGCGTCGCCGTCGATACCGAGATCGTGCATCGTCTTCGTCGGCATGAACTCCCCTCTCTACGCAGCGGAGATGTGTTCTGGCTACGCAATCCACAGATGCGGGGCCGTTTGATTGCGCGAACCGTATCAGGCGACGGAATCTAGTACAACTTCGGTCGCGGGACGAGCGACCGGCGTGCCGCCACGGTTGATGGGTTTTGGCGTACGACGACACGGAGGGTGCCTGATGCGGCGGTTCGAGGGGAGGCGCGTCCTGGTGACCGGCGGGTCCAGCGGGATCGGCCGTGCGATCGTGCTGGCGTTCGCGGCTGAGGGCGCGCGGGTCGTCGCGTCCGCGCGCGGCGCCGACCGGTTGGCCGAGGTGCGCTCGGCGGCCGGTGACGGCGAGGTGCACGTCATCCCGGCCGAGATGGCTCAGCCGGCGGAGAGCCGGCGGGTGGTCGCGGACGCGATCGAGCGGCTCGGTGGCCTCGACGTCCTCGTCAACAATGCCGGCGTTGCCCATATGGAGCCGTTTCTGGAGGCGACCGACCAGCACTGGCACGAGACGATCGACGTCAACCTCCACGCTCCGTACTTCGCCAGCCAGGTGGCGGCTCGTCACATGGTCGAGCACGGAGGCGGCAGCATCGTCAACATCGCGTCGATCGACTCGTTCGTCGCCGAGTCGCCGTCGGTCCATTACGCGGTGTCCAAGGCGGCGCTCGCCCACCTGACGCGGGTGATCGCGTTCGAGCTGGGGCACCTGGGGGTTCGCTGCAACGCGGTCTGCCCGGGGCTGACGAAGACAGCGATGGTGGCCGACGGCTGGACGCCGGAGTTCTGGGCCAACTACATGCGCCGGATTCCTCTCCGCCGCCCGGCCGAACCCGCCGAGCAGGCGGGCGTCGTGCTGTTCCTGTGCTCGGCCGAGGCGTCGTACGTCAACGGTGAGACGATCGTCGTCGACGGCGGGCAGCTGACGGGATTCTGGTACTCGCCTGACGACGAGCCACCCGTCCCACCGTTCGAGCCGCTCGAGCCGCCTTCGACCTGACCTGGGCGGCGGACCTAGACTGGTTCGATGACCGTTGGGGACCCAGACGAGCGGCCAGACGAGCGGCCCGGATCCAGCAGTCATCCGCTGCGTCAGCTCGATGCGCTTGACCGCGCGATCATCTCGCAACTGCAGACCGACGGCCGACGGCCGTTCCGGGCGATCGCGCGTTCGCTGAACGTGGCCGAGGGGACGGTGCGCCTCCGCGCCACCCGCATGCAGCAGGACGGCGCCCTTCGCATCCTGGCCCTCGCCGACCCATTCCGCCTCGGCTTCGCCGTCCAGGCGTCGGTCCTGATCCGGGTGGAGCCCGCATCTCATCGCGCCGTCGCCACGACCTTGGCGAGCTGGCCGGAGGTCATGTACCTCTCGTCCTGCGCCGGCTCGGCCGATCTGTACATGCATCTGATCTGCCGGGACCACGATGACCTGTGGCGCCTCCTGTCCGAGCGGCTCGGAGGCGTCGAAGGGGTCAGCGGGTCTGAGACGCTCATGGAGCTGCACGTCCACAAGGCGCGATACGTCTATCCCGGCCTGGCCGACACGGTCTCTGACAACGGATCGTCAACCGGCGGCTGATCCACTGGGCGGCTGATCCGCCGGCGCCAGCGGCCGCCTCCGCAACTAGTCGGCGGGAGCCACGGTCTCGCCCGCGCCCACCGTCGAAGCGGCCTCGACGAACCGCCCGGCGCGCATCCGGGCGCCCGCCTGCACCGCCTCGCGGAGCAGAAGGCGCGGCGAGGTGAGCAGCGCCAGCCGGCGGACGCGCAGACCCCGCACCGAGGGCGCCCGGCCGCCGGTGGCCCGGATCCCGGACATGCGGGCCCACACCGCGCGCTTCTTGCGCACCTGATGGGGCTGGAAGCCATCCATGTCCCGGAACGTGATGTCACGAACGAGCGTCAGCCGGCCGGCGGCCACGGCCGCGTCGAACAGCGCGGCGCCGGCGCCGGTCCGGACGAGGATCGCGTTGAAGCCGGCGTCCTCGCCATGCGGCCCTCCCCCATCCCAGCAGTCGGCGGCGACGATGTCGGCGCTCTCGCCGATGGCGTCAGGGCAGATCTTGCACCGGGACTGGATCCGCCAGGTGGACTCGTCGCGCCACATCTCGTCGTAGGTGAGCTCGTGGACGGCTCCGCCGGCGGTCTCGACCCGGGTGGCCCCGGGGTTGCCGTGGCCGCGGTAGCGCAGCAGCGTCAGCTCAGGCTCCTCCACGCCGAGCGCGGCCAGCACCTCGGTTGACTTCGTCAGCTCGGACGCGCCTCCGCAGACCATCGCCAGCGCGTAGCGCATGTAGCGGTCCACGC
>DASZMU010000051.1:0-27893 GCA_035551695.1 Solirubrobacteraceae bacterium
CCTCATCCTCCTTGGGGAGGTTGTACGGCCGGACCCGCCAGCCGAGCTTGTGAGGCTGGAAGAGCACCATCGGCTTGCCGCGGCGGATCGCGTGGCCGGGGTTGTAGCCGACGTTGCCCACGTTCATGTGCAACTCCCAGGCGAGGGTGCTCTGGAAGCCGATCTGCGACACCGGCTGGCCGCAGGAGCGGATCCGGCGGACGCCGCCGTCGCGGTCGATCACCGCCTGCAGCCGGTTGATCCGGGTGGCCGCGGCCCGGCCCTTGAGGATCTCGGCGTGGGTGGTGCGGACGCGGCTGCGGGCGGCGGGCGCGAGCGTCACGAGGAGCGCGACGACCGCCACCGGCCCCAGCCAGCGGAGCGCCACCGGACCGGGGGTGTCGGCGAGCAGACGGCCGACCGCGCCGGCGGCGACGACGACCATGACCGCCGCCGGCTCGATCATGTACCGCGAGACGGCCGACCAGCCGTGGTAGGCGAAGGCGATCTCGACCGCCACCCAGAGAACGGCCGCGCCGGCGACCCCCAGGGTCACCCGGTCCCGGCGCACCGCCGCCAGGACGACACCGCACAGGAACGCCAGCTGCATCGGCAGCTCGTACAGGCTGCGCAGGCGCGAGATCACCCCGAGGATCTTGTTGCCGTGGATGATCGTCGCCTGGTTGAGCGCCAGATCGCCGGCGATGAACCAGCTGTGCGAGGTGAGGGCCGGGATCGTGAACCAGAACGCCGGGATGAGCGCCAGGCCGAGCCCGCTGAGCACCCGCATCGAGGGCACCGCCCGCCAGCTCCACACGGCGTACAGCCCGGCGAAGATCCAGGCCTCCGGCCGGCCCAGCGAGGCGAGCACGAGCATCGTGAAGGCGAGCTTCGGCCGCCGGGAGAGATGGCAGTCGATCGCCGCCAGACACAGCGCGACGATCAGCGGGTCGGAGTTGGCGATCAGCACCAGGTGCGAGTAGGTGCCGATGCCGAGCACGCCGACCGCGCCAAAGGCGCCGGCCACGAACGGCGCGAAACGCCGCCCGGGCGCGGGACCGGTGAGCCGCTGGGCGACCCGCGCGGCGAGCACCGCGCCGCCGAGGGCCCCGGCCACGGCGGTCGTCATCCACAGCCACATCTGGATCTTCCCGACGACGGCGTACGGCAGCGAGAACAGGAACGGCAGCGGCTTCCAGGACGGCGCGCCGTCGGTGTTGAGGTTCCAATGGAGCACCTGTCGGCCCCAGACGAGGAATCCGAACCCGTCGTAGGACGGCCTGATCCCGGTCAGTACGACGACGAGCGCCGACAGGGCGACCACGAGGAGCACCACGTATGCCCACCGCCGGCCGGGCAGGCGCCGCCGGAAACGGTGCCGCGGCGACGGTGCCGCAACGACGGCGGCGGGATGTGTCAGCGGTTCGGCTGTGCTCACTTCACGGCGATGGGTGCTCTCGGTCCAGCAGGTCTCTGAGTGCGCCCAGGAAACGGCCGTTCTCGGCATCGGTGCCGATCGTCACCCTCAGCGATCCGTCGCGTCCCAGCGCGCCGCCGGCCCGGACCAGCACTCCGCGTGACGAGAGTCCGGAGATCACAGCGGATTCCTCGAGATCCTGCGGGAGATGGGTCCAGACGAAGTTGGCGTCGGACTCGGCGACCCACAGCCCCAGCTCACGCATTCCGGCCGTCAGCTCGCCGCGGGAGGCGACCGCGTGGATGACGCGCCGCTCCACCTCGTCCTGGTAGCGCAGCGCCTCGACGGCCGCGGCCTGGGCCGCCATGTTGAGGTAGAACGGCTGGCGCACCTGGTCGACAGCGGCCCGGAACTCCTCGGAACCGCACAGCGCGTAGCCGACGCGCAGGCCCGCCAGCCCGTACGCCTTGGAGAACGTCCGCAGCAGGACGAGGTTGGGCCAGCGGCGCAGGAGCTTGACCGATGCGTACGTGTCTCCGACCGCGAGCGAGAACTCGATGTAGGCCTCATCGAGGATCACGCACACGTGGCGCGGCACGCGTTCCATGAACTCGGCCACGGCCTCGAGCGGCAGCGACGTCGACGTGGGGTTGTTGGGGTTGCAGATGAGCACGAGCCGGGTGGCGACCGTGATCTCGGCCGCCATTGCGTCGAGGTCGTGGCGATCCTCGCCGTCGAGCGGCACCTGGATCGCGCGGGCGCCGGAGGCGGCGGCCAGGTGCGGATAGACGCTGAACGCGGGCCATCCGTAGACGACCTCGGCGCCGGGTTCCAGTAGGGCCTCGCCGGCCGACAGGAGGATGTCGCACGAGCCATTGCCGAGCGCGATCCGCTCGCGGGGGACCCCGTAGCGATCTGACAGGGCTCCCCGCAGCGCCGAATGCGATGGGTCCGGATACCGGTGCACCCCGCTCAGCGCCCGCTGCGCGGCCTCGATGACCTCCGCCCGGGGCGCGAAGCACGACTCGTTGGAGGCGAGCATCGCCATGTCCTGGCCCAGGTCATAGCCGGCCGCCAGCGGATAGGCCGGGATTCTGCGGATGCGCTCGCCGAACTCGATCGCCATCGAGGACCCTATTGTGCCGCCTCGAGGTCCGAGCGCAGCTCCCGCGCGCGTCCGAGATAGACGTGGCGGGGCTGGTGGTCCTCCGGGGCGTAGTAATGGAGCAGCAGCCGCACGATCCGTGGCAGCGATCCGGGGACCGGCACCTCCCGGGCGCAGAGCAGCGGCACCTTGTCAAGGCCCAGCCGACGCGCCGCCAGCGCCGGGAACTCGGCGTTGAGGTCGTCGGTCAGCGTAAAGATGCAGCTGACCATGTGCTCAGGCGTCAGCGAGTTGCGTTCCATCAGCTCGCGGATCAGGACATCCGTTCCCTCCAGGATCGCGCTCGCCTCGTTGGCATCGACGCTATTGGCGCCTCGGAGCGCGAACAGCCGCATTGCTGGGCGGAATTCTGCCAGAGGAGGAGGAGTCAGGACGTCGTGGTGGGTGGGGCGACCTGATAGACGGTCGCGCAGCCGAAGTGCGTCACCGAGACGATGAGCGCGGAGCCGAGCCGGCGGCGGAGGTTGACCACCGGGGCCGAGCAGCTCGCCAGCAGGAAGCGAGCACCGGTGGTGGCGACGAAGCGGCGAGCCTGCGCCCGGGACATCTCGCCGTCGAACAGGGCATCCGCGTTGGTCGACAGCGTCATGCAGCCCGGCTGAGACCACAGGCAATCGCCGACGTTCGTGTGGCGGCCCGTGGAACCCGGCACCGCCTCGCCCATGTAGAACTGCGTCAGCACTCCCCCAGGCGTCTTGTCCTTGGCGAGGTACCGCAGGGCGGCGTGCTCGTCCTTGGTGATGAAGTTCGCATTGTCGGCGGCCGGCGCGACCGCCGCGGGAGCGATGTCAACCGCGTAGGCATTGACGGGCAGCACGCCGATCGCCACCGCCAGCCCGCCGATCAGCCGCCCGCGCGGCAGCGATCGCAGGCGGCTGCGGCGCACGCCCTTGACGGCGAGCACCGCCAGCGGAATGGTGATCCCGTCGAAGGCGTGCAGCGGGGTGGCGCTCAGTCCGGTGGCCGAGAAGATGTAGATCAGGATGGCTGCCGGACCCCACACGCGCATGAGCAGCTCCAGGAAGCTGTCGGAGCGCCCGCGGTAGCCGAGCAGCGCGACGATGCCCAGCGGCGCGACGCCGATCGCAATCGCCGTCCACGGGAAGGCGTGCTTACTGTTCTCCCGCGCCAGGCTCCAGGACAGATCGAGGTGGCCGAGGAGCAGGTAATACAGCAGCGGCAACGCAACCAGCGCCAGCGTCAGGACGGGCAGGGCGAGCCGGCGCCACTGCCGCGTCCGCCACCACAGCCGCAGGTCGCGCCAGCGCATGACTTCGGCGCCGAGGATGAGCAGGATCATCGTCTCGCCCTGCCACGGATGCAGCGTGCTGGCGAGCGCCCCCAGCACCCCCGGGATCCAGTCGACGCGGCCGGCGGTGCGCGACCGGTCGTAGCGCACGAGTCCGAAGACAATCAGCGCTACCGCCATGAGCGCGAATGGATATCCCCAGGAGATCCACACCGACATCGTGTCCCCGACGATTCCGAGGGTTCCGTAGACGACGCTGAAGGAGGCGAACAGCAGCCCGAGCGTCAGCGCCGCACGCCGCTCGAAGCGTCCCGCGAAGAGCCGGTCGACGACCGCTCGGATCGCCAGGAACAGCCCCACCACCGCGACCGGCTTCCACAGCAGCAGCGCCAGCCAGGACGGGACACCGAGCGCGGTGATCCCCCCGGAGATGATGATCGCCGGCTGGAAGTAGTCAGCGGGCGTCGAGCGCAGCACGAACAGGTTGGAGACCAGCCCGTGGTGCGCGGCCGACTGGATCCAGGAGAGGTACTGCATCTGGTCGACGATGTAGAAGCCGTCGGTCCCGGTCCACACCAAGCCGTTGAGGACCGCGCGCCAGACGTCGAGACCGACGACCCACATCGACAGGGCGCCGAACAACCCCAACAACGAGAACTCATACCAGTCCAGCCGCCGGCGCCGGATGGCCGCGGACGGCCCGGCGGGCGCCGGTATGGTGGCGGGGGCCGCCGGGGGGAGCTGAACGCGCACGGGCGCGAACTTAAGCAGAGGCCAATAAAGCGGGCCTGACGGCTACTGCTCGAGCTTATTCTGAAGTGACGTCGACGCGCCGCCCGCCGGCGTGTTGAGCAGGTTGATCCCGTGGTCGGTCATGTAGTAGCTCGTCCAGTTCATGAACGACAGGATCAGGTAGACGGTCAGTGCGATCGAGACGCGGCGCAGGCGTGGCCCGCGCACGAGCGCCGCCAGCGGCAGCAGCCACACGACGTACCACGGCATGAGCCAGCTGAGGCTGGCGATCAGCGCCAGCGTCGCCCAGCCGGCGCCGGCAATCCAGTCGCGGTTGCGGAAGTACTGGTGGGCGACGACGAGCACGACGCCGACGATGCAGATCTTGAGCAGCAGCGGCGTGCCCCCGCCGACGTGCAGGATGAGCCCCAGGATATTCGGGATGCTCGTGCCGGTCAGCAGCGTGCTCTGCTGCGAGAGGTTGGGGAGCGACAGGCCGAACAGCGAGATGCTCAGCGCCGCCATCACGACCGCGCCTCCAACCGCGCCGGTCAGCACACGGATCCGCCGCGAGCGGGTGGCGGCGGCGACCAGCAGGAACGGCAGCAGCACGACCGCGGTGAACTTGACGCCGACGGCGAGCATGAGCACGGCGCCGGCCGAGCGATCACGTCGCGCCAGCACGAGCGAGATCGCGCCCATCATCGGCACGAGCATGAAGAAGTCGTTGTGGAACGCGGCGATCTCGTAGACGAGGAAGATGGGATTCAGCGCGACGAACGCGACGGGCATGCGCGGGTCGCGGCCCAGCTGCCGCGCGCACTGCCACACGAGCGCGACGAACCCCAGGCTGAGCGCGACGGTGACGATCTTGAGCGCCCAGTACGCGACCGGCACCGAGACGAACGCCAGCGGATACGTCAACGCGGTGAACAGCGGCCCGTACGGGCTGCGCAGGTTGTGCCAGCTCGAGTAGCCGAAGACCGGGTCGAAGGCCTCGCGGTTGATGACGTGGCTGTACGGGTTGAGGCCATGGAGAGCTCCCAGCCGCGCGTAGCCCAGATAGTTGAAGACGTCCGAGAGCTGCATCGGCGGGCTGAGCAGCAGGATCAGGTGGAGCACGACGACCGCGACTGCGATCAACCGCATCGACAGCGACCGCACCGCCGCGACCGCCACGAGGTAGGCGACGACCATCGCCAGCAGCACGGCGCTGAAGCCGTATCCCACCGTCCGCGGGTTGCCGATCGACCAGTGCAGGATGAGATGCAGCGGCCCGGCCTGCCAGCCCGGGAAGAACTCGGCGGTGTGGGGCACGAGAATCGAGGGCCCGGCGGCGGCGTCCGCGACGATCGCCAGCGTGCCGAGGATCAGGGCGCCGACCGCCACGCGTCCCGCGAACGGCCCCAGGGTCACGTGCACGCGCGGGAGTCGCCGGGACGGAAGCCGGACGCCCGGAATCGCCACCGGGGCGTCGACCGGCGGCGTGAGCGTCGAGCCACCCGCCGTGCCGGAGGCGAGCGCCACGGACGGCTCCGGCTTGACGGGGTCCTCGCGCATTGCGATGAAGATAGTGCCGATGGGCGCGTTTGCTCGCTGTTTGCGGCCGCGTTGAGATCCGGTTAAGCCGGCCGAGACGGGTCCGGCTGCGCCGGCATCGGGCAGCTCACCGGACTTACGCTGCGTCCCGTGGGTGTCGGCTCGCTCGCCAATCGCGATCTGCGCGGCCCCCTGGGGAGCGGCCGTCTCGTCGACGCCGACCTGTTGGCCGCCCCCGCGGTCGTCGCCGTCGCCGCGCTGACGGTCCTCGGCGCCGCGCTGCGCTTCTATCGTCTCGCTCACCAGGGCTTCTGGTACGACGAGGCCGACACCGCGCTGCTCGTCCATCTCTCCCTCGGGAAGATGCTTGGGCTGGTCCCTCAGAGCGAGTCGACGCCGCCGCTCTACTACATCGTCGCCTGGTTCTGGGTGCGGATCTTCGGCGCTCACGAGGCCGGGCTCCGATCGTTGTCGGCGGTCGCGGGAGCGCTCGTCGTGCCGGTCGCGTACGCCGCCGCCGCGAAGCTGATCTCCCGGCGGGCCGGCGTGATCGTCGCCGCCCTCACCGCGTGCAGCCCGCTGTTGATCTGGTACTCGCAGGAGGGGCGCGCCTACGAGTTGATGGTCCTCCTGACCGCGATCTCGTTGCTCGCGTTCGCCCACGTGCGGGCGACGCCGACCGGCCGGAACATGGCGGTGTGGACGGTGGCCTCGGCACTCGCGCTCGCCACGCATTACTACTCGCTGGTGGCAGTGGTGCCGCAGGCGGTCTGGCTTGTGGTCGTCCACCCGCGTGACCGCCGGGTTCGGATCGGCGTCGGCGTGGTGGCGGTGTGCGGGCTGGCGCTGATCCCGCTTGCGATCACGCAGAACGGCACCAAGCGCGACGTGTGGATCGCGCACTCGCCGTTCGGCCTCCGTCTGCGCCAGGTCATTCCCCAGTTTCTGATTGGGACGAACGCGCCCCACCGCCTGGTCGTCAAATACCTGGCGATGGCGCTAGCGGTCGTCGCGCTCGCCCTGCTCGCGTTCCGGGCGACCGCGAAGGAGCGGCGCCCGGCGCTCCTCGCGGGCGGCCTGGCGGTGGCGGGTTTCGTGCTGGCGCTCATCTTCGTCGCCGTGGGCTTCGACGACCTCATCACCCGCAACATCCTCGTCCTGTGGCTGCCGGCGGCGATCCTCATCGCCGGGGGGCTGGCGGTCCGCCGAGCGCCCGCGGTGGGCGCGGCGGTCGCCGTCTTGCTGTGCGCGATCGGGATCTTCGCGACCGTCGGAATCGCTACGGAGCGCAGCATGCAGCGCCCGGACTGGCGGTACGTCGCGCGAGCATTCGGGGAGCGCCCGCCGGCGGCTCCGGGGCGGGCGATCCTGGTCCAGCACTACACGTACCTGCTGCCGCTGTCGCTGTACATGCCTGGTCTGCGGACGCTCACCAGCCCGGAGCGGGTGCGCGAGCTCGACGTCATCTCGGTCGTCTCCCCGTCGCAGCCGCTGTGCTGGTGGGGTGCCGCCTGCAACCTGATTCCGTCGCGGATGCAGCGGCGCTACGACATCGCCGGCCTGCACAGCGTCTCGCGCCGTCACGTGCTGCAGTGGACGATCCTGAGGATGGTCGCCCGGCGCCCGGTTCTCCTCACCCGCGGCGACGTTGCCCGCGCGTTGCATTCGACGTCGTTGCGCAACGACAAGCTCATCTACCAGCCCGGCTGAGCGCCTCGACCTCGGCGGAGGTCAGCAGCCGGTGCGCTCCGGCGCGGAGGTCGTGGAGCGTCAGCGGGCCGAATGCCGTCCGCTCGAGGCGGCGCACCGGGTGACCGACGGCCTCGCACATCCGCTTGACCTGGCGCTTGCGGCCCTCGTGGATCGTGATCTCGAGCAGATCGGAGTCCCGTCCACCCAGCCGCCGGACCCGGGCAGGAGCGGTCGGCCCGTCCTCCAGCGTCACGCCGCGGCGCAGCGCCCGGAGCGTCGCATCGCGCACGGGCGGGCGGGCGACGCGAGCGCGATACGTACGGGGAACCTCGAAGCTGGGGTGGGTCAGGCGGAAGGCGAGATCGCCATCGTTGGTCAGCAGGATGAGACCCGTCGTGTCGGCGTCGAGCCGGCCCACGGGGTACAGCCGGTGCTCCGATGGGATGAGCGAGACGACGGTCGGGCGCCGCTGCGGATCGCTCGCCGTCGACACCACCCCGGCCGGCTTGTTGAGCACGTAGACGACCCGGTCGGCGACGGCGTGCACCGGCTCGCCGTCGACGAGCACGCGGTCGGCATCCGTCACATCCCGGGCGGGGTCGGTGACCGGCTCGCCGTTGACCATCACCCGCTCCGCTCGGATGATCTGCTCGGCCGCCCGGCGGGAGGCGACCCCGGCGGTGGCGAGGAACTTGGCTAGACGCATGGGACTGTCGGCATGAGGACGCTTGGTAGGCGCATGGCGCTGTCAACATAGAGAGCATGGATCTTGAATTGCTCACCGCGACGCTCGAGGATCTCGGCCAGCCCGCCTACCGCGAGCGCCAGGTGTGGCGCTGGACCGCCCAGGGCGTCGGCGGCTTTGACGCGATGACCGACCTGCCCCTCGACCTGCGGGCGGCGCTCGAGTCGTCCGTCCCCTTCTCCTGCCTGACGCTCGAGCACGAGGCCCACGCCCGCGACGGGACGGTCAAGGCGCTGTTCTCCACGCACGACGGCCGTCCGGTGGAGGCGGTGCTGATGCGCTACCGGGACGGCCGGCGCTCGCTGTGCCTGTCGTCGCAGTCGGGTTGCCCGTTGACCTGCACGTTCTGCGCGACCGGGGCGATGCGCTTCGGCCGCAACCTGACCGCCTCGGAGATCCTCGATCAGGCGCTGCACTTCCGCCGGATGAGCAACGTCGATCACGCCGTGTTCATGGGCATGGGCGAGCCGATGATGAACCTGGACGCCGTGCTCGGCGCCTGCGCGCGTCTCCCCCAGCTGGGGATCGGCAACCGCCATACGGCCGTCTCGACGGTCGGCTGGGTCCCCGGAATCGTCCGCCTCGCGGAGCAGCCGATGCCCATCCGCCTGGCGCTCTCGCTGCATGCCGCCGACGAGGCCCTGCGCTCGGAGATCATGCCTGTCAACGATCGCTATCCGCTCACCGACGTGCTCGCCGCCTGCCGCGACCACTACGAGCGCAAGCACCGCATGGTGTTCATCGAGTACGTGATGCTCGCCGGCGTCAACGACTCCTTCGCCCAGGCCCGCCAGCTCGCCGACGTGCTCGACCCACGCATCTTCAAGGTCAACCTCATCCCGTACAACCCCACCGATTCGCCGTACGAGGGCTCGAGCCCCAAGGCGATCGAGGCGTTCCGAGCCGAGCTCGAGCGCCACGGCGTCGGCGCCACCGTCCGTCTGACGCGCGGCCGCGACATCGACGCCGCCTGCGGGCAGCTGGCCGCGGCGCGCGCCTGATTGCCGCGGCCGGCACTGGCGCCGCGCCGCCGTCGCCCGCTCCCCCGCGCCGCCGTCGCCCCGCGCCGCCGGGCACGTCGCGGTCCGGCTCAGCGCCGGGCGAGGAGCATCGCCAGGCTGATCGCGTTGGCCATCGCCTGGTAGCCGGCAGCGTTGGGGTGCAGGTGGTCGCCACTGTCGTAGCCGGGCCGGAGCTGCTCTGGATGCGCGGGATCGGCGACCGCGCGCGCGAAGTCGATGACGCCGTCGAAGGCGCCGCTGGTGATGATCCACCGGTTGACCGCATCGCGCTTGGCCTCCCCCGCCGGCGTCCAATACTGCGCTCCCCGGAACGGGGTCAGGGTCGCGCCGAACATGCGTAGGCCGGCGGCGTGGGCCATCGCGATGATTCGCTCGTACCCGTCGACGATCTGCAGGGCAGAGACGTTGGTGTGCGGTGCGTTGTCGGCGTTGTGGCTCTGGCTGAAGCCGATGTCGTTGATGCCCTCGAGGAGGATCACGTCCCTGACCCCGGACTGCGTGGCGACGTCGCGGCGGAACCGAGCGGCGGCGGCGACACCGCAGCACGCGGAGTTGTTGAGCACCCGGTTGCCGCCGATCCCGGCGTCGGCGACGGCCAACGTGCTGCCGTGGAGCGTGGCCAGCCGGCGAGCGAGGTCGTTGGGCCAGCGCGCGTTGGCGTTGACCGGCGCGCCGACCCCGTCGGTGATCGAGTCCCCGAGCGTGACGACAGATCCCAGGTATCGCCGCGGAGCGAGGACGTCGATGCCGGCCAGGAAGTACCACGACTGAGTCTGGCGCCCAAAGCCCCACGGCCCGGCGGCCAGCGCCCGGTCGCCGGACCCCACGTAGTTGACCTGGCGCGCCTGCACGTGCTGGGTCGCCGGTCCGGTCGCCACGGGCAGAAACAGGCTGATCGCCACGTGGGCCAGCGGGCTGACGGTCAGCCGGACGGGATCGGACACGGCCTCGGCCCCGGCCGGGATGCGCACCGAGGGCCGTCCGGCGAACGTGAGCGGCCGGAGACCTCCGGCGGCCAGCCGCGCCCCCGCGCCCTGGATCCCGACCGACGCGCGTCCGACATCCAGCGGCCGCGAGCCGAACGTATTCGACAGCCGGACGCGGACCTCCGTTCCCCCGGCGCTCGAGAACACGACCTGCCGGAGCGTCTGGTCGTCAAATCCCCGGCCGGACAGGTTGGCGCTGATCGGCTCCTGCGGCGCCGCGGTCCAGGCGGCCAGCCAGCGCCCGGACTCGTTTGCCGTCCGGGCGGTGCGGATCAGCGCTCGGACGCTGCCGACGTGCGCGCGATGGACCGAATTCAGGCGTCCGATCGCGCCGGCGCCGAGCACCACCACGGGCACCGCAAGCAGCCAGATGACTCGATGAAAGCGTTGCAACAAAGCCCAGAACACGCCGGCGTCGTATCGGGATCGGCTCTGGGCCGCGATGAGCCGCCCGCCCGGGCGAGCGATCCTACTGACCAGTCGCCCCTGCAGGCTTAGTGATAAGAGTCGCTCAGCCCCGGAGCAGCTTGCGCGCCTCGCCGAGGACGCTCGGCTCCAGCAGCTTGCTGCAGAAGACGCTGAAGTGAATGCCATCAAACCGGCACATCTGGCCGTCGACCCGTGCGTCGTAGCGGTTGCGGGGCGAGACCGTCTTGTCGATGTCGAGCAGGCGCACCGACGACGGGTGACGGCGCGCCTGCTTCTCGAGCATCGCGTTGATCAGCGCGTGGCGGGTCGGCGACGCGGCCGGCGGCGGTGCGCCGTCGGCCTGGTCCGGCGGGTGGGTGTACGGGACCGACAGGAACAGGATCTTGACCCCATGCCGACCGAGCACCCGCACGTAACGCTCGATCTGTCGCTCGACGTAGGCGTCAAACGCCGGCTGGCCGAGATGGACGACCTTGCCGTTCCAACGCCAGTCGAACTCGTCGCGGTACCCGAGCTCGATGATGACCTCCTGCACGCGCAGCGCCTTCTCCTCCTGCGCCCACTCGGCCAGCGCCGGCACACAGCCCGCCGGCGGGTCCTCCCACGTCCCGTTGAGGTTCAGCTGGCCCTTGGCGGCGAACGCGCAGCCGAGCCTGGCGGCGTTGGCCAGCTGGACGCCGTAGCTCTGCTCGCTGTCCATCATCGGCAGGCCGATCGTGAACGCCAGCGAGTCGCCGATGACCATCACCCGCTTCGGCGGGCAGGTCTGGAAGGTCTTCGTCGCCGACCCGCTCCATACCAGCGTCGACGCGCCGAGCGCCTTGTACTCGACCTTTGCCTCCTGCGACGGCGCCACCGGGGCGAGCCCGTACTGCGCCGTGTCGGTCAACGTCTCCGTGCACGGGCCGTCGGTGCCCTTCAGCTGCGGGGGCGCCTTGGGAAGCGTGGCCGCCGCCGGCACACCAGCCGGCAACGACCCGGCCGCCGAGGCCATGACCAGCGACACGAACGCCGTCCCCGCGGCGACGGGAACCATGCTGCGCACCAGCCAGGCCGGCCACCGTCGCCGCCGGATCGGCTGCTCGACGAGCCAGTAGGAGAGCAGGCTGACGGCGAGCGTCGCCGACAGGCGCAGGCCGAGCAGCGCGGTTCCCGTCGTGCCCGTCGAGCTCTCGTCCAACCAGAGAAACAGGGGGAAATGCCAGAGGTACAGGCCGTAGGAGATCGTGCCGAGGCCCCGCAGCGGCGCCAGCGACAGCAGCCGGGCCACGGGCGCGCCCGGCGTCGCCACGACTGCCAGGATGACGATGGCGGCCGCGCCGTCGAGCGCGAGTAGCCCGTACGGATAGACCCAGCCGTCTGACCCGCGGACGAGCCCCACCCCGGCCACGAGCGCGCCAACGGCCGCCAGTGCAGCTGCGCCGAGCAACCGCCGATCGCTCCAGCCCAGTGCGAGCCGGGGCGCCGGCTTGGGCCAGCGGCGGCGGATCGTCACCCCCAGCGCCAGCGACGCGCCGAGGAGGAGGCCGGTGGCGCGCGTGTCGGTGCCGTAGTAGACGCGGTCCAACCCGTGGCCGCCGTCGAACAGCATCGCCGCCTCGGCCGCCGACGCGATCGCGCCGGCGACGCTGAGGCCGAGCAGGATCTGTAGCGAGCGCCGGCCTGACGCCCCTCGGGCTCGGCCCAGCCCCAGCAGCGCGAGCACGAACAGCGGCCACACCACGTAGAACTGCTCCTCGATCGCCAGCGACCACGTGTGCTGGAGCGGGGAGATGGGGCCGCTGGCGGCGAAGTAGTTGGTGCCGGTGGCGATCTGGTGCCAGTTGTTGACGTACAGCAGGGTCGAGATGCCGTCGTTCTCGAGGTTGGGGATCGCCTTCGCCGCCCCGCCCAGCGCGTAGTAGACGCCGATGACGAGCACGAGCACGAACAGAGCCGGTAGCAGGCGCCGAGCCCGCCGCGCCCAGAACGCCCGCAGGCCGATCGTCGACGACCGCGTCCATTCGGCGACCAGCAGCGATGTGATGAGAAACCCGGAGAGGACGAAGAACAGCTCGACGCCAAGGAAGCCGCCCGGCGCCCAGGAAACGCCACCGTGGTAGAGGATCACGGCCACGACGGCGATGCCCCGCAGGCCATCGAGGCCGGCGAAGTGCTGGAGCGAGACGTACGGGCGTCCTGTGGAGGCTGGGGCGCGCCGGCGCATCCCCTGTGTGTTAGCCGCCCGCGTGTAGAGGCTGCATAAGCGCCCTGAGCCCAACCCACCCTGGCCCCAGCCGCGTCGGCTGGGCATAAGCGGCTGACCGAATTCTTATGCGCGCCGTCACTATCTGACGCGTGGAGACCCTCTGGGGCCAGGCAACCCAACGTATTCTCTGAGCCACAGATGGGGCCTGAGTCGCACGCTGTGGAGATGACGGAGGGCGACGACGCCGACGGGCGAAGCGTGACGGTCCTGGCGAGCAGGCTGGACGCTCAGCTGCTCTCCGGCTCACCCGCCCGGAGCGCCGGCGCGGTGGCTGAGCGGCTGCTCGCGATCCAGGCCCAGGATCCAGGGGCGGATCATCCGCGGTCCGGTCGTCGGGCGCGATCACGCCTTCGCGCTCGTGCGCGACTGGTTGCCTGACGTGGGGCCGCCGCCGGCACGCGAGACGGCGCTGGCCGAGCTGGCACGGCGCTATCTGGCCGGCCACGGCCCGGCGACCGAGCGCGATCTCGCCCGCTGGGCCGGTCTTCCGCTGCGCGACGCCCGGGCCGGGCTGCGCGCGGTCGGCAAGAACCTGCGCGAGAGGCCGGACGGGCGGCTTGAGCTGGCCGGTCGGCGCCGTGTGCCCGCGCTGCCCCGCCCCGTCTGCTCGGCGCGTTCGAGCCCCTGCTGATGGGCTGGCGATCCCGTGCCGACGTGCTGGGGGAGGCCGAGCCGCGGATCGTGACCGGCGGGGTGTTTCGCGGGTTTGCCCTGATCGATGGCCGCGCCGCTGCCGGCTGGCGCTTCTCCGGCAGCCGGATCGAGATCGAGCCGTTCGCGCCCCTGACCGCCGAGGACGCCGAGGCGCTGGAGCGAGACGCCTCCGAGGTCCAGCGGTTCGTAGGCCTGCCATCGGCTTAACCGGCCCAAAACACCGGCCGGATGCATCAAGTTGATCAAAAATGGTGTACTTCGAGGCATGGCTGCCGTCGCGCGACCTCGTCACTACGTCTCGCCCGTGCTCCTGGTGCTCCTCCGGCCCGTCTTTCGCTACAGCCCGCACCGGAGCGCGTACGTGCTCAGGCTGATCGGCGACAGGCACGGGCCGGTCCTCCGCGAGAACCGGCGCCGGCGTCAGCGCGAGTTCGACGGCAGCGACCGGCGACGGGCCGGCGCGCGCGGGAGACGAGCGGGCGGTGGTGGGGCGCTAGGCGACCCGCCGGGCCCGGGTCGCGTATTGCAGGTAGGGACCGGCTATCCGGTGGGGTCCGCCGCCGGAGCGTCCTCGTCGGTGCCCGCCGCGTCCTCCTCCACCGCGCCATCCCCAACCCCATCCTCCACCGGTGGCGTCGCCACGCCAGCCAGCCCGGCTCGCGCCTCGCCGGCGCGCAGCAGCCGCTCGCGGAGCTCCTGCTCGAACTCCGGCGACGGGTCGAAGCCGGCGATGTCCGGCAGCTCGCTCAGCTGGGTCAGACCGAACAGCTTGAGGAACAGCTCGGTCGTCCGGTACAGCACGGCGCCGAACTGCGAGCGGCCGGCCTCCTCGATGATCCCCCGCTCGAGCAGCGTCGTCGCCGCCGATTCGGCGCTGACCCCGCGGATCCGCGCGATCTCAGGGCGGGACACCGGCTGCAGGTAGGCTACGATCGCCAGCGTCTCGGCCTGGGCGGCGGTCAGGGGCGGCGTACGCGGCTTGGCCAGCAGCCGGCGGGCAGCGGGCTCGGTGTCCGGGTGGCTGGTCAGGGTGTAGCCGCCGGCGAGCTCGCGCACCACGAAGCCTCGGCGCTCGTACTCGTAATGCTCGCGCAGCCGCTCCACCGCGGTGACGACGTCGTGCAGTTCGGCCCCGGTGGCATCGGCCAGCGCCGGCGCGGGCACGGGCTCCGAGCTCAGGAACAGCAGCGACTCGACGGTCCGCTCGAGCTCAGCGGTGCTCACGCCGTCAACCTCCGACTCGCCGTGTCGGCCCGTCCCCCCGGCACCGCCCGCAGCCCCTCGGACCGCCGCAGCGACTGGATCGTGATCTCCGCGAACGGCTCCTCCTGGAACCATGTCGCCTCGCCCTGCTTGTAGAGCTCGAGCAGGGCGTAGAGCGTGACGGCGACCGTCACCCGGTCGCTGCGTCCGACGGCCTCCGAGAACGTGAACCGCCCCCGCGAGAGCAGCGCGCGCAGGTGGGCGAGGCGCTCCGCCACGGTCACCTTGGCGATCGTGATGTGCCGGATGTCGACCGGCGGGGGCAGCTGGAGGAGGTTGCCGACCGCCGTGCTCAAGATGGCCGGGTCGTACACCGACGCGGCGTCCCGCAGTGAGGCCTTGCGCAGCTCCGCGGGCAGCGGGGCCGAGCGGAAGCGGTAGCCCTCCTGCTCTTCGAGGCGCTCGGCCAGGTACGCCGCCGCCGCCCGGTACCGTTGCGCGTCGAGCAGGCGGGCCAGGAGCTCCTCGGCGGCCTCGCCCGGATCCAGGTCGATCTCCTCGATCTCCTCGCCCGGCAGGAGCAGCCGGGACTTGAGCTCCAGCAGCGCGGCGATCAGCACCAGGAACTCGGTCGCGGCCTCGAGGTCGAGGTCGCCGCGCCGCTCGAGGTGGTCGATGTACGTGATGACGACATCGGCGAGATCGACCTCCAGGAGATCGACCTCCTCGCGCAGAATCAGCGTCAGGAGCAGGTCAAACGGACCGGCGAACACGTCGAGGTCCAGGTCGAGGTAGGTGAGCGTCACGGGCAGGGCCTCCGCATCGGACCGTAGACGTTAACCATCCGCTCGGACCCTGTGCCTCAATCGGCCGTCCGGCCCCCGCTACGCCTCCGTCGGCCGGACCGGGCCGACCCCCATCGCCTGCCGGACATCCGCCAGCGTGTCGGAGGCGATCGCCCGCGCCTTGTCGGCACCGCCGGCGAGGATCCGCTCCAGCTCCGCCTCGTCGGCCCGCAGCTCCTGGTAGCGCTCCCGCACAGGCGCCAGATAGTCGACCACGGCGTCGGCCACCGCCTGCTTGAACGCTCCATAGCCGGACCCGTCGAACTCGGCCTCCACAGCCTCCGGGTCGGTGCCGCGGACCGCGGCCAGGATGTCGATCAGGTTGGAGATGCCCGGCTTGTCCGGCGCTCGCCGGACCTCGCTGCCGGAATCGGTCACCGATGAGCGGAACTTCTTGCCGATCGCGGCCGGCTCGTCGAGGACATAGACGGTCCCCTGAGGCATGCCGCCCGTCGTCGACATCTTCCGCTCCGGCGCTTGGAGGTCCATGATCCGCGCCCCCACCTGGGGGATCCGCGCCTCGGGGACGACGAGCGTCTCGCCGAAGCGGCCGTTGAAGCGCTCGGCGATGTCGCGCATCAGCTCGACATGCTGGCGCTGATCGTCGCCGACGGGAACCTCGTTGGCGCGGTAGGCCAGCACGTCGGCAGCCATGAGCACCGGGTAGGTGAAGAGCCCGGCGGAGACGAGCTCGCGCTGGGCACCGGACTTGTCCTTGAACTGGTGCATGCGGTTGAGGTCACCGAACGAGGTGACGCTGGATAGCAGCCAGGCCAGCTCGGAGTGCTCGAGCACGTCGCTCTGGCGAAAGAAGATGCAGCGGCCGGGGTCCAGGCCGGCGGCCAGCAGGGTGGCGGCGGTGTCGTACACGGACTCGCGCAGCCCGGCAGGCTCGTAGGCGACCGTCGTCGCGTGGAGGTCGACGACGCAGTAGATGCCGTCGCCGCGGTCCTGCCCCGCGACGTACTGGGTGATCGCGCCGATGTAGTTGCCGAGGTGCTTGCGGCCCGTCGGCTGGATTCCGGAGAAGATGCGCACGTTGCGCAGCCTAGTGGCCCCTCACGCAAATACGCTCGCATTCGAGGCACGCCTGGCGGCGCCAGCTCGCGCCATGCGGCCCGCTCGGCATCCAGCCTCGCTCATCGGGCCGCGCGCGAGTCGTCCGGCTGTCCTCGGAGCCTCGTGTAGCGCTGCTACACGTCGGCTCCCGCGTCCTTGCCTGGCATCCACCAGTCGTACCTCTCGGTGCGACCGTACTTACGTGAGCGACCACTAGCCAGCGACCGTCGCGGACGCCCGCGGGACGAACTGCCCCCGGGGGCAAGCCCACGCTTATGGCGCGAGAGCCCGATCCAGCGCGTCGTGCAGGTGCCCCTGTTCGGCGCGCCGCGGGTCTCCCCCACGGCCGCCGCCAGAACCGGGTCCCGAGCCTCGTCCCGCCCCCGGACGGCGTTCCGCCCGGCGGCCGGCGAGCAACCATGCGGCCACGACGCCGCCGACCGCGCCGGAGACGTGCGCCTGCCAGGAGATGCCGTTGTGGGGGACGACGCTCGAGATCAGAGCGCCGCCCCAGATCACCCCGACGATGATGCCGGTCAGGATCTCGAGCCAGCTGCGATCGAACAGCCCCCGTGTGAACAGGTAGGTGGCATAGCCGAACACGACTCCGCTGGCGCCGACGGTCACGGTGCCGCCGGGCGCCACCAGCCAGGTGCCCACACCGCCGACGATGATCACGATCAGCGTCACCAGCGCCAGGCGCGCCGCCCCGCGCAGCGCGATGATCACGCCCATGAACAGGAAGGGGATCGTGTTGTCGATCAGATGGGCGAAGCTGACGTGCAGGAACGGCGCGGTCAGGATCCCCCACACGCGGTCGACGTCACGCGGGACGATGCCGTCGCTGTCCAGTCGGTTGCTGTCGAGCGTGTTGATCACCTCGACCAGCCACATGAAAGCGACGATCCCCATCAGTAGCCCCAGCCCCTGCATCGACTCGCGCCGACGCGCCGGCGTCATAACGCCTCTGGACAGGGGCCGCCTATCGCCGAGCCGGTGAGATGTGGGCATACCGCCAAGGATGGCAGGTGCATGGCCCGCCCTGCCACCCAGCGGGCGCAGGATTTCACGAACTCTTCGACAGGACCTCGTTCGCGAGCGCCAGCGCCACCTCGGCTCGCCCGCGCAGCGCCGGCTCCAGAACGAACTCCTGCGGAGTGTGGGCGCCCCCGCCACGCGGCCCCAGCCCGTCCACCGTCAACGGGATCGTCTCGGCGAAGTGGCTCGCGTCGCTCGCGCCACCGCGAGGGACCCCGGCGATCGTCCGGCCGAGCCGCCGCGACGCGGCAGCGATCAGGGGCTCGGTCAGCGCGGTCGAATCCATCCCCGGCCACTTGCGCTCCATCCGGGCATCGAGGATCACCTCGTCAAGCTCCGGGGGAACCGTCGCCAACACCTCCTCGAACGCGCCCAGGCTCCGGGCCCGCAGGTCGAAGATCAGCTCCCCGGCCGCGGGCACGATGTTGAACGCGTCGCCGGCGCGCATGATCGTCGGCACCGCGCTCAGCTGCTCCGGCCCGGCCGGGTCATGCAGAGCGGCGACGGCATCGGCGGTCCGCGCCAGCGCCAGCAGCGCGTTGCGGCCCTGATCCGGCGCGCTGCCGGAATGCGAGGCTCGCCCGGCGGCGATGACCTTCAGCGTGCCGGCCGCCTTGCGGCGCACGACCACGCCCTCGTCGCCGTTGGTGTCGAGCTGCCCACCCTCGAAGCACAGGCAGGCGTCGTAGCCGGCGAACCGCGCAGCATGCACGAAGGGGTGGGTGCGCCACTCCTCGTCGGTCACCATCAACACCGCCAGCTCGGCGAACGTCTCCGGGCGCTGGGCGAGCGCTCGGGCCACCCCCAGCGCGAGGATGTCGCCGCCCTTCATATCGACCGCGCCGGTGCCGTGCAGCCGGTCGCCGTCTCGCCGGAGCGGCTGGTGGGCGTCATGGCCGATCACGGTGTCGACGTGGCCGAGGAGCAGCAGCTTGGCGCTGCCGGTCCCGGTGACGGTGCCGATCAGGTCCGGGGCGCTACCCGGCGTCGAGCAGGCGGGACGCTCCAGCCGTGCGCCCGGAGGCAGCAGCCGGGTGCACAGCTTGAGCGCGCGCTCGGCGCCCTCGACGTCGCCGGACGGCGAAGAGATGTCCACCAGCCACGTCAGCTCGTCCGGCGCTCGGGCGGCGATCTCGGCCGCTTCGGCGGCGATCACGGGATCGATCACCGCGCTCATACGGCCACCGTCAGCACATCCTCGGGGTCCAGAGAGCCTGGCGCCCAGCCCTCCCGCGCGGCCTCCCAGGCGAGCCGGCACAGCGACTCGTTGACCGGCGTGGGTACGTGGTGCAGCCGCCCGGCGAGCACGATCTCACCGTTGAGGTAGTCGGTCTCGAGCGCGGTGCCGCGGGTCAGGCTCTGCCACGTCGACGAGCCGGCGCGTGACCGGCCGTCGATGTCGCGCACGCCCATCGTGCGCCAGCGCCCACCGATGTCGGTGACCTCCGGCGCCGCGTACTGGACCCCGGCGGCGCTCAGCGCGGCCCGGCCCTCCTCGCGCGCTCGCTCGGTCAGCTCGTCGCTGCGGTCCCCCGGCCCGCACAGCGCCTGCACGGCGTTGCCGAGGTTGAGCAGGAGCTTGGCGTACTTGAGGCGCATGATGTCCGTGGTGGGATGCGAGGTGAAGCGCGAGCCTTCGAGCGCCGCGCAGACCTGCTCACACCGGGCGTCGATCCCGTCCGGGTAGCGTCCGACGTCGATCATCCCGGTCAGCGTCGTGCCGTAGGCCTCGACGGAGCCCGGCCGCAGATGCGCCGCGGGGCACATCACGACCGCGCCGTAGACCCAGTCGATCACCCGCAGGGCCAGGCGCTCGTTCTCGACGCCGTTCTGCACACAGACGACCGGCGTGGCCGGCCCCGCGGCATCGCGCAGGCTGGTGACCGCGCCGAGCGTGTCCTGGCTCTTGGTCGCCAGCAGGACGACGTCATCGCCCGTCCACTCGACCTCGCCGGGCGCGCCGGCAACCGGGATCCTCAGGACCGAGCGCTCCTCCGGGGTCACCAGCTCGAGGCCGTTGTCCCGGATCGCCTCCAGATGCGCGCCGCGGGCGATCAGCGTGACCGCAAACCCGGCCTGGTGCAGCCGCGCTCCGACCACGCCGCCGATCGCCCCGGCGCCGAACACCACGAATCGCATGCCTCCAGCCTACGACGCCTGCCCGGCTCGGCGCGGCCTCACGCGAGACCGCCCAAACCCAGGATCACCTGGGCGGGCTGGCCCCGGCGAGCTCCTCACTGCCGACCGCGTACAGGTGGACCTGGTTGCGGCCATGCTCCTTGCTGAAGTACAGGGCGCGGTCGGCGAGGCGGACGAGCTCGGTCGGATCCGACGTCCAGCTGGAGTCGCACACGCCGGCGGAGATCGTCATCCGGGGCTCGGCGTAGGGACCCTGGACGCAGCGGCTGATCGACCGCCGGGCTCGCTCGACCGCGGCGAGCGCCTCGTCCCCGGTCGTCTCCGGCAGGACCCACGCGAACTCGTCGCCGCCGACCCGGGCCAGGGTGTCCTCGGCGCGGGTGGCATCGCTCAGGCAGCGGGCGACGTGGCGGAGCAGTTCGTCTCCGGCCTCGTGACCGCTGGTGTCGTTGACCTGCTTGAAGTGGTCGACATCGATGATCGCCACCGAGACCGGGCTGCCGTAGCGCCGGGCGCGGGCGAGATCGGCTCTCAGACGCTGATGGAAGGTGCGGTGGTTGCCCACCCCGGTCAGCGCGTCGGTCGCCGCCTGAGCGGCCAGCGCCGCCCGGTCCTCGATGTTCGCGACCGAGATCACAATCAGGTCGGCGAACTCGTTCAGGCGACGGGCCTGCTCGCCCGCGAGTGCGCCCGGGTGCGTCGACACGACGGCGAGAAAGCCCCACGTCCGGCCGCCGACACGGATCGGCGCCACGATGCTCGAGCCGTAGCCGAGGCCCCCCAGCAGGCTGTCCGCGGTCTGGACGATGTGGACCGGGCGCCCCTCAGCGAGCGCGTCGGCGACCTCACCGCCGGGCGGGACGGCCACGCGGTCGCCGACGGCGTACTGACGCCGCGGATCGCTGGCCCAGGAGCCGAGGATCGTCGCCTCCCCCGTCTCGGCGAGGCGGAGGATCCCCGCGCCGCTGGCCCCCAGCAACTGCGCGGCCTCGACCGCGACCAGGCCGTAGAAGCGGTCAACGGGCTCGCCGCTGACGACCGAGGTGGCCACTCGCCGTAGCGCGCTCTGCTCGGCGGCCAGGCGCTCAGCCCGGCCGCGCAGCCCCAGCATGAACCGCTTGCCGGCGATGAGCGCCGAGCCGAGCACGAGGAACGCGGGCGCGGCGATGACCACCTTGGCCGTGCCCTGCGCGCGCGACGCGGGCGAGGCGGCGATGACGACGACGCACTCGACGACGACGCAAGCGACGAAGTAGGCGGCGGCCGCGGACGGCGTGAAGAAGTAGGCGGCGAACACGACGACATAGAACAGGCACGCCCAGGCCGGCGAGGTGGCGCCCCCGCTCAGCGCGATCGCTGCGGCGATCGCGGCGATGCCGACGACGGCGGAGGCGTGGATCAGCCACACCGGAAGGCGGCCGTAGTCGAGAACCAGTCCGGAGAACAGTCCCCAGGCGCAGCCCCCCGCGCCGAGCGCCAGCAGCGCGATGCGGTGGGCGCCCGGCATCACCAGCGCCAAGACGATGACGCTCAGCGAGGCGATCACCCAGACGACTCCGCCGGCGCGGCCGGCGAGCACGCGCTCATCGCGCCGGATCCACCCGGCGGACCGCAGGGCCGACATCGCTCGGTCCATCGAACCTCTCGTCATGGTGTCGTCCATGCCCCGCTCGGGTGGTGGTGTGGTGATGGTGCCCGCAGCTGACAAGGGTCCAATCCAAACGTCCAGGTTCCTGTCCGTTAACTGACGCCGGTTCGGTCGATCCCGTGCAAATACGCACAGATCAGCCCCATGTCCAGGCGGCCGTGGGCGTCGATGCCGCGGTCGTAGTTGTAGCTCCGGCGGAGGATCCGGCTGCCCTCCGTGTGCGTCGTTCGCGGGTTGGCGAGACGGATGTGGGCGTGCAACGGAGTCACGCGCCCGTGCGGGTCGGCGGCGTAGTTGGGGATGTCGGCCTCGACGCCGCCGCCGAGCGGAGCCCCGCTGTCTCGGCGGCGCCCCACGATCCGCTCCTGCTCCGCGACCGCCAGTTGATCCCAGGACTCGGTGAACATGCGGATGAGCCGGATGACGTGGTAGGTGCCACCCGCCGTCCACGCCTGGTCTCCCAGACCGCTGCTCAGCCACAGCAGCCGCTCGGCCACCCGGCGGCGGCGCATGTCCGGATTGGCGATCCCGTCCTTGAAGCCCTGATGGTTGCGCGGAACCCCGCTGGGCCGGGCCGGGGAGACGAAGCCGTCGATCCGCCAGCGGATGCGCATGGCTCCGCGGGTGCGGCGGGCGATCTCCCGGAGGGCGTGGACGGCGGCGTCGGTGCTGCCGGCGCAGATCGACAGCATCAGGTCACCGCCGCACTGGGCGCGATCGAGGTCGTCGTTGGGAAACGACGCCATCTCGAACAGCCCGGCCGGCTTGTGCGCCGCCAGCCCAAACCGCCGGTCGAACAGCGACGTGCCGACGCCGACCGTGACCGTCAGGCCGTCGGCGGGCACGACCGGGCCCAACGTCCCGCTGTCGGTCGCGGGCGCCCCGGCGCCGGCGCTCGGCGGCCGCCCGCCGGCGGTCAAGAAGCGCGCGGCGGCGGTCAGCGTCTGCAGAAGGTCGACGAGTTGCGCGCGCCCGGCGGCATCGACATCGAAGACGGCGAAGCAGCCGGCGGGCGGCGGCGGGGTGACGATCCCGGACTGGTGGACCCCGTGAAACGGGACGGGGCGCAGCCGGGCTGCGGGATCGGCGGCAGTGCTCAACTGGAGCGGGCCGTCGGCCTGGAGGAGATCGCGCCCGGACCGCGGGTGGGCGTCCGCGTCGCCGGCGCCGAGCAGGTCGCGTCCCGCGGCGGCGGCGCCGGATGCCCCCAGCAGGCCCGATCGGACGAGGAACTGGCGCCGGTCGAGCGTCACCGCGCCGATTGTAGGTACGGCAGGGGCCCGGGCGGGGCTACAGCGCCTGGCGGATGACCGGGTGGCGCGCGGCGCCGGCCTCGTCCAGGCGCCGGACCGGCGTGGTGTGAGGCGCGGTCCGCGCGACCTCCGGGTCCTCGGCGGCCTCGCGCAGGATTGTGACGAGGATCTCGGCGAAGTGGTCGAGCGTCTCCCTGGTCTCGGTCTCGGTCGGCTCGATGAGCAGCGCCTCGTCGACGAGCAGCGGGAAGTAGACCGTCGGCGGGTGCACGTCGAAGTCGAGCAGGCGCTTGGCGAGGTCGAGCGTGCGGATCTTCAGGTCGCGCTTCATCGGCGCTCCGGAGAGCACGAACTCGTGCATGCAGACGCGCTCGTACGCGGCAGGCAGGTGCTCCAGCACGCCCTCGGCGCGCAGCCTGGCCAGCAGGTAGTTGGCGTTGAGCACCGCCGTCTCGGAGACATCGCGCAGGCCGGCGGCACCGAGCGAGCGGATGTAGGCATAGGCGCGAACGAACACGCCGTAGTTGCCCTGGAACCCGCGGAGGCGGCCGATCGACTTGGGGCGATCGTGGTCGAGGTCGTAGAACACTCTCGCGCCGTGGCCGTTCGTGCTCTCGCGGCGAACGACCTGGGGCCGCGGCAGGAACCGCTCGATCCGGTCCGCCACCGCGATCGGCCCCGCCCCGGGACCACCGCCCCCGTGCGGTTGGGTGAAGGACTTGTGCAGGTTGAAGTGCACGATGTCGAAGCCCATGTCGCCGGGCCGGCTGATGCCCATGATGGCGTTGAGGTTGGCGCCGTCGTAATACAGGCTGGCGCCGACGCCGTGGACGATCTCGGCGATCTCCTCGATCCCGTGCTCAAACAGGCCCACCGTCGAGGGGTTGGTCAGCATCAGGCAGGCGACGTCGGCGTCGGCCTTGGCCCGCAGGTCGTCGAGGTCGACGTTGCCCTGGTCGTCGGTGCCGACCTTGACGACCTCATAGCCGGCCATCGTCACCGTGGCCGGGTTGGTTCCGTGGGCGGTGTCCGGCGTCAGGACCTTGCTGCGCTGCTCGCCGCGGTCCTCGTGGTGGGCGCGGGTCAGCAGGACTCCGGCCAGCTCACCGTGCGAGCCGGCCGACGGGTGGAGCGAGACGTGGGGCAGCCCGGCAATTTCCCCCAGCGCGCGCTGCAGGCGCCACATCAGCTCGAGCGCCCCCTGGGCGCGGCGCGGGTCCTGCAGCGGATGCAGCTTCGCGTGACCGTCGAGCGCCGCGACCCGCTCGTGCAGCTTGGGGTTGTGCTTCATCGTGCACGAGCCGAGCGGATAGAACCCGGCGTCGAGATCGAAATTGCGCTTCGACAAGCGGTTGTAGTGGCGGACGATCTCCGGCTCGGCGACCTCGGGCAGCCGCGGCGCGTGATCGCGGCGGAGCCGGGCGGGCAGCAACTCGTCCAGGGGCCGCTCCGGCACGTCCACGGCGGGAGCCACGAACGCCCGGCGGCCCGGTTTCGAGCGCTCGTAGATCGTCAGCGTGTCATCGGCCGCACTCACGCTTGGCATCCGCTCGCCATCCGGGCTCGCTAGATCGGATGCCGCGTGAGGCATCCGGCTGCTCATGCCCCCACCTCATGCAGCTGACCGCCGCGCTCGGCGACGACCGCCTCGCCGATGACGGCGACAAGGCGGTCGATATCCGCGCGGGTGCGGCGCTCGGTGATCGCGACCAGCAGTCCGTTCTCATGCTCCGGATAGTCGCGTCCGAGCGCGTAGCCGGGGTTGATGCCCCGCTTGAGGCACCGGTCGATGACCGGCTGCACCGGGGCATCGAGCGCGACCGCGAACTCGCGCACGACCGGCTGGTCGTGGAGTGCGTGGACGCCGTCCAACGCGGTCAGCCGCTGACGCGCGTACGCGGTGCGCTGGAGGATCAGTTCGGTCAGCTCCACAATCCCGCGGCGCCCGAGCCAGCTCAGGTAGATGACCCCGGCCAGCGCGTTGAGCGCCTGCGCCGTGCAGATGTTCGAGGTCGCCCGCTCGCGGCGGATGTGCTGCTCGCGCGTCTGCAGGGTCAGGACGAACCCACGCCTGCCTTCGACGTCGCGCGTCTCCCCCGCGATCCGTCCCGGCACGCGACGAATGAGCGCCTCCGTGGCGGCGAAGAAGCCAAACGAGGGACCGCCGAAGTCAAGCCGGTTGCCGAGCGTCTGCCCCTCGCCGACGGCGATGTCGACGCCGCAGTCGCCCGGGGTGCGCAGCAGCGACAGCGGCAGCGGGTCACAGGAGGCCACGCACAGCGCGCCGACCCCGTGGGCGGCAGCGGCGAGCGACTCCAGGTCCTCGACGGCGCCGACGAAGTTCGGCTGAGCGACGATGACCGCGCTGACGTCCTCGTCGAGTTGCGGCAGCTCGGTGACGCCGCCGTGCAGCGGGGCCTCGACGACGTCCATGCCCCACCCATGGGCGAGCGTGGCGAGGGCCTCGCGCGCGTGAGGATGCACCCCGCGGGACACGATGAAGCGCCGGCGGGCGTTGGCGAGCTTGGCGACGTACCCGGCGGCCGCGACGGCGCTGGGGCCCTCGTAGACCGAGGCGTTGGAGACCGGAAGCCCGGTCAGCTCGCAGATCGCCGTCTGGTACTCGAACATCGCCTGCAGGCCGCCCTGCGAGACCTCCGGCTGATACGGCGTGTACGGCGTCAGGAACTCCGAGCGGGACGTGATGGAGTCCACCAGCGCCGGCACGTAGTGGTCGTACATGCCCGCACCGAGGAATGAAACCTCGTCCTCGGTGCTGATGTTGCGCGCCGCCAGGGCGCGGAGCTCGTCGTAGACCTCCATCTCTGACAGCCCGGAGTCCAGCGCGAGCGGGCTCTGGAGGCGCAGGTGTGCCGGAATGTCGGCGAACAACTCCTCCACCGACGAGACGCCGATCGTCTCGAGCATCTCCCGCCGGTCGGCATCGGTGGCCGAGGTGTACCGACTCATGTCAGGCTCGCCTCGTACGCGGCCGCGTCGAGCAGCGCGTCCTGCTCGGAGGGGTCCGACAGCCGGACGCGGACCAGCCACCCCTCGCCGTACGGATCCTCGTTGATCGTCTCCGGAGCGTCGGGCAGGTTCTCGTTGACGGCGATGATCTCCCCGGACAGCGGCGAGACGACGTCCGAGACGGCCTTGACCGACTCGATCTCGGTGTACGGAGCGTCCTTGGAGACCGTCGTCCCGACCTTGGGCGGGTCGAAGAACACGACCTCCCCCAGGGAGTCCTGGGCAAACCACGTGATCCCGAACGTGGCCTCCTCGCCGTCGATGCGCGCCCAGTCGTGCTCCGGGTGGTAGAGCAGGTCCTCCGGATAACTCGGATCGGCCATGCTGTTGCTTCAGCGCTCCTTCTTCGTGTACAGAGGTTTGCCGGCGACGACCGCCGGACGTGTCGTACCCCGCACGTCGATCTCCAACGCGGTGCCGGGCTCCGCGCGCGAGGCGGGCACGTACGCCATCCCGATGCCGCGTTCCAGGCAGGGCGAGAACGTGCCGCTCGTGACGACGCCGCCGCCCATGACTCGGTTGCCCTGGCGTGCGATCCCGGGACCCTGGATAACGAAGGCGACGAGCTTCTCGCTCGGTCCTGTGGCGCGCACCGCCGCGACGGCCTCGGCGCCGATGAACCCGGTCTTCTCGCGGCAGCACCAGCCGAGCCCCGCCTCGATCGGCCCGCGGTCCTCGGTCAGATCGTTGCCGTAGAGGTGGTAGCAGACCTCCAGGCGCAGCGTGTCGCGCGCTCCCAGGCCGGCCGGCGTGGCCCGCGCCCCCACCAGCGCGTCCCACACCTGGGTTGCGCACTCCGGGTCGATCAACAGCTCGAGGCCGTCCTCCCCGGTGTAGCCGGTTCCGCAGGCGAGCAGCGGGATGTCGGCGACGGTGCGCTCGCAGCAGTGCATGCGGGGAGGAAGCGGGCCGTCGCTGAGTGTGGACAACAGGTGGCGGGCGCGCGGCCCCTGCACGGCCAGCATCGCGAAGTCGTCCTGGCGGTCGATGACATCGGCGTCGAAGTCCGCAGCGTGCCGCCGGAACCACTCGAGGTCCCGCGCGTGGTTGGCCGCGTTCGTCACCGTCAGGAAGTGCTCCCCGGCCAGCCGGTAGGTGAACACGTCGTCGAGCACGCCGCCGTCGGCATTGCAGAGGACGCTGTACTGGGCTCCGCCCTCCGGCAGGCGGCGCAGATCGTTGGACAACAGGTGCTGGAGCAGCTCGAACGCCTGCGGCCCGCGGGTCTCGATCTCGCCCATGTGCGAGACGTCGAACACGCCGGCGGCCGTGCGCACGGCCAGGTGCTCGGTCTTGATCCCGCGGTACTGGATGGGCATCTCCCATCCGGCGAACGGGATCAGCTTGGCCCCGGCGGCGCGGTGGCGCTCGTCGAGCGGGCTATGACGCAGAGACGCGGCGGTGGAGGGCACGTCAAGCAGGCTAATACATGGTCCCGGCGGCTCCGGGATCTATCAAGAAAAACCCACAGCCGGCCACAGCGGCCGTAGGATTCAGGTGGTGGCCATCGTGTGCGTTCACGGCCCGCTGCGGCAGCTCGCCGGGGGCAAGGCCGAGCACCCGGTCGCCGGCCAGACCGTGTGCGCGTTGCTGCAAGCGCTGGAGCGCGAGCATCCCAGGCTGAACGGCTGGGTCCTCGACGAACGCGGGCTGATCCGCCGCCACATCCACGTCTACGTCAACGGTGATCTGGGCACCGAGGAGACGACGGTCGCCGATGGCGACCGGGTGGAGGTGCTGCCGGCGATCTCCGGGGGCTGAGGGCTCCGCCGCCGGCGATGTGCGACCTCCATGATCGCGGCCCGCTGCCACCGCTGCCGG
>DASZMU010000052.1:0-18496 GCA_035551695.1 Solirubrobacteraceae bacterium
CTGCGCCTGGACCGACTCCTCGAGCGCGTCGAGCGTGCGGTTGAAGGTTTGCGCCAGTCGCGCGAGCTCGTCGCCGCCGTGGACATCGAGCCGCTCGCGATCGAGGCGCTCCGGATTGGCCGCAATCACCTCCGTCTGCCGCGTGAAACGGCCGATCGGCGCCAGCGCGGTTCGCGCCACCAGGATGCCGAGGAGCGCGGCCAGGGCGATCCCGCCCGCGGACATGATGCCGAGCAGCAGCCGCTGCTTGTGCAGCGCCTCGTCGACCTGGGTCAGCGGGAGCGCGACCTGCACGGCGCCGTAACTGCCGACGCCGTAGGTGAGGACCCGCAGGCGGGTCGAGCCGATGGCGGCATCGGTCAGGAAGTTCCCGTGGCCATTCTTCGCGAGGCTGGTGACCGCGGCGTCGACGGGGAGCTTCTTCGTCTCGCCGCTGGCGAGGCAGACCGAGCCGCTGGGACTGACCAGCTGGACGTAGCCGGACGGCCCGCCGAGTCCGCCTCCCCGGGCGATGTCGAGGCCGAGGTGATGATCGCAGTCGTTCCCCCCGCCGGCGCCTCCCTGTGGGGGGCCGGCTCCGCCCCGGCCGCCGATGCTGCCGCCCTGAAACAGGTCGTCGTTGTTGCCCGGGCCCGGAGGCGGCGCGACCACTCCCGCCTTCGCAAGGATCGGATGAATGAGCGACTTGAGCGAGGTGTCGAGCTGCCCCAGGAGCTCGGAGCGCGTGCCGGCATACGCCGAGACGGCCACCGCGATGACCGCCACCGCCACCGCCAGCCCGGCGGCGAGGCCCATGCGTGCCCTCAGACTCACTCGCTCGGCTCCCGCAGCGCGTATCCCACCCCCCGCACCGTGCGGATGAGCTGACGAGCGCCGGCGTCCTCGAGCTTGCGACGCAGATAGCCGACGTAGACGCGCAGGGCGTTGGAGCTGGGGCCGAAGTCATAACCCCAGACCCGGTCGTAGATGAGGCTGTGGGGGAGAACGCGCCGCGGGTTGAGCATGAGCAACTCCAGCAGCTGGTATTCGGTGCGCGTCAGCTCGACGAACGTGCCGGACACCTCCACGCCATGGCGCGCGGGATCAAGCCTGAGCTCCTCGAACGACAGCCCCCCCTCGACGTCCCCCTCCCCTCCGGCGCGGCGGAGCAGCGCACGGATCCGGGCGCGGAGCTCGTCGACGTCGAACGGCTTGACGAGGTAGTCGTCCGCACCGGCGTCCAGCCCGTCGATCCGGTCCGACACCGCGTCGCGCGCGGTCAGCATCAGCACCGGCACCCGGTTACCCTCACGGCGCAGCAGACGACAGACCTCGAGCCCGTCGATGTCCGGCAGGCCGACGTCGAGGACGACCGCGTCCGGGACGGCGCTGGAAACCTGCGACAGCGCCTCCGAGCCCGTGGCCGCGAGCACCACCTCGTATCCGGACAGGCTCAGCGCCCGGCGCAGCACATCACGCAGGCCCCGGTCATCGTCGACGACGAGCAGTCTCATCACGCCAGATTGTCACCGCTGGGCCCGCGGCGTGCAGAACTCCTACTTTCCGCTTATCCGGCGTTCCCGGAAGACCGTCCCCAGGATCCCGTTGATGAACGCCGGGGCGCCGGAGCCGCAGAAGCGCTTGGCGGTCTCGATCGCCTCGTCGATCGCTCCCTCCGGCGGGATCGGCTGCTCGCCGGGCACGACGTCCGGATACAGCAGTTCGAACAGGGCCACGCGGAGGATCGAGCGCTCGAGCGGCGCGATCCGCTCCAGCGGCCAGTCCTTGGAGTGACTGCGGATGAGCTCATCGAGCTCATCCTGGTGCTCGCGGACCTGCTCGGCCAGCGCGAGCGTGAACATGTTCACGTCCCGCGGGAGGGTTTCGCCGAGCGGCCGTCCCAGCAGGTCGCTCTGATAGAGCGCCCACACCGCCGCGCGGCGCTGCTCGGTTCGACGCGCCACGGACGAGACTCAGCCGACGATGATGAGGTCTTTGGGCACCGAGGTCAGGATGTCGCACCCGGTCTCGGTGACGACCACCAGATCCTCGATCCTCACCCCAAACCGTCCGGGCAGGTAGACGCCCGGCTCGACGGTGACGACGTTGCCTGCTTCCAGGACCGAGTCGGAGCGCTGGGACAGTCGGGGACCCTCGTGGATCTCCATGCCAACCCCGTGCCCCAGGCCGTGGCCGAAGTGCTCGCCGTGCCCGGCCGCGTCGATCACACGGCGAGCGGCGGCGTCGGCGTCCCGTCCGCCGACACCGGCGCGGACCGCCTCGAGCCCGGCCAACTGGGCCTCGAGCACCAGCGCGTAGATCTCCCGCGCCGTCTCGCTCGGCTCGCCCGTGGCCAGCGTCCGGGTGCAGTCCGAGCAGTAGCCGTCGAGCTCGGCGCCCCAGTCGATCACGACCAGCTCGCCGGCGGGGATCTCGACATCGCGGGGCTGGGCGTGGGGCAGCGCGCCGTGGGGGCCGACGGCGACGATCGAGTCAAACGACGGGCGCTTGGCGCCGAGGTCGCGCATCGCGCGCTCGAGCGCGGTCGCCACCTCGATCTCCGTGCGGCCGACGAGGCCCTGTTCGATCACCTGGCGCAGCGCGGCGTCGGCGACGGCCGTCGCCGCGACGATCCGCTCAATCTCCCCCGGCTCCTTGACCGCACGCAGCGACTCCACGGAATCGCCCGCAGCAACGAGCTCCACGCTCTGAGGCACGAGCTCGCGCAGGCGTCGGTGGGAGCGGAAGGTCAGATTGGCGTCCTCAAAGCCCAGCCGCACCGGCTCGTCCGGGAGCGCGTCGGCGACCCCGTCGAACAGGTCCAGGGTGGAGATCCGGCGCTCGAAGGCCGAGTCGACCTCCGCGGCGGACTGCTCGGTGTAGCGAAAGTCGGTGAAGAACAGCCGTGTGTCCGGGCCGATGAGCGCCAGGCCGTTTGAGCCGGTGTAGCCGGTGAGATACCGGACGTTGACCAGTGAGGTCACCATGAGCAGGTCCGCCCCCATGTCCGGCAGGCGGGCGGCGAGCCGGTCGGCCCGGGCGCTCATGATGCCGACAGCTCCTCGCGCAGGCGGGTCAGGGCCTCGCGGTAGCCCTCGCGCCCCTGGCCGGCCACCTGGGCAAAGCACAGGTCGCGGATCACCGACTCGCGCCGGAACGGCTCCCGGGAATCGACTTCGGACAGGTGGACCTCCACCGCGGGCAGCCCGGCCAGCTCCAGCGCGTCGCGGATCGCGTACGAGTAGTGCGTCCACGCCCCCGGGTTGAGCACAATCCCGTCGGCCAGGCCGTCGAGGCCGTGCAGGTGCTCGACGAACTCGCCCTCGTGGTTGGTGTGGAAGAAGCGGGTCACGAGCCCCAGCTCGTCTCCGGCGTGAGCGATCGACACCTCCAGCTCGGTCAGGGTGAGGCAGCCGTAATGCTCGGGGTCGCGGCGCCCCAGCTGGTCGAGGTTGACCCCGTGCATGACCTCGACGCGATTGCGGACGTCCATGGGCACCAACGCTAGCTTGCCAGCTCGCGAACGGCCGCGATCAGCTCGCGTGCCGGCACCGTGCTCCCCGGCCGGGCGTCCCCGGGCTCCGACAGGAGAACGAATGGCACCGGTCCCTCGCCGACACGCTTCTTGTCCCGGGCGGTGGCCATCACGACGGCATCCGGATCGACATCGGTCAGCTCGGTCGGCAGCCCGCGGGCGCGCAGCAGCTCCGCCACCTCGGCACGCAGCTCGCCGTTCCCGGACAGCCGGAGCGCCGCCAGCAACCCCAGCGCGACCGCCTCCCCATGGCGGTACGTGGCATATCCGGTGACGGTCTCGATCGCGTGGGCAACGGTGTGGCCGAGGTTGAGGGTCTGGCGCACCCCGCCGTCACGCTCGTCGCGAGCGACGATCCGCAGCTTGGTGCGGGCGCATTCGCTCACCACCGAAGGCGAGGCCGGATCGGCCCCGCAGCGGACGAGCTCCCACAGGCGCCCCCCGGCGATCAGCGCGGTCTTGACCACCTCCGCATACCCGGCGGCCAGCTCGGCCGGCGGGAGCGTGGCGAGCGCGCCCGTGTCGGCGAGCACCGCCTGTGGCTGGTGGTAGGCGCCGACGTAGTTCTTGGCCTCGGACAGGTCGACCCCTGTCTTGCCCCCGTACGCCGAATCGACCTGCGCCACGAGCGTCGTCGGGACCTGCACGAGGCGCACGCCGCGCTGGTACGTGGCCGCGCAGAAGCCGGCGAGGTCACCGATGACGCCGCCGCCGAGCGCCACCACCACATCGCTGCGGGTCATCCCAGCGCGCGCCAGCTCAGACCACACGATCTCGGCGTGGGCGATCGTCTTGGACTGCTCGCCGGGCATGATCGTCACGCGCCCGTCGAGCGGTTCGAGATGGTCGGCGTACAGCCGCCCGGCGTTGTAGTCGGTGACGAGGAAGCGGCGTCCTGCCACCGTGGCCGGCCAGAACCGGTGCTCGCCGATGAGCCCGGGACCGATGTAGGCGGGGTAATCGCCGGAGGCGCTCCTCGCCCACAACAGCTTCGCGCCGGCGGGCGCGCCCTCGAGCGCGGCGAGGATGTCGCCCATCGACTCCGAGCGCTCATGGGGGACGACCACGTCGGCCTCCTGCGCGTAGGCGGGCTCCCGGGCGACGAACAGGCGCTCGAACTGGGTCTGGTCGGCGGCGAGCGGCCGACCCGTCCCTCGGCACCGCCGCCAGGCGGTCTGGGCATCGACGTCGATCCAGACGACGAGGTGCCGGGTGAGGGCGTCGCGCACCCGGGCGGAGCCGAGCGCTCCACCGCCGAGCGCGATGATCCGGACTCCGCCGGCCCCGGTGGGCGCGGACGAGTCGAGCAACTCCAGCACGACCTGTTCCTCGGCCTGGCGGAACGCGGCCTCCCCGTCCTGGGCGAAGATCTGCTCGATCGGCCTGCCGAGCCGCTGCTCGATCACCTGGTCGGAGTCGACGGGATCGGTACCGAGCACGCGAGCAGCGCTACGCGCCGCCGTCGACTTGCCGGCGCCCATGAAGCCAACCAGCGCGATCGTGCGAGACCGGGCCGCCGGCAGCCGGCTCACGGCGTCTGCGCCTGCCACCCTATGCGCTCCCGGTAGGAGTCGACGGCCTGCATGACGTCATCGATGTGGTCGCCGCCGAACTTGCGCCGGTAGGCATCGGCGAGCACGAACGCGACCATCGCCTCCCCCACGACGCCGGCGGCGGGCACCGTACAGGAGTCGGTGCGCTCACGCAGGGCCTCGGCGGGCTCGTGGGTGGCGATGTCGACCGACCGCAGAGGCTTCGTCAGCGTCGGCAACGGCTTCATCGCCCCGCGGACGACGAGCGGGTCGCCGTTCGTCATCCCACCCTCGACGCCGCCGGACCGGTTGGTCCGTCGGTAAAAGCCGCGCTCGTCGTCGTAGAAGATCTCGTCGTGCGCCTGCGACCCCGGGAGGCCGGCGACCTCGAGCCCGTCGCCGATGGCGACGGCCTTGACCGCCTGAATCGACAGGATCGCCTGACCGAGCAGCCCGTCGAGCCGCTCCTGCCAGGAGACATGCGAGCCCAGCCCCGGCACGAGCCCAAACGCGCGAACCTCGAACACGCCCCCCAGAGACTCGTTGGCCTTCCGCAGGCGGTTGATCTCGGCGACCATCGCCCGGCCGGCCTCGGCGTCCAGGCAGCGCACCGGCGACTCGTCGACCTCGGCGAAGTCGTCCGGGGTCAGGTCGTCACGGCGTGGGGCGGACACGCCGGTGATCTGGAGGACGTGCGAGAAGACGTCCACGCCCAGCGTCCGGAGGAAGGCCTTGGCGACGGCACCGCCGGCGACCCGGGCCGCCGTCTCCCGCGCGCTGGCGCGCTCGAGGATGTCGCGCACGTCGGTCAGGCCGTATTTCTGGGTGCCGACGAGGTCGGCGTGGCCGGGACGGGGCAGGTGGACCTCGGCGGTCTCGCCGTCGACCGGCCACGGGTTCATCCGCTCCTCCCAGTTGGCGAAGTCCCGGTTGGCGACCTGGAGGGCGATCGGCCCACCGAGCGTCCGGCCGTGGCGCACGCCGGCGGTGACGTCGACCCGGTCGCGCTCGATCTTCATCCGGCCGCCGCGCCCGTGGCCGAGCTGGCGACGGGCCAGGTCCCGGTCGAGGTCGGTGCGGTCGAGCACAAGGCCCGCGGGGAGGCCCTCGACGATGCAGGTCAGGCCGGGACCGTGGGATTCGCCGGCGGTTGTCAGCCTGAGCGCCATCGGCGGACTCAGCTGCCGGCCTCGGCAGACCCGCCGCCCTCAGGCGTCCCGCCACCCTCGGCGGGCGACTGCTGTGCATCGATTCCCGGGATCCGGACGCCGGTCCCCTGGCACCACGGGCAGGTGACCTGGTGCGGCTCGCCGCCGAGCCCGGAGATGAGCCGGCCGGTCCCGCGACAGGCTGTGCATGTCTGTGCGCCGCGCTCGGCGCTCTGCTGATCGTCCGCCATTGCGGGGCAGGTTAGCTGTCGCCGGTCGTCGCCCGCAGGGCGCCGCGCATCGCGTCCAGCGACGCCGGCCGGCCGGTGAAGCGCTCAAAGCTCAGCGCCCCCTGGCCGATCAGCAGCTCGAGCCCGTCGACGGCCGGTACGCCGAGCTCCCGGGCGCGGGCGATCAGGGTCGTGGGGGGCTCGGCGTAGACGAAGTCGGCGACGGCCGCGTAACCGCCCAGATCAGCCGGGGCGAGCGGCAGCTGGTCAAACGAGGAGCTGCCGTCCAGGCCGGCGGTGGTGCAGTTGACGAGCAGGTCGGCGGGCGCGGGATCGTCGGTGGGGGTGGCGCCCAGGTCCGCGCACAGCCGCCGCGCGCGCGCGGCGGTCCGGTTCCAGACACGGACCTCGGCGGCACCGGCGTCGAGCAGCGCCCAGACCGCGGCGCGCGCGCTCCCTCCGGCGCCGAGCACGAGCGCCGTGCGTCCCGCGACCGGGACCGGCAGGGCCGCGATCAGCGCGGGAGCATCCGTGTTGTCGGCGGCGACCGGCGGTCGGCTCGGATCGCCTGAGAACGTGAGCGTGTTGGCGGCGCCGATCGCACGGGCCCGCGCGGTCGCCTCGCCGGCGAGCGCCAGCGCCGCCTGCTTGTGCGGGATCGTGACGTTGGCCCCGGCGAACCCGGCGCCGGGGAGCGCCTGCACCACCTCGCTCAACAGCTCCGGGGGCACCGGCAGCAGCTGATAGCGCCAGGCGTGGAGCCCGGCGGCGGCGAGGGCCGCGTTCTGGATCGCCGGGGAGCGGCTGTGACGCACAGGCCAGCCGAGGACCCCCAACCGCGTCCGGGCGGCGTCAGCAGTGGGTGCGCCGGTCAACGGCCAGGAGGTACAGGAACCGGGAGTACGAGCTCGTGTACACGCTCGCGCCGGCGTTGCACGGCTTGGTGAAGAAATACAGGTAGTTGGTCTGGGCCGGATGGGCGGCGGCTTGGATCGCCGCCAACCCCGGGCTGTCGATCGGCGTCGGCGGCAGCCCCAGGTGGGTGTGCGTGTTGTACGGCGACGGGGAGTGCAGCTGGGAGACCGTCAGCGCCCCCGTGAAGTTGCCCGTGGCATAGCGCGTGGTCGAGTCGAACTGCAGCATCATCCCGTCGGCGAGCCGGTTGTAGATGACCGAGGCGATCAGCGGCCGGTCGCGCGGCGCCGCCGCTTCGGCCTCGATCATCGATGCGATCTTCAGCACGTCGTAGGCGGTCAGATGCTTGGAGCGGGCGTAGGAGAGGTTGACGCCGGCAAACCGCTGCTTGAAATCCCGCAGCTGGTCGTCGACGAGCGAGGAGATCTTGATCGGATCGACGAGCCGGAAGGTGTCCGGGAAGAGGAAGCCCTCGAGCGTGGACACGCTGCGCGGAGCCCCGTAGGCCTGGGGGCTGAGCAGCGGCGACCTGCGGGTGGCGGCGAGATAGCTGCCCTTGATCCCCTGCTTGCGCAGTAATGCGTTGACGTACTGGCGGGTGTGTCCCTCGGCGATCGTCAGCGAGCTCGTCTGGGCCGCCGGCGGCGCGGTCGTCAGCTTCGTCAGGACCGCGGAGTACGACATGCCCTGCTGCAGCTCGTAGGTACCGGAGCGCAGCTTGCCCCGCTCGCCGGACAGCGTGGCGCGCAGTTCGAAGAAGAAGCCGGACGGGACCACGCCATCGCGGGCGAGGAGATCGCCGACCTGATGCGCGCCGGAGTGAGCGGGGATGACGACGGTCACCCGCCCGTGTGGCGAGGTGCCGAACGGCTGGTAGAGCTTGATGACGAACCACGCCAGAACGGCGGCGAGCACGAGCACCAGCAGGACCACCCCGCGTCCCAGCCACGTGTGCTTGCGTTCCCGCTGCCCGGCGACCGGGCGCCGCCGGCTCGCCGTCGGCGCGCGCCGCTGGGGGCGCTGGGGGCGATCCCGTGCCGCGCGCGGCCGGCCGCCCACCGCGTCGGGCTGCAGCCGGCTGACCCGGCGGGTGCCGGACGGCCGCTCGGTCTCCGGCGCCTCGTCGCTGTATCCCGCGTCCCAGTCGTCGTGGTCGCCGTGGTCGTCACCGAACTCGTTTGCGACCACGTCGTGCTCGACTGTCGCCGGCGGGTCCGTCGGCGCCCGACGCACGATCGGCGGCAGCGCCTCGTCCGGCGCGTTGAAGATCCCGGTGCGGCGGCGATCGCGCTCACGGCGCGCGGCCTCCCGCTCCTCGGCGGTGCGCTCCTGACCGTCAGCCATTGGAGACCTCGACGTGATGACGCGCCAGCCAGCTCTCGAGCAGGTGCGCGGCAGCGCGCGAGTCCTCACTGGCTCGTCCGCCGGTGCGCTCGGCCATCCGCGTGGTGAACCGCTCGTCATAGAGCTCGACGGGGACGGGCAGCGCACGCTCGAGGGAGGTGGCGAAGGCGCGGGTCTCCTCCGTTTGCGCCGAGTCGGCTCCGGACAGCGACAGGGGCAGTCCGACGACGACGCGCTCAGCGCCGAGCTCCGCGACGAGGTCGCGCAGGCGGCCGCGGCCACGGCGTGATGCCGGCTGGGTCACGGGTTCCAGCGGGGTGGCCAAGGTGCCGGTTGGGTCGCTGACGGCACATCCACAACGCGCGGTACCGTAGTCCAGAGCGAGGACGCGCATCACCCTCAGGCGCCGAGTGCGGTCTCGATCGCGGCGCGGGCCGCATCGATGGCCGCCTGCAGCTGGTCCGGATCACGGCCGCCGGCGCGCGCCAGGGTGTCCCGTCCGCCACCGCCGCCGCCGACCTTCGCCGCGGCGACCTTGACGATCTCACCGGCGCGGACGCCTCGGCTCACGAGAGCCGGAGCGACGCTGGCCACGAGGTCGACGCGACCTTCGCCGGCGCGGCCGAGCACGATGGCGGCATCGCCCAGCCTGCCCTTCAGGCGGTCGGTCAACGCAAGGAGCGCGTCGCCGTCCGACACCTCGACGGCGGCCGTCAAGACATTGGCCCCGGCGGTCACGGTCGCGCCCGCGGCCAGCATGTCGACGTCGACCGCCCCGTTGGCGCCGCCGGCCTTGCGCGCGGCCTGCTCGAGCTCGCGCACCCGGTCGGAGAGTTGTTCGACGGCGTCGGCCACGCGCAGCCCCGGCACCCGCAGCCGCTCGGCCGCCTGCTCCAGCTCGCGATCGCGGGCACGGGCGAAGGTCACCGCCTCCGGCCCGGTGATCGCCTCGATCCGCCGCACGTTGGCGGCGCTCGACGTCTCGTTCAGGATCCGGAACAGGCCGATCTCCGAGGTCGATCGGACATGGGTGCCGCCGCAGAGCTCGCGGGAGAACGAGCCGTCGCCGACCTCGACCATGCGGACAACCTCGCCGTACTTCTCGCTGAACAGCGCCATCGCCCCGAGTCGCTTGGCCTCCTCGAGGGTCGTCGTGAGGGCGCGGACGGGATTGTTCTGGACGATCCAGCGGTTGACGTCGTCCTCGATCTGGCGCAGCTCCTCCCGGGTGACCGAGCTGGAGTGGGTGAAGTCGAAGCGCAGCTTGTCCGGACCGACGTAGGAGCCGGCCTGGTGGACGTGGGGCCCCAGGCGGCGGCGCAGTGAAGCGTGCAGCAGGTGCGTGGCGGTGTGGTTGCAGGCGGTGGCATGGCGGGTCGCGCGATCGACGTGGGCTACGACACGCTCACCCGGCTCGAACAGCCCGTGCTCCGGCTCGAGACGCACGACCTGGTCGGTGCCGAGGCGGATGACGTCGGTGACCCGGGCGCGACATCCCCCGCTCTCGCATTCCAGGACCCCGGTGTCGGCGACCTGGCCACCCCCGGTGGCATAGAACGGCGACTCGAGCAGCTTCACGAGCACCTCGCCGTCATCCGCGCTCGCCGCACCGATCGTCGTCTCGGCGTCCGTCGCCTCGTAGCCGACGAATTCGGTGGCGAAGCCGGCGCTTCCGGACAGCGCCGCGGCGCGCTCGCGAACCTCGTCAACGCCCTGGCCGCGGAGCGCACCCTGGCGGGCGCGAGTCCGCTGGTCGTCCATCAGCGCCTCGAAGCCGGCCTCGTCGACTCCGAGCCCGTGCTCGGCGACGATCTCCAGCGTCAGATCGATGGGGAAGCCGTACGTGTCGTGCAGCAGGAACGCGTCCTCTCCGGCGATGCCCTCGGCGCCCTCCTCGGCGGCGCGCGCAATGAGCTCGTCGAGACGCTTGAGCCCCTGCTCGAGCGTCCGGCCGAAGCTCTCCTCCTCGGAGGCCGTCCAGCGGCGGATCATGTCATGCTGCTCGCGGAGCTCCGGGTACTCCGAACCCATCAGCTCGGCGACGACGTCGGCGTACCGGTTCAGGAAGCCCGGATCGAGCCCCAGGCTGCGCCCGTGCTGGATCGCGCGGCGCATCACCCGGCGCAGCACATATCCGCGGTCCTCATTGGAGGGGACGACGCCGTCGGCGAGCAGGAAGGTCATCGCCCGGCTGTGGTCGGCGAGCACGCGCAGCGACCGGTCCGTCGGGAACTCCACGCCGTAGCGGCGCCCGGACATCTCCTCGCCGAGCGCGATCAACGGCGCGAACTGGTCGGTCTCGAAGACCGTCGGCTTGCCCTGGAGGATCGACGCCAGCCGGTTGAGGCCCAGCCCGGTGTCGATGTTCTTGGCCGGCAGCGGGGTGAGAACGTTGACGGGGTTCTGGTCGAGCTGCATGAACACGAGGTTCCAGTACTCGAGGAAGCGCTCGTTGTCGCCGCCCGGGAGATCGTCTGGCTTGCCGAGGTCGACCCCGCGGTCGAGGTACAGCTCCGAGCACGGCCCGCACGGTCCCGTTGGCCCCGCTTGCCAGAAGTTCTCCGACCGCGGGCATTCGACGATCCGCTCCCGCGGGACGCCGATCTCCATCCACGCGTCGATCGCCTCTTGGTCCGGGCCGAGGCCGAGCTCCTCGTCGCCGGCGAACACCGTGATCCAGATGTCGTCCGGGTTGAAGCCGAAGCCCTGCGTGGACAGCTCCCAGGCGAAGCGCGTCGCCTCGCGCTTGAAGTAGTCGCCGAACGAGAAGTTGCCGAGCATCTCGAAGAACGTGAGGTGGCGGGTGGTGGTGCCGATGATCTCGATGTCCGCCGTCCGGAACGTCTTCTGGCACGTCGTGACCCGCGGATGCGGCGGGCGCTCGGCGCCGGTGAAGTACGGCTTGAGCGGGTGCATGCCGGCGACCGTGAACAGCGCGGACGGATCATGCTCCGCGGGCACGAGGGGGGACGACGGCAGCCTCAGGTGGTCGCGTGCCGTGAAGAACTCGATAAACGTGCGGCGAATCTCGTCGGAGGTCATCGGCCCTCAGTCTAAGGCCGGGTGATCGTTCCCCAGCCGACGACGAGGTCCCCGTCCATCAGGCACGCCAGCTGCCCCGGGGCGGGCCCGTCGGCAGGGTCATCAAGGTGCAGCGCGAGCGATCGGTGGCGGCCCTCGACGTGCTCGCCGACGACGTTCGCCCGCAGAGGGCGCGCGTGGTAGCGGAGCTTGACCCGGTCGACCCGGGCGCCGTCGCGGTGCAGCCGGGCCGCGCGGATGGCGACGTTGTCGGTCCGTAGCTCGTCCTTCGTGCCGACGACCACGGTGGCGGTGTCCGGCTGCTTGTCGAGCACGTACAGCGGCTCGTCGGCGTGGATGCCGATCCCCCGGCGCTGGCCGACGGTGAAGCGGTGCTGCCCGTCGTGACGGCCGAGCGCGGTGCCGTCGCTCGCCGCGATCTGCCCGGGTTGGTCGTGGATCTGGCCGTGACGGGCGAGAAAGCGCTGACGCGAGGTCCCGGCGAGGAAGCACAGGTCCTGGGAGTCGGCCTTGGCGGCAACCGGCAGGCCGGCCTCGGCGGCGAGGTGGCGGACCTCGGCCTTGTGCAGGTCGCCGAGCGGGAAGCGCAGGCGGGCGAGCGACGCCGGGTCCAGCGCGGCGAGCATGTACGTCTGGTCCTTGGCCGGGTCGGCGGCCGCGCGGAGCAGCGGCCCGCGCTCATCGCCGTCTTCCGCGGTGCGGGCGTAGTGGCCGGTTGCGAGTGTCGCGCAGCCGAGGCGGTCGGCGAGCGCGATCATCGCGTCGAGCCGCACGTGACCGTTGCAGCCGACGCACGGATTCGGCGTCTCACCCGAGGCGTAGCCGGCGATGAACGGCTCCACCACGCCGGCGCGGAACTCGTCGCGGAGGTCGATGGTGAAGTGCGGCAGCCCCATCGAGTGCGCCAGGCCGCGCGCCTGGGCCACGGCCGAGGCCGAGCAGCAGCTGCGCTCGGCGTCGTTCTCATGGTCTGCCCACAGCTCGAGCGTGACCGCGAGAGCCGGGCCGAGCCCGGCGGTCACGTGCGCCGCCACGGCGCTGTCGACTCCGCCGCTCATGGCCACGAGCGTGGCCTGCGGGTTGGGTGTGATCTGCGCGTCGGCGCGCACGGCGGCCCCCAGCGCCCGGGCGAGGGCCTCGGCGGCGACGTCGGCGGCATGGCGCTTGGCGGGGCTCAGCCCGCCGAGCTCGTCGGCGATCTGGGCGGGGCCGATGCGAGCTGCATCGACGATCGGCGCGTTCCGGATCAGCGTGACCGCCGCGCTGGCGGCGGCGGTCGTCGCCCCGCAGCCGCGTGCAGTGAAGCCGGCGTCCGCGACCCGGCCGGCATCGACGGCAACCGAGAACGTGACCTCGTCACAGCACGCCCCCCCGCCGGTGGTGACGGTGTGGGCGTTCGGAGGCCGGTGGCCGTGGCCCTGAGGCGACGTCAGGTGGTGCTCGAAGGCGAGCGGATCCATGCGCGCGAGGATAGACGGGGTTATTTGCTCCGGCTGCAGCGCGCCTGGCCGCAGCGACGCCTCGTCCCCCTTCGTTGCCAGACGTTCGCGCCGGCGGCGGCGCTTGGAAGAGGGCCGCGGTCAGCGGCGGACCCGCATCACCCCCGCGACCGCGGGGATGGCTAACGCAGCCGGAGCCCCAGCTCGCGCAGCTGGATGTCGTCGACGGGCGCCGGCGCCCCGGTGAGCGGGTCGGCGCCGCTGGTCGACTTGGGGAACGCGATCACCTCGCGGATGTTGTCGCGCCCCGCCAGGAGGGCGATGATCCGGTCGATTCCCAGCGCGATGCCGCCGTGGGGCGGCGCGCCATAGCGGAGCGCGTCGAGCAGGAAGCCGAAACGGGCCTGCGCCTCCTGCTCGTCGATGCCGATCAGCTCGAAGATCCGCGATTGCACGTCCGAGCGGTGGTTACGGATCGAGCCGCCGCCGATCTCGTTGCCGTCGAGCACGAGGTCGTACGAGCGCGAGAGGAGGCTCGCCGGGTCGTCGAGGTCCGCCGCCGTCGCCGGCTTCCCCGCCGCGGTCGCCGGCGCGGTGAACGGGTGGTGCTCGGCGTCCCAGCGCCCTTCCTCCGGGCGGTACGTGAACATCGGAAATTCGATGACCCAGCGGACGTCATGCGACCCCTCCGGCACAAGATCAAAGCGCCGCGCGAGCTCGAGCCGCAGCGCACCGAGCACCTGGTTGGCGACAGTCGCCTGGTCGGCGACGATGAGCAGAAGATCCCCCGGCTGCGCGTCCAACGCACCGGTGATTGCGGCGATCTCGGCCGGCGTCAGGAATTTGGCGATCGGGGATCTCCAGGGCTCTTGAACGGCCTCGTCCTGGACGAATGCCCACACCAGTCCCTTGGCCCCGTACTGCTTGGCCAGCTCGGTGAGCGAATCGAGATCCGACCGGGCCAGCTCACGCCGGCCGGCGTTGATCCCGCGCACAACCCCGCCTGAGGCAAGCGCACCGGAGAAGACCTTGAACTCGGTGTGCGCGACCGCCGCCCCCAGGTCGAGGAGCTCGAGCCCGAAGCGGGTATCCGGCCGGTCTGACCCGAACCGTCCCATCGCCTCGGCGTGGGTCATCCGCGGCCACGGCGGCGCCGGCACGTCGAAGCCGGCCTGGCGGAAGACCTCGCCCATGACCGCCTCGGTCGTCTCCAGGACGTCCTCCTCCTCGACGAACCCCATCTCGAGGTCGAGCTGGGTGAACTCGGGCAGCCGGTCGGCGCGGGCGTCCTCGTCCCGGAAGCACCGGACGACCTGGTAGTAGCGCTCCATCCCGCCGATCATCAGCAGCTGCTTGAACAACTGGGGCGACTGGGGCAACGCGTAGAACGAGCCGGGGGCGATCCGCGCCGGGACGAGGAAGTCCCGAGCGCCCTCCGGGGTCGACCGCGTCAGAAACGGGGTCTCGACCTCCAGGAAGTCACGCTCGTCGAGGACCCCGCGGATCGTCCTGATGACCTGGTGTCGCAACGCCAGGGCCTCCTGCATCGGAGTCCGGCGCAGGTCCAGCGAGCGGTGCCGCAGGCGCAGGTTCTCGTCAACGGGACCCTCCTCGTCGATGGGGAACGGTGGCGTGTCCGCATCGGCGAGGATCTCGAGCGACGAGACGACGAGCTCGATCTCCCCCGTCGGCAGGTTGGGGTTGACATTCTCAGGAGCCCGCTTGGCCACCGTGCCGGAGACGGTGATGACGTCTTCGGAGCGAAGCTTGTGCGCCTCGGCGTGGGCCTCGGGCGCGGTCTCCGGGTTGAAGACCAGCTGCACGATGCCGGAGCGCTCGCGCAGGTCGATGAAGATGAGGCCACCGTGGTCACGTCGCCGGTGAACCCACCCGGACACCCGCGCGAGGCTGCCGGCGCGCCGGACGTCAAGGTCTCCGACCCAGGTGTCGCGATAGGTGTTCGCCCGTGGAGCCCGGTTCACGCCAGCCGGCTCCCGCGCAAGATCGCCGGGATGACGGCTGCCGGCTCGAGCTCCACCTGATCGCCGGATTCCATGTTCTTCAACGTGGCCTTGGTCATGTCGTCGATGATCGCAACGTAGCGTGCGCGGATGCGGTCCGCGTGCTTGAGCTGCCCCTTGAGGGAGCGGCCGGCCAGCTCCATCTGCGCGCGCAGACCGGCACGGCGCGCCTCCCGCGCCAGCTCAAACGCGGTCCGGGCGGCCGCCGGCTCGCCGGATCGACCGAGCGCGACGAACAGGTCGACGATGTCCGGCGCCACCGGCGCCTCGCCGGCGGCCAGGAGCATTCGCTCGACCCCGGCGGCCCAGCCGGACCCCGGAGTGGGGGCGCCGCCGAGCTGCTCGATCAGCCCGTCGTAGCGACCGCCGCCGCCGACGCCGGACTGGGCCCCGAGGGCGTCGGAGGTGAACTCGAACACGGTCCGGGCGTAGTAGTCGAGCCCGCGTACGAGCGTCGGATCCAGGTCATACCGCTGCCCGGCGTCATTCAGTAGCTCGCGCACGCGCGCGAAGTGCTCGGCATCGTCGGGCGCGAGGCGATCCAGGAGGATGGGTGCGTTGCGCATCGTCTCCTGCGTGCGGCGGTCGCCGGCGTCGAAGGCACGCATCGGGTTCAGGTCGATGCGGGCCACAACCTCCGGCGACAGCTCATCCTCGTGCGCGTGCAGGAACGCGGTCAGCTCCTCGCGGTACGCGGCGCGCGTCGCCGGCGTCCCCAGGCTGGAGAGGCGAAGCCGGGTTCCCCTGACCCCGACCGCCTCAAAAAGATCGGACAGGAGGAGGATGAGCTCGGCGTCGGTCTCCGGCGTGGCCGAGCCGATCGCCTCTGCCCCCACCTGCCAGAACTGGCGATAGCGCCCCCGCTGCGGCGCCTCGGCGCGGAAGAAGCTGGACAGGTACCAGAGCTTGACCGGCTGGGCCAGCTTGTGCATCCCGTGCTCGAGATAGCCGCGGGAGACGGGCGCGGTGCCCTCCGGGCGCAGCGTCAGCGAGCGACCGCCGCCGTCATCGAACGTGTACATCTCCTTCTGGACGATGTCGGTGGCCTCCCCCACCCCGCGCGCGAACAGATCCGTTGCCTCGAATGCGGGGGTCTCGATGCGCCCGTAGCCGGCGGCGCCGAGGATCCGGCGGGCGTGATCCTCGAGCACGCGCCTCCGCTCCGCATCGGCGGGAAGCACATCGAACGTGCCCCGGGGAGCCTGGAACGTGCTCACGGATGAGGCCCGCGGCTAGGAGTGGTGCGCGAGCTCGCGCAGGAACGGGTTCGTGTCGCGCTCGGCGGCGAGCGTCGTCAGCCCCATGTGCCCCGGATACACGGTCGTCTCGCCCGGATACGCCTGCAGCAGCGAGTCGATCGAGGCGAGCAGCGTCGGCCAGTCGCCGCCGGGCAGATCGACGCGGCCGACCGACCCCTGGAAGAGGACATCGCCGGAGAAGAGGGCCGCGACCTCGCGGTCCGCTCGGCCTCCAGCCTCGCCGGATTGGACCGCGGTCGCGTCATCCGGCTCGTCCCGCAGGCCATAGCTGACGTGCCCCGGGCTGTGGCCCGGCACGAACGACACCTCGAACGTCATCCCGGCGAGCTCGAGCGTTTCGCCGCCGCTGACGGTGTGGTCGGCGTCGTAGCTCTCGAACGGGCCAAAGCCGGGCCAGCGGACGTAGGCGTTGATGTCGGCGAGCACCTGGGTCTCGAGCTCCGGGCAGTAGACGGGCGCGCCGGTAGCGCGTGCCACCGGCGCGACGGCGCCGACGTGGTCGAAGTGCGTGTGGGTGAGCAGGATCGCCTCGACCGTGCTGATCTCCAGAGCCTTGAGGGCGTCGAGCAACCGGTCGGCCTCATCACCTGGATCGATGATCACAGCCTGCTCAGAGCCGGGCGTGCGCACGATGTAGCAGTTCTCCTGCACGGGGCCGACGGTGAACATGCGGACGTCGATCATTTCGGCTTCGCCTCGCGCGCGCGCTTCGCCATTCGCCGCCGATACAGGACGTTCTCGAGGTAGTAGCCGGAGGGGACGTAGATGGCCATCGCCAGGATGGCGAAGATCAGCGACGGGACGATCTTGAACTTCGACGTGATGAGCAGCAGCACGAACATGAAGCCCGCGGCGAGCAGGGCGCGGTTGAACGAGCCCCTCCACGTCGGCGGCGTGTTGAGGCGTGCCTGCCGCGCCATCTCCCGGGTCTGCTTCTTGCGCTCGTCCGGGCTGGGCGGACGCCCGGTGCGGCCGCGCACCTCGACCGTACCCGCGGCGTTCCCGCGGTGCTTGGTGCGGCGCTTGCGCTTCGTCTGGGCCATCTGACGACAGAGCTTACGCGGTGCGAGCGCGGCTTTGCAGGGAATCCTCGATCGTCGCATAGCCGCGCAGGGGGACGGCGTCCGGGAAGCCGTCGAACGCGGCCCGCGGGGCGAGGCCGACGAGCTCGGCGCCGACGACCGGAGCGTGCCGGGCGACGGCCTGCACCACGGCGGACAGAGGCGTGGAAACGTGGTCCTCGACGTTGGTCGAGACCTGTGCAAGACCGGATTCGCCCAGCCACAGGCCGATGGCGCGCACCCCGGGAAGTCCCTGCTGACCACCCTCCCGGATGAGGGCGGCGATGTCCTTGGCGTCCTGGAGGCTGGCCGGCGGCGCCAGCTCGACGTTGAAGGCGACGAGCGGTGGGCGGGCGGCCACCAGGACCGCCCCGGCCGTGGGGTGCAGCTGCGGAGGGCCGAAGTCCGGTTGCAGCTCACCGGCTTCGATCCGTCGCGCCAGCTCGGCGGGGCCGCCGCGGCGCAGCTCGGCTCGGGTTCGGCCGCCGGCGAGGCTGCCGTACAGGAACACCGGCAGCTCGAGGTCCTCGGCGAGCCGGTCGGCGAGCACGAGCGCCTCCGCGGCGGCGGCGCCCCGGTCCTCCTCGCTCAGGTAGATGATCGGGGCGACGTCGACGGCTCCGACCCGGGGATGGACGCCGTCGTGGGTGTCGATCCGGATCAGCTCGATCGCGGTTGCCGCACCCCGCACCACAGCGCGTGCGAGCTCGCCCGGTTCGCCGGCCAGCGTGTAGGCGCTGCGGTGGTGGTCGATGTCGGAGTGGACATCGAGCAGCCCGGCGCCGAACGCCGCGCCGATTCGGGCGATCGCCTCGGCGTCTCGCCCCTCGGACACGTTCGGGTACGCCAGAAGCGTGGTCATGGGCGCGCGGATCATACGATCGCCGTGCCGCCGGTAAACTCGCCGGTTCCTCGCCGGAGTAGCTCAGTCGGTTAGAGCAGCGGAATCATAATCCGCGTGTCGGGGGTTCGAGTCCCTCCTCCGGCACTT
>DASZMU010000053.1:0-5530 GCA_035551695.1 Solirubrobacteraceae bacterium
CCCGTGGCTCGGCGTCGTCAGCAGGAGGCGGCCGCCCGGGCGCAGCACCCGCCGGACCTCGGACATCCAGCGGGCAGTATCGGCGACGTGCTCGATGACCTCGCTGGACCAGACGACGTCGAACGAGTTGTCCTCGAGCGGAAGCCGGCCGTCGATCTCCGCCCGCAGGAAGGAGAGCTTGGGGTGGCGCGAGCGGGCACGGCGCAGCGCCGCCTCGGCCACGTCGACGCCGACGACCGCGGCCGCCGCACGCTGCAGGTCGCCGGTCAGGTCCCCGGCGCCGGAGCCGAGATCGAGCACACGATCCGACGGGGAGATGTGGGCGAGCGCGAAGGCCCGGCGGAGCTCCAGGTCCGGCGGCTCCAGGTCACGCGGCAGGCGCTCCCACAGCTCCTCGTAGTAGTCGCGCACGCGCTGCAACGTAGCGCCCGCGGACGCGGACGCGGTGACGCTTACGGCTCGGCACGGTGACGCGGCACCACCTCCACGCGTGACTCGCCAGCGGCTCGCAGGTCGCCGCGCAGCTCTCCCGGCGAGTCCCACAGATAGAGACCAACGGCCTCGGCCAGAGACTCGCGGAGCTCCTCTACCGTTCGGCCTGACGCGAAGCATCCGGGCAGCTCTGACACCTCTGACCAGAGGCTCCCGCGTTCCGAGTGGACGCTGACCGTGACCTCCATGACTCGTACTCCCTCATGTTCAATCCTGCCTGCTTGACGACTGCGTGTGTCAATCCCTTGCCGTAGTCACGCGAACCGTGGTGCGGCAGGATGATGGGCTTTGTCCGGGCCTTGACCATCTTTGTCCCGTGGTTGGCGGACCCGCCGACCCCGTAGCCCTGATCGACGAGGAGCCGGACGGCGAGCCGATGGTTGAGCGGGGGATACGACACCCCACGACGATCCCGCTTGGTCCGCCGAACGCGAGCCGCGGGCCGCCGATTGGCACCCACCCTTGACACCCCATAACGGTTCCTCCACATTCCGCGCCACCATCATGTACGGGATGCCCCATTCGTTTAGATGGCCCAGGGTCGCGTCGATCTAGGTTTAAGCGCATATGACTCAGAGGACCACCAACCGCGCGTCGAGGCGCGTCCGGCGCGTCGGCCACGGCATCGTCAAGGCCGGCGCCGGCCTGGAGGACCTGGAACGACGCCTTTCCGGTAGCACCTGGGACATGGTCGAGCTCGACGTCCTGCGGAGCGGCGACGAGCTGGTGGTGGCCCACGACCCAACCGATCTGCAGCATCCCAGCCAGATTCCGTTCGCCGAGGCGCTGCACTCGCTCCGCCAGCTGCTGCCTACGTCGGTGGAGCTCGACGTCGACATCAAGGCGAGCGGCTATGAGCTGGAGGTCCTCGAGACGCTGCGGTCGCTGGACCTGGTGCCCCGCACCCTCGTCTCAACGATGGAGGCCTCGAGCCTCCGGATCCTCCGGGAGGCGGCGCCGGAGCTCCGCCTCGGCCTGTCGGTGCCGAAGGTCCGGCGCGACTACCTGGCTCATCCCCTGACCCGCCCGGGCGCCTACGCGATACTCGCCTACCTGCGGCGCGCGCTGCCCGGCCAGGCCGCCGGCGTGCTGCGCTCCGGGATCGCCGACGCGATCATGGCCCACTGGGGCGTCGTCAACCGGCAGCTCGTCAGCGTCGTGCAGTCCCTGGACGCCGAGCTGTACGTGTGGACGGTCGACGACCCGGCCCGGCTCGTGGCGCTCGACAAGCTCGGCGTCACCGGCGTGATCACCAACGACCGCGAGCTGTTCCGCCGCGCCGGGTTCGACGCGGCACCGGCGTAAGCGGCTCCCGCCGCAGCGCCCGGACCTGACTCAGCCCGTCTCCAGCAGCAGCGTGACCGGACCGTCGTTGACAAGCTCGACCGCCATCATCGCGCCGAACACCCCGCGCCGAGCGCCCATCAGCTCACAGAAGCGCTCATACAGCGGCTCGGCGACCTCCGGGGGCGCGGCCGCGACGTAGCTGGGCCGGTTGCCGCGGCGGGTGTCACCGTAGAGCGTGAACTGGCTGACGCAGAGCACCTCGCGGTCGCCCAGGGGCTCGTTCATCCGCCCGTCGCCATCCGGGAACACGCGCAGCGCCCGGACGTTGTCGGCCAGCCGCCGGGCGTCGGCCTCCGTATCGCCGTGGGTGATCCCCACCAGGACGAGCAGCCCGGGCCCGATCTCGGCCACGCGCTCGCCGGCGACGTCCACCGAGGCACGGCTGACCCGTTGCACGAGCGCGCGCATCAGCCGACGAACAGCTCAGGCATCCCGCAGCTCGCCGGCGGACTGCTCCGGGGCGACGATGTTGATCCCCACGCCGGCCCCCAGCTCGACGCCCGCCAGATGCGTGAGGCGAGGCACGATGTCGATCCGCCAGCAGAAGTGCTCGGCGCCGCGGGGCGCGGTGCGCACCCAGAGGTTCAGCGGTGGGCTGGCGCCGAATCGCCGCCTCAGCCGTCCGAGCGCGTCGTGCAGCAGCGCGGCGCCGGTGGGGCCGTCGTCCTCGAAGCGCATCCGCGGCGTGCGGGGCACGAGCATCAGCTGATACGGCATCCGGGCGCCGTACGGCGCCATCAGGACCGCCTCGGGATCGATCGCCACGATCCGCTCGCGCAGGCGCACCTCCTGTTGCAGGAGGTCGCCGAGGAGGTTGCCGCCCATCGTGCGGGTGGTGTACGCGCCGAACCGCTCCCGCTCGCGGGCGATGGCCGCCGGCACGAAGTCCATCGCGTACAGCTGGGCGTGGGTGTGAGGCAGCGACGAGCCCGCCGTCTCGCCCTCGTTGACGATGAGATGCACACAGGCGGCATCGGCGTGGGCGCGCATCCGCTCGCGCCACACGTCGACGGCGAGAACGACCTGCTCGGGCGCCAGGTCGCCGAGCGACGCGACCGGTTCCGGTGAGTTGATGATGACCTCATGGGCGCCGGTCGCCGCGGTCGCCCAGAAGAGGTCAGGGTTGCCGCTGGGCGGCTGCGGCTCCGCTTCCGGCACGAGCACCGGGTACAGGTTGGGGACGACCCGGACCCGCCAGCCGGGCCCGTTCGGCGCGCTTCCGTCCGGGCGGAGCGCGAACAGCTCCGGCGGCGTGCTCGCCTCATGGCCTTCGGCGAACGGATCGTCGGCGGGATCCGGCGGTACGGGGGGCTTCCACGCCGGCAGGGCTCCGGGACGTTCGGCCCGGCCATTGGCGACGATGGACCGCAGGCCGGTCAGCGGATCAATGCGGATCTCCGGCAACGCTCGGTCAGGAGAGGCGCTTCTCCATCGCGATGTGCTCGATCCCGGCCTCCATGAAGATCCGCCCGCGGGGCTCGTACCCGGCCGCGTCGTACAGGGAGCGGGCGTACGTCTGGGCGTGGAGCACCAGGCGCCGGGCGCCCCCGGCCCGCGTCTCGTCGTCGGCGAGCTTGAGCAGCGCGGTCGCGATCCCCTGCCGCCGGGCGCACTTGCGGACGGCCAGCCGGCTGAACTGGACGGTCGGCCCCACAAACAAGAGGCGACACGTGGCCAGCAGGACATCGTCGGAGACTGCCACCAGATGGAGGGCCTCCCCGTCGCGCCCGTCAAGCTCCTCGCGGACCGGGACTCCCTGCTCCACGCAGAACACGTCGTGGCGCAACTCCAGCGCTGCCGCCATCTCATCCTCGCCGCGAACAGGGCGGACTTCGTAGGCCAGAACGTCGGTCATCGCGGCACGGACCTCACAGACCGACAGCTTGCCATACGGTTCAGGCATCGCATCTGCTTAAATACGCGATATCCTTTCGGGCACGAGGCCGGGGGGACGCTTCTGAGGTTTTCTCTCGCTGTGCTCGGCCTCATGCCGAGACTGCCTGCGCCGCTACGCCCTAACGCCGCGGCTCGCTCATCCTGACGCAACGCTCTAACCACCGATGGGTGTGATCACCCCCTTTCCCAGCCCTGACGCCATCGCGCGCGCTGAGTTGCTGACGCGCGAGCGCTTTGTCTACGACGGCGAATCCCTCGAGGAGGCCCTCGCCCCCGGCTCGCCACGCCGGCGGGCGCTGGACGCCGCCATCGAGGAGGTTGAGGCGGGGCACAAGATCCCGTCGATCGAATGGCGCCGCCAGTTCTCGCTCCTCCTGGGGCTGGAGCGGCTGCTCTCCGAGGAGGAGCCGCATCTCGTCGACGGCACCGTTCTCTCCGCCCACCAGGTCGACGCTCTCTCCGGGACCCTGACCGCCCTGCTGGCCGAGAGCCAGCCGGCCAACGGCTCCGGCTCCGCCGCCAACGGCGAGGGGAACGGGAGCGGCAAGGCGGAGGCCACCGCCGCCGTCGTTCGCGCCGCGCAGCGCCCGGCCGCCGCCGCGCCCGCGCCGACCAACGGCGCGCACGCCGAGGACGAGGACGACACGGATGACGACCTTGACGATTTTGCCGACGAGGACGATGAGGACGTCGAGGGTGTCGAGGACGTCGAGTCCGACGACGAGGAGCCCCAGGACTGGCAGGACGAATCGGACGAAGACGAGGGGCAGCTGGCGGAGCAGCCGGAAGACCCCAATGCCGCCAGGCGGTTCTGGTTCGAGCACGCCACCGGCGCCGGGAAGACGGTCGCGGCGCTGGGGTTCGTCGAGGCCTCGCGCACCGGGGGCGTCCTGATCCTCACCCACCGCCGCAACCTTGTCGACCAGTTCCACGGCGAGCTGCGTGACCGCGGCTATCGCGACCGGATCAGCGCCGCCCTGCTCGATGACCACGATGCGGCCAACGGCCCGGTCACGGTCGAGACCTATCAATGGTTCGTCCGCAACGCCGGCCGGGTCTCCGACGCCTACACGATCGTCATCTGTGACGAGGCGCACACTGCGCTCGGCGAGAAGACGTCGGCGGCGATCCGCGCGTGGGCCGGCCCCATCTTCGTCGGCATGACCGCCACGGGTGCGCTGATCGCGCGCCACGTGACCGATCTCTTCCCCACCCAGACGAGCCGCTTCGACCTGGCCCAGGCGGCCCGCCGCGGGGTGATCTCCCCGCTGCGCTGCATCCGGATTCCGCCGGGACCCGGGGTGCGCACCATCGCCAAGGTGCCGCTGCGGCGCGGCGAGGTCGACACCGAGTTCGACCAGGAGATGCTGGCCGAGCTGCTGGACCAGACGCCGTTCAACGTGGCGATCGCCGACCTGTACAAGACCCGTTTCAACGGCGTCCCGGGCGTCGTCTACGCCGCCGGCGTCAAGCACGCGTACAACGTGGCCCAGGCGTTCCGCGATCTCGACATCAAGGCCAAGGCGGTCTCCGGCGAGACGCCGAAGCGCGAGCTGGCGCGGGTGCTCGCCGAGTACGAGTCCGGCAAGGTCGACGTACTCGTCAACGCCCAGCTGCTCGCCGAGGGCTGGAACAGCCCCCGGGCGACGATCTGCATGCACCTCGCCCCCACGGCGTCCAAGCGGATCTATCAGCAGCGCGTCGGCCGGGTCACGCGCCGCCATCCGGGCAAGGAGGCCGGCATCGTCATCGACTTCGTCCACCCGGCGACCAAGCACGATGACCCGGTCGTCAC
>DASZMU010000054.1:0-3493 GCA_035551695.1 Solirubrobacteraceae bacterium
CGTCCGCTGGTCGATCTCGGTGACCGTGTTACTGCCGCTGTTGGGGACGTAGATGAGTGGCCGGTCTCCCCTCACCGCCGCGGACAGCTCACCGGCGCGATCGGCCGCGTACACGTTGCCCGGATCGATCAGCGGCGGCACAACATATCCGCGGCCGACCGGTGCGATGCGCGCGGGGGCGCGTGAGCCCGTCCGCGACTGCGTGTGGCGCGAGGAGCTGCCGCAGCCGGCCGCCGGCAACACACCCACCGCGACGGCGAGGACCCATCTTCCTACCCGCCTGGCGCGGGTCATCGAGCGGTCGCCAAGGGGCTCAGGAGATACAGCCGGTCGCTCACCGCGCCGCTCAGCTCACGGCCGCCCGCGACGATGATCCCGCTCGGGACCGTCGCCGTTCCGACGTCCGACTCCGCGACCGGCAGGCGTCCCGCCGGGGTCACGTGGCCGGTCGCCGGGTTGAGCGCAAGCACCTCGGCGGTCTGGGTGCCCTGAGTGCTTCCGCGTCCCCCGACGATGTACACGCGTCCGCCGAGCTCCGCCGCGCCCGCGTGAGTGATCGGCCGCGGCAGGAGACCGAGCTGCGCCACCCGGCGGGTGGCTGGGTCGAACGAATAGATCGCGGCCGACGCGGTGTCGCCAACCGTTCCCCCGGCGATGATCAGACGGCCTCCGGCCGCGGCCACCGCCGCATACCGGATCGCGTGCGGGAGTGTCGCGACCACCTTGGCGACGCCCGATCCGCTCCAGGCCACGATCGTGTTCAACGGCGCCGTTCCGGTGTAACCACCGACCACGTAGACGTCATGTCCGATCGACGCGGCCGCGACGTCGGAAGCCGGCGCGGGCAGGCGGCCGGCGACGGTGGGCCTCCCGGTCGCACCGACCGCGATGATCTCGTCGTGCGAGGGCTCCCCGCCTCCCAGCAGATATGCCCGTCCGCCGAGGCTCGCCGCGGCGGCGTCGTGGACGGGGAACGGGAGCGGGGTGAGAAGTCGGGACCCACGTGGCTCCGCGATGACCACGTTGGCGGTCGAGGCGATCGCCTGATCGAGACCCCCCATCAGGATTGCCCGCCCGCCGAGCGCCGTTGTCGCCGGGTTCCGGACTGGCGCCGGCAGCTGACCCGAGGCACTCGCACGGAGCCGCAGGTCGGAGACCGGGGCGCCACCCGCCCGATGCGGTGGGGTCCTCGCCACGGTCCGCGTGCTCTTGGCGGTCGTGCCGCCGCAGGCGCCGATCCCCGCAGCCGCGGCGAGCGCGATCGGCAGCAGCGCCGCGGTCAGCGATGAACGTCGGTGGGGCATCCCGAGCCTCACATCCTGGGGGTCGGACCTGAACGGTTCCTGAACGGGCGGGGTCAGCGCAGCGTCGCGAGGAACTGCTTACCGCCGCGGGTGCGGTAGCTAAGTCGCTTGTCGGCGATCCCGATCTCCTCAATGATCCCCTTGCGGACCTTGAGCACTCCGATGCTCGGTCCATTCCGGAAGACGTACCAGTCGTTCAATCCGATCCTGATGCGCCGGCCCGCGTGGAGCTTGTGCGCGACCTTGCTCAACCGGGCTCCCGGCTTCACCCCTCGGAGCGCGTACAGACGATCTGAGGTCAGCAGCAGCACGATCCGGCCCTGCAGCTTCCCGCGCACTTTCTTCGCAAGCGGGCGCAGCATCGCCGGCGACGGGTACGCCGCGCGGATGCCGACCGGCTTCAGGCAGAAGAAGTCCATGTACTTGCGTCCGCGGGTCGAGGAGCGCTTCAGGATCTGGCGCGCGCGTGTCCGCTTCATCCCCAGCGACAGCGGCCCAATGCCCGTCGCGGTGAGACGTCCGTTGGCCTGCGGGCAGCCCGGCTTCGGGGTGTAGAAGCCGTTGGGAAGTGGAGCCGGCCCTTTCGGCGGGGAGCCGACAGTCCCGGGCGCGCCGACGACCAGCTCGAACGGCGTGGTCGCGTCGGTGAGGTTGAAGAGCGTTGTCGCGGACTGCGGCGTGAGCGAGGTGGCGCTGAATGCCGTCGCGCTGTACAGCACGCTTCCGTTCGCCGGGTTGCCCACGTCCGCGCGGGGAACGCTGAGCGTGATCACGCCCGTCTTGGCGTCGTAGGACGCCTGCTTCGAGCTCAGCGTGTTGGTCTGGGGATACGCCAGGTACTTCGTGTGCTCGCCCGGGTTCGACGGGGGGATACCGGCCGTCTCGCCGTCGAAGAACGAGGGCGAGCCGCCGCCTGAATCCATCCCGGCGTAGTAGATGTGGCCGTTGCCGGTCGTCCCCGGCCTCACGTCGGTCCAGCGGAGCAGCCAGCTGCCATCGGGGCCGCCGACCCCGGGCGAGACAGCGAGGCTGGCCAGGCTCTTGACGTCGATCTTCGCCACCAGCGTGTTGTTGGGGCCGTTGGCAAGCGATGCGCCGGTCAGGTCGAGGTTGTCACCGGCCGCGGTGCGGCTGCCGTTTGCGGAGTAGAAGGCGTCGCCGGTCGGGTCGGAGACCGAGCCCATCGCGGCGCCCGGGCCGCTCCCCTGGGAGACGGTGCCGGCGGAGGCGAGCAGGCTCGGGCCACTGGTCTGGCGACTGATCACCTCCGGCCCTGCGTCCTCGCCGGCCGAGGTGTTCCCCGAGGTGTCGAACACGTAGGACACCAGCGCGGCTCCCTGGTTGTCGGTCGTCACCTGGAGGAAGTCGCCGAGGCTCCGGTCGCCGCCGCTCACGCAGCCGAGGCCGTTCGTGCAGATCTGGCCATGCTTGACGTAGGTCTCGGACACGTTGGAGGCCGAGTACGTCGGGTTGGCGTCGTGGGCGTTGAGGCTCTGGCCCATCTGCACCGACCATTCGGCCTTCGTGAAGCTGCCGGCCCCATACAGCGTGCAGGTGCCCGAGCCGCTGCCGATGCAGGTCCCGGGCTCTGAGACCTCGGCGGTGTGGTACCAGACGACATCCACGCGGCCATCGCTTCCGGCGGTGATCCACGGGAACGTGTTGGTCCCGGCGCTGGCGGCGCTGCCGGTGATCGCCTGGGGCGCCGACCACGTGACCTTGGACGGATCCGACATCGTCGCCGGCTCGAGTGAGTGGACGACGTAGATCTGCTCCGGCGAGGTGTACCCGCCGAAGTTCGGGTCGCTGCTCGAGACGTGATCGATCGGGCCCGCGGTGAACGAGACGTACAGGTAGCCGGCGGAATCACGCGCGATCGACGCAAAGTTCTCACCCGCCGTCTCCTCCGCGTTGCCTTTGCTGTCGACGCAGGTCTTGCTGCCGTCTGACCCAGTGGTGCTTCCCGGACACAGGGGGCCGTCGAGGTTGGGGCTCTCGGTCCAGGTCGCGGTCGTCGGCGTGCCGAGGCTCACCTTGCCCTCGGAGATCCTGACGCCCGGCGTGTTGCTCGATCCCTCGGTGCTCGTGTGGGCGATGAACACGTTCCCGGTGGCCGGATCGACCACCTGGTTGCCGGAGATCCCCTCGTTGTCGGTGACGCAGTCCTGCACTGCCGCTCCGGCGCAGTC
>DASZMU010000055.1:0-14280 GCA_035551695.1 Solirubrobacteraceae bacterium
TGTTCGGCGGCAGCCTCGAGGACGAGCCGGCAATGCGCGGTCACCGCCCGGGCGGCCGCTTCGGCGGGGTCGCCAGAACCGCCGCCGGCCAGCTCCAGCGCCTGGGGCCAGAGGCGGGCGGGATCCGGGTCGAGCCCCAACACGATCTGCGACCGCCGCTGAGCGACACGCTCCGCCAGTCGCTCGCCGAAACTCCCGCCCCCCGGGCGCCCCGTAGGCGCCCCATTCTCCTGTCGCCGTCCCGGCGCGGCGACCGGCTGTGCCGCGTCAGCCACGCGCCCTCCGGCGGATGATCGTCCCCTGAGCGCGCTCGGCGGCGAGCGAACCAGCGGGGGCGGCCATCGCTAGTTGACGGCCTTCTTCAGCGCCGCGCCCGCGGTGAACTTCGGTACGCGAGAAGCGGCGATCTGGATCTTCTCGCCGGTCGCCGGGTTGCGACCCTCACGGGCTCCGCGGTCCGAGACGCTGAACTTGCCGAAGCCGGAGAAAACGACGTCGCTGCCGCGCTTCAAGGCGCTCTCGATCGTCTCGAGCATCGCATCGACGGCGTCGCCGGCGTCCTTCTTGCTCAGGCCGGCCCGATCGGCGACCTGATCAACAAATTCGGATTTCGTCACTTGCTCCTCCTTCGAAGGGGGGTGGGAAACGTCGAACCTAACACGGTATGCGGACAGGGCTCGGGGTAATCGGCCCGCTCATCGATGCCATTCTTGCCCGGAACCCCGGGCAACGAGACATAACGCGACCGAATTTTCGCATTTTGCGAGATTCCGTCCAGACCCCCCGGTTGGACCCCGCGCCGCAGTCATCCACCGCGGTGGCAAGAATAGGCGCTGTGAACCTCGGCCGAATCGCCTGGTTGTTGACCGCCCTCACCTGCCTGGTGGCGGTCCTGATCCTTGTTCTGGAGGGCTATTACGGCTACGCCGGCGTCACGCTGGCGGTTGCGGTGTCGGCCGCGATCAACATCATCTGATCCCTCGGCGGCCCAATCTCCCGTCGCACCGGATTGTGGCGTGCCGCATGCGACAAATCACGATCGCCGCGGCTGATTTGCCGCACACTCGGAGCTGAGCCCGCGTCCTGTGCCAGATCGCCCAGCCGCACCCGGATTTGGCGCATGATGCACGGCCGAGGCCCCCGCCGCAGCGCGTGGCGCCACCACTCAGCCCCGCGACCACCGCTCACCCCTTCAGTGCTCGTCGTTTCCCCGCACATCACTGACAGCGGACCGCCTCTCCACCTCCTCACCCTCCCCACTCCCCCACCCGATCACCCACCACTCCGCGACCCCACCCACACCGTCGGGGCGGCGACCCCGCAGATTCAGGGCCCGGTCACCCGCGGGCGACGTCGCGCGGATGCCGGTCCGCCAGCAGCGTCTCCCCCGGCCGGACCCGATCCTCCGGCTCGAGGTGGATCAGCACGTCGGCGCGGCGAGCCGGGAACTGATGAGGTCCTGGAGCTCATGCGCGGTGCGGTGCGGGTCCTCGAGCGAGGTGCCCTCGCGGAACTGGACGTGCAGGTCGACGTAGCGCCGGGAGCCCGCGCGCCGGGTGCGCAACTCGTGATAGCCGACCACGCCGCGCGACGAGACCGCCTCGATCGCCTTTCGGATCATGTCCACCTCGGCCGCCGGCAGCGACTCGTCGACGAGCACGCGGGACGCCTGCATCGGCAGGCGGATGCCCGTGCTGACGACCAGCACCGCGACCGCCAGCGCCACCACCGGGTCGATCCACTGCGCGCCGGTGACGGCCACCAGCACCAGCCCCACGAGCACGGCGGCCGAGGTCGGCGCGTCGGTGCCGAGGTGGGCCGCGTCGCCGGCGAGCGCCGGCGATCCGGTCCGCTTCGCCGTCCGCGACAACCGCACCGAGACCCCCACGTTGACCGCCAGCGAGACCGCCACGACCGCGACCTTGCGCACCGAGAAGAATGCGACGATCGAGGCGATGAGGTCGATGCTCGAGTGCACCGCCTCGGTGAGGATCGCCACCGAGCCGGTGATCGTCCCGGCGATGACCTTGAGCAGGATCAGGGTCGAGTTGGAGAGGATCGAGAGCACCGCGGTCCGCGCCTTGACGCCTCCGGACCCGTACGAGGGCGCGGGCGAACCGCTCGGCGCCGAGCTCAGCGGGGCCGGCGTAGCCACGCCACCAGCTCCGAGACCGCGACCGCGCGGTGGCTGATCGCGTCCTTCTCGGCGTCGGACAGCTCGGCCATGGTGCGACCGTCGGACTCCACGTCCGGGAGGAAGGCCGGGTCGTAGCCGAAGCCCCCGGTCCCGCGCGGCGTCTCGGCCAGCCGACCGGTGCAGGCGCCGAAGAAGAGCTCCTCCACCCCACTCGCCGGATCGACGTAGGCCAATGCGCACACGTACCGCAACGGGCTACCCGCGGGCGCCTCGCGCAGCAGCTTGTCGAGGTTCTCTTCGTCGGAGACGCCCTCACCCGCGTACCGCGCCGATCGCACCCCCGGCCGTCCTCCCAACGCCGACGCCTCGATCCCGGAGTCGTCGGCGATCGCCACACGGCCGGTGGCGGCCGCTGCCGCCCGAGCCTTCGGCAGCGCATTGTCGGCGAACGTCTCGCCGACCTCCGGCGGCAGCTGCACCTCGTCCGGCAGCGGCGCGACGACGATCGACGCCGCCTCGAGCAGCCGGTTGAACTCGCGCACCTTGTGGGGGTTGCGCGTCGCCAGCACAAACCGGGCTCCGTCCAGCGCGGCCATGAGGTCGTCAGCCTCCCGTCGAGACGGCGACCGACCGGTCCTGGAGGACGCGCAGCTCGTCGATCCCGGCCGCGGCCAGCCCAAGGAGGTCGTCGAGGTGCGCGCGGGAGAGCGGCGTGCGCTCGGCCGTGGCCTGGACCTCCACCAGGCCGCCGGCGCCGGTCATGACGACGTTGGCATCGACCTCGGCCGTCGAGTCCTCGGAGTAGTCGAGATCGAGCATCGCCTCCTCTCCGACGATCCCGCACGACACCGCCGCGACCGACCCGGTGAGCGGCGCACGCTCCAGCCGGCCCTGGGCCACGAGCGACTCGCACGCGAGCCGCAGCGCCACCATCCCGCCGGTGATCGACGCGCACCGGGTCCCGCCATCGGCCTGCAGTACGTCGCAGTCGATGTAGATGGTGCGCTCGCCGAGCGCCTCGAAGTCGACGACGCCGCGTAGCGACCGGCCGATCAGGCGCTGGATCTCGACGGTCCTGCCGTCCAAGCGGCCCTTGGTGATGTCGCGCTGCTTGCGCTCGCCGGTCGACGCCGGGAGCATCGCGTACTCGGCGGTGACCCAGCCGCGGCCGGAGCCCATGAGCCACCGCGGGACGCCCTCCTGTGCCGATGCCGTGCAGATCACCCGGGTCTCGCCCATCGAGATCAGCGCCGACCCGGTCGCCGTCCGCACGAAACCGGGGTCGATCGTCGCCGGCCGCAGCTGTCCGGGCGCCCGTCCGTAGCTTCGCTGCGATGTCACGTTCATGCCGCCAGCTCCATGTCCAGGTCGACCCGCACGACCTCCCCGAGCGGCATCTGCAAAAAGCGGGTCCCGAGTGTCTGGAACGTGCCGGCGTCCCCGGTGCACCGGAAGCGATAGCTGCCCTCGTCGGTGCGCGGGTTGACGAGTCCGCGCGCGGCGAGCGCCCGCTCGACGCTCCGCACCACCCCCACGCCGGAGGTCACGAGCGACACGCCGCGGCCCAGCATGCGCTGGAGCATCGGCGCCACGAGCGGGTAGTGCGTGCACCCCAGGATGACCGTGTCCACCTCGGCGTCGCGCAGCGGCGCGCAGTAGCCGCGCACCGTCTCGACGACGCTCTCGTCAAAGGGAAAGCCACCCTGGATGATCGGCGCCAGGTCTGGACAGCCGACCGCCTCAAGGTGCACGTGGCGGTCGGCGGCGAGGACCGCACGCTCGTACGAGCCGCTCTCGACCGTGGCGGGCGTCGCCAGCAGGCCGATCCGGCCGTTCCGGCTTCCGGCCACCGCGAGCTGTGTGGCCGAGGCCACCACGCCGATGACATCGACGTCGCGACCGGTCTGGTCCAGGTGGCGCTCGAGCGTGTCCAGCGCGGCGGCGCTGGCGGCGTTGCAGGCGACGACGAGGATCTTCGCGCCGACTTCGAGCAGGTGCTCGGCGATCTCCACCGCGAAGCTCCGAAGCTCCGCCTGCGTGCGGTTCCCGTACGGGAAGCGGGCGGTGTCACCGAGGTACACGTAGTCCTCGCTGGGCAACGAGACGAGCAGCTCGTGCAGGACCGTCAGCCCGCCGACGCCGGAATCGAACACGGCGACGGGCAGCTCCGCGCTTTGCGACATCCCTCCATGGTGCCAAAGCCCGCGGCGCCCGGGCGGCCGCGGATACTGTCGCGGCACCGATGCGCGCGCTGATCGTCACCAACATGTACCCCTCGCCCGGGCGGCCCGCCCTCGGCCGGTTCGTCGCCGACCAGGTCGCGGCGCTTCGCCGCAGCGGCCAGGCCGAGATCGAGGTGTTCGCGTTCGGCCCCGGCGGCGGCCGCGCCTACGCCCGGGCCGCCCGCGAACTCCGCGCCCGGTACCGGCACGACCGCTTCGACATCGTCCACGCGCATTACGGCCTGACGACCTGGCCGGCGCTGGCGGTGCGTGCCCGGCGGCGATTGGTCACGCTTCACGGGACCGATCTCGCCCACCCGCGGGCCCGTCCGGTGACGCTGGCCGGTCTGCCGTTCGACGACCTCGTGGGGGTGGTCTCGGACCCGCTCGCCGGCGCCGTGCCCCGGTGGTCTCATCGCGGACGCGTGGCGGTGCTCCCGTGCGGAGCCGACCTCGAGCGCTTCCACCGGATCGAGCGAGCCGAGGCCCGGCGGACGCTGGGACTCACCCCGGACGGCCCCTTCCTGCTGTTCCCGGCCGATCCGGCGCGCCCGGAGAAGCGCCACGACCGGGCCGTGGCGGCCGCCGGCGACGTGCCCCTCCTGACGCTCGGCAACGTCGATCCGGCTCAGGTGCCGCTGTGGGTCAACGCCGCCAACGCGGTGCTCGTCCCCTCGGAGCGGGAGGGGTTCGGCCTCGCGGTGCTCGAGGCGCTCGCGTGCGACGTGCCCGTGCTCGCGACGCCTGTCGGCATCGCCCCGCAGGCGCTGGCGGGCGTGGCCGGGACGCTGTGCGCTCCCTTTGAACCCTCCGTGTGGCGGGCCGCGCTGGCGCCCCATCTGTCAGCGGCGGATCCACGGGTCCCGGGGCGGGCGCGGGCCGAGGAATACTCGTCGGACCGGATGGCCGAGCGCGTGCTGGAGGCGTGGCGGGGGTTGCTGGCCTGATGTTCTCCCGTTCCAGCTCAGCCACCCAGCCCCGGCCAGAACTCCCCCAGCCGCGCCAACGCCCGCGCCGAGACGTCGGCTACCGGGACGACAGCGCGCTCATCACCCGGGGCACCCCCGCCGGCGAGCGCGTCCATCGTCACGGCCACCCCCCGGGCCAGCGCGTCGAGCGCATAGCCGCCCTCGAGCACCGCCCCCACCGGCATCCCCAGGTCCTCGCCCACCCCCCGCACCGAGCGCGCCATCGCCCCGTACCCGGCGTCGGTCACCAGGCAGTCGGCCAGCGGGTCCTCGCGATGGGCGTCATAGCCGGCCGAGACCAACAGCAGTTGCGGCTTCCACGCCCGCGCAAGGGCGACGCAGACGTGCTCGATGACGGAGCCGAACGTCTCGTCGCCGGAGCCCGGCGGCACCGGCACGTTGACCGTGAAGCCCCGCCCGGGACCGGAGCCGACGTCGCCGGCCGGTCCCGTGCCCGGGTACAAAGGCGACTGGTGGACCGAGCAGAACAGGACCCGCGGCTCCTCGTGGAAGATGTCGTTGGTGCCGTTGCCGTGGTGCACGTCCCAGTCGACGATCATCACCCGTTCGAGGCCATGGGCGTCGATCGCGTGGCGGGCGGCCACCGCGATGTTGTTGAACAGGCAGAAGCCCATCGCCCGGGCCGCCTCGGCGTGGTGTCCGGGCGGCCGGTGGATGCTGAAGCCGGTCGGCGCCGATCCGTTCACGAGCCGGTCCACGAGCGCGACCGCTCCCCCGGCTGCGTGGAGCGCGGCCTCGAACGAACCCGGCGAGACGACGGTGTCCGCATCGATCTGCGCCCCTCCGGCGGCCGACGCCCGCTTGATCAGCTCGATGTGCCGCTCCGCATGCACGGCCCGCAACACGTCGCGCTCGGCCGCGGGTGAGCTGACGCGCTCAAAGCCGAGGTACCCCCGGTTCTCGAGCTCGCGTTCGATCGCCACGATCCGTGCCGGCTGCTCCGGATGCGGACCGGTCTCGTGGCGAAGCGATGACGGGTGTGAGAGCAGGACGGGAGCGCCGGGCATGGCCGAGTACCGTACCCGCAAGTGAGCGCAATACAGACCGAGCTGGCCGTCGTCGGCGCGGGTGCCGCGGGGCTCTACACCGCGCTGAGCGCCGCCCGGCTCGGCTCACAGGTCACGCTCGTCTCGGCCACTCCGCTGGCGGGCGCCTCCAGCTATTGGGCACAGGGGGGCCTGGCCGCGGCGCTCGCCGGCGACGACAGCCCCGCGCAGCATCTCGCCGACACGCTGTCCGCCGGCCGGGGCGCGGTGCGCGAGTCGGCCGCCCGGGTCCTGTGCGACGAGGCGCCGGCTGCGGTCGAGGATCTCGCGCGCCTGGGGGTGACGTTCGATGCCGACCGGACCGGCCGGCTGGCCCTCGGACTGGAGGGCGGTCACAGCCGGCGGCGGATCGTCCACGCCGGCGGCGCGGCGACCGGCCGGCGGATCATTCGCCAGCTCTCCGCCCTCGCCGCCGAGAACGAGCGGATCGCGGTGCTGGAGGGCCGCCGAGTGACCGCGATCGTCACCCACGACGCCCGCGCGACCGGCATCGCCCTCGACGACGGCGCGATCATCACCGCGCGAGCGATCGTGCTCGCCACCGGCGGGGCCGCGGCGCTCTGGGCCCGGACCACCAACCCGCCGGGCGCCGTCGGCGGCGGGCTGCTGCTCGCCCATGCCGCCGGCGCCCAGCTCGCCGACCTCGAGATGCTGCAGTTTCATCCGACGGCAGTCGTTGGCGCCAACGGCGCCGACGGCTTTCTCGTGACCGAGGCGGTCCGTGGCGAGGGAGCCCGGCTGCTCGATGCCCGCGGGGAGCGCTTCGTCGACGAGCTCGCTCCCCGCGACGAGGTCGCCCGCGCCGTACAGCGCCAGATCGATTCCAGTCAGACAACCTCCGTCGGGCTCGACATGCGCGCTGTCGACCCGGCCCTGTTCCCCAACGTCGTCACGGCGCTGCGCCGCGCCGGCATCGATCCGGAGCGCGAGCTCGTGCCGGTCGCTCCGGCGGCGCACTACATGATGGGCGGGATCGCCACCGACCTGGACGGCCGCGCGTCACTCGCCGGCCTGTACGCCGTCGGCGAGTGCTCGTGCACAGGGCTGCACGGGGCCAACCGACTGGCGTCCAACTCGCTGAGCGAATGCTTTGTGTTCGGCGCCCGGGCGGCTCGCGCCGCGGCGGCCGAGCCGCCGGTGGACACGCCCCCAGACGGTCCCGCGGACGCCCGTGGCCGTCCGCCGGCCGCGGCGATCAGCGCCGCGTCGCGCGCCGCCCTGTGGCGCCACGCCGGGATCGAGCGCGATGGGGAGGGGCTGCGCGCGCTGCTCGAGGACGACGATCCCCTCGTGCGACTCATCGCCGCGGCGGCGGTCGCGCGCGAGGAGAGCCGCGGCGCTCACCAGCGGCTCGACTTCCCAGCCGTCGACCCCGGATTCGACGGTTGCCACGTGATTCTGTCCGGCCGGAGCCGACCGACCGTGGCGGAGTGGTCGTAGCCCCCGGGATTCCACGAAATTCCGGATTTCACTTAATAACCGGTTAATAAACGGTGTGTGATCAGCTTCACACGACCTGGGTATTACTCGCCAGTAGGAAAGCCTGGGCGCCCGCTAGGGGAGCCGAAAGGAGAGTGGAGAGATTCCCATGTATCGGTTCAGTCGTGCGATCTATCGGGAGATCGCTAACGAGATCATCGAGGATCCGTACGCAAGCTGCCCGCACGCCGGCCATGAGCGGGTCCTCCGCGCGTGCGAGGCGACCGTGGAGCGGATGGCGACCGACCGTCATTACTTCGCACGCCCGGCGCGGACGCTGTTCACGGACATCCGCGCGTACTTCCCCATGAGCGCGCAACTCCGGGTGCTGAAGGTGATTGAGCGCTACCTGGAGTGCGCCGACGAGTTCCTGCGGAGCCAGCCGCAGAACGGCTACGACCTGTACGGCAACCCGCTTCAGTGCCGCGCCAGTACGCGCAAGGGGACGCCGTGCCAGCGGATGCCGCTGCCCCACAACGGCTATTGCCCCTCGCACCAACACCTCGCCGAGACCGAGGAAATCGAGCCGGCGCTGGCCGCCTGAGCCTGAGCCCCAGACATATTTTTTTAGTGGGGCCCGCTTTCGCGGGCCCTTGTTTTAAGGTCCGCTGATGCTCCTGGGCGTGGATGTCGGCGGAACGTTTACCGACGCCGTGCTGGCCGTCGACGGCCGGCTGGTCACCGCCAAGGCCCCGAGCACCCCCCACGATCAATCCGAAGGCGTGCTCGCCGCCGTCAGCGCAGCCCTCGACCGAGCCGGGGCCGACGCCCAGGCGGTCGCCGAGTTCTCCCACGGCATGACCGTCGCCACGAATGCGCTGCTCGAGGGTCATGGCGCGCGCACCGCGTTCATCGCCACCGAGGGCTTTACGGACCTGATCGCCCTCGGTCGCCAGGACCGCCCGGAGCTCTACCGGCTGTGCGCCGGCCGCCCGGCCCCGCTGACGCCGCCTGACCTGCGCTTCGCCGCCCCGGAGCGGATGGCCCCCGACGGCCCTCTCCGCCCGCTTGACGATGAGGCGGCGGAGACCCTCGCGCGGACCGTCGCCGTCGCCGAGCCGGAGTCGGTGGCGGTGACGCTGCTGCACAGCTACCGGCATCCGGCGCACGAGGTCGCGATCGGTGAGGCGCTGAACCGGGCGTTGCCGGGTGTCCACGTCTCGCTCTCCCATCAGGTGGTGGGCACGTTCCGGGAGTTCGAGCGAGCGAGCACGACCGAGGTGGATGCCGCGCTCTCGCCGCTATTGGCGGGCTATCTCCGGCGCCTCGTCGAGCGCTGCGGAGAGGCCGGGCTTCCGGAGCCGTCGATCATGCAATCGAGCGGGGGGTTGATCGACCTCGACGCGGCCGCGGGCCATGCTGCCTGGACTGTCCTCTCCGGCCCGGCAGGGGGTGCGGCCGGAGCGGCGTTCATCGCGCGGGCGGCGGGGGCGCGGGACGCGCTGTGCTTCGACATGGGCGGGACGTCGTGCGACGTCTGCGTCGTCAACGACGGCGCCGTCCAGGAGCAGAGCTCCGGGACGATCGCGCAGCGACCGCTCGCGCTGCCCATGGTCGCCGTCCACACCGTCGGCGCCGGCGGGGGCTCGATCGCCTGGCGTGATCCCGGAGGCGCGCTGCGCGTGGGGCCGCAATCGGCGGGGGCCGACCCGGGGCCGGCCTGCTACGGGCGCGGCGGGACGGAGCCGACCGTGACCGACGCGAACCTGGTCCTGGGCTACCTGGCCGCCGACGCGCCCCTGGCCGGCGGCGTCGAGCTCGACCGCGAGGCCGCCGAGCGGGCGATCGAGCGGCTGGCCGAAGCGCTGGGGCTCGAGCTCCGGGAGTGCGCCGCGGGGATCATCCGGGTCGCCAATGCCGAGATGGTGCGCGCGCTGCGCGTGGTGACCGTGCAGCAGGGCATCGATCCGCGTCGCTACGCGCTCCTGGCCTTCGGCGGCGCCGGGCCCCTGCACGCGGCCCAGATCGCCGGCGAGCTGGGGATCGGCGAGATCGTCTGCCCGCGCGCCTCCGGGGTGTTGGCGGCGCTCGGGCTTGTCGTCTCGCCGCGCCGGCGCGACGCGCAGCGCAGCGTGTTTCTGAGCGGCGATGCGCTCACCGAGGAGACGGTGGGGTCGCTGGTGCGAGAGCTGGGTGAGCAGGCTCGATCCGAGCTCGCCGAGGCCCGCGCCGACCTGCGTGCCACCTATGAGCTGCGCTATCGAGGTCAGGCGTTCGAGCTGGCCGTCGACGCCGGCATCTCGCCGGCGCCCGCGGAGCTGCGCGAGCGGTTTGAGTCGCTGCACGACGAGCGCTACGGCTATCGGGATCCCGAGCAGGAGCTGGAGCTCGTGACCCTGCGCGTCTCGGCGACCATGCCCGGCGCCGACGTCTCGCTCGAGCAGGCCCCTGGCGAGGACGAGCTGGAGCGCGGGCGCCGCCGGGCGGTGCTCGACGGCCAGGAGGTCGAGCTCGACGTGCTGCGGGGAACGCCGGTGCCCGGCACCGAGATCGCCGGACCGGCGGTCGTGGAGCTGCCGGAGTCGACGCTGCTGGTGCCGTCTGCCTGGAGTGGCTCGGTGGACGAGACCGGCACCATCCACCTGAGGGCGGAACCGGCCGGCGCCGATTCCGTTGCACAATCGCCCCGGGGGCGATTGTGATTGACCCTGTAGAACTGCAGGTCCTGACGGGCGCGCTCCACTCGATCTGCGAGGAGATGGGCGCGGTCCTCATCCGATCGGCCCACTCGGCCAACATCAAGGAACGCCGCGACGCCTCCACCGCGCTGTTCACCCCGGAGGGCGAGATGGTCATGCAGGCCGAGCACATCCCCGTTCACCTGGGGGCGATGCCGGCCGCGGTGGCCGCGGTCCTGGGGGAGGACCACGCCCCCGAGAGCTCGTGGATCCTCAACGATCCCTACCAGGGGGGAACGCACCTGCCGGACATCACCGTGATCACGCCGGTCTTCGCGGGCGGTGAGCTCATTGCGTTTGCCGCGAGCCGGGCCCACCACGCCGACGTCGGCGGCCCGACGCCGGGGTCGATGCCGGCCGACAGCCGCACGCTGGCCGACGAGGGTGTCGTGATCGAGCCGCGTGTGCTCGACGACGCGGCGATCGACGAGCTGAGCCGGCAGATGCGCCGCCCGGACCAGCGCCGGGCCGATCTGCGGGCGCAGCTGGCCGCCGGCCGAGTCGGGGCCCTCCGGGTCGGTCAGCTGGCGGAGCGGGTGGGTCTCGACGCGCTGCGCGACGCGTATGCCGAGGTGCTCGCCTACGCCGAGCGCCGGACCCGTGCGTGCCTGCAGAAGCTCGAGGACGGCGAGCGGACCGCCGAGGATGTGTTGGAAGCCCGCGAGGGCGACCTGCGGATCGCGCTGCGCGCCGTCGTGAGGGGCGACGAGCTGACCCTCGACTTCACCGGCACCGACGATCAGCACGAGGGCAATCTCAACTGCCCGCCGGCCGTCACGCGCTCGGCCTGCTACTTCGCGATCCGGGTCCTGACGGATCCTGACATCCCCGCCAACGCCGGCGCCTACCGCCCGGTCGAGGTCATCGCTCCGGAGGGCTCGCTCCTCAGCGCCCGCCCCCCCGCGGCCGTCGTCGGCGGCAACGTCGAGACGTCGTCCCGGGTCGCCGACGTCGTGCTCAGGGCATTCGGCCATGCGCTCGGCCAGGGGACGATGAACAACGTCACGCTCGGCAACGAGGACGTCACCTACTACGAGACGATCGGCGGCGGCCAGGGCGCCTGCTCGGATGCCGACGGTCCCAGCGGCGTCCACGTGGCGATGAGCAACACGCTGAACACGCCGATCGAGGCGCTCGAACTCGAGTTCCCTCTGCGCATGGTGGAGTACTCGGTGCGCCGGGGCTCCGGCGGGGCCGGCACCCACCGAGGCGGTGACGGCGTCGTGCGCGAGATCGAGGCGCTCGCTCCCCTCCACTATTCGCTGATCACCGAGCGCCGCCGCCACCGGCCGCCCGGCGCGCACGGCGGGCAGCCGGGTGCCGCCGGGCGCAACCTGCTCGACGGCGAGGAGCTGCCGCCCAAGGCGATCGGCGAGCTCGAGGTTGGACAGCGGCTGCGGATCGAGACGCCGGGCGGAGGGGGATTCGGCCGGCCCGAGTCCGCGTGACCCTGCGTCGGCGCAGGCGCCTCAACCGCCTGGCACCGGATCTGGCGTGGACCACGCTCACGGCGGAACGGCGACTCCGGGCCGGGCTTGCCATCATCTACCCCGTGAGTGGGAGGGTCGCGTTTCTAGGGCTAGGGATCATGGGGTCGTGCCAGGCGGCCGACCTCGCGCGCGCGAGGCTTGACCTCACCGCGTCGAACCGCGCCCGAGCGACCAGCGAGGCGTTCACCGACGCCGACCGCGCTCGGGTCGCCGAGGTGCTGCTCGGCGAGGACGGCGCGGCCACGACCGCCCCACGGCGCACGCTGTTCAAGCGCGAGCACATGCTCACGGACACGAAGTTGTGCCTGGAGGAGGGCCAGGCGCTCGGCGTGCCGTCCCCAACCGCGGCCCCCACCCGCGAGGCGCTGACGGCGGCGACGGGATTGGGGCACGCTGATGACGATTTTGCGGCGATGATCGAGCCGCTGGAGACCGCCGCCGGGCCGTAGCCGTAGCCACCACGTGCTGCCCGGCAGCAGCAACGATGTTTACAGTCGCGTAGCTTCAGCCCGACCCCGGGGCTTGAAAACTGCGTGCGTTTGCAGGGGATTTTGAAATTGCGAATATCTCGCATACAATCCGCTGCGTTCTGATGCTGCCGCGGCGGGAGGAGACGCTGCTCGCACAGGACTAGACCACAAAACTCCGTTCCCCCCCTTATCTCAATGCCGATTGCTTTTAAAGAATGGGCCGTCACTGTGCGGGCGCTTGCCGAAGGCGAGCAACTTCTTACCCTCCGCAAGGGCGGCATTCGTGAACCAGAGAAGCACTTCAAGCTCGACTACGAGCGGTTCTTCCTGTACCCCACGTTCGACCACCAGCGCTCCGATCTGGTGCGCGAGTCGCATCGTCCCGAGCTCTCCCGTGCCCTCGAGGAGGGTGTGTGGTCAGAGGGCGAGCCGCATCCTCAAGCTCTCCACCGGGGCGAGCCGCTCAACCAGCCGGACCGCGTTCGCATCCGTGCGTGGGCTGAGGTAGCGGCTCACTTCACCGTCACCGACCGGCGGGCGGTCGACGCGCTCTCGCCGTTCTACGTCTGGACGCCGGATTACGCCGAGAAGCGCCTGGCGTGGAAACGGCGTCACCCCCTCCACGTGATCCTGCTGCGGACCTACCGGATTCCGCGGCCGGTCACCGTCAAGGTGCGCGAGGAGTACGGGGGCTGCCGGTCGTGGCTCGAGCTGACGCGGGATCTGCCGTTCGAGGGCACCCCGGTGCTCTCGGACGAGGAATTCGACCGTGCCTCCGAGGAGATCGCCGGGATCGCCTCGGATCGCCAGCCGGTCCTCGTCTGACGTTCTCTTGATGCAGGGCGCCGGGTCCGGCTCGCCGGGCCCGGCGCTTCGCATTTAATGACCTGGGTCTCTCGCCGCCGGTCAGTGAACCGCCAGCGAGATCAACCAGATGACCAGCGCGCCCAGCGCAAGGGCGACGAGCAAGCCGACCAGCAGCCGACGAGGCGCGACCCCGCCACCGCCATCGTCGGCGTCGATCACCTCGGCCTGCAGGAGGATCTCCCGGGCGGCGTCGACCCCGGAGACGGGGACCATCACGTCGCGAGGCCCGGCGGCGAGGAAATCCGGGACGTCGAAGCCCGGGCTCCGGCGCAGCATGCTCGGCACCCCCTCCTCGAGCAGGAGTCCCTGGATGAACTCGGCTTCGGACTGGTTGCGCGCCCACGCGACCTTGACCGGCTCCCCCTCGCTGAGCTGCGGCTTGACCTTCCGGGCGCGCTCGTGCCGCTCGGCGTCCCGAGCGGTCAGCTTGCGTGCCTCGTCCGCCGGGGGCTCCAGGACGAGTGGCAGCCGGCATGTGGGGCAGAAGCGGAGCTCCCCCGTGAAGCGCGAACCACACTGAGGGCAGACGAGCGACGGCTCGTGTACCCGCTCGGGCATCAGCCTATGTGCAGCTCGGCTTCGGCGACCTGGCCGTCGCGGATCTGAAAGGCGCGGACCTCCGGCTCGCCGCCGGCGAGACCAACGATCAGGTACAGAGCGTCCGGATAGAAGGCGAGGTTGATGTCGGTCTGCGACGGGTAGGGCGCGCTGCGGGTGTGGGAGTGGTAGATCGCACCCAGATCCAGATCGGCGTCGTCGATGGCCATCTGGATGCGGTACTGCTCGGCGCCGTCGATCTCGTAGCGCAGGGGGCTGGCCGCGGCGTTCTCGGCACGGTAGAGCGTGACCGCCTCTCCGTCCCGGGTGGCGATCATCCCGCAGCACTCGTTGGGGGCGTCCGC
>DASZMU010000056.1:0-34260 GCA_035551695.1 Solirubrobacteraceae bacterium
CATCGTGCCCGAGAGTCTTGGCAACGCGGGGGATCTAGTGCAGCCGCCGGGTGTCGTTTGCGATCGGTGCAACCACGGGACGCTCGCGGGCCTGGACGACGGCTTGTGCAAGTTCGGACCGATCGCGTGGGGCCGCACGACGCACGCTGTCCGATCGAAGGCCGGCAAGCTCCCGAGCGTGAACTTCGACAACGGGCGGTTGTCGTGCCGAGCTCCCGGCGACCTTGTGCTGTCGTTGTCGAACGACAGATGGCGCAGGGATTTGCCCGCTGCTCCCGGCCACGTCTCGTTCACCACAACGCTGAAGCGGAACGATGCAACGCCCGAGCGTCTGTTGCACATTCACAGGGCCCTCATCAAACAGGCACTCGAGCTCGCGTGGCTTGACATAGGAGCGGACCGGGTGATGGGACCAGAGTTTGACCGGGAGCGGGACATCGTTCTCAACGGCGGCCACCGCGGCTACCTCACCCTCATGACGCAGGGGAACCCAAGCGATCATTCCGTCGGCGTCGCATTGCAGCATTGGGCCGACCGCGACGTCCCGTTTCTCGGGATTGCGGCCGGCTACTGGGGCTTCTACCTCCAGACGGATTCTCTGCACGCCGAGCCGCCCGGCGCCATCCCCGCTGAGCTCGCCTCAGTGTTGTGCTTCTAGCCAGCAAGGCGGTGTGGCCGGGCGCAGTCGTCGCGTCGAGCGCGCTGGGCGCAAGGGCGCTTGCTGGCAGATGACCAGCATCGCTGGACGCTGAAACCGACGCCGGCACTGACGATCTCGTCAGGCCGCATGGCGTGGGTACGCCGCGAGGTACGCCGAGGTGCCGACGATGCCCCTTCACTGTCGGCGACGCGGGGCCAGGCGGCTACCGCCGGGGCGCGGCTTACGATAAGCCGACGATCGCTGACGACAACACTGCCCGGGCTGTGCATTGGGGCGGGCTGATCGCGGGCACTGACGGCGAGCAGATGTCGCTGATCATCCCCATCTTCTGCCAGCCCCATCACGCGCCCTACCTCAACTCGCTGCTCGAGACTCGGCTCGGCGAGTTCTTCGGCGAACGAGGACGTGCAGTTGCGGCTGGATCCCGGCGAGCTGACAGCTCCGATCGAGGCTCGCGCTACGAACAGGGGCACCTCGTGATCACGGATGTGACGGAGCCGTGGCCCGATGGACGTGAGCTGCGCGAACTGCTGGAGGAAGCTGTGGCGACTGCGGGTGAGATCGAGGCTGAGCAGATGCGCAAGGCACGAGAGCTCACCCGTCACCTCCGCGAGACGGGCGATCGCCCGGACGACTGACGGCGATCGGCGTGCGCTCGCCTTTCTGCCGCACCGTGCTCTAACTTCTGCATCGCGTCGCCTTCACCAAAGTCGCGCCGGGCCGGCCTTCGGGTCGGCCCGCTCCGTCTCTGGGCCGCGTTCCGTCCGGAGCCCGCGCTGTAGTACCCGCGTCGCGATCGGCGATACGGAAATGACTTTGGTGAGAACAACATGCACGGCGAGCACGGCGGCCACGTAGACACCCAGCCGCTGAGTCCGATGGTCCCTCATGGACCGTCGGCAGGGGCAGCGCGACGCCACAGCGCCAGCGCTGAAGGCTGAGCAGGAGGTGCGCGATCGAAACCACGAGCGTGAGGGCGAGCGCCTCGATCGTCACGTACCGGTGAAGCGGTGGGACCGGGAGGATGCTGCCGAGCACGCACGCGTCAGGGAGCACGGTGCCGGTGCGATGCTCAAGCGCGATCAGTAGGCCGTCTCGTTCATCCAGAAGGTGGGATGGCGCTACCGCCGGCCAGGGCTTCACGGTCGCCGTCGTGATCGCCGGCCGAGCTGCAGCCGGCGTCGTGGTCGAGCCCACCGCACACCGCGGCGGGCGCGCGCACCAGGCCGCGCTGGCGGTTCTGACGACCCTCACGACGGCGACGGACCCTCTAGCCCCGTAGCCGAGCGCATCCTTAGTCACGGGCGTGCCTATGTGGGGAGTGCGCGGTGACACGGGCGCGCGAGTTCTCCGTCCCGGACTTCGAGCGGCTAACCCCGGACCTGACCAGCGCGGAGCGGCTCGCCGTATTCCCGGGGCTGTCGGCGGACATGCAGGCCGAAGCGTGGCGCGAGCTCGACCGCCGCGTGGAGGCGCATAGCGTCGAGCTGTTCGCCGAGCATCGTCTTGGTGGCTCCTGCACCGCTGCCGAGCTCGCCGCCGAGATCGAGTATCTGTGGCGCCACGAATGCTCACCGGTGCCGCTCAAGGGGCCGGTCGAGCCCGCGGAGCACGCGTCGGCGCCGGCGGCGGAATGCGATCGTGCCGGACGTCGCGGCGCGGACTCCGATCTGGAGCAGCTCCGGTCGATCCCGAGCATCGAGTACGTCCCGATCCTGACCGGCCGCGAGGTGGGCCCGGGCGGGTCCGTGCAGTGTCCCCTGCACGGTGATGGGCTCGAGCGCACGCCATCCCTTCACGTCTCCGACCAGGACGGCCGCTGGTATTGCCACGGTTGCGGCCGCGGCGGTGACCTGTTCGACTTCTTCGCCGCGGTGCGGGGCGATTTCGCCGTGCCGACGGGCGCCGGCTTCTTCGAGTTCGTCGCCGAGCTCGCGGCCGCGCTGCGGGAAGGTGGCACATGACGCTCACCGAGCATCGTGTCGATCGCGAGCACGTCGGCGCGGTGGTCGCGCAGCAGCTGGGCGAGCGGTTGGCGGCGCGCAGCTCCGGGCTGAGCCGGTCGAAGCGGTCCAGCAGCGCGAACCGCTCTCGCGCGTCCTCGGGCACGAGCGCCGGGATCCGCCCGTCGGTGTCCTCGAGCTCGATGAGGTCGACGCGTTGGTGGCCGCGGCGCAACCGGGCGAGTATGAGGCGCTTGACCGGGCGCTGTACCGCACCGCGGCGATGACGGGGCTGCGGCAGGGCGAGCTGATCGCGTTGCGGTGGCGGGACGTTGACTGGCACGCGGCGCGGATCCGGGTGCGCCAGAACTACGTGCGGGGCGAGTTCGGGACCCCGAAGTCTTGCCGATCGACGCGGAGCGTGCCGATGGCGGACGTGGTGGGCGGCGAGCTTGACCGGCTGTACAGGGCTTCGGCTCTCCGGGCGATGACGAGTTGGTATTCGCCGATCCTCGCTCGCGTGGCCCGTTGGAGCGGGCCGCGGTGCTCCGCCGGTTCCGTCACGCGCTGAAGTCCGCGCAGCTGGCGCAATCGCACCGGTTTCACGATCAGCGCCACACGTTCGGGACGCGGATGGCGGCCGCGGGGATGCCAATGCGCACGCTGCAGGAGTGGATGGGCCACCGAGATATCGAGACGACGCAGCGGTATGCGGACTACGCGCCGAGCGCCCGGGAGGCTGAGCTCGTGGCGGCCGCTTTCGGGCAAGGTACTTCGCGTGGTACCACCCTGAGCGAATCTGAGGTGATCTCAGCGCATGAAAGCTGAGCCAATCCGGGGGTTCTCACCGACGGTGAGCGTCAGGGGCTGGTTCGAGCCCAGCATCGTCCACTTCCTCTCACGGTTGCCGATGAGGCGCAGGGGCCGACCGCCGTCCCTTGGGGATTAATTCAGGGAAGCCCTGGTGCGGGCGCGGTCCGAGTGGAAACCTTGGTCGCCGATGGTCAAGGGACCAGGGAGCGGCTCGTGCCGGTGGATCTCCTCTTGATTGCGGATCCTCGGAGGATCCTCGGAGAGCTCGTGCCCGTCGAGGGCCACGCCGCGGAGCCGTATCCCACTGGCCCGCAGGACGACATATCTGCCAATCGAGATTGCGACTGAGGAGAGGGCATGAACCGTCGGGATTTCTTGAAGAAGGGTGGAGCCGTAGTCGCCGGCGGCATGCTGGGAGAGCTCGGCATCCTGGAGCGTGCCGCGAGCGCGGCCTCGAAGACCGAGCGCCGTCCGAACATCGTGTTCATCCTCGTCGACGAGATGCGCTTCCCGAGTGTGTTTCCGCAGGGCGTGAATAGCGCCGGCCAATTCCTGCGGAGGTTCATGCCGAATGTGTACGAGCTCTGGCGTCACGGTGTGAAGTTCGAGGGCTACTACAGCTCCGGTAACGCGTGTAGTCCGGCGCGTGCCACGATCGCCACCGGCCTCTATCCCCATCAGCAATGGCTGCTGGCAACCCGGACAGTGAAGGGCCCCTCGCTCCAACCGGCATTCCCCACGTATGGCAAGCTGCTGCGCGGGTTCGGATACGACACCCCCTATTTCGGCAAGTGGCATCTCTCCGATCCGCCTGCACAGGGGATCCAGGGCTATCTCCAGAACTACGGCTTCCAGGGCTACACGAATCCTGATCCGACCGGCACCAACGGCCAGGGTGCCGCCGAGGACGGCAACATCGCCAACCAGGCTGTGGCGTGGCTGAGGGGGAGGCGCGGACGCCAGGCACCGTTCTGCCTCACGGTCAGCTTCGTGAACCCCCATGACAAGCAATTCTTCTGGGCGGGATCGGAGGGCACGTTCTATGAGTCACTGTTCGCCGGTCAGTCCCTTCAGCCGTTTGCCAAGGCCTACATGTCCGTGGCCGGCGAGGACAATCCGCCGTCGTTGGGGTATCCGGCACTTCCGCCGAACTGGGAATCACGGACAGACCTGGCAAAGCACGGAAAGCCGGAGAGCCAGCAGGTGATCCGATCCTTCCAGGAGGCCGTCTGGGGCGGCGCTCCCGACGACCCGGCCATCAGCACGTTCTCGGTGGCTCCGTCACCGCTCGAGCCCAGGCAACTGGGGTTCGCCACCGCCCCGTACAGCTATTGGCAGCGCGGGCTCGACATGTACACGCTGGTGCAGCAGATGGTCGATCAGCAGATCGGCAAGGTCGTGGCGGCCGTTTCACCGGCTGACCTCGGCAACACCGTGTTCGTGTTCGCGGCCGACCATGGCGAGTATGCCGGCGCTCACGGCCTGGTCTCCGGCAAGCTGGGAACGGCGTACGAGGAGGCGATCCACATCCCGCTGATCGTCACCGATCCCAGTCGCCGCTTCGCCCGGCAGGTGCAGACGCCGCGCAAGCAGCTTGCCTCCAGCGTCGACGTCGCCCCGATGCTGGTCACGCTCGGCAACCGCGGCAGCATCTCCTGGAGGTCCGGGAAGTGGGAACGGATCTATGGCGAGCGCCTGAACCTGGTGGACCTGCTCGCGCACCCAAGAGCACGGGGACGCGACCACATCCTGTTTGCGACCGACGAGATCCTGCCGGCCGCGATGAACTACCTCCACGCCCCCACGCACGTGCTTGCTGTGCGGACCCCGGACGTCAAGCTGGTCACCTACTCCAAGTGGGCGCGAGGCACGACGCGGCCGACCCCCGCGTCGCTCAAGCTCGAGTTCTATGACTACGCGACCGCGGCGGGCCGGGCGGAGACGCAGAGCCACCCGGACGACCCGAGGGTGAAGCCGCTGCTGAAAACGCTCTTCGGCCAGTACACGTCCACCCAGATGGAGGCGCCGCTGCCGGTCACGATGCGGTCCACCGTCGCGAAGGCCCGTGCCAGCTACGTCGTCTTCAACGCGTTGACCAACGCGTACTCCTACAAGGCGCTCGTCCCGCAACAGCAGCTGAGGACCGCTCTCGGCTACAGCGGCAACTTCTGACCGGGCCGCCGGCGCGACCCCGACTACGCTTGACCGGTTTCCGAGTCACGCGAGCAGGTCAGGAGCAGTCGGTTGGCGGCGGAACGGTTGAGCGTCGAAGCGATGCGGACGATGGGTCGGCGGCACGGGCGCCGCCTGCTCCGGATCGCTGCGGTGGGCGCTGCCTGCTCGCTCCTGGCTGCGTGCGGCGGCAGCCCGGTGACCAAATCGGACGTGGTCGCCCGGGGAAACGCGATCTGCGCCGGCGCGCTTCGAGACATCCGGGCTGTCCCGGCGCCGGCGGGTACGGCCGGTTCGCTCGCCGCCCTGTCGGCGTATGAGCGGCAGGTGGCGCCGATCGTCGAGAGGGAGGCGAAGGCGATCCAGGCGCTGCCCAAGCCGTCCGAGGAACGGGCGCTGCTCGAGCGGTACATGGCCGCGGTCGCTCGCGACGCAGCCCAGTACCGCGTCCTGGCTGGGGCGGCTCAGGCCGACGACGCCGCCGGGGTCGCCCAGGCGCTGGCCAACCTCCGCGAGAGCGGAGCGGCATCGCTGGCCAGCGAGTACGGATTGACGCAGTGCGCGGCCCCCGGCAGCACCGCCGTCTCGTAACCCACACGCACCAGGTCTCGTGACCCGCGCGCATTCGGCTAGGCAATGCCTAGGCAGCGCCGGTATATTGCCGCGATGATCAACTCCTTCGTCTCGTCCCTGCGTCACCGATTGACCGCGCCGTTCGCGCTGATCGGTGCCGTCGCGCTCCTCCTGCTCGCCCCTGCGCTGGCCAAGGCCGACAGCGGGTCGACCCTGACGGTCGTCGGCACGAGCGACGCCAGTGACTCCGGGCTGATTCCCAACGTGGTCCAGCCTGACTTCCAGAAGGACTTCCCGGGGATCACGTTCAAGTTCATCGGCACCGCCACCGGCACGGCGATCAGCGACGCGGAGAGCGGCTCGACGGGCGCGAGCGTCCTCATCGTCCACGCGGAAACGCTGGAAAACCAGTTCGTGGCGAAGGGGTTCTCGTACAACAACCAGTACGGCTACGCGATCTTCCGAAACGACTTCGTGCTCGCCGGCGCCAAGGCGGATCCGGCCGGGGTCGCGGCCAATGGTGCGAACAACATCGCGCAGGCGTTTGCGGACGTTGCCAAGGCGGGGATCAACGGCGGCAAGGCGACGTTCGTGTCCCGCGGGGGCACCCCCGGCACCACGGTTGAGGAACACACCATCTGGGGGCTCGTCAACAGCTCCGGGCTCGCGCCCTCCGGCCTGCTGCTGTGCGCGGTCAACAGCGCCAACGGCGGCGGCGACACGCCGATCGCCCCCGGCAACGGCGTCACCGCGTCAGGACAGGCGTGCCCCAGCGGCGGCGCGCTGCCCTCCGGGACCCAGCTGCCGGGGTGGTACAAGGCGACCGGCCTGACCCAGGGGCCGAACGTCGAGGCGGCCAACTCGTGCAGCTTCTCCAGTGGCGCGAACATGTGCTACGTCTTCACCGACCGCGGAACATATGACTACCTCGCCTCCGGCACCGACGGCGGCGTCACGATCCCCAACCTCACGATCGTGACCCACGGACCGCAGGCGGCAAGCGCCCCGGGCGGCGCCCACGCGCTGATCAACTACTTCCACGCGTACATCATCAACCCCAGCAAGCCGGGCGAGGCGGTCAACCTGACGGCGGCCAAGGATCTCATCAGCCTCCTGACATCTCAGTCCTTCCAGAACCGGTTGCACAGGTACCTCCCGAACATGGACGCCGCCGGGCCACCGTTCGTCGCCGACGCGTCCCCGGCGATCACGCTGACGAAGGGCTTTCCCAAGACATACCGCGCCGGTAAGAAGATCACCGTCACCGGGACGGTCACGAACAACGAGATCGGCTATCCGGCTCTGGCCAAGCGGCCGGTGACGATCGACGAGGTCGTGGGGCAGACCGTGCTGCCCGTGGCGAGCGGGAAGACCAACTCCAGCGGCGGGTACAGCGTCAGCTTCGTCCCGCCGGTGACCGGCTCCTATGAGGTGGCCACACCCCAGCTGACCCAGATCGAGAACGCGACCCTCAACCCGCCGTTCGGTGACACGCTGTCACCGGGAGCCTCGGCGGCGAGCAGGATCACCGTCCACAGCGCCGTCACGAGCCTTCGCGTGAAGTCGGAGGACGGCAAGGCGGTCCTCCTCGGCACCGTGGCCCCCGGCACCGGCCACGTCAAGGCCTCGGTGACCGTCCTTGCCCGCAAGACCGGGAAGGGCAGGTTCACGACGATCGCCACCGACAGGCTGGGCTCCACCGACGGCAACTTCGCGGCGGCGGTCAATCGCGCTCCGGGTCGCTGGCAGTTCGAGGTCAAGTATCAGGATCCGCGGCAGGTCGTCGGCGCGACGTCCAAGACGGTGGCGGCCACGGTCGGACCCCGGGGCGCGTCGAGCGTCACGCTCAAGTCCGCGACGGTGAGCAAGCGGGGGCTCACCGTGACCGTCGGCATCAAGCCGGCCAGGGCCGGGACGGTGAAGCTGCTGGGGATGCGCACCTCCGGCACCGCGGCGCGATTTGCCCAGGTGGCGAAGGCCGCGGCCAGGAACGGCAAGACGACGTTCACCGTCCGCGCCAGGCTCACGCGCGGGTATCGGTGGGTGCTCCAGCTCGAATACGTCGCGACGGGCAGGCCGGCGAGCTACTCCGGCCTGAAGACGGTCAACGTCAAATAGCGGGTGGCGCCTCCGCGAGCTCATCGCTTGCGGCCTGCGCGGACAGCCGGCCGCCGCCTCTGGATCATTCCGGGGCGGCGGTTGGCGTCTGCCGGCAGCGCAGCGGCGGTCGCGCTCGGGCTCTGGTGCGGGACGGCGCAGGCTGACTACCCCGTCGTGAGTGCGACGATCTACCCCGGATCCTCCGGGTCGGTGTCCACTCGCCAGGTTCCACTCTCGGTACTTGGCAACTGCCCTCCGTACTCCGGGTCAAGCACGATGTACATGTCGCCGAGTGGGATCGACGAGACGGTGCCGTCGTCGAGCTGGGCGATGTCGACCGTGGTGACCTGCGGCCTGCAGATCCCCCTGGGCAACGTCAGCCAGGTGCAGGTCGACAACCCCAGCCGCGGATTTGAGGCCCCGCTCTCCAGCGCGGATCTCACCACCCCCAGCCCGTACCAGGACCCCTCTGCGCAGCCGCTCGTCTCGACTAACGGAAGCCAGGACCAGAACACCTACACCCGGCCATGGCTGGGCGGAAGCGACCAGAACGCGCCAGACCAGGTCGTCGAGGACAACGCCCCGGTGACGATCGTCGTCTACCAGAACGGCTCCGTCCTCACGGTGCATGCGCAGGGACACATCGTCTCCGCGACGGCGAACGCGATGACGGTCGACTTCAGCGCGACGGTGCAGAACGCCGAGGGCACAGAGGTCCCGCCCTCGGCGCTCAGCTGGAGTTGGAGCTTCGGCGACTCGAGCACCGCCGGAACCGCCGCACCGGCGCACGCCTATACATCCGCCGGCGCGTACTACGTCACCGTCCAGGTCACCGACGCGCAGGACGGCAGCGGCGGCACCGACACGTTGGAGGTCAGCTCGCCATCGCCGGCCGCACGGGGCCCGCACAACCACAACGGAGCAGGCCACAACCCCAAGGCCAAGAGCCCGGGAGGTCCGACGCACACGAGCGGCACCCATGCCGGCGCCCCGGCCGGACGCTCGCGGCAATCCGGCTCGTCACGGAGCAGCCGCGACACCACGACCGCCCCCGCCCAGACCCCGCAGACGACGAGCACGACCGCCCCTGCGCCGACCCAGACCGCGGCCCCACCGGCACCGCATACGTCGCCGCCCCAGACCCATCGCGGTCGCGCAGCGCCGGCCGGCAGGGCCAGGCACCCGGCGCACCGGATCGCACCGGCGTCCGGACCGGGCCGGCTGATCACCGGCCGGCTGGTCAGCGACGTCATCCCGCTCAGCGCGGACGCAAGTCCGCTCGTACACAGCGTCCCGGCCGCGGCGGCCAGCGCCGCACCGGTTCGCCGGGCGACCCAGACCTCATCGCTGACCGGCATTGCCGCCGCCGTCGTGGTCGCCTTGCTCCTCGCCCTCGGCGGCGCTCGCGAGCTGCGCGGCAGCCGCGCCTGGCACGCCCGGCATCCTTAGGCAGTCGTGACACCATCGCGCACGCGCCCGTGATCCTCGCTTTGAGCACCCACAGCATCGACACCGCGATCTTCCACGTCGCCAGCGCGCTCCAGGTGCCGGTCCTGATCCTGGCGCTGCTGGCGCTGGCCTTGGTGATCTACGAGCTGGGGAGCTTCGCCGTCGAGATGCACGGGCGGCGCCGGCGCCGGTTTCAGACCCTCTCCGACGGCGCGCAGCGGGCGCGGGCGGCGCTCGAGGATGGCGACCGGGCGGCCGCGGCCGCCGCCGTCAGCGAGGTCCCTCGCAGCGCCGCGATGGCCGGCACGCTCGCGTTCATCCTCGATCATGCGCGGACGTACGGCGCCGAGCACCAGCTCAACAAGGCGCTGGCCGACTTCGACTTCGACGCCCAGCGCCGCCTGGGCCGAACCCGCATGCTCGTCCGCGCCGGGCCGGCGCTGGGGCTGATGGGCACCCTGATCCCGCTCTCGCCGGCGCTGACCGGCCTGGCGAACGGCAACACGGCGGCCCTGAGCGAGAACCTGCGCGTGGCCTTCAGCGTCACGGTCGTCGGCCTGCTCATCGGCGCCGTCGCGTTCGGCCTCTCATTGACCCGTGACCGTCTGTACGGCCAGGACCTCTCCGACCTGCAGTACCTGGCGGCCGTCATCAGCGACCCGCGACCGGTTGAGGAACCCGCATGATCTCCGTCACCCCCCACTCCGGCACCCGCGAGGATCGCGCCGGCGACCCCCTCGACGGCCTCGTCAACCTGTTCGACCTCGGCATTGTGCTGTCGGTGGCGTTTCTTCTCGCCGCGCTGTCATCGCTCCACCTCAACGGCGCGATCACGCGTCACGGGCTCCGTGCCACCACCGCGCGGGTGATCGCGATCCAGCCCGGGCAGACCGTGGCACCGCTCCCCAAGCCGGGACAGCGGACGATCGGTCGCGGTACCCAGGCCGGCGTCGTCTACCGTCTGGCCAACGGGGAACTGGTCTACGTCCAGAACGCCCCGTCCGCGGGAAAGCCGTAGCGCCGATGGCGTACTTGTGGCACGAGGTGCGCAGCGCGCTCCCGTTGATCGTGAGTGGGAACGGCTACATCCTCAGTGTCACCTGGCTGACGATCCGCGTCGCCATCATCTCGACGGCGGTCGCCCTCGTGATCGGCCTGCCGATCGGCGTGACGATCGGCGTCGGCCGGTTTCGCGGTCGCAGGGCGCTGCACCTGCTCGCCAATGCCAGCCTGGCGCTACCGCCGGTGCTGGTCGGAGTCGCCGTGCTGATCCTGCTCCTCCCCCAGGGGATGTTCGGATCTCTGCGGATCGCGTTCACGCTCAACGCGGTGTACGTGGCGCAGGCGGTCCTGGCGGTGCCGTACATCGTCGCGTTGACGGCGGCGGCCATCCAGGCACTGCCGCCCGGACTGCTGGCCCAGGCCCGCGCGCTGGGCGCCGGGCGCCGCCAGGTGGCCGTGCTGGCCACGCGCGAGGCACGGATCGGCGTGCTCGCGGCGGTCATCGCCGCGCTGGGGTCCGCGCTGTCCGAGGTCGGCGCGGTGATCATCGTCGGCGGCAACATCCAGAACTACGACCAGACGCTCGCCAGCGCAATGGTCGCCCAGGTCAACGACTACGCCAACTACCCATACGCCGTCGGCATCGCGATCGTGCTGCTGGCCCTGATCCTCGTGCTGCTGGGCGGACTGACCGTGATCCAGCAGCGCACCGGCGGGATCCGGCTCCGCTTCCGGACCGTGTGATGCATCTGATCTGGGAGGAGCTCCGGGCGGCGGCGCCACTGATCTGGCACGGCGACCCGTATCTGGTGAGCGTGATCTGGTTCACGGTCCAGGTGGCCTTGATCGCGACGGCGTGTGCAGCGGTCATCGGCCTGCCCATCGGCCTGGCGATCGCATTGGGGCGGTTCCGCGGCCGGCGCGCGCTGCAGATCGTCGCAAACGCCAGCCTGGGGCTCCCTCCGGTGCTCGTCGGCCTGGTCCTGTTTCTCGCCTTCAGCCCGCAGGGTCCGTTCGGTTCGCTGCAGCTGAACGTGACGCGGCGATCCGTGTTCATCGCCCAGACGATCCTGGCGCTCCCGTACACCGTCGCGCTGTCGGCCGCCGCCGTGCAGGCGCTGCCGTCGCGGCTTCTGGACCAGGCGCGGCTGTTCGGGGCGGGACGCCGCCAGCTCTCGGCGCTGGCGCTGCGCGAGGCGCGCATCGGCGTGATGGCGGCGCTCATCGCCGCACTGGGAACCACGCTCTCGGAGGTCGGAGCGATCGTGATCGTCGGCGGCAACGTCTACGGCTATGACCAGACGCTGGCCAGTTCGGCGCTCTACGAGGCCAACGCCGCTCGGTACAGCGCGGCGATCGCCGTCGGGATCATCCTCGCCGCGTTGATCCTGCTGCTCATGGGCGGCGTGACCCTGCTCCAGCAGCGAACCGGCGGCATCCGCCTGCGCTTCCGGACGGCGACGTGAGCGGTGCCCCGTCAGCGGAACCGCTCCTGCGCGCGGAGCGCGTGACCGTCCCCCGCGGGCGGCGGATGGTCGTGCGGGACGTGAGCCTGGACGTCGCGCGCGGAGAGATCGTCGCCCTACTCGGGCCCAACGGCGCCGGGAAGAGCACCCTGCTGGACGCGCTGGCCGGCGCGCTGCCGGTCGCCGGCGGGCGGATCGAGCGCCACGGCCGGGTCGCCATCGCATTGCAGTCCGCCGACCTGGCCCGGCGCACCGTCATGGCCAACATGGTGCTCGCACTGGGCTGGTGGGGCATCCCGCGCTCGGAGCGGACGGCGCGGGCCCAAGCGGCGCTGGAGGCGATCGGCGCCGGCCATCTGGGGCGGAGGCCCGCGGGCACACTGTCCGGCGGCGAGCGCCGCCGGGTGCACCTCGCCCGGGCGATCGCCGTGCAGCCGGACATCCTGTTACTCGACGAGCCGTTTGCCGGGCTGGATCCGGAGGCCCGCGCGAGGCTGCTCGAGGATTCGGTGTCGGCGCTGCGCTCGCAGGAGCGGGCGACGCTCGTCGTCGTCCACGACCGGGCGGAGGCGTGGGCGCTCGCCGACCGGCTGCTGATCCTGATCGGCGGTGAACTGGTGGCGGACGGGAGGCCGCGGGAGCTGCTCGAGTCGCCACCCACCGCGACCGTGGCTCGCTTCCTCGGCTACGACGGGCACCTGCTCGACGCCGGCGAGTGGCTCCTGACCCGCCCGCCCCATGTCGTCCTGGATCCGGCGGGACCGCTGGAGGCGACCGTCGTCCGAGCGGTCGCCCTCGAGGACGGCTTTCGCCTCGAGCTCAAGCTCGCCACCGGGCGGCTGTTCACGGTCGCCGCGCTCCCGGCGCCCGGCATTGGGGATACCGTGCGGCTTCGGATTGCCGGCGGCGCCCGCTTCGCCAGATCCGAGGCGCGCGACGAGCATGAGGTGATGAGCGTATGAGCGACACGACACCGGACACTCCCGCCATCGGCGAGCTCGTCAAGATCGGCGCAGCGGCGAGCGCCCTCGGCGTCAGTGTCGACACCCTGCGGCGGTGGGAGCGCGCCGGCAAGATCCGCTTTCAACGCCGGGACAACCAGCGCTATCTGTCCGCAGCGGACCTGTCCAAGCTGCTGAGCGACCGCAGCGCCAAGGGCCTCACGAGCGCGCGGAACCGGATGCAGGGCATCGTCATCGCGGTCAAGCGAGACGCGGTGATGGCCCAGATCGACATGATCTGCGGCCCGTACCGGATCGTCTCCCTCATGTCCCGTGAGGCCGCCGATGAACTCGACCTCAAGCCCGGCTCGCAGGCAACCGCCGTCGTCAAGGCGACGACGGTGATCGTCGAGACCCGGTAGGGCACCGGCCGACCCCCGTCACACCACGGGACGCCCGCCGCCCGGGGTGGTGCCGGGGCCGCTCGGCGATGGCGATGCCGGGGCGGTTCCGTTGTCCCCTGGCTCGTCGGGCGCCCGCAGCCACTGGACGATCCGGCCGTTCCTGATCAGGAAGTTGGTCCGCGCGGTCGTTCCGGTGCCCGTGCCGCAGCCCTGCCCGCCGCCGGGGCCGGGCCGATTGGTCAGCCTGAACAGGACATTGACGTAGGGCCCGTATCTCCGCGCTGAGAGGAACGTCGCGCCGCACGGGAGCTCCGCCATGGCCGTCTCGACCTGGACGAAGGTGCGCAGCTGGATCGGGGGGCCGTTGCCGGCAAAGAAGGTGCTCGGAAAGCGGAAGTAGCGCGCGGCGGCAGCCACATGGCCCGCGCGCAGGGCCTCGGACCAGCCCCTGATCACGCTCACCTCGGCCGCCGGCACGCCCGCCGAGGCACTGTGCGTCACGTGGCGAGAGCCGACAGGCAACAGCCCGCTCGCCGAGCCGCATCCAGCAAGGGCGATCGTCACCGTCGCCGCGGCGAGCAGCTTCCCGGACACCGTGCCGGCGTGCGACATCCAGCGATCATCGCAGGCCGATGAACCGGCCCCGCCGGGCCGTCCGGCGGGCTCAGCCCACCTGCGACCTGATCGCCCGGGCGCTCGCCGGAACACCGACCCCGTTGACGTACACGCTCGGCGTGCCGTTCACCCCCCGCCCGAGGGCCCGCGCCGTGACGTAGTCGACCCACTCGATGTAGCCCCCGGCGAGCATGCACCGGCCGAAGCCCTCGTCCAACCCGGTCTCGAGGCCCAGCTGGATGAGCTCTTCGTCGCTCAGACCCGCCGTCCCCTCCGGGGGTTGGTTGTCGTACAGCGTGTACAGGTATTCGCGGAACCCGCCGCCGTCGGACGCGCAGCCCGAGGCCGCCGCGGCACGCGTCGAGTAGCGCGTCGTGGAGAGCCGGTCGAGAAATCCGAGCGTGTGATAGACGAGCGTGATCGTGCCGTTGTCGACGAGGGCGTCGAGCGCCTCCCCGTTCTGCTGCTCGAACATCCTGCAGAACGGGCACAGGAAATCGATGAAGGCATCGACAACGACGGGAGCGGTGCCGAGCGCGATCCCGTCGCCAGTCGCTGGAGCCCCGGCAGGGACGCGGGTGGGTGGTGCGAGCGCGCTATGTGAAGCCATCTCGAACTCCTCGGTCGCCGTCGGCTGTGCCTACCAGAGCGCTTAGGCCGATCGCGCCCTGGCCAAAGCGAATCCGTGCTAGGCGCGTCCGCGGCCAAGATCGAGCAGGTGCCCGAGCACACGCGCCCCGTCGGCTCGAAGGCCGTTGTGGTCGTACTCGCTGGTAACCCACGGCCGCATCCCCGGTATCTGCGCCGCGGTCTCCTCCGAGAACGCACGCTCGACATACATGTCCTCGGTGTAGACGGCCGCCGCGCACGGCACCTCGTTGGCCGCCAGCACCGCCGGGTCGTACAGGAACGGCCACTCGTGACGGGCCAGGAGCTGGGCCGCGTCGCGCAACGGCGCCAGGGCTCCGTAGTCCTCGAACATCCACGGGTAGACGTGCTCGCCGGTGAACAGGTCGAGGTCATCGTCGAACTCCGGCGGGAGCACGCGCTCGGCCGACCAGGCGGTGACGCCCCCGTTGGCGTAGGAGGCCTCGTGGACGACCGCATACAGCGGATTGCGGGCAAAGCCGGCGGCATCGGCGACGTCGTGCAGGAATGCGGGCGAGTCGAAGGGGAGCTCGAGGATGTGGTGCAGGCGCTCGGCGCCGTCGCTCATTCCGAGCATCACCCCCAGCTGGCGCAGGCGCCGCCAGGTGAGCCGATCACCATTGGGCAGGACGATCCCGCCGTCCTCGATCGCCGTGCGCAGTCGCCGAACCCGCTCGCGGTCCTCCGGAAAGCGCTCGTAGTAACGGCGGTTTCGGTCCAGCACGCGTGCGTAGGTCCGGGCGTAGACCTCGTCGATCGAGCGGCGCAGCGGCGGCAGCCCTCCGGTGAACAACGCCTCCGTCAGGCTGCCAGGCGCCAGCGACAGGTAGGCGAGGACGCAGAAGCCGCCGAAGCTCTGGCCGAGCACGCTCCAGCGTTCGACCTCAAGCGCCCGGCGGATGAACTCGGCGTCGCGGACGATCGAGTCGGCCCGGAAGTGCGTCAGGTACTCGGCCTGCTCCGGCGCCGCCATTCCCCCCAGCTGCCCCACCGGGGTGGAGCGACCGGTGCCGCGCTGGTCGAGCAGCAGCACCCGGTACTCGCCCAACACGTGGTCAAGCCAGCCCGGCGAGCGGGGACGCCCGGACGGTCGCACGGCCTCAAAGCCCGGTCCGCCCTGGAGATAGACGAGGAGCGGCCGATCGGTCCCGTCCGGATCGGCGACCTCCCGGGCAAAGACCTCGATCGCCGGTCCTCCCGGGTGAGCGTGGTCCAGCGGCACCTCGAACACGTGCTCGACGCAGACCAGCCCCGGGACTCGAATTTCGGTGCGCATTCGTTCAATCATGCAGCCTGAGGCGATCCGACGAGGTCAGGCGGCCCCGGCCGGGGCAGTCTGGCGACCGCGACACCGGTCAGGATCTCGTGCACGACGCGTGAGGCCACGAGCGCGGAGATGTCGCTTGACCCCACCGACGTCGGACTGACCTCGACGACGTCCGCGCCGACGAGGTCGACCTCGCCGGCGATCGTCCGGCATGCCCACAGCAGATCGGCGGATGTCATCCCGCCGGGCTCCGGGGTCCCGGTCCCCGGCGCGAACGCCGGGTCCAGCACATCGACGTCCACCGACATGAAGACCGGACCCCCGCCGACGGCGGCGACCGCTTCGCCGATCACCTGCGTGATCCCGCGATCGCGGATGTCATGCATGAACAGCGCCGTGATGCCGCGCTCGCGCTGCCACTCGAACACCTCGGCTCCGGGCCAGTATCCGCGGAGGCCGATCTGGACGTAGCGGGCCGGGTCGACGTGGCCGGACTCGACGAGCCGGTACATCGGCGTGCCGTGCGACAGCGTGACGCCGAAGCATTCAGGCGCCGTGTCCGTGTGGGAGTCGAAGTGCACGAGCCCCACCGGCCCGTGCGCCCGCGCGCAGGCTCGGATGTCCGGCTCGGCGATCGAGTGATCGCCACCGAGGACGATCGGTATCGCTCCGGTGCCGGCCACGGCCCCAACCAGGTCCTCGATCGCGGAGTGGGACCGCGCCGGATCTGCCGGCAGGACCGGCGCGTCGCCGAAGTCCACGACGCGCAGCCGCTCGAAGGGATCGACCCCGGCTTCGAGATGGGGACCCGGGATCGCGCTCGCGGCCCGGATCGCCCGCGGCCCGTGACGGGTCCCCGGGTGGTCGGAGACCAGATCGTCCATCGGCGCTCCGACGATCACGGCGTCGGCGCCTGCCAGCTCGTCGGGATCCTCGGTATACGGAAGGCCGCAGAAGGTCAGCAGGCCGGCGTAATCCGGCTTCTCACCGACGTGCGACCAGCGGGCACGGGGGTCGATCATGAGGGGGTCTCATCGGTGGCGGTTCCCGGACGACGACTGAAGTAGGCGCGGAACGCGGGCGCGCAGGCGAGCATCACCACGACTCCGACCGCGAGCGAACCGAGGCCGATCAGGATCGGCACCTCGATCCCGGCCACCGGTGGCGCGTAGTTGACGAGCACGCCGTCGATCTTGTGCTGCGAGTAGTGGGTCAGCGCCTTGACGAAGATCGCAGCCAGCGCCAACGCCCCCAGGCCGGGGATCAGGCCGAGGCCGATCAGCGAACGCAGGTGCCGGCGCAGCCGGCGGCGGTAGTACACGACGCAGGCGAGCCCGGTCAGGCCGTAGTAGAACGCGATCAGGAAGCCGAGCGCGGTGATCGAGTCTCCGAGCACGCTCTGGGCGGGGTTGAGCACGAGCAAGGCCACCGTCCACACGATCGAGATCGCCCCCATCGAGAGGGTCGACACGGACGGGGTGTTGAACCGGGGGTGGACCCGGCCGAGGACGGACGGCAACGCCCCCCAGCGAGCCATCGAGAGGGTTGTGCGTGCGGTCGGCATGATCGTCGTCTGCGTCGACGCCGCCGTCGACGTGAGCACCACGAGGACGAGCAACTTGTCAAACGGGCTGCCGAAGACCTTGGTGCCGAGGACGCCGAGCACGTCACCTGAGTGACTGGCGAGGAACCCCGGCCCGGCGACCGCCTGCGCGGAGCTCGAGACGAGGACGAAGATCACGACCAGCAGGAGCGTGGAGACGACGGCACCGCGGCCGGGCGCATGATGCCGGTCGCGCGACTCCTCGTTGACGGTGACCGCCGCGTCCCAGCCCCAGTAGACGAACACGCCGAGCAGGACTCCGTCGACGAGCGCGCCGGGCGACAGGGCAAACGGATCGATCCAGCTCAGCGACGGGTGGATTGAGCCGCTCGTCCCCCCGGTGTACACCTTGATCAGCGCCACGGCCGAGAACGCGACCAGTACCCCCACCTCGATGCCGAGCAGCGCCTGCTGGAAGCGCGCGCTGAGTTCGACCCCGCGGTAGCTGATCCACGTCATCAGCGCGATGAACACGGTCGCGGCGATCGCCAGGCCGACCGTCGAGCCGGCCGCGCTCTGCCAGCCGACGAGGCGAAAGAAGTACTTGCCGGCTATCTCGGACAGCGTCGCCATCACGATCACGTCCGCGGCGAAGATGGCAAAACCGCTCAGCCACCCCGTCCAGGGACCCAGCGCCCGAGTGACCCACGCGAAGGTGGTGCCGCAGTCCGGGTCGGCGCGATTGAGGGCGCGGTAGGCGACGGCGATGCAGAACATCGGCACAAACGAGACGAGCAACACCGCCGGCGCGCGGAGACCGACCCCGGTGACGGCAACGATCAGGCCGAGTGTCGCCGCCAGCGAGTACGCCGGCGCCGTCGACGCGATGCCGATCGCGAGGTTCGACGAAAAGCCGATCGCGTTCCTCTTCAACCCGCGGTCCGGCGCCGGCTGCGAGCCGGGATCCAATCCTGCGACGGGATCCGCCGCAGCTACAGTGCCCATGATGACTCCCCTCGGTTGTGATCTGACAACTATAATAGTGGCGATACGTCATCTGTCAACTGAAAGCGGCGTGTAAGCGTGTCAAGTAGTCCTAAGCCAGTTGCAAAATCCGTCTCGCTCGATTCAATCGACCACACCCTCATCGGCCTGCTGCAAGACGATGGGCGGCGGTCCTATGGGGAGCTGGGGAAAAGCGTCGGCCTCTCCGAAGCCGCCGCCCGCCAGCGCGTCAACCGGCTGCGCGAGTCAGGCGTCATCCGGATCGTCGCGATCACCGACCCGCTCCAACTCGGCCGGGGCGTCGTGGCGACGATCGGCCTGCGGGTCAGCGGCGACACCCGGCGGGTCGCCGCTCAGCTGGCGCAGGTCGACGAGATCGAGTACGTCGTGATCACGGCGGGTTCGTTCGACCTGATCATCGAGGTCGTGTGCGAAGCCGAGGATGAGCTGCTGGCCGTCATCAACGACCGGATCCGCGCCATCGATGGGGTGCGCGAGACCGAGGCGTTCATGCACCTGAGGACGGAGAAGAACGTGTTCGCCTGGGGGCGCCGGATCGCCGAGAGCTGACACGCGGCGGAGCGGGGCGGCCGTTCTGGGGCGGACCTCGGCGCCGGTGCGGCGCGTACTGAGGGCGTGCGCCGCCTGTGCCTGATCGCGGTCGTCGGAGTCCTCCTGGCCGGCTGCGGCGGCGCCGATCACCCGGCTCCGAGCGGGCGCGCCCGCGCGTGTGTTGACGCGGCGTGCTCGCATCCTCGTGCGGTGACTCGGGCGCCGCTCCGGCAGCGGGCGTCGCGACCGCGGCCCCAAGAGCTCGTCACCGACGAGGCCCAGGATCTGCTTGCGGTCGTCGACCTGCGCTCTCGAACCGCCAGGTTGTTCATCGGCCTGCCCGCCGGCCCGCAGTACGTCGCCGCCGAGCCTGGGGCGGCGCTCGTCACGAGCCCGCCCGCCGGAGCCGTGACGCTGCTCAAGGGCGATCCGCTGCGCGTCGTCAAGGTCCTGCACGGTTTCGGAGCACCCCACGTGATCGAGATCACGCCGGACCGAGTGCACGCCTACGTCACCGACGACGCCCGCGGGACTCTGACCGCGATCCGGATCAGCGACGACCGTGTGACCAGGACGCTGACCGTAGGCGCCCAGGCCCACCACATGGCCTCCAGTCCTGACCAGCGGCGGCTCTGGATAGCGCTGGGCGAACAGGCGCGCACGATCGTGATCGTCGACACCGCGCACGTGGAGGACCCGCGGCTGATCGGCCGGTTTGACCCGGGCTTTCCCGCCCACGACCTCGCGTTCAGCCCGGACGGCCGGCGCGTGTGGGTGACATCGGCCGCCGGGCCTGACGTCATCGTCCTGCGGGCGAGCGACCACCGGGCGCTGTTCCGCGTCCCAGTCGGCCCGCCCCCACAGCACATCGCGTTCGCCGGCGGCGATGCCTACCTCACCAGCGGCTACGGAAGCACCCTCGAGCGGGTATCCGCCGGCACCGGCCGGATCATCCGACGGACTCGCTCGCCCTACGGCTCGTTCGAGGTCGATGCCGCCGGCGGCTTCGTCACCACCGCCTCGCTGCTCAACGGCAGGCTGGCCATCTACAACCGCCGGCTCAAGCTTCTGCGAGTGATCAAGCTGGGGCCCGCCACGCGAGACGTCGCGATCTCGAATCCATGACCCGGGGGCGAACGGCCGTGCACCGCGCGCCCTAGGCGCACAGCGCCGGCAGCTGATCCGCCAGCTCCTGGGACAGATCTCCGCGAGCGGCGACCGCGATCTCCGCCAGCCCGAGCCACCCCGCGACGAGCCGAAGCTCCGCCACGAGCTCAGCGGCGACGACAGCGCGGTCGATCCCGTCTTCGCCGAAGGCGCCCTGGACGCGGAGCGTGCCGGTCGACCGGTCCGACTTGAGGTCCACCCGCCCCACCAGCCTGTCTCCGAGCAGGAATGGGAGGACGTAGTAGCCGTGGACGCGTTTGGCCGCGGGGGTGTAGATCTCGATCCGGTATCTAAAACCGAAGAGACGCTCGGTGCGCTGGCGAAACCAGATCAGGGAGTCGAAGGGTGACAGCAGCGCCCGGGCGTGCAGCCGGCGCGGCCGGCGAGCCGCCGGCGACAGGTACGCGGGGGCTCCCCACCCCTCGACCTCGACCGGGATCAGCTCGTCGCTCGCCACGAGTTCGGCGACGCGGTCCTTGGACGCGGCCCGTGGCAGCCGGAAGTAGTCGCCGAGGTCAGGTTCGGTCGCCACGCCGAGGGCCTGCGCGGCGATCCGCACCAACTGGCGTTGCGCGTCGGCCGCGGTCGGCGTCCGCCGCTCGCGGATCTCTGCCGGAACCACCCGGTCAACGGTGTCGTAGAGCCGCTCGAAGTTGACCCGCCGCGCGGCCGCGACCTGACCGGTGAAGAACAGGTACTCGAGCGCGACCTTGCCCTCGTGCCAGTTCCACATGTGGCCGGCCCGCGGCGGGGGACGGACCGCCCCGGTATCGCGCGCCCGGATCGGTCCCTGCTCGGCGACCAGCTCGAGCGTCTCGGCGACCAGCTCCGGGCGCTCGCGCGCAACCCGGGCGATCGATCCCCAGGCCTCGCTTTGAACGTCGGCCATGCGCCACCGAAACAGCGGGTGAAGCTCGATGGGGATCAACGAGGCCTCGTGCGCCCAGTACTCGACCAATCGGCGATCGACCCGTCCGGTTCCGTGGCCGGCGATCCGGTCCAGGCGCGCGCGATCATATGGGCCGAGCCGAGAGAACACCGGCATGTAATGGGCGCGGCTGAACACGTTGACCGAATCGAGCTGCAGCACCCCCAGGCGCCTGACCAGATCCAGAATCCGTCTCGTGCTCGGCGCCGTCGCCGGGCGCCGCCGGTCGAAGCCCTGAGCCGCGAGCGCGATCCGCCGGGCGCCGGCGGCGGTAATCCGCCCCGTGCGGGGAGCGCTGATCCGAGGAGCGACGCGGGACGTGTCCATGGCCGCGAACTCTCCCATGTCAGCCGCGGGCGTGGCAGCCCGAGGCGCCACAGGAGCCTATGCCCCGCGGGCCCCCCGCGGCGACGCCGGTGCCTGTTGCATCGGAGACGTTGCGCCGATTGAATTGTCGATGTCGGTCATCGAGGAGAGGAGTGGCTGTGCAGCGATCAACCGAGCGGATACTCACGACGCACACCGGGAGCCTGCCGCGGCCCCCCGCGCTGCTGGAGGCGCTGCAGAAGCGCGACCACGGAGAGCGCGACGGCTCCGCCCTGGCCGGCCAGGTTCGCGACGCAGTTCAGGAGATCGTCGGCCGTCAGGCGGCGGCGGGCGTGACCGTCGTCAACGATGGCGAGGCGAGCAAGATCGGCTACTCGACGTACGTCAAGGAGCGGCTGGACGGCTTCGGCGGCGAGGGGGGCCTGGGCGGCGTGCCGGCCGACCTCGCCGAGTTTCCGGATTACATGCAGCGGGTGATGGGCGCGCTCGACATCGAGATGCCGGCCTGCATCGGCCCGGTCTCCTACCGGGATCTCGACGCGGTCCGCACCGACATCGCCAACCTGCAGGCGGCCGTGGCGGACGCGGACGTGGCTGACGTGTTCATGACCGCCGCCTCACCGGGGGTGATCTCGGTGTTTCTCCAAAACCGCTACTACCCCAGCCACGGGGAGTACATCGCGGCGCTCACCGACGTCATGAAGGCCGAATACGACGAGATTCACCGGGCGGGGCTGGTCCTGCAGCTCGACTGCCCGGATCTCGCGATGACTCGTCACATGCAGAACGATGAGTCGCTCGAGCAGTTCCGCGAGCGTGCCCGGCTGCACGTGGACGCGATCAACGAGGCGACCCGTGACATCCCGGCTGAGGACATGCGCATGCACCTGTGCTGGGGCAACTACGAGGGACCCCATCACCACGACGTGCCGCTGCGCGACATCATCGACATCGTGTTCGAGGCCCGACCGGCCGCGATCTCCTTCGAGGGCGCCAACCCCCGCCACGAGCACGAGTGGACGGTGTTCCAGGACGTGACGCTGCCGGATGACAAGGTCCTGATCCCGGGCGTGCTCGACTCGACCACCAACTACGTCGAGCACCCGGAGCTCGTCGCGCAGCGGATCGTCCGCTACGCAGACCTCGTCGGACGTGAGAACGTCATCGCCGGTAGCGATTGCGGCTTCGCCACGTTCGCGAATTTCCTCGCGATCGACCCGGGCATCACGTGGGCCAAGCTGCACGCCATGGCCGAGGGGGCGGAGCTCGCCTCGAGCCGGCTGTGGTAGCCGCGGGGCTCAGGGCTGGTTCCAGGAGAACGTGACAGTCGCCCCGGGCGAGAGCTGATAAGTGAACGCCCGGCCCTTCCAGGCGACAGCGAAGCGAATCGGCCGGCTCGAGTTGTTGTAGGCCAGCAGGACGAGGCTCCCGTCCGGGTTGCGCAGCGCGACGTCATCGAGCCCGGGCGTGACGACGTTGACCCCGGGCCCCGGATACCTGTAGCCGACGAAGTTGCCGCTGGCGATCCGCTGCGCGCCGGGGGCCACGAATGCGCTGGCCTGCCCCAACTGGTAGTAACTGGCCTTCAGCGCGACCGTCCCCGTCGCCGGGTCGATCGTGGCCAGGGCGCTGCAGCCTCTGCAGCCGTGGTTGGGCAGCTGCGCCGGACCGCCCTTCGGATCGAGGGCCACGTTCCAGACGGCGACCGCGCTCGCCCAGTTGCGCAGTGACGAGATGACGATCTCGCTGATGGGCGTGGGCGTCAGCCCGGGCGAGCACTCGTCGACGATGCCCTCCAGCGCCGGGTCGGCCTGGCGGATCTGGGTCATCACCCCGGGCGAGCCGAAGTAACAATGCCAGGCCAATCCGGTCAGCGCGCGCGCCACGGGGCCACTCGCGGTGGTGCTCGCATACGTCGTCGTCGGCCCCCAGCCGAGGTCGCTGCCGAAGATACTGGTGTGCACCTTCGCCCGCGCGAGCGCCGGCTTGAGGTTGTGCATGACCCATGCCGCCTCGTTGGCGGCCGAGATGTTCAGACCCGGATAGAGCGTCGCCACACCTGGCTCGTTCTCCGGGGTGACCGCGTCGATGGGGATCCCGGCATGCGCGTATGCCTGGATGAACTTCACGATGTACGCGGCCCACGGGCCGTAGTCGCTCGGCAGGAGCGTCCCGCTGTTGCCCTCGTTGCCCAGCGACTTGTTGGACTTCATCCAGGCCGGCGGCGACCAGGGCGTGGCCAGGAACTCGGTCGCCGGGTTCAGTGCCTTGGCCTCGAGGAGCGCGGGGAGGATGTAGGCCTGATCATGAGCGATCGAGAAGTGCCTCAGCCCCGGGTCTGACTGTCCGGCGGGCATGTCGTCGTAGGTGTACGGCTGACCGGTGTGGGTGAAGTCGGAGGCCCCGATCGGCACCCGCACGAAGTTCAGGCGGATGCCGCCGGCGCCGAACAAACCAGCCATCAGGGACTGCCCCGCCGCCGGCGACAGGTCGCGCTCGATCAGCCACGCGGAGCTGTCGGTCATCGCCGCGCCAAATCCCTGCACGCGCTGGTACCGGGTCCCGGCGTTGACTCGGATCACGGTCCCCTGTGCCTCCTTCGCGCTGCCGAACTCGAGGGCCGGGAGTGGCGTCAGGTGCTCGGAGAGGTCCGCGCTGGTCTGCACCACCGAGACCCGGTAGGGGTCGGTGGTCTGCGCGAACCCGCGTCCGGTCACGTCCAGCCAGCCCACCCAGAGCACCGCGGCGAGCAGGGCGAGTCCCACCGTCGCCCACCGTCGTCGAGCTCTGACCGACTGCGAGCCGAGCCTCACGATGTCTTGCAGACGAGCCGCGGAATGCGGGAGCCGACGTGATCGTGCCGCGGATGCACGTGGGCATCAACTCGTCGCCTCTGCGGAAGTTTCGGGCCCGTCAGTGCGCTGACGGGGTCACGGAGCGCGATCGGCGATCGACTGGCCGAGCCGCTGCCCGTACGGGAAGTCCCGGCGGTCGGCGATGATTCGGGCCGCGGCGCGGCGAGAGCGTTCGCAGTGGGAGTCGACATCGGCGACGCGCACCATGATGCTGTCCCTCGCGGTCGGCACGCCGGCCGGCTCGTCTCTGTTGGCCAGTCGAACCTCACGCTGTCCATTTGCGCCTGGCTCGTTCGTCGTCTCGTCGTTGGCAACCGGCAACACTCCAAACCCACGGGAGGATCAGATGAACTACCTGATGTTTGTGTGCGTCGACGATGCGGTGAGGCTCTCGCCTGAGGAACGAGCGAAGATCGGTCCGGATGTCGAGGCCTGGATGCGGGAGATGGATGAACGCGGCGTGCGTCTGCAGGGTCACCAGCTCGCTCCGGTGAGCGACGCCACGACCGTCCGGCTGCGCGAAGGCGAGGTCCTCCTCGCCGATGGCCCGTTTGCCGAGACCAAGGAGCACATCGGCGGCTTTGACATTCTCGAGTGCGAGAACCTCGACGAGGCCATCGAGGTGGCCGCCAGGCATCCGGTCGCGCGCTTCGGCACGATCGAGGTCCGACCGTTTCTGGAGGGATGAGCCACGAGGCCGAACGAGCGGTCGAGACGGCCTTCACCGAGGAGTGGGGCCGGATCGTCGCGACGCTGATTCGGCGGACCGGCGACTGGGATCTGGCCGAGGACTGTGCGCAGCAGGCGTTTGCCGAGGCCGTGCGGCGCTGGCCGCGGGCAGGCGTCCCGCGGCGCCCCGGCGCGTGGCTGACGACGGTCGCGTGCAACCGCGCCATCGACCGGCTGAGGCACGAGAAGATGAAATCCGAACGGCTCCGTGAGGCGGCGGCGCAGATCGCCGCCCCCCATCCCCCGGGGGCGGACGATCCGCTCCTCGCCGAGCAGGCCGACAGCGGAATCGAGGACGACCGACTCCGGTTGATCTTCACGTGCTGTCATCCGGCCCTCCCGCTCGAGGGGCGGGTCGCGCTCACGCTGCGCACGCTTGCCGGTCTGACCACCGCGGAGATCGCCCGGGCGTTCCTCGTGTCCGAGCCGACGATGGCCAAGCGTCTGGTCCGCGCCAAGCAGAAGATCATCCACGCCCGGATTCCGTTCCGGGTCCCGCCCGCGGACCTGCTCGACGAGCGCACGAGCGGGGTTCTGGCCGTGCTGTACCTGCTGTTCAACGAGGGTTATGCCGCCTCGGCCGGCCCTGACCTGATCCGCGTCGACCTCTGCGCCGAGGCGATCCGCCTGGCGCGGGCCGTGGCGGCGCTGATGCCGGAGGAGGCCGAGGCGACCGGCCTGCTCGCACTCATGCTCTTTCAGCACTCGCGCCGGCTGGCCCGGGTCGATCAGGCCGGCGACCTGGTGACGCTGGAGGAACAGGACCGCTCGCGCTGGGACCACGCGGAGACGGCCGAGGCCACCGCGCTGCTCGAGCACGCTCTGCGTCAGGGCCGCGGGCGGGCGGGCCCGTATTGCCTGCAGGCGGCGATCGCCGCCTGTCACGCCACCGCGGCGGACGCCGGGGACACCGACTGGCCGCAGATCGCCGGCCTGTACGCGCGGCTGCGCGAGGTCATGCCCCATCCGCTGGTGGCGCTCAATCACGCCGTCGCCGTGGGGATGGCGACGACGCCCGCCGCGGGCCTCGCGCGCGTCGATGACCTGATCGCATCCGGCGAGCTTCGCGACTATCACCTGCTCTACGCGACACGGGCCGACCTGTTGCGCCGGATCGGGCGGGGGGCCGAGGCCCATGTTGCGTATCAGCAGGCGCTCGAGCGGGCGGGCACCGACGCCGAACGCCGGTATCTCAGGCGTCGCCTGGCGGAGACAGAGCCTGGGATGCCGTGACGACCCGCCGGCCGCGGAGGGTGTCTGGCGTGATCGGCGCCGCGTCCATGCGCCCGTCCATCCCGCCCCCCGCCCACTCAAGCCACGGCGGCGCCTGCCGATGACCGCACCAATTCTCTGTGAGACGTATTGCCGCCACAGTGGGCGCCGTCGCCTGCGCCTTCGTCCTGCCCGTGGGCGCGATCGCCAAGCCGCCCGCCTCCCGCCGGATCCGCGCCGCGACCGGGACCGTCACCGCCACGGGATGGGCGTCGCTGACGATCCAGACCGCCGGGCGGCGCATGGGTGTCATCAACGCCCTGACGGCGACCGCCACTTCGGTCACCAACCAGGATTATCCATACGTCTGGGCGGGCGGACACGCCGAGGCCGGCGTGGCGAGTGTCGGCAGCAAGGGCCCGGGCTATACCGGCCACACCCGCGGCTATGACTGCTCAGGCTCGGTGGCGGCGGTGCTCGCCGGCGCCGGCCTGTGGCCGGCCGGCGGCTCGGTTCCCAACGACGCGTGGGTGATCCGCGAGTTGCTGCAGCAGGGGATCATCGCCCGCGGCGCCGGGACGCCGCCGGACGAGGTGACCCTGTACGACGACCCCGGCGTCCACATCTTCATGAACATCGACGGCCGCTTCTTCGGCACGTCGGACGGAGGTGGCGGCGGATCGCGCAAGGGCGGTCCCGGCTGGCTCGACGACGGTGCCCCGGACGCCGCCAACCGCGCCTTCAAGCAGTACCACGTGCTTCCGTCGGTGCTCCGCGATCGCACCACGGACGGCCACAGCCTCAGCTTCCTGACCGGTGGCGCCGGGGGGATCGCCGACGGAGCCCAGGTCGGAGACCGGGTGCACGTCGGCTACACCGGGACGAACGCAGGCAGCATGACCCTGCAGACGCTGACGTTCGTCGGGAGCACGACGACCTCCGGCACCGTCACCGCGGTCGCGACCGACGGCAGTTCGTTTGCCATCCAGACTGCCGGCGGCCAGAGCACCACCTTCTCGACCGGTTCGCTGCCAAGCCTGGCCGACGGACTGCAGGTTGGAGACCAGGTGCAGGTGACGTACACGAAGCGGGCCGGAGTCCTGACGGCGCGCGTGGTCAGCGTCACGGCGCCGGCCGCCACCGCGCAGCCGACCGCCCCGCAGCCGACCGCCGCGCCGCAGCCGACCGCCGCGCCGCAGCCGACCGGGACGCCACCCACCGGGTGGCCTGGCGATTGATCTCGGCGGCTTCCGGACGGGCCTTGGAGTTGGAGTGGGGTAGCGCGGCCGGCTGTCGTCGTGGTGCGGGGTTGAACGAGGGCAGTGGAGACAGCCGTCCGCTGTGGGCGATGTGACGCCAACGACGGGCAACGAGGGGGCGTCAGCGGTCGCCGGGACGCTGCGGATGGTCCCTGGGCCGTGCACCACGCGCCAAATCCGGGTGCGGTCAGACGATTTGGCACCAGACGCAGGCTCAGCCCCAAGTTTGCGCCAGATCACCGGCGACGATCCCGATTTGGCGCCTGGTGCACGCCACAATCCGGTGCCACGGCCCGCATCCGTCCCCCCGCACCCTCCCAGGGGTGTTTCCCCACGTCGGGGCGCTCCTGCGCCCCGACGTCCTTGCCAGACAGCGCGGCGCGGCGGCGGCGGTCTCCCACCCAAAAACATCAACGCCGAGCGCGGCGCGACCGACGACGACCGCCGCGCTACCCACCCCACTCCCACCACCAACGCACACAGCAGGAGCACACCCACATCGCCGGACGCGACTCAAACGCCGGGGTTTTGCCACAGCGTCCCGGGCCGGCCGGCCGGCCACCTCGGAGGGATGAAGTCCGGCGTATTTCAGGACAGCCTGCTGAGCCTGCGTCCGGTGCCAGATCTCCGGGCCGCGCCTGGATTTGGCAGAGGACGCACGGTCTTAACCCCCATCGACCATGATGGTCGCCGGAACGTCGTCTACTACGGGAACGGGTCCTGGGGGGTGCAGCAGGCCTCCGAGGGCTACTTCAACACTGCACCGTCGCACTTGACGTGGGGTGAGGCGTCGATGCTGGCGGGCCTGCTCCAGGCCCCCTCCGCGTATGACCCGCTCGAGCACTACACCCTGGCGCGTGAGCGTCAGCGCCACGTCCTCTCCCAGCTCGTCGTCAACCACTACCTCACCCGGGCTGAGGCCACCACCGCGTTCAACGCCCGATTGCCCCTCTCCTGACGGGGCGTCGACGTCGGCGTGGAACCCCCGGAGCCCCGCGGACTCATGCACGAGCCCGCGGGGCTTGACCCGGAGGTGGCTTTGAGAGAGCTGCCGGGAGGGCTTAGTTCACGCCGGCGAGCTCACGTTCGACTGCCGGGGTACGCACCTCAAAGGAGTGCACGACACGCTCCGTGTACAGCTCGTGCAGGGTCAGTCCAATCACCGCGAGCGCGACGAACGCCACTCCGGAGGCGAAGCCGAGCCACGTGACGACGGTCCCGCCGAACACGAGACTCGCGACGATCGTCCACGCCCCGAGGACGCCGATGATGCCGTCGAGCGTCCGCTGCGAGAGGCCGCGGCCCCGGATGGCGATGCTGCCGGCGAGAGCCAGCGACGCGACTCCCACCCCGAGCATCAGCCACATGAAGACCGATGGGCTCCACACCTGTGACGCGACAACGAGAAAACCACCCAGGATTGCCAGACCGATGTTGGTCAGATAGCGAGAGTTCATGAAAACCTCCATTGGGTCAGCCGCGGCCCCGCCGGTCGCGGCGCTTCGATCTGAGGGGGAACTTCCTGATGTCCACCTCGTTCGTTGCATGCTCGACACTATAGCTCAGTCTGAGCGATCAGGCTAATAGCTCAGACTGCTTGCCTTCCGCGGGGTCAGAGGTCATACTCGTCGCGTGCCCAAGACAGCGTCTCGGAACCCCGCTTCCTCCACCGACGGCGCCGCCGCTCGCCCCCGCGAGGCCCCTGCCTCCCCGCGCGGCGCCGGCGAGCAGCTCAACCAGACGGCCCGCGTCCTGCTGGGGATGATCGCCGAGGGCCACCGGACCGGCTACGCCATCAAGGCCGAGATCGAGCGCTCCACCCGGCTGTACTGGGGCGCGAGCGTCGGCGGCATCTATCCGGAGCTGCGGCGGCTGCGCGAGGCGGGGCTGGTCAGCGTCCGCGACGACCCGCGCGGAGAGGCCACTCGCCACGCCTACACGCTGACCAAGGAGGGGCGTGCCGCCCTCACGTGCTGGCTGACCGATACCTCTGAGCCGGTGCTGGAGATGCGCCACGAGGCGCTGCTGCGACTGCGCTTCGCCGGGGTGCTCGAACCTGAGCAGCAGGTGGAGGTGGTGCGCCGGATGCGGGCCGTACACGAGCGGCGGCTCGCCGAGTTGTCCGCGCTCATCGAGATCGGCGAGTTCGACGACCCGCTGCACCGCATGACCGTCGAGTTCGGCACCGGCTGGAACGAGTGGGCCATCGGCTGGTGCAACGACACTGAACGACGGCTGCGCGACGGTTGACCGCGCTGGAGTCGGCCTACCATCGCACGTGGTGAGTCCTCCACAACCCTCCCGCTCCCCCAGGCCAGACCGGAGCCTGCTGACGATGTTCGTGCGCTACGGCATCGGTGGGCTGATGGTGCTGGCCGGGGTCGTGCTCCTGGTCATCTCTCCCGGTGGTTTCGGGACCGAGGGATTCTCGATGGCGGCCGGCGGGGGCCTCTCGGTCATCATGCTCAACTGGCTCTTCCGGCTCGGCGTCAGCGGCGACCGCGAGCGCGAGGAGGAGGAGCGGGCACGGGCGTACCTCGACCGCCACGGCCGCTGGCCGGACGAGGACGAGCCCCGCTGAATGATCAGGGCGTGATCCGGAACTGAATCGGTCCGATCGACCCCACCACACGGATGAACTGGGGACACACCTGCGCGGGCGCGCAGACCGGCCGCGCCAGCTCATCGACCCGCGCGGTGTAGCTCCCGGTGCACCAGCGGCCGCCGAGCTGTGCCGGACCCACCGAGACGGTCACCGGCTCCTGGGCATGCGGCACCACCAACGCCGCCGAATGCTCCGCGACGCAGCCGGAGCCCTGTGGCCCGGTCACGCTGAGCGCATACGACACCTCGGTCTGTCCGTGCCGGCCGCTGGGCGTGAGCGCCTGAAGCGTGAATCGCAGGCTCGAGGTGGGGTGCCCGCCGGCCGGTGCCACGGTCAGCCGGCCGGTCGGCACGCCCGCCCCTGATCCGGCGGAGGTCGTGGTCGTGGTGGACGACGCGGAGCCTGAGGTCGACGTGCTCGACGATGTGGTCGGCGAGCTGGTTGCTGAGGACGTCGCGTGTCGCGAGCCTGAGCCGCACCCCGCGATGCACAGCGCGGCTGCGACGATCAATGCGGCGGCGCGGACCACCGGCTCGCTCCCACCTACCGGCGCTCGACGAACTCTCGGAGGGCGGCCTTGGCGTCGCCGGTGACAGGGGCGCCGTGGGCGAGGAGCACACAATCGAAATCGAGGTCGAGGAGGCCGCGGTAGGCGTCGGCCAGCCGGTCCTTCGTCTGCTCCGGCTCGTCCATGAGCGAATCCGGCACGAACGTCAGGCCCTCCGCCCCGGGCCAGCGCACGACGCCGTCGGCACACGCCAGCGCGCGGTGAGCCGGAATGTGGAAGGCCGTCTCGTCCGGGCAGATCGCCCCTATCTCGTGGGCGACGATTCCCCCCGGCAGCTGGTCGCCGAACTCAAACGGCGTGACGGGACCACGTCCGGCCAGCTCAAAGCAACCGTTGGCGATGCAGTGCACCTCGCAGCCGAATTCCTCGCGCAGCCGCCAGGAGTCGCGGTCGTGGTGGCGGTTGGTGAGCAGGATGTGATCCGGGTCGCCACCCTGTTCTCGAAACCACTGCGCCCCGCCCGGGGGCAGCATCGGATCGATTAGCACGCGCTCAGCGGCGAGGTAGTACGAGCTGACATCGCTGTGTATGTGCGGGTGGGACGCGGTCCAGTGCCAGAGCCCCGGGGAGATCTCATTCATATCTGCCACCCTACCCGGGGCGGGTCCGTTGATCCGTCAACTAGAATCGGTGTCGATGGACACGATGACCGACACGAGACTTGAAGGCGCCGCCCTCGATGCCTGGCGGAGCTATCTGCAGAGCCACGCGTCGATCGTGCGCGTGCTCGACGCCGAGCTGGACGCGGCGCACGGTATGACGACGCGCGACTACCAGGTTCTCCTCTACCTCTCGCAGGCGGAGGGCGGCCATCTGCCGATGTCGGCCCTGGCCGAGAGCACCATGCTGACCCGCTCTGGGATCACGCGGCTCGTGGATGGGCTCGTCGAGGCGGGGTGGATCGAGCGCGTCGCCTGCCCCAACGATGCCCGGGTCTCCTACGCCCAGCTGACCGACCGGGGCTGCGAGAAGCTCCGCGCGGCCGGCTGCACCCACGTGGCCAGCATCCGCCGCCTGTTCCTGGAGAACTTCTCGCCGGGCGAGATCGAGCAGCTCGCCTCCCTGCTCAGCCGCCTGCCGGGCGCCCAGCCGGGGCGTCCGTGCACGGCCTGACCTGCTGACCAACAGCCGGGCGACCGCCGGGGCGGTTTGGGCTGCCCACGCCGCTGCTGCGGGCGGTCCCGAGCGTTGCCGGTAGGGAATCGGCGCCTGCGGGAACGGAGAGGGGCCGGCCGAGACGACTAGATGCTTGACGGCGCAACTGTATGTGCTAGGGTGCTCGTTTACTTGCACACTCAACCATTTTCTTCGTGAGGGAATCCAATGTCAGCAACCACCCTTCAGACCATTCCGGCCGGCGTCTACAACGTCGACCCCGCCCATTCCAACGTCGGCTTTGAGGTCCGGCACATGGGCATCGCCACCGTACGCGGCAAGTTCGGCACCTTCGAGGGCAAGATCGACGCCAGCGGCGATGCGCCGGTCCTCGAGGGCAGCGTCGACGTCTCGACGATCGACACCGGCGAAGCGAACCGCGACGGCCATCTCAAGGGCCCGGAGTTCTTCGACGCCGACCAGCACCCGCAAATCACCTTCAACGGCACCACGACCGAGGCGGGCGCCGGCAGCGAGGTGACGCTGACGGGCGAGATCACCATCAAGGGCATCAGGCAGCCGATCGAGCTGACCGGGGAACTGGCGGAGGGCGGCGAGGATCCGTGGGGCAACCAGCGCATCGGCCTCGAGCTGACCGGCTCGATCGACCGCCGGGAGTTCGACCTGAAGTGGAACCAGACCCTTCCCAACGGCAACCTGCTCGTCGCCAACGAGGTCAAGCTGCTCGTCAGCGTCTCGGCGGTCAAGAGCGCCTAGTCCGATGCGGATCCTGGGGATCTCAGGAAGCCTGCGAGCAGCGTCGTATAACACGGCGCTGCTGCGGGCGGCCGCACAGCTGACGCCGGAGGGCGTGGAGCTCGACATCTACGACGGCCTCGAGCTGCTGCCGCCTTACAACGAGGATCGCGATACCGAGGATCCACCGGCGGAGGTGGCGCGCTTGCGTGCTGAGATCGCCGCTGCCGACGCGGTCCTCTTTGCCACGCCGGAGTACAACACGACGATGCCGGGACAGATCAAGCAGGTCGTCGACTGGGCGTCGAGGCCGCACGGGCCGGAGTCGGCGCTCTGGGGCAAGCCGGCAGCGGCGATCGGGGCCAGCGTCACCGACTACGGCGCGATGTGGGCGCAGGATCACCTGCGTAACGCGCTCGGCATCGCCGGCGCGCGGGTGCTCAGGACCGAGTTCCCGGTCGCCCGGGCGCACGATCTGTTCTCCACCGACGGGGAGCTCGCCGACCCGGAGACCCGCGACCGGCTCGCCGAGCTCGTCGAGAGCCTGGTGGAGCATCACAGTCGCTTTGCGGCCGCGGCGTGAGTCCTACTGCGAATAGGTGAGATGACCGACCGCCCCTCCCCCTCCCTGGAGAGCAAGACGACGCCGGAGGCGATCGCCGCCGGCACCACGATGGGAACCGTGAGCCTCACGGTCTCCGATCTGGATCGCTCGCGCGCCTTCTATGAGGGGGCGCTGGGGCTGGCGGTCCGGGAGCTCGAGGACGGCGACCTCGTGTTCGGCGTCCCGGGCGAGCCCGCCCTGGTCCGCCTCCACGGTGACCCATCGGCTCCACCGCTGGACCGCCGCGCCACCGGACTGTTCCACCTCGCGATCCTGCTGCCCTCGCGGCTTGACCTGGCCCGCGCGCTCGCCCGCCTGGCGCAGGCGCGCTGGCCGCTCGACGGTGTCGCTGACCATCTCGTCAGTGAGGCGCTGTACCTGTCCGACCCGGACGGCAACGGGATCGAGATCTACCGCGACCGGCCGCGCGAGCAGTGGCGTTTCGACGGCGGCGAGCTCCAGATGGCGACCCTGGCCCTGGACCTGGGCGATCTGGCGGGTGAGCTGTCCGGCGCCGAGGAGCCCCAGCCGGCGGCGCCGGAGGGGACCGCGATGGGCCACATCCACCTCCAGGTGTCCGACATCCCCGAAACCGAGGCCTTCTACAGCGCGACTCTCGGCTTCGGCGTCACGACGCGCGGCTACCCCGGCGCCCTGTTCGTCTCCGCCGGCGGGTATCACCACCACCTGGGGCTCAACACGTGGCACAGCGCCGGGGCGGGCCCCGCGGCCCCCGGCGCGATCGGCCTGCGCTCCTACGAGGTGAGGCTGCCGGACCAGGCGGAGCTTGATCGCGTGCTCCGCCGCGTCCGCGCTGCCGGCCTGGCCACCGACCCCATCGCCACCGGGATCACGGCCGTCCGCGACCCGTCAGGCAACGTCGTGCACCTGCGCAGTCGCTGAGCGCCGCTACTCTGTCAGACCTCGGCGACGTGGCGGAGTGGCTACGCAGCGGCCTGCAAAGCCGTCTACACCGGTTCGATTCCGGTCGTCGCCTCTCT
>DASZMU010000057.1:0-1849 GCA_035551695.1 Solirubrobacteraceae bacterium
TCGGACGAGGCCCGCCGGCGGATCGAGCGCGACCTGCACGACGGCGCACAGCAGCGGCTCGTGACGCTGGCGCTCAGGCTGCGCTTGGCCGCGGAGGCGCCTTCGGGACGGGCCGAGCTCGGTACCGAGATCACCGGTGCCGCCGCGGAGCTCATGGGCGTGATCGACGACCTGCGGGAGATCTCCCATGGCATCCACCCGGCCATCTTGTCCGAGGCGGGGCTGCGCCCGGCACTGCGTGCGCTCGGGCGGCGCTCAGCCGTCCCGGTGGAACTGGACGTGCGGGTCGACGGCCGGCTTCCCGAGCCCGTCGAGGTGGGCGCCTACTACGTGGTCTCGGAGATGCTCGCCAACGCGGCGAAGCACGCGCGTGCCTCAATGATCCAGGTCGACGCAGAGACCTCCGGCGGCACGCTCCGGGTGCGCGTGCACGACGACGGTATCGGCGGCGCCACCCTGGCCCGGGGCTCAGGACTGCTCGGGCTGAAGGACCGTATCGAGGCGCTAGGCGGGACGTTCTCCGTGCACAGCCCGGTGGGCCGCGGCACCACGGTGTCCTGCCAGCTTCCCGTCACGGCCGACGGCGAGCATCCGGACGCCGACCGCGACGACCCGCCGGTCGCAGGGGGTAACGGGCCGGATCAGCGCGGCGCCGGCCCGCATGGTGCCCCCAGAGGGCCCGATAGCTCACAGAAATGGGCGGATGGTCGGCCGCGCCTTGGCTGAGCGCCGGCCAGGCCCGGGCCGCGCTCCTGGCTATCCAGCGCGAGCACGACACGGCCCAGGTCCGGACGTCCTGGATCTGTGCGTCCCCTGCTGCCAGCGCGCCATCTCGCGGGCATCACCGGGAACTCGGACTGGCGCGAGCAGGCGCCTAGCCCCGTGCTCGTCACTACACTGCCGTGAGATCGTCGAGGGGCAGGACGATCTGCACGACGGTACCCGCCCCGGGCGGGCTGTGCAGCCAGATCCGGCCGCCGAGCGCCTCGATCCGATCCTTGAGCCCGACCAGGCCCGAGCCGTGGCCGAAATCCGCGCCGCCACTCCCGTCGTCGCGGACACACACCTGCAGGACGCCGTCGCCGACGGCCACCTCGACCTCGGCGGCGGAGGCGTGCGCGTGCTTGGCCGCGTTGGTCAGCGCCTCGGAGACCACGTAGTAGGCGGCGGTCTCAACCGGCTCGGGCAGCCGCCCCGCCACCTGGACGTCCACGCGGACCGGGACCGCAGAGCGGCGGGCCAGCACCCTCAGCGCTGGGCTCAGCCCGCTCTCGCTGAGGACCGCCGGGTGGAGGCCGCGGGCGATCTCGCGCAGCTCCTCCAGCACGCCGGCCACCTCCGTGACCGCGCCCTCCAGCCGCTGAGCCAGCTCGTCGGCCCCGGGCGGCACGTCCGCCTGCGCAGCCCGCAGTTGCAGGGCGAGGGAGACCAGCCGCTGCTGGGCGCCGTCGTGCAGGTCGCGCTCGATCCGCCGGCGCGTCTGGTCGGCGGCGGCCACGATCCGCGCGCGGGAGGCGCTGAGCGCGGCCTGTGCCTCAGCGTTAGCCAGGGCGGTGGCGACCAGCTCGGCGAAGCCGACCAGCCGGTCCTCGGTGCTCGCCGGCAGCGGCTCCCGGCTGGATCCCACGATCATCACCCCCCACAGCCGGCCCGCGACGCTGATCGGTACGCCTACCGACGACCGGTACGCCCAGTCCCGGGCAACGTCAGCCCAGGCCCCCGAGGCGGCGTCGTAGTCGTCGATCCGGGCAGGCCGGCCCGTCCGGAACACCAGCGTGTGCATGTTCTGCCCCTCGAGTTTGACCCGTAGGCCGAGAGGAAGCGCCCGGCTCGGGTCGGTCGTGTTCCA
>DASZMU010000058.1:0-5199 GCA_035551695.1 Solirubrobacteraceae bacterium
GGGCAGGTGCGCCGAGGCCGGCGACGAGCTGGGCTCGGCGGTTGTCACCGCCAGGCTCGCCCGTGACCTGATGCGGCTGTGCCTGCTGATGCGCCGTCGCTACCCGCCGTACAGCAAGTGGCTGGGCACGGCGTTCGCCCGACCGGCGTTCCGGCGGCATCTGATGGTCTCATGCGATGGGGCCGGGGGAGCCACGACCTGATCGCACGCCTGGATAAGCTCGCCGCCCGGCCAGCTGCTAGACGAGCGAGATTGGCGGCCATCGCTAAATTGGCCGTGCTCATCGACTACTCCAGATGAATCCGTGATCAGGCGAGGGCTTGGGTCGATGGGGGTCAGGGCTGCGCGGGAAGGCGGAGGATGAAGCTGGCGCCGGTTGGGGTGAGATCGCAGGTGAGGTCGCCATGGTGTTGCTGGGCGGCGCGGCGCGCGATGGCGAGTCCGAGGCCGTGGCCGGGTTTGGCGGGGCCGAGTCGGACGAAGCGTTCGAAAATGCGTTCGCGCTGGTCTTCGGGTACGCCAGGGCCGTCGTCTGCGACTCGCGCCTCTATGTATCCGCTGTGCCGTCGTAGCTGCACGTCGATTCGTCCGCTGGGCTGGATGGCAGCGAGGGCATTGTCGATGAGGTTACGGAGGACACGTTCGAGCGCATCGGGGTCACCGCGCACGGTGATGTCGTCGCTTGCGCTGAGCGTGATCGCCGCGTCCGGTGCGCGGCCCTGTGCGTCTTCGACGACTTGGCGTGCGATCGTGGCAAGGTCGACGGGGGATCGGGTCGGGCGTGCTTCGAGACGGGCGAGTGAGAGAAGGTCATTGACCAGACGGCCGAGTCGTTCGCTGTGACGGGCGACGGCCGCTTCGAGGCGGTCGCGCTCGGGTCGCGGAGGTTGCTCGCGCAGGAGGGTCTCGACGCTTGCCTGGAGCGCGGCGATGGGGTTGCGGAGCTCGTGGGAGGCGTCAGCGAGGAAGCGGCGGGTTGCGGCGTCGCTGGCGCGTGCTTCGTCGATGGCTGTTTCGAGGGAGTCGAGCATCCGGTCGAAGGCGGCGGCGAGGCTGCCGAGCTCAGTGTCGGTGCGGCTGGGCTTGAGGCGGAGCTTGGTGTCGCCGTGGGCGATGCGGGTTGCGGTCTCGATGACGGCAGAAAGGGGGCGAAGGGCGGTGTCCGTGCCGCGGAGGACGAGAAGGGCGGCGAGCGCGAGCGCGGCGGCGGCGACCAGGAGCTCGACGAGGAGCAGGTTGGTGACGGCGTGGTCGACGCCTGTGAGGCTGGCGCTGAGGGAGACCCGCGTTCCGCCGGGCAGGACCTCGTCGAGGACGAGCAACGATCCGTGTGGCTGGATCGTCGAGCCGGTTCCGGCGGCTCCGGTCGCCGGCGCTCCTGTGGGCGCGGGACGCGACGCCGCCGCGAAGGGGCCGCTGAGGCGGGTCGCGAAACCCTCGAGCGCGAGGACCGGGATGAGTGGCTTTAGGTCGCGGGGGTCGGAGCGCTCGACAGCGGCTCCGGCGTCGGCGAGTCGGCTGCGAAGCTGACCGTCGAGCTCGGCGCGGTAGGCGAGGGTGACTGCGGTGACGACGACGGTGAGGACGATCGCGAACAGGGCGAGGGTGGTGAGGATGACGCGGGCGCGGAGCGAGCCGGTCTTCATCGCGGGTCGAGTCGGTAGCCGAGACCGCGGACGGTGTGGAGGACACGCGGGCCGTGTGCTTCGAGCTTGCGGCGCAGGGCGCTGACATGGACCTCGACGATGTTTGGATCGTAAGCGTCGTAGCCCCAGACCTGGGTAAGCAGCTGGTGCTTGGAAAGCACCAGGCCGCGCCGGCGGACAAGGTAGGCGAGCAGCCGGAGCTCGGTCGGGGTCAGCTCGAGCGGCGAGCCGGCCCGCGCGGCCAGGCCGGCCTGTTCGTCGACGATGACCTCGCCGGCTTCGATCGCGGCGCCCAGGCGGCCCGTTCGCCGAAGTACGGCGCGCACGCGGGCGAGCAGTTCTTCGAGCGCGAAGGGCTTGACCAGGTAGTCGTCGGCACCCAGCTCGAAGCCGCCCAGTCGGTCCTCAATCGCGTCGCGAGCGGTCAGGAAAATGATCGGCAGATCACGGGCGGCGCGTAGCTCCCGGGCCAGCTCGAACCCGTCGCCGCTGGGAAGCATCACGTCGAGCACGGCCAGATCCGGGGCGGCGGCGAGGATCAGGCCGGGGCTGGGGTAGTCGGAAAACCCGGTGACGGCGATCCCTTCGCGCCGGAGCGCCCGCCCGACCGCTTGGCGGACGGGCTCCTCGTCCTCGACAAGCACCACCCGGGGCGACGACGTGCTCACGGAACAAATGTAGCCGCCCGATCCTGAGCGCTCGCTGAAGATGGCCCGGTCTTCAGGGCCAGCACAGGAACGAATACGACGCTAATGAGCAGCGCTGGAACAGGCCAAGCGCATTGTCGAAAGGAGCATGCACCGGCATGCCACGAGCGTCATCGGTAGCGCTGCTGTCGCCCGCCCAGGCGTGGGATTGCAGGCATGAAGCCAGTTCCCGCGCTGCCGACTGTACCCGCCGGACAGACCGCCGGGGTGCGGCATCCGGGCCCGGCGCTGCATTGGTGAACGTCACCAGTCCACGGCGGCGCGGGGGTCCAGGCCGGGCGCCGGGGCTGGCGGCCGGCGTGATCATTTAATCCTGAGGAGGGCATGATGAATGACAACTTCGGTGGTGAAGGCAGTCAGCCCCGAGCGGGTGCCATGAATTCGCTGCAGGTATCCCGGCGCGACTTGCTGGGCGGTGCTCTCGCCGCCTCCTCGCTGTTTGCTGCTGGGGTGCCGCTTCAGGCCTGTGCCGCCGTGCGAGGCCGGACGCCGACCGGAAGCCTTGTGAGGGAGAACCTCTTGCACGGGCCTTTGAACGTGCAGGTCAGCCGCGGCGGCATCCCCGGCCGCGGCCACTTCGAGCCATCGTTGGCGGTGAACCCGCGCAATCCCCGGAACCTGCTCGCCGTATGCTCGCCGGGGCCGAATGCGTACGTCTCGTTCGACGGCGGGCTGACCTGGCGGGGTGGCGGCACGCTGTGGCTGCCGCCAGACAGCGGGGGCGGCAATATGTCCGCGGCCTTTGACAGCGCAGGCCGCGGCTTCGCGTGCGGGTCCTTCGGCTCGGCTGTAAAGGCCGGGGCGAGCGTTCTCGTTTGGCGCACCGAGGATGGCGGGCGCACATTCACGCGGTCAGTGGTGGCGGGCCAGGGCGCGAACCTCGACCGGCCCTGGCTGGCCGCCGAGCGCCACTCGCCGGGGGTAGTTCACGTCGTGTGGTCGGAGGGCAGCGCCTCCGGATTCACCACCGACCTGCGCTACGCCCGCTCCAGCGACGGAGGACGAGCGTTCGCCGCCCCGCGCACCATCGCCCGCAGGACCACGGGGCTGGGGAACCCCATAGTCGCCTGCGGCCCTCCCGGCACCGTTTACATCCTCTACAGCACAGGAAGGGGCGCTGCAGGGAGGGCCGCTCCCGACAGTCCGTCGACCCTGACCGTCGTCTGCTCCCACGACCAGGGCCAAACGTTCCAGCCGCCGATCACACTCGGCCGCGGCTCCGATTTCCTATCTTTTCCCGGCCTCAGCGGCGGCACCGGCTCTGCGCTGCCCGCGATCGCCGCCCACCCCGACAGGGGCCTGGCATGCGCGGCCTTCATCGACCACACGGCGGGCGCGAGCCGCGCCGGTGTGCTGCTTGCGGCCTCCGGGGATGAAGGCCGCACCTGGTCCCGCGCCACGGCGGTGACGCCGCACGATCAAGTCATCTACTTTCAGCCCGAGGTCGCGATCGACGACGCCGGGCGGATCGGGGTGATGGCGTTCGCCATGAAGCAGGGCAAGGCCAGCGTGGTGCTCATGATCTCCAAGCCCGACTCGCTGCGCTTCGGCCCCCCGATCACGGTCACCGGCCAGCCCTTCGACCCCGCCAAGGCCAACTACGAGCTCGGCGACTACCAGGCCCTGGCCACCGCCTCCGGCGCCTTTCACCCGCTGTGGAACGACACCCGCACCGGGGAATTGGAGCTCTTCACGGCTGCGGTCCGGGTTCGCTGAGTTGGCGTCCGGAGCGCCAGGCAGTCGCCGGGTCGGCCCGGCAGCTAGCCGACGCGGCCCGCCTGGACCACGGCGCGATGGCCGCCACCGAGGTCATGGCGGGGATCGAGTCCAAGGTAGAACCAGTGATCAGCATGCTGCGCGCGTGGTCCGATAAGGCCGATGTGCTCACCTGGCAGTTGTTCCGGGTGCAGACCCTTGCCTTCCTGGCCGTCGCCGTCCTAATGCTCATCGTGATACTGGCGTACTTCTATGCCTGAGATAGACAGCAATCCCACGCCCCGAACAGCTCGTTCGGCGCGCAACAGAGGCTGATCTAATCAGCGAGGCTGAACGTGCAGACTGGGCGGATATCGCGTGCCGCCGACTTGCCGAGCTGTCACGGTCGGTAACGAGGCACCACCGGCGGGTCTGGCAAGCAAGGTGCCCGACGGGTCAGACCCCGTCAACTCTCGCCTGGCCCTCGCCGATGCCCAGCAGCGCTACGACGCCGTCATCGGCCACCCGGCCGCCCAACGCTCCTGGTCGCGCTCGTTTAGGGCTGGTGACAACGTTTCTTACCGGCTCAACCGTAGCTCCCCGAATGAAGATCAACCCCGTTTGCGGCTGGTGACAGCTTCCTTACCGGCACCCGGATCTCCGTCGAGCGCCACGAGACGGCACGATACGCTCCGGCCTGGCGGCTTACTCACTCCTCACGGAGCCCGGTCAGGCTCAGTGGGTAACCGGCAGCCCGGCGAGCGCGGCGATCACGCCGAGGACCCCGCTGCCGACCAGCGCGGGCACGATGCCCTTGCGGAGGCCTATCAGCCAGCCAGCGGCGAGGCCGAGAACGCCGAGCTGCCACAGGTGCGAAAGGGCCATCCCTAGCGGTATCGCGGCTCCGGCGATGGCGCCGATAGCCGCGGCTCCGGCGCCGGTTAGGAAGTCCTGGATCCGGTCGCTGGACCGCAGCCGGTCGAAGTGCGGGCCGCCGGCCAGCACGAAGACGAACGAGGGAGTGAACGCGACCAGCGCGGCGAGCAGCCCGCCGCCGATCCCGCCCGCGGCGTAGCCCACGGCGGCGACGGTCTGGACGACCGGTCCGGGGGTGACCTGGCCGAGCGCGACCGCGTTGAGGAACTGGGCGT
>DASZMU010000059.1:0-2042 GCA_035551695.1 Solirubrobacteraceae bacterium
CGCGGCCTCTGTGCTCGACCCGCGCCGCCGACCAGCCGACGAGCACGCCGTGCGCGATCGTGGTCGCCCCAGGCGGCGACTTGACCGGGCGTACACCGCCGAGCCCAGCGGCTTCGATGCCGGCGCCGGTGAGCCACACGACGGATCCCTCACCCCATATCCACGCCTCCCGAGCCAGCCACCCGGCCGTCTCTAGCTTCGCAACATGCCGCCGAACCACTCGCTGATCCAGATCCAGCCCGACCCCCACCGCTGGTAGCGACACGACCCCCAGCCTTCCTATGAACCGTCCCACCCGCACTGTCCCAGGTCCCAGACCAACTCTGTGATTCACCACAGGACTCCCGTCCGACATATCCCCAGCCTCACTGCCGTCCGCCCCGCTCGCACGAAGATGACACCCGGTCCTCGACTGGCAGCTGACTACCCGAACGACCACGTGGAGGGCGGGTAGTCAGCTGCCACAAAGAGGGCCGGGGTCCTGGCCGATCCCAATGCTTGCGGGGCGGACGGCACTCGATCCCGGTCCGCGGATCGGACCGGAGCAGGCCACGAATTGCGGACCGGCCGGCGGACCGCCGCTCAGCCTGCGTCATCGCCCTGTCCGCGCGTCTCGGGGGTTTCGCCGAGGAGCAGGTCGGCGATTTCGTGCATGATCGCGCCAAGGTCGCGGTAGGCGAGCGCGACCGCGTGCATGATCCAACCTTCCGCGGCGAGGCCCAGCCGCTCGACCGCGCGATCGAACTCCTGCCATAGCCTCGGCGGGCCTGGTCGGTCGGCGTCGGGGCGTAGCTCGTACGAGATGAACAGCTCCTGCTGGTCAGTCTGCGGCTGCCAACTGAATCCCGACACACTCGCCGCGACGCCGAGCGCTCGGGCCCGGCGCTCGGCGGCGATGGCGAGCGCACGCACTCGGTGGGGAAACCCGGGATCTGGCGGAGGGTTGTCGCTCGCCGCCTGGGCGGCGTCCCAAAGTGCATCGGCCCGCTGGAGCTGCTCGACCATCTCCTCCATGTCGGCTGGGCTGACGCGGTGTCCGTGAATGTCCGCGGTGGACAGTTGTCTCATCGACTGGAGAATCGGCGGCCGGTCTCGATACCGCGGGTGCATGTTCCGAGGCGGGCGAGGTCCAACCGGGTGCTGCTCGCGTCGGATCATCTCGAGCATCCGATCCAGGTCCGAACGGAGGATGAGCAGCTTTCGCTGTCCGGCGCGCTTTGCCGGGAGCGTTCCCTTCGAAATCCATAGCCTGACCGTTGCGGGGTTGACGCGGAGCTCGTCGGCGATCTCGGCAACGGTCAGCCATGGATCGTCGTCGACGTCGTCGTGGTCGAGATCGTCGGACATGGCGGCTCGCTAGCTCAATCTGTCTATCACAATCGGCACAATTTGCGATATCGTAGCTCAGACCGTCGAAGTCATGCCGTCGAACAGCGTCATCACGATCGTGCAAGGGCCGGACACCGTCGATTCACCGGAGCCGGACCCATGGGCGAACCGTTGCTGACGGCCATCCAGGTCGCCGAGATGCTGGCGGTCCCGAAGACGCGAGTGTGGTCAATGAGTCGCCGTGGGGAGATCCCGACCGTGCGGCTTGGGCCTCGCGAGGTTCGCTACCGACCTGAGGACATCGGCCAGTGGATAGCGCGCCGAACGACGTCGCGGCCCCGCGGCACGCAATCGTGAACGGCGGAACGTCGGAGGTCGGTCCGCCGCTCCGCTCCATACGCTGACCAAGTGCCCGGGCGAACGCAAGCCGTCTACTACCGCGACAACGCTGGCCGCGAGCCGGTGAACGCATTCTTGGAGGACCTTGCGCGTTCCAGCCCTCAGGCGGCGGCGAAAGTGGACGACTACGTCGCGCAGTATCTGAACGGCAAGGACGCGTCCGCCCCGCCGCCAGAGCACCCGATCAGCTCCCAGGTCGACGGCGAGCTCCGCGAGCTGCGGGTTCGGTTCGGCAAGACGCGGTATCGCGTGCTCTATCGCCGCTCCGGACTGCTTGTCGTTCTGCTCCACATCTTCGAGAAGAACACCGACAA
>DASZMU010000060.1:0-5713 GCA_035551695.1 Solirubrobacteraceae bacterium
GCGCGTACTCCCGGGTGCGGTCGAGCCGCTGCTTGGCGTCGATGTAGGCCTTGCCGTGCTTGGCCATCAGTGAATCCCTCCCACAACAGTCATCGTCATACCACCTCGACGCCCATCGACCGCGCGGTTCCGGCGATGATCTTCGCCGCGGCGTCGATGTCGTTGGCATTGAGGTCGGCCATCTTCTTCTCGGCGATCGACCGCAGCTGGTCCTGGGTGATCCGGGCAACCTTGTCGCGGTGAGGCTCGGCCGAGCCCTTCTCCAGCGACAGCGCCTGCTTGATCAGGACCGCAGCGGGCGGGCTCTTGGTCACGAATGTAAACGAGCGATCCTCGTAGACGGTGATCACGACCGGGATCACGGTTCCGGCGTCGGACTGCGTCTGGGCGTTGAACGCCTTGACGAACTCCATGATGTTGACGCCGTGCTGGCCGAGCGCCGGGCCGACCGGGGGCGCCGGGCTGGCCTGCCCGCCAACCGCCTGGAGCTTGATCTGGGTTAGGACCTTCTTGGCCATCGGATTCGTTGCCTCTCTAGATCTTCTTGACCTGGTCGAAGCCCACCTCGACCGGCGTCTCGCGACCGAAGATGGACACGAGGACCTTGAGGCGCTGCGCGTCCTCGTTGACCTCGGAGATCTCGCCGGAGAAGTCCGACAGCGGGCCGGAGACCACCTTGACGGACTCGCCGATCGAGAACTGGGCGCGGCTGCGAGGCCGCTCAGCGGGCTCCATGTGCAGCAGCCGATCGACCTCGGCCTGGGTCAGCGGGACCGGCTCGTTGGACGCGCCGACGAACCCGGTCACCCCGGGCGTCCCCTTGACCAATGACCACGAATCCTCGTTGAGGTCCATCTGCACGAGCACGTATCCGGGCATCGTCCGCTTCTCCACCGTCACCTTCTGGTTGTCCTTCATCTCGGAGACGGACTCGGTGGGGACGATGATCTGACGCACTGCGCGCTGCTGATTGAGCGAGACCACGCGGTGCTCGAGGTTGTGCTTGACCTTGTTTTCGTGGCCGGAATAGGTGTTTACGACGTACCAGCGGAACATGTATCTCTTTGGACTCGGAAAGCTTTTACTTGAGGATGAGTTGGACGACCTTGTTGGCGACGAGGTCAGCCACACCCAGGAAGACACCGGCGACGATCACAAAGCCGATCACGACCCCCGTGGCCTGCATGACCTGCCGTCGGTCTGGCCACTGTACCCGCTGAAGCTCTCGCCAGCTTCCCTGAAGGAAGTGGACCAGGCGGCTGCCGATGTGCGGGGCGGGGTGCGAAGCCCGAGCGGGAGCGAGTTCGCCGCCGCCGTCGCCACCGCTCCTGCGGCCGCCACCGCCGCCGCCGCGACGCTGCCCACGACCAATCCGGCCGCCACCGCCACCGGCCCCGATGGCCTCCTCGGTCAGCTCCTCCTCAGGCACCGGCTCGCCCAGATCCGGCCGCCCCATCGCCAGCTGGGCGTCGGCCAGCTCGACATCCGGTGTTCCATGCTCGATCGGGTCCGGCGCATGCTCGCGATGAGGATCCTCTGGATCCTCGTGTCGCGACGCCCGCGCCGTGGCGATCCCAGGCTCCGCCACGGGACCGTTGGCGGGCCGATGAGGCCGCCGTTCGCTACGACGTTTGCGGTTGCGGGCCACGAACGAGTTCGCCTTTCGCTCAGCGCGTCTCGCGATGAGCCGTGTGGCGCCTGCACCAGCGGCAGTACTTGCGCAGCTGCAGTCGTTCCGGATTGTTCCGCTTGCTCTTGTTGGTTTGATAGTTCCGGCGCTTGCACTCCTCGCAGGCGAGGGTGGCAGCGATCCGAACGTCTCCACGGGCCATTTGGCGCTTCCGAGATCGAAATGGTGGTAGTAATAGCTCCGCGAGCGTGGGAAAGAACGCCCCACGGCGCCGGGCATCAGTGTAGCGCCAGGCTTAGAGGCTGAGCGCATCCTCACCAACTTGATGACAGATGCACGCGACAATGCGCTGATGCGCAAGCCGCTCGGGACCGCGCCATGATCCGACTACTGGGCCTGGCGATCTCGATCGGCATCGCCGACTCGGTCAACCCGACGACGATCGCGCCCGCTCTGTACCTCGCCTCGGGACGGCATCCGCGCCGGCAGGTTGCCGAGTTCACGCTGGCCGTCTTCGGCGTGTACCTCGTCGGTGGATTGGCGATCGCGCTGGGTCCCGGGCAGCTGCTGCTGTCGATCGTTCCGCGGCCCGGTCGGCACCTGGGCTACCTGCTCGAGACGCTGGCCGGGGCAGCGATGCTGGCCGCGGCCGCCTTTCTGTGGGGACACCGCGGACGCCTTGCGCAGACGAGCCCCCCGCAGCCCAAGGCGGGGAGCAAGTCCAGCGCGATCCTGGGCGCGACGATCACGGCCGTCGAGCTGCCGACCGCCTTCCCGTACTTCGCCGTCATCGCTGCGATCGTCGGGGCCGACGTCGGCGTCACCCGCACCGTATTCCTCCTGGTGATCTTCAACGTCTGCTTCGTCCTCCCGCTTCTCGGGATCGTCGCCACCCTCACGTTCGCCGGACCCAACGCCCAGCGCCTGCTGAACCAGGGCCGCCGCGAGCTCGAGGCAAGGTGGCCGACCGTACTCGCGATCCTGGCCCTGCTGGCGGGACTGATCGTGACGCTGCTGGGGGTCACGGGCCTCGCCGGTGCCCACCACAACGACTTCGGGACGTTCGCGAGGCGGCTGCGGCGGGCCCTCCACCTACACCCCTGAGACGCAGCGGATCGACCGCCGGTCACAGCCGCTGCACCCGGCGCGCGCGGCCCCGCCCCTCTGCATATGCTGTTGCGCGGTGACGGCGGCCAGCGCGGAGAACATCAGCTTCGACCTGGCCGGCGGTTTTGCGATCCCGGACGAATTCCTGGCGGCGCCGATCGGCCTGAGCGACGCTGCGGGCGTCAGCGGCTGACGGGATCGAGCGTGGACCCCGAGCTCGATCTGGCGCGTCTGACCGAACTGCAGGCGCTCCTCGGCAGACACGTCTCGGACATCGTGGCGATACTCGTCGCCGAGCTCGCCGGCGCCCTGGACAACATCGCGGAGGCCCTCGATGACGGGAATCTCGAAGAGGCGGCGTTGGCGGCCCACGCGGCGCGCAACAGCGCGTTGATGATCGACGCCCGGCCGATGCTCGCGACGCTGGCCGAGCTCGAAGCGGGAGCGCGGCGCAACGATGGACATGTCGCGCTCATTGCCCACCGCCGGCTGGGCGAGTTGTGGCCCCGGCTCCGCCGCCGTCTCGAGCTCGCCGCCGCCGAGACGTAACCGCCGTCTGCAAGCGCGGTCCTCACAGGGCGGACGCGTGTGCGCATCGCGCACAATGCGGGAACGGTATGCGTCTCCCGCTCACGAAGAGGCCGGAAATCTGTGCGGCGTCGAGCGATAGCCGGTTCTGAGTCTCCACAAATGCTCCACCCCCCGGTCTCGCGCGCGCTCCTGTGCTCATATGCTCCGCAGTGAACAGCTGCTGGAAGCGCCTTGCGGTGGTTTCGGTGCTGGGGGTACTGCTTGCCGGGGGCGTTGGGGGTCTGACGCTCGAACTGGTCAACTCGCAGAGGCAAACCTCCGCCCAGCTCCGGCGTGCCGCCAAGGCGCGGGCGTCGCTCGGCGCCGCCCTGATCGACGCGGCGCTGCGGTCTGCGACGCCAGGCTCGGAGATCCGGGCTCCGCGCCGCGCTCCCCGGGTCCCGCCGCTGCTGACTCGCGACCTCGCCGACGTCGCCCAGTACACCGTCCACCCGTTCCTGACCCAGGTCCTCCTCATCGACGCCCAGGACTGGGTCGTCGCCGCTTCCGGGCGCGGCGCGAGCGTCGGGGCGCTGCGGGACGCCCCGCTGCGGCGAGCGCTGGCCAGCGGGGCGGCGGCCGGAACGTTCGGAGCGGCGGACGGTCGCTTCTTCGCCGTGGCCTCGCTGACGGCGGCCCCGTGGCGGGTCGTGTACACGCTGCCGACCGACGCCCTGTACGGCTCGCGCGCCGACGCCTGGTCGCTGTCCTTCATGCTCCTGGCGGGCTTTGCCACCGTGGCGGCGATCTGCCTGATCCTGCTGATCCGGCTGCTCGGAGGTGCCGATCGCCTGGCTCGGGCGAACGCGGCCCTCGCCGAGCGCAATGGGACGATCGAGGAAGCCACGGCGGCCAAGACACGGTTTGTCGCGAACATGTCGCACGAGCTGCGAACGCCGCTCAACGCGGTGATCGGCTTCAGCGAGCTGATGCACACCGGGCGCACGGGCCCGCTCTCCAAGCGCCAGCGCGAGTTCTTGGGGATCATCCGCGCGAGTGCCGATCATCTGCTGACGCTGATCAACGAGGTCCTCGACCTGTCCAAGATCGAGTCCGGGCACATGCGGCTCGACCCGGAGGCGATCGATCCGGTCGTGGTCGCGAGCGAGTGCGTCAGCTCGATGCGGTGGCTGGCCGCCGACCGGCGGATCCGGCTCGAGTTCGAGGCCGCCGCCGTCGGCCCGCTGTCGCTTGACCCGGCGCGGCTGCGCCAGGTCGTCCTCAACTACCTCTCGAACGCGATCAAATTCACCGGCGCCGGCGGGAAGGTGACGCTGACCGTGGCGCGAGACGGTGACCGGCTGTTGGTCGCGGTTGCCGACACGGGTGTGGGGATCGCCCCGGAGGACCAGCCGCGGGTGTTCGACGAGTTTGTGCAGGTCGGCAGCTCCGCCCACCCCGGCAGCGGACTGGGGCTCGCCGTCACGCGTCAGATCGTCGAGGCCCAGGGTGGTCAGGTGTCGGTCACGAGCCGACTGGGGTTCGGCAGCACGTTCTGCGCGTGGCTGCCGTGGGTCCCGGCCGCCACGATGCCGGCGGAGCCGGGGGAGCCGAGCCAGCCGGCGCAAGCTGGCTCAACCGACCGCCCGCCGGGCGGCGACGACGAGGCGCTCTCGCCAGATCCGGACCGGGTCAGGCGGGCGGCGTCTGCGCGCGTGCCTGTCTGACCAGCCGGCGCATCCCGCTCAGCCACCGCTCCGGCTGGGCCCCCTTCAGCGCCAGGTGCTTGGCGACGTCCTCGTGCGGGAGGATCAGGAAGCGCTCGTCGCGGATGCCGGCGACCACCGCGTCGGCAACCTGATGGGGTTCGAGCAATCCGCCGGCCAGCAGCGGCGCGGCTCCGACCGGATCCTCGAGCGCCAGGTCGAGCATCGGCGTCCTGACGGCCTGGGGGCACAGGCAGGACACCCTGATGCCGGCGTCGGCGTAGACGATGGACAGCCACTCGGCCACCGCCACGGCGGCGTGCTTGGTCATCGAGTAGCCGAGGGCCGAGACCTGCGTGAGCAGCCCGGCGGCTGACGCGGTGCTGACGAGATAGCCGTATCGGCGCTCAGTCCACGCGGGCAGCAGCGCTCGCGCCGCCCACACGTGCGCCATCACGTTGATCTCCCACGTCAGCTGCAGCTCGTCGTCCGGGGCCTCCGGGCCGCCCGGCGGCCCGCTGACGCCGGCGTTCGAGAAGAACAGGTCGACCTCCCCGTCGTCCATCGCGCGGGCCACGAGCGCCTGGATCTCCGACTCCCGGCTGACGTCAGCCGGGACCGCCCTGGCGCCGATCTCCGCGGCGACGATCTCCAGCTGCTCGCGGTCGCGATCCGACACGACCACCCGGGCGCCCTCCGCCGCGAACCTGGTCGCGCACGCGCGGCCGATGCCGCTGCCGGCCCCGGTGACCACGACGTG
>DASZMU010000061.1:0-24485 GCA_035551695.1 Solirubrobacteraceae bacterium
CCGATCCGCTGGCCGGGCTGCACCCAGCCGAGCTCGACGGCGCGGCGGGCGGCGTCGGCAATCAGCTCCTCGGTGACCTCATGGCGGCGCATCGAGGCCGCCTGGACGCCCCACATGAAGTTGCAGCGCCGGACGGTCTCCCGACCGGGCGACAGCGCGTAGATGGGGACCGTGGGCCGGTGTGCGGAGATGAGGCGCACCGAGCGGCCCGACAGGGTGGGGACGACGAGCGCGGCCAGTCCGAGATCCCGGGCGGCGGCGCAGGCGCTGTAGGCGATGGTGTAGGCGGGGTCGCGGGCGTCGCGCCGGACGCGTTCCTCGTTCCACTCCCGGTACGGGAGCACGCTCTCGGTGCGCTCGGCGATCGACGCCATCATCGCCACCGCCTCGACCGGATAGGCACCGATCGCCGTCTCCTGGGAGAGCATGACCGCGTCGGTCCCGTCCAGGATGGCGTTCGCGACGTCGGTGGCTTCTGCCCTGGTGGGACGCGAGGAGGACACCATCGAATCGAGCATCTGCGTCGCGGTGATGGAGGGCCGGGCGAGCCGCCCCGCGATCCGCAGCAGCTGCTTCTGGACGATCGGCACGTCCTCGATCGGCAGCTCGATGCCGAGATCGCCGCGGGCGACCATCACGGTGTCGGCCGCCCGGATGATCTCCTCGGCGGCGTCGACCGCCTGCGGCTTCTCGATCTTGGCGACGAGCGGCAGACGGGTGTGCCGGCGCACGGTCTCGATGTCGTCGGCGGTCCGCACGAACGAGAGCGCCACCACGTCGACGCCGATCGACTCGCCGAAGCGCAGCATGTCGAGGTCCTCCTCCGGGACCGCCGCCAGGCCGCGGGTCGATCCCGGGATGTTCAGCCCCTGGCGGGAGGCGACCGAGCCGCCGACCTCGACGATGGTCTCGATCTCGCACTCGCCAACGCGCACCGCCTGCACACGCAGGCGGATGGCGCCGTCGGACAGGTAGATGACGTCATGCGGATCGACCGCCTCGACCAGACCGGCCCAGGAGACGGACATGCGCTCGCCGTCGCCGGGCTCGTTGGAGCCGCAGCTCAGCACGAGGCGCTCCCCCGGCTTGAGCTCGGCGATGTCCTCCGTGAGCGCGCCGATGCGGAGCTTGGGACCGGGCAGATCCTGGAGGATCGCGACCGGCCGGCCAACGGCGGCGGACGCGGCCCGGACGCGCGCCGCGTTCTCGGCGTGCAGATCGCGGTCGCCGTGGGAGAAGTTCAGCCGGGCGACATCCAATCCGGCCTCGACCATTCGCTCAAGCGTCTGCGGCTCGCGCGACGCGGGCCCGATGGTGGCGACGATCTTCGTACGGCGCATGTCTTGAAGCTACTTCACCGCGCGGCGATGGTCGTTAACGCCAGGTTGAGGATGTGAGCGCTCACACGCGCACCGCGCCGTCCTCGACGACGACCTCGCCGTCGGCGCTGAGCCGGCCGCCCTGGCGCAGGTCACAGATGAGATCCCAATGCAGCCCAGACTCGTTGCGCCCCCCGGTCTCCGGGTACGAGCGGCCGAGCGCGAGATGAACGGTGCCGGCCATCTTCTCGTCGAGCAGGATGTGGCCGGTCGGCCGGTCGATGCCGGTGTTCGTCCCGATGCCCAGCTCGCCGAGATAGCGCGCGCCGGCGTCGGTCGCCAGCGCCGCGTGAAGATACGCCTCGCCCTCCTGCGCGCGACCGTGCACCACCTCGCCGTTGCGGAACTCGAGTTCGACGCCGGTCACCGTCACGCCGCGCGGCCCGGTGGGAACGGTGAAGCGGATCGTCCCGGTGGCGGAGTCCTCGTGCGGTCCGGTGAAGACCTCGCCGCTCGGCATGTTGTGCCGGCCGTCGGAGTTGATCCATCTGCGCCCGGCGACGTTGAGCGTCAGGTCGGTGCCCTCCGCCTCGACCCGGATCTCGGCGGCAGCCGTCAGCCGCTCGACCAGACGCGCCTGGCGGACGCTGAGGTCGGACCAGGCGCGGGCCGGGTCCGGCTGGTCGAGAAACAGTGCCCGCTCGACGAACGACGTGTACTGATCCGTGGCCATCCCCGCCTGCTGAGCCAGAGCCGGCGTCGGCAGCAGCGTGCCGGTCCAGCGCAGCGCCAGCGACGCCTCCTGGAGCGGCCGGCGAGCCCCGGACACCGCTGCGACGAGCGCGGGGTCGATGTCGGCGAGCTCCGTCGTGTTCGCCGGCGCGTCGATGCGGACGAACGCGTCGAGCGCGGCGGTCAGTGCCAGGTCGACCGGCGGCGCCTCGGTGCGGTGTCGGTCGCGCGCGTGACGATAGAAGTCGGCGCCGAGCCGGGATGGCTCCAGGCGGACGTACGGCCAGGCATCGCGGTCGAGCACGGCGGCGTGGACGGCCAGAGCCAGCTCCTCCGCGAGCGTCGTCGAGTACACGCCGACCCGTTCGCCGGGAGCGACCCGCATGCACCAGTCACAGAGGAGGGCGGCGAAGGCGTTGTGGTCAAGCCGGGGTGAAGTCACGGCGCCTCCAGCTCCGGAAAGTGCTCGGCAGCATGCTCCCGCAGCGACCGCAGCACGAACTCGCGCTCCGGCGCGCTCGCCACGCGGTAGCGGCCCAGCAGCTCCTTCTGGCGGCTCGTCGTGACCCCGGCGATCGTCCACGAGACGGCCAGGCGTTCGAACAGGATCTCGGCCGCCCGCTGGCGCGCGTCCTCTCGGTGCAGGCCGCCGGCGAGAACCTCGGCGTATTCACGCCGCGCCGCCGGGGGTAGCGAGCCCCGCAGGGCCAGCACGTTGCCCTCCGCGTCGCGGTACTCCGCCGACGGAGCGACGAGCCTGGTCCGCTGGCGGTTCCGGCGGCCCACCCAGCCTCACACAGGCGCGTCGGCGGCGCGTTCCAGCTGTGCTCGCACGTCACCGGTCACGGGATCGGCGTGGCCGGCCCAGGCCACAGCCGGGGCAAGCGCGGCGAGCTTGCGGATCGAGGCACGGGTCTGCTCCAGATCCGCGTCGAACGCCGGATGCGGGATGCGCGGCGGACTCTTGCGGCCCGTCTGAGGATCCAGCGTGTAGAAGCAGTCGGACACGAGCGCGAGCCGGTCAGCGGCGCGGAACAGCCCAATCAGCCCGGGAGCGTGCCCGGGAAGCTCGATCACCTCGAAGCCGGCGACCTGGTCGCCCTCGGAGAGGGTCCCGGCCACCGTCAGGGCACCGCCGTCCCAGGACGCGAGCAGCCGCGGATAGACCGCGCGGGCATACGGGGCGAGCCGCTCCAGGTGCCAGTAGTCCCGGAACGCGGAGTCGGACTCCGCCGCAGCGCGGTCGGCGGCGTGGCAGTACACGGGCTGGCCGAGAGCGGGTGCGGCTCCGCGGTGGTCGCAGTCAGCGTGGCCGAGGACGACTCGCTTGACCCCGCCGAGGCGAGCGCAGGCCGCCCGCAGGGCGGCGCCCATGGCCTCGATCCCGGCATCGAAGACCGTGACCCCGCCGTCGTCCTCGATCAGGTACACGTTCATCGTCTTGGTCGGGAAGCCGCCGCGCACGACCCAGACTCCGGCGGCGATCTGCTCGGTCTCCACACCGTGCACCGCGTTCATGATCCGAGTGCGGGCGTTGGCGAGCTTGGTCAACCGAGCCTCCGCCGGTGAGCCGGCCGGCGGCAGCAGCCCAAGCTGTCGGGCGACCTCGCCGCTGTCGAGGTACGCGTCGTTGTGGACGATCAGGTCGTCCTCGACGGTGACGACGTCACACCCCTCGACCTCCATCCGGGCGTTGTTGGGGACGAAGCCCTGGAAGGTGCCGGGCCCGGCGAACGTTGCGCGTGCCCGCCAGCGCACGGCCGTCCGGTTGCGGCCGGTGGTCACGTCCAGGACCTCGAACTCGAAGTCCGGGAACGCGGCGAACAGCGTCGAGAAGTACTCGGCGATGCCGTGCGGAGCGATCAGCTCCTCGCCCCCCACGAACCGGTCGATGCTGCCCGGGCGCCAGCAGGCCATCCCGGCCTCGAGGTCATGGGCCGACAGTGCCGTGAAGTAGCGCTTGGCGATCTCGGAGGTCGTGGCCATCGACGCGCCGCAGTCTACGCGTCGCCAATATCGTGCGAGGCGATGGCACCGACAACGCGTCACAAGGAGCTCGGCCGGGGTGAGCGCGTGCTCCCCGGGCTGTGGCGCCTGCGGCTTCCGCTTCCGTGGCCCGGAGTGCCGCATTGCAACGCCTGGGCGGTCGCCTCCGGGTCCGGAATCGTGCTTGTCGACACCGGCATGCACGAGCCGGGTTCGCTGACGCAGCTCGAACGGGCGCTGGACCAGGTGAACCTCCGGCTCGAACACGTGCGCCTGGTCGTCTCCACGCACGCTCACTCCGATCACTGGGGTCAGGCGGCCCCAATCACGGAGGCGGCCGGATGTGAGCTATGGATGCACGCCGCGGGAGCTCGTGCCGCCGCCGACGCCCTTGCCGAGGATCCCGGCGCCGCGCTGGCTCGCCGGCTGGAGGTCGGACGCCAGAGCGGCGTCTCAGAGCAGGCGCTCGCCGAGTACGCCGAGCTTGCCCGCAGCATCCCCTCCGGTGTCGCCCGGGCGATGACGCCCCACCGCGCGCTGAGCACCGGCGATGAGGTAGAGACCGACCTCGGGGCGTGGACGGTGTACGAGACACCCGGGCACGCCCCGTCGCACATCTGCCTGTATCAGCCCCAGCGCCGGCTGCTGATCTCCGGCGATCACGTGCTGGGCCGGATCTCCCTGTACTACGACTACGGCCGGTCCGACGATCCCGTGGGCGAGTTCCTGACCTCGCTGGACCGCGTCGACGAGCTCGACGCCCGGCTCGCGCTCTCCGGGCACGGCAAGCCGTTCGTCGACGTCCACGGTCACATCGAGGGCAACCGGGCGCTGGTGCACGAGCGTCTGGAGACCGTGCTTGCGACCGTCCGGCGCGAGCCGGCGACCGCGGTGCAGATCGCGCCCAGCCTTCACGGGAGGCCGCTCGACGTCCGCAACGCGACATGGTTCCTGTCGGAGACCCTCTGCTACCTCCGCCACCTGGAGCGGGCGGGACGGGTGCGGAGCGAACAGGACGGCGGCGCAGAGGTGTGGCGGGCGGTCTGAGCGGTCGCAACCTTGACACGAGCGTGTCAAGGTTGGTACGCTGCCGCCCATGCGAATCGATCGGATCATTGAGCAGGCCGAGGAGCCGATCTTCTCGTTCGAGTTCTTCCCGCCCAAGAGCGACGCCGGCGAGCGGGTCCTGGGCCTGGCGTTGGAGTCGCTGCGGCAGCTCGATCCGGCGTTCGTCTCGGTCACGTATGGCGCCGGCGGGAGTTGCCGCGACCGGACGCTGGAGCTGACCAAATGGATCAAGCAGGAGCTGGGAATCGAGGCGATGGCGCACCTGAGCTGCGTGGGCTCGACGCGCGAGGAGCTGCGCGGGGTCCTCGATGAGATGCGCGACGCCGGGATCGAGAACATCCTGGCGCTGCGGGGCGATCCCCCGCGCGGCGAGAGCGACTGGAAGCCCCATCCCGGGGGGCTGAGCTACTCGACCGAGCTGGCTCAGATGATCAGCGCCGGCTACGAGGCCTGCATCGGCGGCGCATGCTTCCCGGAGGTCCACCCGGAGGCCCCGGATCTCGAGCACGACCTGCACTTCCTCAAGGAGAAGGTGCAGAGCGGCGTCTCGTTCCTGATCACGCAGCTCTTCTTCGACAACGAGCTGTACTTCCGTTTCATCGGCGAGGCGCGCGCGGCCGGCATCACCGTGCCCATCCTGCCCGGTGTGATGCCGATCACCGACCTGGGACAGATCAAGACCATCACCGGGATGTGCGGCGCCTCGATCCCACAGGCCCTGCTCGAGGCGCTCGAGTGGCGCTCGCATGACCCGGAGGCGGTCACGGCGCTGGGTGTCTCGTACGCGACGCTGCAATGCGCCGAGCTGCTGGCGCGCGGCGCCCCCGGGATCCACTTCTACACGCTCAACCGCTCACACGCGACCCGCGCCATCCTGTCGGCGCTGCGCGTCATGCGCCCGTGGGTCGCCCGGAATGGGACTCGCCCGGCTGCCGAGGACGGCGGGCTGGCGATGCGCGAGGTGGTCCTCGGCGCTAGGCAGGCGGCTTGATGGTCGTCGGCGCTATGCGGGCGGCTTGATCTCCAGGGCGTGGGCGACCATCGGCCGCCCGTCGAGCTCATAACGCACGTCGACCTCGTCGTTGCGCTTGTAGGTGCCGATCCCCCAGAAGCCGATCAACCACGCCCACCCGCTCAGCTTCTGGCGTACGAGCTCGCGGCCGAAGACGAGCTCTCCCTCGGACACGCGGTAGTCGGGGCCGAGCTCCTGGCGCACCCCGTTGACGTAGACCTCGAACGGCGGCCGGATCCCCGCGGGCAGGGGCACCCGCCATTCCCTGCCCCGGCGCTGACCGGGTGCTGTCACCGGGCGCGCTCCAGGTCCTCAGCGATCAGGGAGATCATGACGACGTCGACTCGCTGGCCGCGCTCCCGCACGTAGGCGCGCAGGATCCCCTCCTCATCGAATCCCGCGCTGCGCGCGGCACCGCGCATCGCCGCGTTGTCCGGCTCGGTGAGCAGCTGGACCCGCTTCAGCCCGCAGGTCTCCAGCAACCAGCGGCCGCCCAGCCGGAGCGCATCGGCGGCGACGCCCAGCCCCCGCCGGTGCGGCACGACCCAGATGCCGATCTCGGCGCGGAGGTGGTCCCAATCGACCTCGTGGACGTCGAGGCCACCGCAGCATTCGTCGCCACGCGGCGCGACGATCGTCAGCCAGACACCTGCGCCAGAGGCACGCTCGGCGGCTCCGCGCTCGACCCGCCGGCCGAGCTCGGCGCCGCTGGGCGGACGCTCCAGCCCAATCCGCACGTGCATCTGAGGGTCGTCCTGATGGGCGATGAGCGTCTCCGGGATGTCGCGCTCGGCGGCCAGCCTGAGCGCTGCGACCGGCCCGGTCAGCGGGTCGCTCAGATCAGGAAACGAGGGCATGTCAGGAGTGGACCGTACTCTGCCTCGTGCCGCGCGCACCAGTTCTCCCCCACAGCCGGCCGCCCCACACGATGACCGAGATCGCCTACCGGATCAGACGCTCCGAACGCGCCCGCCGCGTGCGGGTGACGGTGGATGCCGCCGGCGTGGAGGTGGTGCTGCCCCGGCGTGCGCCTGAGCGCGAGGCGGCGGACGCCGTGCGCGAGCTCGAGCCGTGGATCCGGCGCCGCATCCAGGAACGCCGGCGCGCCGAGGAGGCGGTTGCTGCGCGCGGCGAGGGCGTCCCGTACCTCGGCCGGCTCCTTCATGTGCACGCACAACCCGGCCGGACCCGCGTCCACCGCCGGGGCGATGTCCTCCTCGCGCCGGCGGGAGCGGAGCGCGTACCGGCGCTGGAGCGGTGGTATCGGCGGGCGGCGCGCGCGGAGGTTGCTCCCCGGTTGGAGCGCGCGTGCGCGATCGCGGGCACTTCGTACACGACCCTGACGATCCGCGGACAGCGCACACGGTGGGCCAGCTGCTCGCGCAGCGGGGCGATGAGCTTCAACTGGCGCCTGCTGCTGGCGCCGGAGGCCGTGCTCGACTACGTGATCTGGCACGAGGTGTGCCACCTACAGGTCATGGACCACTCTCCGCGCTTCTGGGCCCTGGTCAAGCGCCGGTGCCCCAATTACCGGGAGCACGCTCGCTGGCTGCGCCACCACGGGCAGACGCTCGTCCTCTGACCCAGCGCCGGCCGTGGCGCGCCGCCTGCGCCCGCGTCAGCGGTCCGCCAGCACCCGGCGCAGCGCCGCGTAGGGGCTCTCGCCCCGCCGCGGGCTGACCACCTCACGCCGGACACGGCCGCGAAAGGCCTCCACCGAGCCGTCACCGCGGACGTCGACGCCGGCGCGGATACTCGGTACGAGCCGCTCCGGCCCGGCGAGCTCGAGCCGAGCGATCACCCGCTGCTGTGGCTCGAAGCGGCGGAACTTCGCATCGAGGGCCTGACCGGGAGCCGACCCGGAAAGCTCGCGGCCGCGGGCCTCGAGCGCATCCAGAGCCGGCGTCAGGTCGCCGAACGAGGAGCGCTGCACCCGGGGCCCGGCACGCTCGGTCAGCTTCCAGCGCACGTGGCGATCATCGCAGGAGCGCCACGGTTGGGCGGCCTGATGTCACCGCGAGTCGGCAGGGGGAAATCGACCTCGATGATGTTGCCGTCGCGCCGGCGATTGATCGGCCCGTCTGCCAGACGTTCGATCAGGCGGCGGATCGCCACGTTGTCGGCGAGAATCGTGGCGTAGAACCGCTCGACGCCTCGCGTGACCGCGGCGTCCGCGAGCCGCCCCGCCAGCTCCGCGCCGAGCCCCCGGCCCTGCCAGGCATCGCCGACGACGATGGCGAACTCGGCGACTTCAGGCTCACCGGCCAGCCGGACGTATCTGGCGACCGCGATGATCGCCTCACCCTCCGGCTCGGCGACGGTCGCCACCAACGCGTAGTGGTCACAACCGTCGACGTCGACCAGGTAGTGGGCGTCAGCCGGGCTGAGCCTCGGCTTGGACGACATGAACCGCCGGTAGCGCGAGAGCTCGGACAGCCGCGCGTGGGAGAGCTGAAGGCGCTCCAGGTCATCGGCCCGGATGGGCCGGATGGTGACGACGCGACCGTCTGGAAGGGCGCAGAGATCCACCGTTCAAACATACGCCCCCGTCGGCAGCGTCTATGTGGCGGAGGTCACGGACCCTGGGCGAGGACGTCCACCCTGAGGACGTGCTCGGCCCAGGCTGCCCGCCACCGACGCTATGAACGCCGGTCGATCGGCACGTAGTCCAGCCCACGGCCGCCGGTGTAGATCTGCCGCGGCCGGGCGATCTTCTGCTCCGGGTCGTCGATCATCTCCAGCCACTGGGCGATCCACCCGCTGGTGCGGCCGATCGCGAACAGGACCGGGAACATCTCGACCGGCATCCCGAGCGCCTCATAGATCAGCCCTGAATAGAAGTCGACGTTCGGGTACAGCTTGCGACTGATGAAGTACTCATCCTCGAGCGCGATCTTCTCGAGCTCCGTGGCGATGTCGAGCAGCGGGTTCTTGCCCGTTACCTCGAACACCTCCTCGGTCGCCGTCTTGATGATCTTCGCCCGCGGGTCGAAGTTCTTGTAGACCCGGTGACCGAAGCCCATCAGGCGCTGATTGCCCTCCTTGACGCCCTTGATGAAGTCCGGGATGTTCTCCTTGGTCTCGATGCGGCGCAGCATCCGCAGCACCGCCTCGTTGGCCCCGCCGTGCAGCGGCCCGTAGAGCGCGGCCACGCCCGCCGCCACGGCCGAGTACGGATCAACCTCGGAGGAGCCGACGCTCCGTACGGCGCTCGTCGAGCAATTCTGCTCGTGGTCTGCGTGGAGGATGAACAGGACGTCGAGGGCGTGCTCGAGCCGCGGATCCGGCTCGTACTTGAGCTCGGCGACCTTGTAGATCATCGAGAGGAAGTTCCCGGCGTAGCTCAGGTCGTTGTCCGGGTACACGTACGGCATGCCGCGGTTGTGCCGGTAGGAGAACGCGGCCAGGGTCGGCATCTTGGCCAGCAGCCGGATCACCTGGATGTAGCGGGCCTCGGGGTCCTTGATCGCCGCCGCCTCCGGATAGAAGGTGGACAGCGCGCCGACCGACGCCAGCAGCATCCCCATCGGATGGGCGTCGTAGCGAAAGCCCTGCATGAACTCCTTGACGTTCTCGTGCACGAAGGTGTGGATCGTGATCAGGTGATCCCACTCGTCGAGCTGCTGCTTCGTCGGGAGCTCGCCGTGGATGAGCAGGTACGCGACCTCGAGGTAGCTGGACCTCTCGGCCAGCTGCTCGATCGGATAGCCGCGGTACTCGAGGATGCCCTTGTCGCCGTCGATGAACGTGATCGCCGAGCGACACGACGCCGTCGCCATGTAGGCCGGGTCGTATGTCATCAGGCCGAAGTCGTCGTCTGAGGTCTTGATCTTGCGAAGTTCGGTGGCCCGGATCGTGTTGTCCTCGATCGGGATCTGGTACTGCTGGCCGGTCCGGTTGTCGATGACGGTGAGGGTGTCGGCGGAGGTGGCCACAGCGCTGCCGTCCGTCGATTGCTGGGTCTCGGTGCTCATAGCACTCCTGTGATGCGATTACCGGGGGGAGTCGCCGCGTGGTGGGGGGCGCGGGCGACCTCCTCAGACTCTATTACCCGCGCCGCGTTCGCCCCGCACAACGGGGTGGCCCGGGTCCGGCGCGTGCCGGGGCGTCCCCGCGTGGGCGCGCAGCTCGGCGATCGAGACGCCCTCGAACAGCAGCGACGGGAGGCCCAGCGCCAAGGCGCAGCCGATCTCCACCGCCTGGAGGACGAGCCCGTAGGCAAGCCCTTCGCCGGCGTGGATACCGAACGGTGCGAGGACGGCGATGCAGGCCGCCTGAAAGACCCCGACGCTGGACGGGGTCACGGGGAGGATCGCCGTGATGTTGACGGCGACGAGCACGGCCGCCGCGGCGGCGATGCCCGCCCTCTGCTGCAGGCCGAACGCGAGGAGCACCGCGTAGCACGCTCCCCACTGAAACGCCCAGGCCAACAGCTGAAAGCCGGTCGAATGGATCGCCGGGCCGGGTCGGCGGAACACGACGAGTCCCCGGCGGACGTCGACGAGCTGACCGTGGATCCAGCCGGAGGTTCGGCCCAGCCGCCCCGCCCCGAGCGTCCGGCTGCGAGCGAGCACAGCGGGTCCGCCGACCAGGGCGACGACACAGATCGCCGGCACGAGCGCGGTCAGGATGATCGACTCGGTGCGAGCGCCAGGAATGGCGCCGCCGGCCACCGCGACGACGGAGAGGATCACGAGCGCCAGGAGGTTGAGCAGCGTCTGGGACAGGAGCGTGCCGATCACGGTCGCCAGGGCGTCGCGGACGCGGCCGGCCCGCCGCGCGATCAGCCACGCGCGCGCCGCCTCCCCAAGCCGCCCCGGCGCGACGGAGGATCCCGCCATGCCGATGAGCAGGGTCCGGGTCACCACTGGCCGGCCGATCCTCTCGCCGGGAAGCGCCTCGCGGATCGCCGTGTACCACGACTCGGCGCGAGCGAGAAAGGCCGCGGCCATCAGCAGAACGGCTGCCGCGACCCACCACCCGTTGACGGCCGTGATCGCGTGGCCGACGTCGGCGAGGTTGATCTTGGTCAGCGCCAGCACGATCAGAGCGGCCAGCAGGAGGGCGGTCGCCGTCGTCCCCAGCTGCCGCCGCCACGTCCGGCGGCGCCCGCTTCGCTCCGCGAGCCGCGGACGCTCGTCCGACTGCGCGGCCGTAGGGACGGCCATGCTCACACGGCCTCCCGGGACGGGTCGACGGCTTCCGGCGCCGTGAGTGCCGCAAGCTCGGCCTGGGCATCGAACGTGCCCCCGGCGGCCTTCGCTGCCGGCTGCGGGCGCGCGCGCTCGCGGGCCCGCACGTAGTGCCCGCGAAGGATCTGGGTGGCGTGCCTCCAGGTCGCGCCGCTGACCGCCTCGAGCGCGCTCTGCCCCATCCGGGCGCGGAGCGCCGGATCCGCAGCCAGGAGGCTCACCGCGCCGGCCAACGCTCCCGGGACCCCGGGGTCGTAGCGCAATCCGTCCACTCCGTGACGGACGAGCTCGCGCGCGGCCGGGCTCTCGGCGGCGACCACCGGCAGGCCGGCGGCGTGCGCCTCCAACGTCACCATCCCCAACGTCTCGGTCTGGGAGGGGAGCACGAAGACGTCAGCCGAGGCGTAGGCCCGGGCCAGGTCCGGCCCCCCGAGGAAGCCGAGGAACGTCGTGTTGGTCCCGTGGAACCGGCGCTCGAGCTGGGACCGCAGCGGCCCATCGCCCACGATCGCAAGCGCCACCTCCGGATGGCCGCGAACCGCCTCGACCAGCCGCTCGACGGTCTTCTCCTTGGCCAGCCGGCCGACGTACAGGAGGACGAGCCGCTCCGGATGACCGAGGCTGAGCCGCTCACGCCAGTCCGCGCTCGCCTGGCCGGGATGAAAGCGCGCGAGATCGACGCCGTAGGGCCAGAGCGCGAGCCGTTCGATCCGCTGTCCTTCCAGCTCGGCCAGCGTCGCGCACGACGTGGCGAGGTTGACCTGGGCGCAGTTGTGCAGACCGCGCAGGTAGCGCCATCCGCCGGACTCGAGCCAGCCGAGTCGATACAGCTTCGCGTATGAGGGGAGGTGAGCGTGATATGAGGCCACGAGCGGCACACGGTTGCGACGGGCGTACGCCACTGCCCCGACGCCGAGGAGCACGGGCTGGATCGCATGCACCACGTCCGGCCGGTAGGCGCGCAGCGCGCGGGTCAGCGCCGGCCCGGGAAGGGCGACGCGCTTGGGGGGATAGCCATCGCCATCGGGATAGAGCGGCACCCGGAGCCCGCGGACGCCGAGGACGGGGACCCCGGCATAGCTCTCCGGGCCGCCGGCCGGGGCGATCATCAACACCTCGTCGCCACACCGCGGAAGCTCCTCGAGCGTCCGCCTCAGCCGCGTCACGACTCCGTCGACCGCCGGGAGGAACACCTCGCTGACCACGGCGATCCGCACGTGACCCTCAGCCCTGGCGGTCCAGACGGAGCGTTGTGACCCGTCGACCCCCAGCCTCGGCGTTTGGTCGCCACGACCGACCTGAGGGACGGAGTTCGAACACAGTCTGACTTCTAGGCCAACAACATCACTCGAGGGTGAAGTGGTTGTAAGTCCTTTCTCACTCTCGGGAGGGTTCTAACGCGACGCTCTCCTGACGAAAACGCGATGCTCACATTTGTCAGGTTTCGGCACCGCCGATACCCGTATGCGCTGCCACGCGGAGTTACACCGCAATCTGGGGTGCGCAAAAAACCCCACCGGCACCGCCCCGCCGCCGGTCGACCGGCTATGCGGTGAGGATTGCCGCGCCGATGGCGAGGATGACCATGACCAGCGTCAGGCCGATGACGCCGCGCGCGCCGCGCGCGCCACCCGGGAACTCCGGCCGGCTCAGACCGATGCCGGCGAGGATGACCGCCCACAGCGCGAGCAGGGCACCCAGGATGTAGAAGGCGGTCTTCGAGGTCTCCGCAGCGGCGAGCACGAGGGGCGACATCAGCGCGAGCCTATCCCAATTCGCCGCGTCCGGGGGCCGATCGATAGCGGCTCGCCGTTGCCGCTCGTTGTCCCTGATAGTGACTGCCGAGGTCCGGGCTCCCATAGGGCCGCAGCGCGGGGCGATCCAGCGTCATGAACGACAGCTGGGCGATCTCCAGACCCGGGTAGAGCTTGATGGGGACACGCGTCAGGTTGTTGAGCTCAAGGGTGAGCGTGCCCTGCCAGCCGGGGTCGCAGAACCCGGCGGTGGCGTGGACGATCAATCCGAGGCGGCCGAGGCTCGACTTGCCCTCGATCCGAGCCACGATGTCGTCCGGGAGCTCGACCCATTCGAGCGTCCGTCCGAGGCAGAACTCGCCGGGATGGATGATGAATGACTCACCCTCCGGAACGACCACCTCCTCGGTCAGGTTCTCCGGCGGGCGACGCAGGTCGATGGCCGACGCCCGGTGGTTGTGGAACACCCGGAAGGAGTCGCCCAGCCGCAGATCGACACTCGCGGGCTGGACCAGGCCGGGGTCCCAGGGATCGATCCGGATGCGCCCCTCGTCCACCAGGCGCGCGATGGTGCCGTCGGAAAGGACCGAGACGCCGCCGGTCCGGGTGTGGTTGCCGTCGTTCATGAGCGCGAAGTCTGACAGCGACGGAGGTCGCTGAGCGCGCCCTCAGGCTCAGTGACCGTAGGTGCGCGCGCGGGCCCGGGTTGTGCGCACCCGCGCCGGCGGCTGCGGCGCCGGATCGCCGTGAGGGCCCCGCCGGGGACGGCGCGGGAACGGCTCGCGCGGGTGGGGACGATGACGCTTGATACCGCCGTCGTCGTCGGACGAGGACTCATCAGGTTCCTGCTTGATCGCCCACCACACGATGTAGATGAGCGCAGCAAGCGGCAACTTCAGCGCCAGCATCAGCCACACGAATCCCCAGGTCACGACTTGGCGATCCTATCCCTTCTCGACGGCAAAGAAAAGCCGCCTCCCACCTGGCGATTAAGGCTTGATTTCTATACCTTCGCCGTGTGAGGCTGGATCTGACGCCGAGGAGGCATGCGTGAATCTCGACGAGCTGCGCCTGCGCGTCGACGCAGGGGAGATCGACACCGTGCTGCTGGCGCTGTGCGACATGCAGGGACGGCTGCAGGGGAAGCGCCTGACCGCGCGCCACTTCGTAGACGTCGTCGCCGAGGAGGGCGCCGAGGGCTGCAACTACCTGCTCGCGGTCGACGTCGAGATGAACACGGTGGGCGGATACCGGATGTCCTCCTGGGAGCGCGGCTATGGGGACTTCTCGATGCGACCGGACCTCGCGACCCTGCGCCCGGTGCCCTGGCAGGACGGAACCGCGATGTGCCTGTGCGACCTCCACTGGGAGGATGGGGCTCCGGTGGTCGCTTCACCCCGCCAGGTGCTCGCACGCCAGCTGGACCGCCTGGCGCGACGGGGGTGGAGGGCCAACGCCAGCACGGAGCTCGAGCTGATGCTGTTCCGTGAAACCTACGAGTCGGCCTGGCACAAGGGCTACCGCGATCTGGAGCCGGCGAACCTCTACAACCTCGACTACTCGCTGCTGGCAACCGCCCGGGTCGAGCCGCTCATCCGCCGGATCCGCAACTGCATGGAGCTGGCCGGGATGGCGGTCGAGAACTCCAAGGGCGAGTGCAACCTTGGCCAGCACGAGATCAACTTCCTGTACGCCGACGCCCTCCGGACAGCCGACAACCATGTGATCTACAAGAACGCCGCCAAGGAGATCGCCGCCCAGGAGGGGATGGCGATCAGCTTCATGGCGAAGTTCGACGAGCGCGAGGGCAGCTCGTGCCACATCCACTTCTCGCTCGCCGACGAGGACGGGATGGTCTTCGCGCGCGAGCGCGACGTGTTCGAGTCGTTCCTGGCAGGGCAGCTGGCGTGCCTGCGCGAGCTGACGCTGCTCCTCGCGCCGAACGTCAACTCGTACAAGCGCTACGCGGAGGGATCGTTCGCGCCCACGGCCATCGCCTGGGCGCCGGACAACCGGACCTGCTCGTTGCGGGTGGTCGGCCACGGCCCGGGGCTGCGCTTCGAGAACCGGGCCGGGGGCTCGGACCTCAATCCGTACATGGCACTGAGCGCGACCGTGGCTGCGGGCCTGTACGGCGTGGAGAACGAGCTCCCGCTTGAACTGGCGTACGAGGGCAATGCCTACCGCGCGACCGACAAGCCGCGACTGCCGGGGACGCTGCGCGAGGCCCGCGACCTGTTTGCGTCCAGCGACGTGGCCCAGGCCGCGTTCGGCGAGGAGGTGGTCGAGCATTACGTACACGCCGCCGACGTGGAGCTGGCAGCATTCGAGGCTGCGGTCACCGATTGGGAGCGGGTCCGCGGCTTTGAGAGACTCTGAGAGGTGAGCTGATGGCAGAGACGGCGGTGCAGCGCGAGATGACCGGCTCGCTCGAGGCCGTGTTTGCCCCCGTGCACTCGCAGACGGCGTTCGAGGAAACCGTGGAGCGGCTGGGCACGGCGATCAAGCTGGGGCTCCTGACGCCCGGAACGCGACTGCCGGCCGAGCGCGAGCTCTGCGCTCGGCTTGGCATCGCGCGCTCGACGCTGCGCCAGGCGCTCGTGGCCCTGGGCCAGAGCGGGCACCTGCACGCGACCCGCGGACGCGGGGGCGGCACCTTCGTCGCCGATCCGCAACCCCCGGCGGAGCGCCCCTCCGCGGAGGTGCTGGCCGGGTGGCGCGACGTCTGCGACAGCCGGATGACGGTGGAAGTGGGGATCGCCGTGCTCGCCGCCGAACGGGCCCAGGAGCCGATGGTCGACGTCCTGGAGGAGTTGGTCGTGGCCATCGACGACACCCTCGACGACTTCCCCGCCTACCGCCCGATCGACGTCCGCTTCCACGTGGGGCTGGCGGAACTGACCGGCAATCCGCACCTTGTCAAGCTCATGACCGAGACCCAGGGGGCGATGAGCAACCTCATCCACCACATCGCCCATCCCCCCGAGGTGCTCGACAACGCCAACTACCAGCACCGCCGCCTGCTGGCGGCGATCCGGCTCCACGACGAGGCGACGGCGGCGCGCGTCATGACCGAGCACCTGCGCGGGACCGAGTACGTGCTCGCCGGGCTGCTGCCCGAGCCCAAACCGAGTTTGCCCCGCGGCCCTTGACTTGACCGAACTGTCCGGCGTATGTTTCGCGCCCCAGAAGGACGGATCCCTAGACCTTTTCCTGAGGAGGAGCGGATGAGCACTGGGACAGAGACGCTGACGGCCGACGAGCGACGCCTCGCCGAGCTCGGCTACAAGCAGGAGCTGCGTCGCGGCTGGAGCGGGTTCTCCAACTTCGCGATCTCGTTCTCGATCATCTCCATCCTCGCCGGGTGCTTCACCACCTACGGCCAGGCGTGGCTCAACGGCGGACCGGTGGCGATCTCGATCGGCTGGCCGGTGATCAGCGTCTTGATCTTGATGGTGGCGTTCTCGATGTCCGAGCTGGCCTCGGCGATGCCCACAGCCGGTGGCATCTACTACTGGGCATCGAAGCTCGGCGGCCCCGGCTGGGGCTGGTTCACCGGGTGGTTCAACCTGGTCGGGCTGGTCGCGGTGACAGCTTCGGTGGATTACGCAGCGGCCACCTTCCTGAACTCGACCCTGTCGTTCTACGGCCTTCACTTCCTCACCAACTTCGCCACCACCAGTGTCCAGGCGTCGCTTCACCACACGTTCGTCCTGTTCGTGCTGATCCTCGTCCTGCACGCCGTGATCAACATCTTCTCGTCGCACCTGGTCTCGCTGTTCACCAACATCTCCGTCTGGTGGCACGTGATCGGCGTGCTCGTGATCATCGTCCTGCTGGTCGCGGTGCCCAGCCATCATCAGAGCTTCAGCTTTGTGTTCGGTCACCGCATCAACCTGTCGGGCTTCAACACCAACATGTACTGGTTCTACGTGCTGCCGCTCGGGTTCCTGCTGACCATGTACACGATCACCGGCTACGACGCGTCGGCGCACATCTCCGAGGAGACCCACGACGCCGCCGTGGCCGCGCCAAAGGGCGTCTGGCGCTCGGTCTTCTATTCGGCCGTGTTCGGCTGGATGGTCTTGCTGGCGCTGACCTTCGCCGCCACCCATGTCAAGGAGATCAGCGCCGCGGGTGGGACCTCGCAATCGATCATCGAGTCGGCTCTCACCTCGGCCGCTGCCAAGGCCGTGCTCGTCATCTCCACCGTCGGCCAGATCTTCTGCGGAATGGCCTGTGTGACGAGCGCGTCCCGGATGACGTTCGCGTTCTCACGTGACGGCGCTGTTCCGGGCCACAACCTCTGGCGTCGATTGGGCAAGAACAAGACCCCCACCTGGGCGGTCGTGTTCGTGGCGGCGTTCGCCTTCATCATCACGATCCCCGCCTACAAAGGCAACCACGCGGGGCTTCCGGTCGCCTTCCTGGCCGTCACCTCGATCTCGGTCATCGGCCTGTACATCGCCTACACGATTCCCGTGTACCTGCGCTGGCGGATGGGTGACGCGTTCCAGACCGGGCCGTGGACGCTCGGCGCCAAGTACAAGTGGGTCAACCTCGTCGCGATCGTGTGGGTGATCCTGTGCGTGATCATCTTCTGCCTGCCGTTCACCCCGGCGGCCGTGCCGTTCTCGAGCACGTTCAGCTGGTCGGCGGTCAACTACGCGCCGCTGGTGACCATCGCGGTCATGCTCGGGGTGACCGTCTGGTATTTCACCTCGGCGCGCAAGACGTTCAAGGGTCCGATTCGCACGGTCGAATTCGAAGAAGATGGTCTGGCTGTCGCCGAGCCGGAGACGGGCATTGCCTGACGGGATCCTGGAGGTTGTCGAGCCCGCCACCGAGGCGGTGCTCGAGCAGATTCCACGCGCGAGGGTCGAAGACGTCGACGCGGCGGTCGCCCGCGCCGGCGCCGCGTTCCCGGCGTGGCGGGCGGTGACGCCGTCAGATCGTGCGGCGGTGCTGCGACGGATCGCCGATGCGGTGGCATCGCATCGCGAGGAACTGGCCCAGGTCGAGGCGCGCAACGCCGGCAAGCCGATCGACGACGCGCGCGGCGAGATGGACATGGTCGCGCAGGTGTTCGCCTACTACTCCGGATCGCCGGAGCGCCTCCTCGGCGACACCATCCCGGTCGCGGGGGGCCAGGCCTGGACGGTGCGCGAGCCGCTTGGAGTGGTGGGGCTGATCGTGCCCTGGAACTTCCCGCTGACGATCGCGGCATGGAAGCTGGGACCGGCGCTGGCGGCCGGCAACACGGTCGTCTTGAAGCCGGCGGAGCTGACGCCGCTCAGCGCGCTGCGCTTCGCCGAGATCGCCCGTGAGGCCGGGCTGCCGGAGGGCGTTTTCAACGTCGTCGTCGGTCCGGGATCGACGTGCGGCGCGCGGCTGGTCGAGCACCCGGGCGTGGCGAAGATCGCGTTCACGGGGTCGACCGAGGTCGGCCGGTCGATCGCTGCCGGGGCGGCGCAGACGATCAAGCGGGTGACGCTCGAGCTCGGCGGCAAGTCGCCGAACATCATCTTCGCCGACGCCGACCTGGCCGCGGCCGCCGCGGCGGCGCCCGGCGCGGTGTTCGGCAACGCCGGGCAGGACTGCTGCGCCCGGTCGCGCATCCTCGTCCAGGCCCCGGCGGTCGATGAGTTCATGGCCGAGCTCGAGCGCGCGGTGACCTCCATTCGCGTGGGTGACCCCCTCGACGAGTCGACCCAGATGGGCCCGTTGATCTCGGCGGGTCAGCGCGAGACCGTCAGCTCGTACGTCTCCGACGGCGCGCCGGTCGCGTTCCGGGGGAGCGCCCCGGACGGGCCCGGCTTCTGGTTTGCCCCGACGGTGCTGTGCCCGGTCGACCCGCAGGCGCGGGCCGCCCGCGACGAGATCTTCGGACCGGTGGCTGTGGTGATCCCGTTCAGCGACGAAGAGGAGGCTGTTCGCTTGGCCAACGACACCATCTACGGGCTCTCAGGCTCGATCTGGAGCGGGGACGGTGGCCGCGCCCTGCGCGTGGCCCGCGAGATCGACGCCGGCGTGCTGTCGATCAACTCCAACACGTCAGTCCGGGTGTCGACGCCGTTCGGCGGCTTCAAGCAGTCCGGATACGGGCGCGAGCTGGGGCCGCACGCGCTCGACGCCTATACCGAGGTCAAGTCGATCTTCTACGCCACGTCATGAGGTTGTCCGGGAAGGTCTGCGTCGTCACGGGCGCCGCGGGGGGGATCGGCGGCGCCACTGCCGCCGTGTTCGAGCGCGAGGGAGCTCATGTGGTGGGCGTCGATGTCCGCGAGCACTCCGTCGGCGAGCTGTCGGTGGCCGCCGACCTCACCGACGAGCCGGCGGTCGGCGAGCTGTACGCGCACGTCCGCCGGGAGATGGGGCGCATCGACGTCCTGTTCAACAACGCCGGCATCTCCCCCACCGATGACGCGTCGGTGGTCAAGACGGCGTTGGAGGCCTGGGAGCGGGTGCAGGCAACGAACCTCCGCAGCGTATTCCTGTGCTGCAAGCACGGCATCCCCCACCTGCTGGAGGGCGGCGGCGGATCGGTCATCAACACCGCGTCGTTTGTGGCGGTGATGGGCTCGGCAACCTCGCAGATCGCCTACACGGCGTCCAAGGGCGGGGTGCTCGCCCTGTCGCGCGAGCTGGGGGTCGAGTTCGCCAAGCGCGGCGTCCGCGTCAACGCGCTGTGCCCCGGGCCCGTGGACACCCCGCTGCTGCGCGAGCTCTACGCCGCCGACCCCGCCGAGGCCCAGCGGCGGATGATCCACGTGCCGATGGGCCGGTTCGCCCAGGCCGACGAGGTCGCCAACGCGGTCCTGTTCCTGGCCTCCGACGAGTCGTCGTACGTCAACGCGACCGAGTTCCTCGTCGACGGGGGCATCAGCGGGGCGTATACGACGCCGCTGTAGGAGCCTGTTGTCGCCCGCCCGAGGCTCATGGCGGGTTGGCGATTTGAGGGAGCGCGCTCCGGGGTGGCGGGTCATCGCCGCCCGGGACCAGGCGGCGTCACCCTTACGCACTCTCCGACGCCGGCAGCGACGGCTCGACCCGGAGCAGCCGCGCCGGGCGCTCCGGCAGCCACCAGTTCCAGCGGCCGAAGAGCGACACCACCGCCGGCACGAGCAGCGCCCGGATCACGGTCGCGTCGAGGAGGATCCCGGCGGCCAGGCCGGTGGCGAACACCTTGACATCGGTGTCCGGCGCCGAGGCCATCGAGGCGAACGCGAGGAACAGGATGAGCGCGGCGCTCGTGACCAGGCGGCCGGTGCGGCCGATGCCGCGGACGACGGCGGCGTCGGTCGAGCCGCTGCCGTCGAACTCCTCGCGCACGCGGCTGAGGATGAACACCTCGTAATCCATCGACAGGCCGAACAGGAACGCGAACACCATCAGCGGGATCCAGGCGCTCACCGAATGGGTCGCCGTGATCCCCCACAGGGCGCCGGAGCCGTGGCCCTCCTGCCAGACGAGCGTGATCACGCCCCACGCCGCGGCGACGCTGATGACGTTGAGGATGACCGCCTTGAGCGGGAGCACGAGCGAGCGGAATGCCCGCGCCAGCAGCAGGAACGTCAGGACGGCGATCAGGGCGATCATCAGCGGGAAGCTGCCGTAGATGGCGTTGACGAAGTCCTCGTTCTCCGCGCCGATGCCGCCGACGCGCACCGCCGGACCGAGCGCGTGCGCGGCCGCCCGGACGCGGTCGACCGTGGCACCGCCCGCCGATGTCGACAGGTCGGCGGCGCCGAACACGTCGACGATCCCGAGGCCGTCGCGCCGCCACGGGGCGGACACCGGCGCCACCGCGCCGTGCACACCCGTGACCGACGCAAGCGCGCCGGCGACACGGCCGGCGTCACCGGCCGGGCTGACGATCTCGATCGGCGCCAGCGCGCCCGGGCCGATCCCGGACCGTTCGAGGGCCACCAGCCCGGTCCGGGCGTCCCCACTCCGGCTCAGGGTGTCGACGTTCGCCTGCCCGGGGTGCAGGCCGGTCGCGGCGATGACCAGCAGCGCCAGCACGATGCTCGCCGCCACCGCCGCCGGCCAGCGCCGTGCCACGACGAGGCTCGCCCACCGCGTCCAGGGAGCGCTGGCGCGGTCCTCGCGACGGACGTGCGGCCAGTCCAACCGAGATCCGAACGTGGTCAGGACGATCGGCAGCAGCGTCGTCGCCACCACGACGCTCACGAGCGGGATCAGCATCCCGGCAAAGCCGATCGACCGCAGGAACGGCAGCGGGAGCACGACCATCGCGAGCAGGCCGATGGCGACCGTGGTGCCGCTGAACACGACGGCCCGTCCCGCGGTCTGCATCGCCCGCACGACGGCCTCCTCCCCCTGGACGCCGCGGTCGCGCTCCTCACGCCACCGCACCACCACCAGCAGGGAGTAGTCGATCGCCACGCCGAGCCCGATCAGCCCCACCAGGAACTCGACGATGAACGACACGCTGGTCACCGAGCTCACCCCCCACAGCACCAGGAACGTCGTCATGATCGAGACGATCGCCATCAGCAGCGGCACGAAGGCCAGGAGGGACGCGAACACGAAGGCGAGCACGACGAGCGCCCCGAGGCCACCGAGGACGGACTCGAGCAAGACGCCGGCGCCACCACCCCCACCCGTCTGGGCCTGGAGCGCGTCGATTCCGGTGACATGGACGCGAGCGCCGGCGATGCGCAGGCTCGCGAGCGCGGCGGCGGCGCGCTTGGCCGCGCCGGTGTTGACGCCGAAGGACTGGCGGTCAGGCGGCGGGTACGCGAGGACGAATGTGGTGCGCCCATCGGCTGAGACGAACGCGCGGTTGCCCGTCGACACATACGAGGCGGTGCGACTGCCCGGAACAGCAGCCCGGACACGAGCCTCCACCTGCGCCAGCCCTGTCCTGACCGCGGGGGAGGAGACGCTCGTCCCGGCCGGCACGGTGACGACCGAGAGCAGCGGCGCCGTGTTCCCGCCGCCCCCGAACACGCGAAGGATCTGCGCGTTCGTCTGGAAGCCCTCGCGCCCGGGGACGCTGAACTCGGTGCTGAACGACTGAGTCGCCTGGTTGACGGTGGCGATCCCGACGATGGTGACGACGATCCAGAACGCCGCGACAGCTCGCCTATGCGCCAGGACCCAGCGCGTGATCGTGCCCATCATCAGCATCAGCCCCTCTTCTGCCAGTTGCTTTGCGGAACGCATGATTTGTAGCACAAACTATGCGCAGTGCAAACGCTATTGAGTAATGTCTACTCGGCAATGAGCGAGACAGGCCGATCCGCCCCGGGGCTGCACGGTGTGCTCGTGCGCAACACCGGGTACCTCGTCAGCCGGCTCGGCTGGTTCGCCTCCCGCCGGTTTGGGGAGCGCATCGCGTCACTCGGCCTGAGCACGCGGATGTGGGGCGCGCTCAACGTGCTCGACGCCGAGGGGGAGATCACTCAGCAGCAGCTTGGGCGTGCGATCGGCACGGACCCCAGTTCCATGGTCTCGACGATCGACGAGCTCGAGTCCAAGGGCATGGTGGAGCGCCGGCGACACCCCTCAGACCGCCGGGCGCACGCGCTCCACCTCACCCCCACCGGACGAGCGACGCTGCAGCGGGGTCGCGCGCTCGCGCGCGAGGCACAAGAGGAACTCCTCGCCCCGCTGTCCGCGGCCGAGCGTCGCACGCTCCACGATCTCCTGCTGCGGATGGCCAAGGCGGCATCACAGTCGGAGGGTCAGCCGGAGGGGCGGTCCGATGTCACGACCGCGCCACCGCGGGACCCAGCCCCGGACTGACGACCGGCTCGTCGCTCAGCGCGGGCACGCCGACCGGCGCCCGGGCGAGCGCCAGACCGACCGCCAACAGGACCCACGTGGTCGGATCCTCGAGGAAGTCGGCATAGAGGAGCGTGTGGAACATCAGGGCGACGAATGCGGCGGCGAGGGCCGAGCGCAGTGGATCACCGCGCGCCCCCCGGACGAGGGCGGCGATCGCGACGAGGACGAATGCCACGTAGGCGATCTCGCCCATCAGCCCCTGCTCCGCCGCGATGGTGATTGGGATCGTGTGCGAGTCAGAGAGCGAGGAGGCGGTATGCCGATGGTGGCGAACGTACTCGGTGGAGAACGAGCCTGATCCGAAGCCCCAGAACGGACGGTCGGCAAACAGCGACACGCCTCCGGTGACAAGACCCCCGCGCCCGCTCGACGCACCGTTGAGGCCCTGGTTGAGCCCGAACGTCCGCGGCGACGCGACGACGGCCGCGGCGCCGATGGCCACGACGGCGACGGCCACGACGAGCGCACGCGACGGCCTCCAGCGCAGCGCTGCGAGCACGGCCATGCCGACCAGCAGGGCGCCGAGACTCGAGCGGGACAGGGTCAGCACCAGGCAGGCCCAGAGGATCGCGAGCACGACTGTGACTGCCGACTGCTCGCGTCGCGGCCGGTTGTAAATGAGCCCCACCGCCAACAGGATCATGACCACGGCCAGGTAGCGGCCGAAGATGTCCGGGTCGAAGAAGACCGAGTTGACGGTGAAGTACGTGTGCAGATCGTTCTGGGCGACGAGCTTGGAGTTGAGCAGGATGGTCTTCGTCGCGTATTCGTAGAACCCCACGAACGAGAAGATCACGGCGAGCACGACGGTCGCCTGCAGGCAGGCGCGCAGCGCGCGTGACGTCCACGGCAGATCGCGCAGCAGCCGGTAGAGCAGCGCAAACGGGACATAGAAGAACACGATGTTCTGCAGGGCCTTGACGAAGTCCGGCGAGTAGGTCGCCTGGACCGCGTAGAGGACGACGTACAGCGCCAGCAGGCGCTCGGCCGAGCCGACGAGGTCGGTGCCACCGGCCAATGGCAGCCAGCGAGGCCGGCCACCCGGCCGCGGCGGATCCGGCCGCGGCGCCAGCCACGCCGCGTAGATCGAGGCCAGCCCGCCGGCGGCCACGACGAGATACAGGGGGACGAGCAGGTTCGAGGTCGTGCCACCGGCCTGGATGGGGACGCGAAACGGCAGCGCCAGCACGGCCAGGGGCGCCACGAGGCTCGGCCGCCGCCTGATCACGGCCGCGGCGGCGATGAGCACTCCGATGGCGATCACCGCGGCCACGGCCGCCTCGAGCGGATGCCGGTGCACCACCCCCAGCCGAGGCGAGTCCCAGATGTCGGCAAGCAGGAGCACCGAGGCGAGGACGAGCGCCGCGAGCATCGCCAACGCCCGGGCGCGGCGATCAGGCGTCAGCAGAATGAGCGCCGCCAGCAGCGCGACGACGATCACGCCGGCCTTGGGCAACGGTCCTGAGAGGGCAGCGAACGCGACCACCAGACGCCACATCATCCACTACCCTCTTGCCTCATGCCCTCTGCGAAGCTGGCGGTGGCCGTCGGGCTGACCGCGCTTTCGCTGTCAGCGTGTGGGACGACTTCCAAGCCGGAGGCCGGC
>DASZMU010000062.1:0-5988 GCA_035551695.1 Solirubrobacteraceae bacterium
TGGCCGCCGACCGCACCGTCGCAATGCTGCATGCCGGCTGGCGTGGACTCGCCGCCGGCGTCATCGCCGAGGGCGTGCGCGCGCTGCGGGAGCGCGGAGCCGACGGTGTGCTGACCGCCGCGATCGGTCCCGGGGCGGGACCGTGCTGCTACGAGGCGGGCCCGGAGGTCCACGAGGCGTTTGCCGACGTCCCCGGCGCCCACCGCGGGGCCCACGTCGACCTCAAGGCGATCGCCCACCACCAACTTCACCAGGCCGGTGTCGACAGTGTCGCCGACATCGGGATCTGCACCATCTGCTCGGACCCGGAGCTGCTGTTCTCCCACCGCCGCGACGCCGGGCTCACGGGCCGCCAGGCAGGGGTGGCGTGGTTGACCTGATTCACGGCCTGACGGCCGACCGCGTGCGGGGCAACCTCGAGCGGGTGCGCGAGCGGATTGCAGCGACTGGGCGCGACCCGGCTGACGTCCAGATCCTGGGCGCGGTCAAGTACCTGCCAGCGGAGGAGCTCGCGACGCTGGCCGACGGCGGCGTGACCCTGGTGGGCGAGAACCGGGCGCAGGACCTGGTGGCCAAGACCGAGGCATTCCCGGGCCGCTTCACGTGGGACTTCATCGGCCAGCTGCAGAGCCGCAAGGTGCGCGACCTCGTGGGTCGTGTGCGCTACATCCACTCGGTCGCCAGCGACTCGGCGCTCGCCCAGCTCGCCCGCCACGGCACTCCTGAGACGCAGATCATGGTCGAGGTCAACGTTGCCGGCGAGGAGGGAAAGAGCGGGGTCGTTCCAGCGGAGCTGGAGGCCTTCCTCGCGCGGTGCCAGGTCGAGGTCGTCGGACTGATGACGATGCCTCCGCTGGCCGCACGCCCAGAGGACAGCCGCCCACATTTCGCCGCCCTGCGCTCACTGGCCGAGGAGCACGGGCTCCGCCATCTTTCGATGGGAACGAGCCAGGACTACGTCGTGGCGGTGGAGGAAGGGGCCACGATCGTGCGCCTGGGGACAGTCCTCTACACCAGCGCGTCATAATCCGCGGGCAGGGAATCACCGCCAATGGGCGAACCCTGAGAACGCAATGGCCTTCCGAGATACCTGGCACCGCACCCTCGTCTACTTCGGGCTCGCCGAGGACGACGCCTACGACGACGAGGAGCTCGAGCCCTACCACGAACCTGAGGCGGAGATGCAGGACAGCTACCGCGAGCGTCCCAACGTCCGCAAGCTGAGCTCACGCCGACGCCGCGACGAGTTCGACGACATCTTCGCCGACGAACCGGTCAGCGAGCGCCGGACGACCTCGCTGCGCCCGGTCAGCGGCGGCCGCACGGGCGGGCGGGAGCCGAATAGCCGCAACGGCGGCGACGTCCGGGTGCATTTCGTCGCGCCCAAGAACTTCAATGACGTTCAGGACGTCGCCGACAAGTTCAAGGACACGATTCCGGTGATCCTCAACCTCCAGGGCACCGACACTGACCTGTCAAAGCGCCTGATCGACTTCTCCAGCGGGCTCACCTACGCGCTGGACGGCGGCATGCAGCGGATCGCCGACAAGGTCTTCCTCCTGACGCCGCGCAACGTCGAGGTGTCGGCCGAGGAGCGGGCGCGGCTCGTGGAGAAGGGGTTCTTCAACCAGTCGTAGGCGAATGCCTGAGCGGCGATTGGCTTACGAGAATGGCCTGGCGCCATTCTCCGAGGTGCCGGCGGCTCCCCTGGCGGCGATGCTCCGAGGCCGCCGCGTTCCCTCCGCTGACCTTTCGGATTGGCTTAAGCCGGACGACTGCGATCGCCGGCTGGGGGTGCGGGCCGCGGGCCCAGGTAGATTTCAGCTGATGCGAGTAGGTCTGATCGGTTCCGGGAACATTGCGCGGGCGCTTGCCCGCGGCTGGGGCGACCCGGTGCTCTGCTCCGATTCCGGGTCCGGACGGGCCGCCGAACTCGCCGCGGAGCTCGGCGGGCGGGCGGCGAGCAACCGCGAGGTCGCGGAGGAGGCCGACCTCGTCGTCCTCTGCCACAAGCCGTCCCAGCTCGACGCCGTCGCGGGCGAGATCGCCGGGGACGTCAGGGCGGTGGCCTCGGTCCTGGGGGGAACCTCGGCTGATCAACTTCGCACGGCGTATCCGGGCGTGCCGCTGTTCCGGCTGGTCCCCAACACCCCGGTCGAGGTGCGTCAGGGCGTCACCTGCTACGTGCCCGTCGACGGCGTCGACCCGGAGCTCGAACGGGACGTGCTGGATTTGTTCAGCCGCGTCGGCACCGTGGTGACGATCGAGGACCGGCTCCTCAGCGTCGCCGCCGCGGTGTTCAGCGTCGGCCCCGCGTACCAGGCGCTGCTCGCCGAGGCTCAGGTCGACGCAGCGGTGCGCCTCGGCCTCAAACCGGCGCTGGCCTCTCGGCTCGTGACGGAGACGATGGCCGGCAGCGCGGCGCTGCTGCAGGCGCGTGACTACGACACGCTCGCCGTCCGCCGCGACGTGACCTCTCCGGGCGGCTCGACCGCCCGCGGCCTGGACGCCCTCGAGCGGTCCGGTGTGCGCGCGGCCTTCCAGGCGGCGATGGACCGCGTGTGCGAGGTCGCCGGCTGATGCTGGCCGTGGCGACCACCCGGTCCGACATCGCCAGCTACGTCCAGGCGCTGTTCGAGGTCTACATCGCGATCATCTTCATCTACATCCTCCTCAACCTCGTGTTCTCGTTCGGCATGCGGCTGCCGTACTCACGCTGGAGCGATGCCCTGATGAACTTCCTGCGCGACGTATCCGAGCCGTACCTGCGGATCTTCCGCCGCTTCATTCCACCGCTGGGGGCGATCGACCTCTCGCCGATGGTCGCGATCATCGTCCTGTACTTCGTGCAGTCGCTCCTGGTCAGTGTCATCGGGGGCTGAGCAGGTCACGGCGACGGTGTCAGACGACTCCGTGGTCAAGGGGCCGGCGGCGCGCCGGGTCGCCTTCGGACGGGCACTGGGCGTGATCGCCGCTGTCCTGATCGTCGACAGGATCACGAAGCGAGCCGTGGTGAGCGGGATTCGGATCGGCGACGTCCACAAGTTCCTGCCCGGCGTCAACCTCGTCCACGTGCAGAACAGCGGGGTGGCGTTCGGGTTCTTCTCCGGTGGCGGCGCGCTCGTGCTCGTCCTGACCTTCGTCGCCCTCGGCGCGCTCGTGGTGTACTTCCTGATGCGCCCGACGAGGGCCGGCCTGTGGGTGCCGACCGGGCTGCTCGTCGGCGGCGCGGTCGGCAACCTCATCGATCGCCTGTCCAGCGGCTCGGTGACCGACTTCATCAAGCTGCCCCTGTGGCCGGCGTTCAACGTCTCGGACATGGCGATCACGTTCGGCGTGCTCGCGCTGCTCTACGTGCTGGAGGGTCCGGCGAACCGCCACCGGCGGCCGTGACCGAGTCGCCGCTCACGCTGACGGTCGGAGAGGAGGCCGCCGGGATGCGGCTGGACCGCTTCCTGTCGGAGCCGCTCGGCTCGCGCGCGCAGGCGCAGACGGCGATCGAGACGGCCCGCGTGCGTGTTGACGGCCGGCCCCGGCCCAAGCGCCATCACGTCTCTCCTGGAGAGGTGGTCACCGTTGACCCGGACGGCGCGATCGCCGAGGCGCCCGGCACGCCTTCGGTCGAATTTCGCGTTGCCTACGAGGACGAGCATCTGCTCGTCGTCGACAAGCCGGCGGGACTCGTCGTGCACCCCGCACGCGGCCATCGCAACGGCACGCTCGCGCAGGCGCTGACGGGCCGAGCCGCAGGCGGTGACGACGCGCGGCGGGCCGGCATCGTACACCGGTTGGACCGCGACACCTCCGGGCTCCTGGTCGTCGCCAAGAGCGACGATGTTCACCGCGGGCTCAAGGAGCTTCTGGCGTCGCGGCGGCTCCGGCGCGAGTACATCGCGCTCGTCGACGGCCGGCCCCCCGCCCGGACCGGGACGATCGACGCCCCCATCGGCCGGGATCGCCACGACCGGGTGCTCATGTCCATCGACACCGACGAGCCGCGCGAGGCGCGCACGCACTTCGAGATCGAGCGGCTCCTGCCGAGGGCGACGCTCCTGCGCATCCAGCTGGAGACCGGGCGGACCCACCAGATCCGGGTTCACATGGCGGCCATCGGCCACCCGGTGTCCGGCGACCCTCAGTACGGGACGCCCGGTGAGTACGGCCTCGAGCGCCAGTTCCTCCACGCCGCGCGGCTGGCGTTCGACCATCCGGTCACCGGCGAGGCGGTTGACGTCAGCTCGCCGCTGCCGGCTGACCTGGCGGCCGCCTTGGAGCGAGCCGCGGCCGAGTCCTCGGCGGCCGGCTGACCTGGCACGGGCTCGCCGTTTCCGGGCCCGGGAGCGCTGCAAAAAGCGGCGGGGCGGCCCGTCCAAGCCGCCCCGCCGTGTTGCTGCGAACCGGCCACCGGAGGTAGGGGAAGGGAGGTCGGATTCGCGTCTCGGGTCGCCGCCGGTGGTAGGGGGACGGCGACTCGATGGACCCTGAAACGAACCGTTTGCAAAAAACTTGCGTAGACTCGGCGGAGAACGCAATCGACCCCGCCGATCGCGCGTTGCGACCCTGCCCCGGATCCTCCGGGGTGCGTAGACCGTCCGGCGGGCAGTACCTGACATCACCGTACACAAGGGAGCAGTACCAGTGGCTGATATCGGCATCAAGGAGCTGCTGGAGGCCGGCGTGCATTTCGGCCACCAGACGCGCCGTTGGAACCCCAAGATGCGCCGCTTCATCTTTGGCGAGCGGGACGGCATCTACATCATCGACCTGCTGCAGACCGAGGCGCTGCTGCAGAACGCACGTGATTTCGCCTCCGAGCTGTCGCGCCGTGGCGGGAGCGTGCTCTTCGTCGGGACGAAGAAGCAGGCGCGCGACGCGATCAAGGACATCGCCGACTCCGCGGAGATGCCCTACGTCAACCACCGCTGGCTCGGTGGGTTGCTGACGAACTTCCAGACGATCTCGCAGCGGATCAAGCGCCTGCACGATCTCGAGCGCTACGAGACCGAGGGTCAGCTGCAGCTGCTGCCGACCCGTGAGCGGATGTCCGCCCAGGCCGACCTGGAGAAGCTCCGCGCCAACCTCGGCGGGGTCAAGAACATGCAGCGCGTGCCTGACGCGATGTTCGTCATCGACCTGAAGACCGAGGCGATCGCCGTCCGCGAGGCTCAGCGGCTGCGGATCCCGATCATCGGGCTGGTCGACACCAATTGCGATCCGGAGGGCATCGACTACGTCATCCCCGGCAATGACGACGCGATCCGGTCCTGCGCGGCGATCACGCGGGCCATCGGTGACGTCGTCGCCAATGGCCACAACGTCTTCCGGGCCGAGGAGGAACGGGCTCGGCTGGAGCGGGAGCGCCAGGAGGCCGAGGAGCGGGCCCGTCGTGAGGCGGAGGAGCAGGCGCGTCGCGAGGCCGAGGAGGCCCGTCGTGAGGCGGAGGAGCAAGCCCGTCGCGAGGCCGAGGAGCAGGCGCGCCGTGAGGCGGAGGAGCAAGCTCGCGCGGCGCAGCCAGCTGCCGAGACCGCTCCGGCGCCCGCGGCCCCCCAGCCCGCTGCCGAGCAGCCGGCCCCCCAACCCGCTGCCGAGCGGCCCGCTGCCGAGCAGCCGGCCCCGGCCGAGCCCGCTCCGACCCCGGCCGCACCCCAGTCCGGCAGCGAGCCGGCAGCGGCCGAACCGGCCGGTGGCGCCACGTCGGATCCACCCAGGCCGCCGGCTGAGCCCGAGGCCGCCGAACCTGCGCCGCCCGCGGCGCCCGAGGCGCCCGCAGCTGCGCCGGAAGCCGACGCGAGCGAGGCAGCGCCGCCCGCCGCGCCGCCCGGCGCCTCCCCCGCCGACGCAAACGCAGAGGAGCAGTCATGAGCGCGGTCACCGCCAAGGACGTCAAGGCGCTGCGCGATCGCACCGGCGCAGGCATGCTCGCCTGCCGTGACGCGCTCACCGAGGCCGAGGGCGATCTGGACAAGGCCGTCGAGCTGTTGCGTGCCC
>DASZMU010000063.1:0-23501 GCA_035551695.1 Solirubrobacteraceae bacterium
GCGAGCCGGGGATCGCTGATCGCGACGTTCGCGCTGCTGCTGGAGGCCGCCCGCCGGCCCGCGTTGCGTGAGATCTCGCGGCGCTGGACGGAGGTCTACCTGCTGACGCTCAGCCGGCTGCTGGAAGCCGCCGGCTCCCGCCGCCCGCGGGAGGACGCCGAGCTGCTGCTCGGCGCCGCCGACGGCCTAATGATCGAACAGCTGGCGATCGGCGCCGAGGACGACCTGCGGCCGCGCCTGCGCCGCCTCGCCACTGCCCTCCTGAGTCAGCAGACATGACCGCCCTCGTCGACGCACTCCGGTCCCGCCGCCCCGCCTCCGGACGAGCGGGAACCGGCCACGGCCACGAGCGGCCGGTCGTCGTGCTGGTCCGGACCCTGCTCCTGTTCGAGTCGGCGATGTACTCCGCCGTCACACCGGTGCTTCCCCATTACGCGCACACGCTGCACGCGTCCAAGCCCGCGGTGGGGCTGCTCACCGCCGCGTATCCGGCCGGGATCGTCCCCGGGTCGCTGCTGGGGGCCTGGGTCGCGGCGCGGGCCGGCGTGCGGCGGACGACGCTGATCGGACTGTTCCTGTTCGCGGTCGCGATCGTGGCGTTCGGGTTCGGCACGGACCTCGTCGTGCTCGACACCCTGCGGTTCGTCCAGGGGGCCGGCTGCGGCTTCATCTGGGGCGGCGGGCTGACGTGGGTGATCGCCGTGGCTCCCCGGGAGCGGCGCGGCGCCGTCCTGGGCTCGGTCATCGGCGCCGCCATCTTCGGCACCCTCCTGGGGCCGATTCTCGGAACCCTCGCCGTCACCCTCGGGACGGCTCCTGTGTTCACCGTCGTCGGCGCGGTCTCTGTCGGCCTGGCCGCCTGGACGGCGCGCCAGCCCGAGCCGGCGCCCGGATGGGACGGAGCGACCTCCGGAACACCGCTGCGCACGCTCGCCCGTACGCCACTGATCCTGCTGGGCGCATGGCTGGTCCTGTTGGAGGCGGCGACGATCGGCGCCACCGGGACGCTCATCCCCCTGCGGCTGGCGCGCTTTGGCGCGTCCGGCGCCGCCGTCGGCGCCACGTTCCTGGTCGCGTCGCTGATCAGCACCCAGGTCGCGACCCCCATCGGCCGGCTCGTCGACCGACGGGGTGCCGGGCTGCCGCTGTGCGTGGGGCTGACGATGACCGCCGTGCTGTTGGCCGTCCTGCCCCTCCCCCGTTCGGCGCTCGGCCTGGCGATCCTGAGCACGATCGCGCTCGGCGGCCCGCTGACCGCGTACACCATTCCGGCGATGTCGATGATCACCGAGGCGGCGGAACGCGTCGGCGTCCCCCTCGTGATGGCGACGATGCTGCTCAACCTCGCGTGGGCGTTCGGCGAAACGCTGGGCGCGCCCGCAGCCGCGGGCACCTCGCAGGCCACCAGCGACGCCGTGCCCCTCCTTATCCTCTCCGCGATCATGGTGCTGACGCTCTTCCCGGTCATTCGGGCGCGCCTGGTCGCGGCGCAGCCGGCGGCGCCACTCCACCGGTCCGACCCGGATGTCGCTCGCGCCGGGAGGCATCCGTGCGCCCCCGCGAACCCGCATGCCTCAGACGACCGCCCCGCGAGAGAACCCGCCGAAGTCGCGACGCGATGACCGCCGATCATCCGTTCGAACTCCTGCTCTCGCCGTTGGAGCTGGGCCCGGTCCGGTTGCGCAACCGGGTCGTCTCGACGTCTCACCAGACGAGCCTCGTCCACGATCACCTCCCCACCGACGACCTGCTCGCCTACCACGAGGCCCGCGCGCGCGGCGGAGCCAGTGCGATCTTCCTCGAGGCGACCGCGGTGCACCGCAGCGGGCTGCTGACCGCGCACACGATCGGTGGCTTCCTGCCGGACGTCGTCGGCGCGTACCGGCGCCTCGGCGACCCGCTGCGCGCCCACGGCGCGCGCCTGTTCGTCCAGCTGTTCCATGGAGGCCGCGAGCAGATCTCGAGCTCGCCGAAGGCGTCGGCGGTGGCGCCGTCGGCGGTCCCGAGCCTGCGCTTCAAGAGTGAGCCGCGCGCGCTCACGGCCGCCGAGATCGGAGAGCTGGTCGACGGCTACGCGACGGCGGCGCGGTATGCGGCCGAGGGCGGCGTCGACGGCGTCGAGATCTCGATTTCGCACGGCTACCTCCCCGCGCAGTTCCTCTCGCCGCTCAGCAACGTGCGCGACGACGCCTACAACGGCTCGCTCGAGGCCCGGCTGCGGTTTCCCCTCCAGGTGCTGGAGGCCGTGCGGGCCGCCGCCGGCGATCGGATGGCGGTCGGCGCCCGCCTGTCGGCCGACGAGCTCGTGCCCGGCGGGCTCGGGGTCGCCGAGTGCGCGGAGATCGCCCGCCGCCTGTACGAGGCCGGTCTCGTCGACTTCATCTCGCTCGTGTTGGGGCACTCCGCGTTCCCGGCCGCCTCGACGTGGATCGCTCCGCCGCCACCCGCCCCCATCAACGCGATCGCCCCGCCGGCGGCCGCGATCCGCGCCGCCGTCCCGCAGGCGAGGATCCTCGCCACGACGCGCGTCGTCGACCTGGCCGCGGCCGAGCGGCTCCTCGCCGACGGAACGGCCGACCTGGTGGGGATGACGCGTGCGCTGATCGCCGACCCGGAGCTGATCGCCAAATCGACGTCAGGCCGCGCCGGCGAGGTGATCGACTGCGTCGGCTGCAACCAGTCGTGCATCGGCCATTACCACGCCGGCGTGCCGATCGGCTGCGCCGTCAATGCCCGGACGGGGCGGGAGCGACGCTTCGCAGGCCGCACCCCGCCCGCCGCGGGGCGGCGCGTGCTCGTCATCGGCGCCGGACCGGCCGGGGCGGCGGCGGCGCTCGAGGCGGCCGCCGCCAATGACCGCGTCACCCTCATCGACCGGGCCGCCGACATCGGAGGCCAGCTGCGCCTCGCCGGCCTGGCGCCGGCGCACACCGAGCTGTGGGAGCGCTACCGCCGGTCGACGCTGCGGCGCCTCGAACTCGCGGGCGTCGACCTCCAGCTCGAGGCCGACGGCGCCGACGCCCTCGGCGGCGACCTCGACCTGATCGTGCTCGCGACCGGAGCGCGGCCGTACGCGCCCCCGGATCTCAACGCGGCCGTCCAGGCGTGGGACGCGATTCGCGACCCGGAGTCGATCGCCGGCCCCGCGGTGGTCGCGGATTGGGGCGGCGGATGGGACGGGCTGGATGCCGCCGAGCGCCTGCGCGCCGCCGGCCTCGACGTGCATCTGGCGTGCGCGGCGACCGTCCCCGGCGAGACGCTGCACCAGTACCAGCGCAACCTCTATCTCAAGCGTCTCGACGAGGCGGGCGTCCAGATCCTCCATCACCACGAGCTGGCGCTCGACGGCGGCCGCCCGGCGCTCCGCCACGTGTTCTCCGAGCGAGTCACACCCATCCCCGGCGCATCGGCGACGCTCGTGCTCGCCCAGGGCCGGGTCCCGGACGACGACCTGTGGCGCGAGCTCGAGTCCGACCCGCGGGCGGTCCGGGCCGGGGACGTGCTCGGTCCGCGCACGCTCGAGGAGGCGGTGCTGGAGGGCACGCGTGCGGTGGTTGACTTCTAAGTGACGGGTCAGCTAGCGTCGCCGCCGCTGATGACCGCGGCCCACGGATGACCACCACCGCCACGCGAATCGGTGGCCACCTCGTCGCCGAGAGCCTCGTCGCGCTCGGCGCGCGGGTCGCCTTCGGGGTCCCCGGCATCCACGCGCTCGCGATCTGGGAGGCGCTGCGTGAGGCCCCCATCGACGTGTACGGTACGCGGACCGAGCTCTGCGCCGGCTTTGCCGCCGACGGCTACGCCCGCAGCTCCGGCCGCCCTGCGCCGCTGCTCCTCTCCACCGGACCCGGGGCGCTCAACTCGCTGACCGCCCTGATGGAGGCCGCGAGCGCCCACGTCCCGGTCGTCGCGATCTCCAGCCAGATCCCATCGGACATGGTGGGTCGCGGACGCGGCTACCTGCACGAGCTCACCGACCAGCTCGCGTCGTTTCGCCCGCTGGTCAAGCACGCGGTGCGGGCGGAGAGCGCCGAGTCGATCCCGGGCATCCTGGCCGAGGCGTGGCGCGCCGCACTGACGCCGCCGAGCGGTCCGGTCTACATCGAGATCCCTGTCGATCTGCTCAAGCAGGCCGTCGACGTGCCGGTCGGGGCCCTCGACGGCGTAGCCAGTCCCTACCCCGCCCCCGCCGAGGCCACGGCGCGCGCGGCCGCTCTCCTCAACGACGCCGAGCGGCCGGTCCTGTGGGCCGGGGGTGGAGTCATCCGCTCCGCCGCGCAGGCCGAGCTGCGCGAGCTCGCCGAGCGCCTCGACGCGCCGGTGGCGACGACCTACATGGGCAAGGGAGCGCTCCCGGACGACCACCCGCTGGCCGCCGGCAGCGGCTGTGATGAGGCCGCCGTGCAGGAGCTCCTCGCCGGCGCCGACGTCGTGCTCTGCATCGGCACCGAGCTCGGGGCCGAGACGACCGGGCAGTACGAGCTGCGCTTCGGCGGCCGCGTCATCCACCTCGACGCGGCCGCCCGGCGGGTCGGCGCCACGTATCGCGCGCTCCCGCTCGTTGGCGACGCGAAGCCGACGCTCCGCGCCCTGATCGCCGCGCTGCCGGACCGGCCCGCGTCCGGCGCCGCCGATCGCGTTGCCGCCGTCCGGCGCCGGATCCGCGCCGGGCTCGAGGCGCAGGACGTGGAGACCGAGCTCGCTCTCCTGAACACGATCGAGCGGGCCATCCCTGACGATGCGACCACGGTCTGGGACATGACGATCCTCGGCTACTGGGCGGCGCCGCACCTGCGCCTGGGGCCCGGCCAGCAGTTCCTGTACCCGCTCGGATCCGGGACGCTCGGCTACGCATGGCCGGCGGCCCTCGGCGCGAGCCTCGCCAACCCGGGACGGACCACGCTCGCGGTTGTCGGCGACGGCGGCCTTCAGTACGCGCTGGCGGAGCTCGGCACGGCGGCCCAGCACCGCCTTGCCGCCAAGCTGCTCGTCGTCGACGACGGCGGGTACGGGATCCTGCGCGAGTACCAGCGCGACGCGTTCGGTCAGACGACCGCCGTCGAGCTGCCCGGGACTGACCTGGTGGCGGTCGCCGCCGCCTTCGGCGTTCCGGCGCGGGCCGCGACCCCGGATGACGTCGCCGAGCACCTGGCGTGGGCGCTGGCGCAGCCGGGTCCGGCCGCGGTCGTCCTGCGCACGCGGATCGCCGCCGCTCAGCCGACGCCATGAGCGTCACCGCCGCTCAGCGGCTGCTGCGCCGGTCGGTGATCGGCGTAGGGCCGTACGTGCCGGGCGTCAGCGCCGCCGAGGTCAAGGCGCGCTACGGCCGCGACGACATGATCCGCCTGAATTGGAACGAGAACGTGTTCGGTCCGCTCCCCGGCGTGGTGGAGAAGACCGCCGCCGCGCTCGAGTCGGTGTGGGCGTATCCGGAGGAGGCCTACGAGGAGCTGCGGCACGCGATCGCGCGCTGGGCGGGCGCCGCTCCGGACCGGGTGATCCCCGGGCACGGGATCCAGGCGCTGACGCTCGCGCTGATCAGCGCGTTCGTCGAGCCCGGCGACGCCGTCGTCATCCCCCGCCCCACCTACGGCCTGTACGCCCAGGCCTGCGCCGTCGCCGGGGCGCGGGTCGTCCGGGTCAGCAACACCGCAGCGCACGCCCTCGACCTCGAGGCGGTCGCCGCCGCGGCCACCGAGCACCACGCCAAGCTCGTCTGGATCTGCGATCCCAACAACCCGACGGGGCTGCGCCTGACCGCCTCGGAGTGGGCGGCCCTGCTCGACGCGCTGCCGGAGAACTGCATGGCCGTTGCCGACGAGGCCTACTGCGACTACATCGACCCGGCACACCGCATCGACCGCCTGGCGGACATCGGCGCCGGCCGGCGGGTGATCGTGCTCAGGACGTTCTCGAAGATCTTCGGTCTCGCCGGGCTGCGCCTCGGCTACATGCTCACCCACGAGTCACTCGCCCCGCATATCAACGCGGTCCAGGAGCCGTTCAACGTCAACCGCGCGGCCCTCGCGGCCGGGATCGCCAGCCTACGGAGGACCGACCAGCTCGACGCCCGGCGGGAGCAGGTGCGCGGGGCGCGGCAGCGTCTGGCGGCGCCGCTCGCCGCCGCGGGGATCCGCGCCCTTCCGTCGGACGCCAACTTCGTCCTCATCGAACTGGGCGACGACGATGTGCGCGTGGCAGAGACGCTGGCGGCGCGCGCCGGGGTGCTCGTCCGGCCGGGATCGGAGTTCGGTCTGCCCGGCCATGTCCGGGTCACCACCGGCGAGGAGCGGGTGATGGACGCCGTCGGCGAGTGCATCGCGGCCGCGGTCCGGCGATGACCCGCGTCGTGCTTCTGGACCCGGCGGGCGAGCTCGAGACGGTCGCGCGGGCCCTGGCCGGTCATCCGGATCTCGAGGTCCAGCGTGCGGACGCCCTGCCGGCGGGCGCCGACGTCGTCGGCGTGCTCGTTCCGCCGGAGGTTGCCGTGGGCGCGGCGGCGCTGGCGCAGCTGCCCGGGGTCCGCATCGTGGCCGCCACCGCGACCGGGTTCGATCATCTCGACACGGAGGCGATCGCGGCGGCGGGGGCCTGGGCGACGCACTGCCCCGGCTACTGCGACGAGGAGGTCGCCGAGCACGCGATCGCGTTCGTCGTCGCGCTGCTGCGCGGACTCGTGCTGCTCGACCGCACCGCCCGGCAGGGCATCTGGGATCAGACGCCGTCGCCGCCCCGGCGCGTGGCCGGCTCGAGGCTGGGGATCGTGGGGTTGGGGAGGATCGGCCGCGCGGTGGCGCGGCGGGCGGCCGGCCTCGAGATGCGGGTGGTCGCGTATGACCCGCTGCTGACCGACGGTGGCGGCGTCGAGTTGGTGGGGCTCGACGAGCTGCTCGAGCGGTCCGACGCGATCACCCTGCACGCGCTGCTCACGCCGGAGACCCGCGAGATGCTCGGCGCCCGGGAGCTGGCCCGGTGCAAGCCCGGCGCCTACCTCGTCAACTGCGCCCGCGCGGCGCTCGTCGACCACGCAGCCCTCGGCGCGGCGCTCCACGCCGGGCACCTCGGCGGGTGTGCGCTCGACGTGCTGCCGACCGAGCCACCGCCCGCCGGCGAGCCGGCGTTCGGCTGGCCGCGGACGGTCATCACGCCCCACTCGGCCTGGTACTCGCCGGAGTCGGCGACCGCGCCGTACCGGATGGCGGCCGAGGCGGTCGCCGCCGTGCTCGATGGCCGCGAGCCCTACGCCGCGCTCGCGCGTCCGGCGGCGCGCTGAAGCTCGGCCGGGTCGCACCCCAGCTCCAGGGCGGCCGCGGCCAACGTCATGGCCACGTAGCGCTCGCGCGTGTGGTCCGGATCTCCGAGCACCATCTGGACGGCGAGCCCGTCGGTCACCGCCGAGATCCGCTGGGCGACATCCCGGACGTCCGCCACCTCCCACTCCCCGGCGTCAACGCCGTACTGGATGACGTCGCCGATCGTCTGCTGCCACCGGCGGTGAGATCGGCGCTGAGCGACCGCCGTGTCCGGGTGATGGGCCGCGTAGACCCATAGGTCCATCCACAGCAGCCAGTCGGCGGTGCTGGAGCTGACGATCAGGCAGACGACGCGATCGGTGGCGCGCTCCACCTGGGCCAGCTCGCCCAGAGCCCGTGCGTAGAAGGCGTCGTCGGCCTCGCTGATCGCCTCGGCAAACAGCTGATCCTTGGTCCCGAAGTAGTACACGACGCTCGCCGGACTCAGCCCGGCGCGCTTGGCAACGTCGGAGATCCGCACGCTCCACAGCCCCTTCTCGCGCACCAGCTCGATCGTCGCCGCGAGGATCTGGGGGCGGCGCACGGCGTCGAGCCGGCGCCTCGGACGCCTCGTCGCGGAACTGGTCACGAGGTCCGGCTCCAGCTTCGAATGATGATTTCAAACAGCTGTTTCACGTTCCGGTTATATTCCCGCTGGCCATGGAAGTCAACACTGAGGGACGTGTCATCCGCGGCACTCTCGTCGCTGCGCGCTGACGCCAACGCCGGCCGGGTGGCACTCGTCACCGGCGGGGGTACCGGCATCGGCCGCGCGACGGCCCTCGAGCTGGCCGCAACCGGAGCGGCCGTGGTCATCTGCGGCCGCCGCCTCGAGCCGTTGCGCGCGACCGAGGAGGAGCTCAACGCCCGCGGCGGAGACTGCCTGGCGATCGCCGCCGACATCCGCGAGCCGGAGCAGGTGTCAAGCGCGATCGGCACCGCCATCGAGCGCTTCGGACACATCGATGTGCTCGTGAACAACGCCGGCGGCCAGTTCACGGCGCCGGCGGAACAGATCACCGACAACGGGTGGCGGGCCGTCCACCGTCTCGCCGTCGATGCGACCTGGACGGTGACGCGCGAGGTCGCAACGCGGTCGATGATCCCCCGCCGGAACGGGCTGATCGTGTTCATCGGCTTCAGCCCGCTCCGGGGCGCTCCCGGGTTCGCGCACGCTGCCGCGGCGCGCGCCGCCGTCGCCAACCTCGCGTCCGGGCTCGCGCTGGAGTGGAGCCGGTACCGGATCCGGAGCGTCTGCCTTGCCGTGGGGACGATCCTGACCGAGGGGCTCGAGCAGTACGGCGCGGACGAGATCGAGCGCTGGCGCCGCTCTATCCCTCTCGGCCGGGTCGGTACCCCAGCCGAGGTGGCGGGAGTGGTCGCGTTCCTGGCGAGCCCCGGCGGCGCCTACATCACGGGCACGACGATCGCCGTCGACGGGGGCGCCGACGCCTGGGGGCTGGCGGAGGCCCCGCCACAGTGACTGAGGTCCGCTCCCTCGCGCCGCTGTTCAGCCCGGAGTCGGTCGCCGTCGTCGGCGCCTCCGCCGATCAGCGCAAGTGGGGCAACTGGCTCGCCCGCGGCGCGCTGCGTGGCGAGGCGCGGCGACCCGCGTACCTCGTCAACCACCGGGCGCCCGAGCTGTTCGGCCGCCGCGCGTACGCGTCGCTGGCCGACCTCCCGGAGCGTCCGGACCTCGTCGTCATCGCTGTGCCGTTCCCCGTGCTCGACGCCGCCGTCGATGAGGCGCTGCGGGCCGGCGCCCGCGCGATCGTCGCCATCAGCGCCGGCGGCGATGGATCGTCCGACGCCGCCCTGGGGGCGCGCGTCGCGGCGGCGGGAGCCGTCCTGCTCGGCCCCAACTGCCTCGGCGTGCTCGACTCCGGCGAGCAGCTCGAGCTCATCTCCAATCCGCTGCCGCCCGGGTCGATCGGCCTCATCTCCCAGAGCGGCAACCTGGCGCTGGAGCTCGGCCTGCTCGCCGCGCCGGAGGGACTCGGCTTCTCGCGCTTTGCGTCGCTGGGCAATCAGGCCGATCTCGGCGCCACCGAACTCGTGCGCGCGTTCACCGAGCACGACGCGACGCGTCTGATCGCGTTGTACATCGAGGACTTCCGCGACGGTCGGGAGTTCGCCCGCGCCGCGGAGACCGCGGTGCAGACGGGCAAGCCGGTCCTCGCGCTGGCGATCGAGGACGGCGCGGCCACCACCCGAGCCGTCGCCTCCCACACCGGCGCACTGGCCAGTGACGGCGCGGCGATCGACGCCGCGTGCCGGGCGGCGGGCATCGCCCGTGTGCGCACGCCGCGCGAGCTCATCGACACGGCCCAGGCGCTCCTGCGCTGCCGGGCGGCGCGCGGGCGGCGGGTGGCCGTCCTCGCCGATGGGGGCGGGCACGGGAGCATCGCGGCCTCGGTGGCAGCGGACCACGGCCTGGAGGTACCGGAGCTGGCCCCGGAGATCGCCGCCGCGCTCCGCGCGCAGCTGCCCGCCTCGGCGGGCGTCAGCAACCCGGTCGACCTCGCGGGCGGCGCCGAGCAGGATGTCCACACGTTCGATCGCGTCGCGCTCACGCTGCTGCGCGAGGATCAGGCCGATGGGCTGCTGATCACCGGCTACTTCGGCGGCTACGCCGAGTACGCGGCCGAGGTCGAGGCCGAGGAGCTGCGGGTCGCGGGGCTGCTCGGCGAGGTCGCGGCGCAGACTGACCGGCCGATCGTCGTCCACACGATGTACCCGCGCGGCCCGGCGGCGCTGGCGCTGCGGGCCGCGCGCGTCCCGGTCTATGAGTCGGTGGAACAGGCGGTGGGCGCGCTCGCACGGCTTGCCGATCACGGCGCCCGCCGGCCCTCCGGCGTGCCGGACATGCCCGCCACCGAGCCGGAGGTGGACGACGGTGGCTACGACGCGGCGCGCGCGCTGGTGCGCGACGGCGGGGTCCCGTTCGTGGCGCAGCGCACGGTGACGCGCGTGGAGGAGGCATTGGCCGCGGCGGCCGAGATCGGCTACCCCGTTGTGCTCAAGGCGCTCGGCGCGCTGCACAAGTCCGAGGGCGGCGGGGTGGCGCTCGGGATCGCCGGTACCGCCGAACTGGAGCGCGCGTATGTCGTTATGCGCGAGCGTCTGGCACCCTTGGCCTGGTCGGTCGAGCGGATGGCGCCGCTCGCCGACGGCGTGGAGCTGCTGATCGGCGCGCGCTGGGACCCGCGGTTTGGCCCGGTGGCGCTCGTGGCCAGCGGTGGCATCTACACCGAGGTGCTGCGCGACACCGCGGTCGCGCTGGCGCCGGTCACCACCGCCCAGGCGGAGACGATGATCCGGTCGTTGCGCCTTGCCCCCGTGCTGCTCGGCGCCCGGGGCCGCTCCGCGGTCGACGTCGCGGCCGCCGCCGCCGCGCTCGCCGCCCTCTCACGGGTGGCCGCCGCCCATCCGGAGCTCGCCGAGATCGAGGTCAACCCACTGCTGGTCACGCCCGCCGGGACCGTCGCTCTCGACGCGCGTTTCGTCCGTGTCACCCCCACACCGAGGAGCCGAGAGGATGCAGTTCACCTACACGCCTGAGCAGCTCGCCCTGCGCGACCGCGCCCAGCGGCTGACCGACGCGATCATCCCGTTCGAGGATCCGTGCGAATCCGGTCGCGGGCTCCCCACAGAATCGCTGGCGGAGATCCGCCGGCTGACGCTCGAGCACGAGCTCAACGCGATCAACATGCCCACGGAGTGGGGCGGCCAGGGACTGCCGATCCTCGATCAGGTGATCGTGCAGGAGCGGCTCGGCCAGCTGACCAACGCGCTCTGGGACGCCGTCTGGCGCCCGGCCAACGCGTTGCGCCACTGCACACCGGACCAACGCGAGCGCTATCTCATCCCGGCGATCAACGGCGACCGCCGCGACTGCTTTGCCGTCACCGAGGAGAAGGCGGGATCGGACCCGTCGCTGATAGAGACGGTGGCCGAACGCGACGGCGCCGGGTTCAGGCTGAGCGGCGAGAAGTGGTTCGTCACCGTCGGCGATGTCGCCGACTTCCTGATCGTGCAGGCGCTCGCCGGTCCAGAGCGCGCGCCGACGCTGTTCCTCGTCGACAAGGACGCGCCCGGCGTGAGCGTCACGCGCACCCCCGCCTACATGCACACGTTCGTCTTCGAGCATCCGGAGTTCGTGTTCGACCGCGTGGCGGTCGGCCCTGACCAGGTGCTCGGCGAGATCGGCGGCGGCTACGACCTGACGCGGGAGTGGTTCGTGGAGGAGCGGCTGATGATCGCTGCGCGCGCGACGGGTGCCGCGGAACGCGCACTGACGCTGGCGAGCGAGTTCGCCAACGGGCGAGTGCAGTCCGGCGGGGTGATCGCGTCCCATCAGCTGATCGGCGCGATGATCGCCGACAGCGTCTGCGACATTGCGCTGTGCCGCACGCTCACCCATCAGGTCGCGTGGGAGGCCGACAACGGGATGCCGCGCAAGCTCCTGCACGCCAAGGCGGCGATGGTCAAGCTGACCGCGTCGGAGGCCGCCGGGCGCGTCATCGACCGCGCGCTGCAGATCCACGGCGGACGCGGCTACATGCGGGAGAACCCGGTCGAGCGCCTGTACCGTGACATCCGCGTCGACCGCATCTGGGAGGGCACGTCGGAGATCCAGCGGATGATCATCGCGGGCGAGGTGCGCAAGCGCGGGCTCGACGGGCTCCTGCAGTACGGCGCGGGGGTGCCGGAGGCCGCGGCTCATGCCTGAGCTGGTGGCGGTCGAGCGGTTGGAGCACGCCGGCGTCGTTCGGCTGACGCGCGAGGCCAAGCTGAACGCCATCTCCGAGCAGATGGAGCGCGAGCTGTGCGACGCGCTGGCGCAGCCCCAGGTCCGCGATGCCCCGTGCGTCATCTTCACCGGCGGGCCGGGCGTGTTCTCGGCGGGCGCCGACCTCAACGAGTGGCGCGACTACACCCCGGCCGAGATCATGGCCTCCTACCGGGCGACCGGCGACTTCGCCGAGCGGGTGGCCGACCTGCCGATGCCAACGCTGAGCGCGATCTCCGGGTGGTGCGTCGGCGGCGGGCTCGAGCTCGTGCTGGCGACCGACTTCCGGATCGTCGAGCCCAGCGCGAAGTTCCGCCTGCCGGAGGTCGCCCTGGGGATCCTGCCGAGCTGGGGCGGAACCCAGCGGCTGGTGCGCCTGCTCGGCCCGGCACGGGCCAAGGAGGTCATCCTGCTCCGCGAGCAGGTCAATGCCGGCGAGGCGCTCCGGTTGGGACTCGTCACCGAGGTCGTCGGCGAGGGCGAGTCGCTGAAGCGGGCGCTGGAGCTGGCGGCTCGTCTCAGCGCGCTGCCGCGGCTGGCTGTCAGCGTGACGCGGCAGGTCATCGACGCGCTGCCGGAGACGTCACGGGCGTCCGGGATGACGCTCGAGCGGCTGGCCTACGGCATGCTGGCGCAGACCGAGGACGCGTCCGGCGCGCTGGCGGAGCGGTGGTCGTCATGACGGCCGTGGACGCGGTTCTGACCGATGAGCAGCGGGCGATCCAGGAGGTCTGCCGCGACTTCGCCGGCCGCGAGATCCGGCCGATCTCGCACGAGGTCGACGAGGCCGACATCGAGGTCCCCCGCGAGATCTGGCGGAAGGCCTCGCGGCTCGGCCTCACCTCGTTCATGCTGCCGGAGGCGTACGGCGGCGCCGGCATGACCGACTGCCTGACCTCGTGCATTGTCCAGGAGGAGCTGTCGTGGGGGTGCAGCGGGATCGGCAACCTGATCACGTCCAACGGGTTCTTCGCCGAACCGGTCCTGGCGCTCGGCGACGCCGAGCAGAAGCAGCGCTGGCTGGCTCCCCTCGGGGAGGAGGATCCGCCGATGACCGCGCTGGCGACGACCGAGCCTGCCAGTGGCTCGGATGCGGCGTCGATTCGGACCCGGGCCCGCTCGGTCGACGGCGGCTACGTCCTGACCGGGCAGAAGGCTTGGATCTCCAACGGCGGCGTCGCCCGCTACTACGTCGTGTTCGCCACGGTCAAGCCCGGCAGCGGCTACCGCGGGATCACCGCCTTCCTCGTCCAGGACGACGACGAGGGTCTGCGCTGCGGGCCGCCGATTCGCAAGATGGGCCAGCGGGCCATCCCCAACACCGAGGTGTTCCTCGACGACGTGTTCGTCGCCGAGGAGCGGCGGCTGGGGGCCGAGGGCCAGGGATTCGCTGGGCTGATGCACACGTTCGATCGCAGCCGGGTGACGCTCTCGGCCTCGGCGACGGGGCTGGCCCGGGCGGCGCTCGAGTACGCGGTGCAGTACGCCAAGGAGCGCGTCCAGTTCGGCAAGCCGATCGCCGAGCATCAGGCGGTCGCCTTCCGACTGGCCGACATGGCGCTGCGCGTCGACGCGTCCCGTCTCTTGACCTGGCGCGCGGCGCAGATGCTCGACCGTGGCGAGCGGGCCACGACCGAGGCGGCGATGGCCAAGCTGCACGCCTCCGAGACGGCGATGTGGTGCACGTGGGCGGCGGTCCAGACCCTCGGCGGCTGGGGCTACTCGCGTGAGTACCCGGTCGAGAAGTGGATGCGGGACGCCAAGCTGGAGGAGATCGAGGAGGGCACGTCGGACATCCAGCGGCTGGTGATCTCCCGTGGGTTGTTGCGCTGAGAGGCCGCCGCGTCGGACTGCTCGGCGCGATTTCTCGGTTTGGGTCTGCGCCTCCCGGGATATACGAGTAGGAGGCGGCGCTCGGACGACGCAGGGCGGCGGCGCCGTCAGGTGGTAAGCGAGACCTGGGGAGGACACCATGCAGACGCGCGCCTCGATTCGGCGGCTACGACCGATGACGTGGTGGCTGCCCGCGCTCATCGCCGGCCTGGCGCTCGCCGGTCCGGTGGCGGCCAACGCACGGACGGCGCAGCCTGCCGCGACCACCACCTCGACGACCTCGATCTCGACCTCCCGGTTCGTCAACCAGTTCGACACCGAGCCGTACGTCGGCAACGGCTACTTCAGCCAGCGGATTCCGGCGGCCGGGATGGGCCTGCTGACCGGACTGGGAAAGATCGGCTGGCCGCTGGGAACACCGCGGTTCACCCAGGCGCTCGCCGCCGGCGTGTACGCCAAGACCAACGCGTCGGTCGCCTACTACCCCACGGAGTCCAAGCAGGTGATCGCGCTGATCCCCACGTGGTCGACGCTGACGTTCGCCACGCCGCGGGGCGACACCTACTCGCCGAGGACCGTCACGGCCTCGCAGATCAGCCGCTATCGCCAGACCGAGAACCTCCAGGCCGGAACGGTCACGACGACCGGGACGTGGAGGTCGCCGCGGGGCCAGCGGGCGCGGTTCACCTATCAGGTGTTCACTGACCTGTCCCGCAAGCACGTGGGCGTCGTCTCGCTGACTCTGACGCCGCAGTGGAACGGCCGCACGACGGTGACGGGTCTGCTCGACGGCCGCGGCGCCAGCTTCCTGCTGCCGGCGGGTGCCGGGGCCAACCGCCGCACGCACACGAGCTTTGTCACCTCGACGGCTATCGGAACCGGGTTCCGCGTGGCGGAGTCGTCGACGCTCGGGTTCTCACCGTCGCTCGTCCGCGACCGCGCGATCGCGCACAAGCGATCCCAGACGGCCGGCGAGCAGATCACCTTCATCGCTCGCCGCGGGCGCACGTACCGCTTCACCAAGTACGTCGCCGTCGTCACCAGCCGTGACTCGAAGCGTCCGAGCACCGATGCGCACGCGGCCTCGCTGCAGGCCGCGCGGCGCGGACAGCGGGCGTTGCAGTCGGAGAACGGCCGGGGGTGGGCCGGCATCTGGAACAGTCGCATCCTGGTGAGCGGAGACGCGTCGCTGCAGCGCGCGATCAACGCCAACACGTACGACCTGTACGCCAGCATCCGCAGCGACAGCCCGGATGCCATCGGCCCCAGCGGGCTGTCGAGCGACGGCTACGCCGGCATGGTCTTCTGGGACTCCGACGTCTGGATGTATCCGGCGTTGCTGGCGACCCATCCGGAGATCGCGCGGGCCGCCGTCGATTACCGCTTCAACACGCTGAAGGCGGCCGAGCACGACGCGGCGGCCAATGGCTACCAGGGCGCCTTCTACCCGTGGACCGCCGGCGACGACGGATACACGGGGAGCGATTGCTACGGCACCACCACGGACGCCAACGACAAGATCACCGCCGACCCCAACTTCAGCTGCAGCCAGGAGCTTCATCTCCAGGCCGACGTTGCGATGTCGCAGTGGGAGTACTACGAGGCCACCGGGGACAAGACCTGGCTGCAGCAGCACGGGTGGCCGGTCCTCCAGGCGCTCGCCCAGTTCTGGGTCAGCAAGGCGACGCCGGATCCCAAGGGCGGCTACGACATCACCCCAATCCAGCCGCCGGACGAGTACCACACCGGCGTCACCAACTCCGCGTACACGAACGCGGCGGCGGCCACCGCACTCAACGACGCGATCAAGGCGGCGGGCGTGCTGGGGCAGACGCCGCCGGCGACGTGGGCGACGGTCGCCAAGGGCGTCACCCAGACGATGCCGTTCAACTCGAGCCTCAGCATCTACGACGAGTACGCGGGCTACAACGGCGTGCAAATCAAGCAGGCGGACACCGTCATGCTCACGTACCCGCTCGACTTCTCCATGCCCAGCGGCGTGGGGCTCAACGACCTCAACTACTACGCGCCGCGCACCGACCTGCAGGGGCCGGCGATGACCGACGCCATCCACTCGATCGACGCCTCGACCCTCAACGCCGCCGGGTGCTCCGCCTACACGTACATGTTGCGCAGCTATGAGCCCTTCCTGCGCGCGCCGTACGACCAGTTCGCGGAGACCCGCACGGGGCCCAACACCGGGTTCAACTTCCTCACGGGCGTCGGCGGATTCCTCCAGGTGTTCGAGTACGGCTTCTCCGGCCTGCGCTTCACGCCGACGGCGATCCAGCTAGACCCCAGCCTGCCGCCGCAGCTGCCGGGCGTCACGCTGCAGAACCTCCATTGGCAGGGACGGGTCTTCACCGTCTCGCTCGGCCTCCAGTCGACGCGGGTCACGCTCACGTCAGGGTCGGCGCTGCCGGTGCAGACCCCGGGCGGTCAGATGACCGTGACGTCCGGACACAGCGTGTCCATCCCGACCCGCCGCCCGGACCTGCAGTCCACGACCGACCTGGCACGCTGCCAGACGGCCACCGCCAGCTCCAACGTCCCCGGCGACGAGCCGGTCGCGGCCGTCGACGGCAGCACGGCAACGCCCTGGATCCCCACCGGCCCCAAGGCCACGCTGACGGTGCAACTGGCCAAGCCGACGACGATCGGCTCAGTCACTGTCACCCGCGGCGGCACGGCGTCCTACCCGTACAGCGTCGAGACGTCGACCGACGGCAGCACCTGGCACGCTGTGGGGACAGGTCCGAGCACCTCCACCGGCACCGACACGATCACGTTCTCGCCCACGCAGGCGCAATACGTGCGCCTCGACTTCCCGGGCGCGACAGGCGCCGGAACCCCGGACATCTCCGAGGTGTCGGTCAAGTGACCGGATCCTCGGTGACGTCCCGGGCCACGAGCGCGGCGTAGGCACCACCGCGCTCCATCAGCTCCTCGTGGGTGCCGCGTTCGACGATCCGGCCCTTGTCGATGACGACGATCTGGTCGGCGTCGCGGACCGTCGATAGCCGGTGGGCGATGGTGATCGTCGTGCGGCCCTCGGCGAGCCGCTCGAGCTCGGCCTGCACCGCGTACTCGGTCTGCGTGTCCAGCGAGCTCGTGGCCTCGTCGAGGACGAGCACCGGCGGATTGCGCAGGACGGTGCGGGCAATCGCCATCCGCTGCTTCTCGCCGCCGGAGAAGCGGTAGCCGCGCTCGCCGACGACCGTGTCGTACCCGTCGGGCAGGGAGGCGATGAGGTCATGGATCCGGGCAGTGCGGGCGGCGTCCTCGATCTCCTCGTCGGTGGCCTCCGGACAGGCGAACCGCAGGTTCTCGCGAACGCTGGCGTGAAACAGGTACGTCTCCTGGGAGACGACGCCGACGGTCGCGGCCAGCGACGCCAGCGACACGTCGCGCAGGTCGATCCCGTCGATCGTCACCGTGCCCTCCTGGGGCTCGTACAGGCGCGCCACCAGGTAGCCGAGCGTCGTCTTGCCGGCTCCCGTCTCCCCCACGACCGCCGTCCGGGTGCCGGCGGGCACCGTCAGGTCGACATGGCGCAGTGTCCACGTGGAATCGGCTTGCGCCGATTCCATTGCGAGATCGGCTGGCGCCGATCTCGCGGAGGCCGTGGAATCGGCTTGCGCGGATTCCATTGCGAGATCGGCTGGCGCCGATCTCGCGCCCGGCGGTCCTCCGTCGGAGCGCCGGTCGCTTCCTGGGCCGCCGTACCGGAACGAGACGTCCTGGAGCCGCACCTCGCCGAGCAGCTCGTCCGGGCGGAGCTCCACGGGGTTCGGTGCCTCGACGATGTCGATCGGCAGGTCGAGGTACTCGAAGATCCGGTCGAACAGGGCCAGCGAGGACTCCATGTCCGCCTGGACGCCGAGCAGCGAGTTGATGGGGAACAGCAGCCGGGTTTGGAGCGTCGTGAACGCGACGATGGTTCCGATGCTGATGGCACTCCCCAGGAACGCCTGACCGGCCAGCCAGTAGATGATCGCCGGCTGGACGGCGAAGATGAACTGGATCGTCGCCATCATCCACCGGCCGGTCATCCGGCTGCGGACCTCGAGGTCGGCGATCCCCTTCGAGTCCCGGGTGAAGCGCTCGGCGAGGTCATCGCCGCGGCCCATCGTCTTGCCGAGCATGATCCCGGAGACCGACAGGGATTCGGAGACGAGGGCGGACATATCGGCGAGTCGCTTCTGCTGCTCGGTCGTGATCCGGCGCCGGATCTTGCCGACGCGCCGCGTCATCCACACCGACGGTGGGACGAACACGAGCGAGATCAGCGCCAGTGGCAAATTCAATATGCACATCGCCACCAGCGAGGCGATGACCGTCGTGGAGTTCTGCGCGATCGTCGTGGCGGTGGTGGTGACGACGCTGTCGAGGCCGCCGATGTCGTTCGCGATCCGCGACTGGATCTCGCCGGTGCGCGTCCGGGTGAAGAACGCCAGCGACATCCTCTGCAGCCGGTGATAGACGGCGGCCCGGAGGTCGTGCATCACCCGCTGGCCGACGACGTTGGACATGTACGTCTGCCACACGCTCGTCGCGTTGGAGAAGATCGCCACGGCGATCATCCCCAGCACCGACAGGGTCAGCACCGTCCCGTTGTGCTTGAGAAGCCCGTTGTCCAGCGCGTCGCGCAGCAGGAACGGGTTGAGGATGCTGATCCCCGCCGAGATGATGATCATCACCAGGACCGCGGCCAGGCGGCCCCGATAGGGGCGGAACAGCGCCAGGATCCGGCGGCCGTCGCGCTTGCGGCTGGGGTCCATCAGCGGGGGCGGCTTCTTGTCGGATCCGCGCAGCGCACGCATGCCGCCGCTGCCGGCGGCGCCCTGAGAAGCGGCAAGTCCTCCATGTCCGGTACTCATCGTCGCCTCTCATGATGCCGCACCCGCGACGGTGCCCCGGCGGCGCGGTAGTGTGATGTCGATGAACGACGACTGGCGAGTGACCATCAACCTCCACGAGGACGGCTTCGCGCACCAGCTCGGCGAGCTCCTCGGCGCCGAGGAGATTGAGCATGATCTGGAGCGCTCGTTTCACGATCGGGTGGTCGTGTCGGTCAACGGGGCCGAGGTCTTCTGCTACACGGGCTCACGCGAGCAGGCCGAACGCGCCGAGCAGCTGATCCGGCGGCTGGCCGCCGACCACAACTGGCCGGTCGAGGTGCAGCTCTCCCACTGGCACGCGACGGCGGAGGAGTGGGAGGACCCGGACGCCCCGGAGCCGACGACCGTCGCCGCAGTCGAGGAGGAGCGTGAGGAGCGGGTCGAGCAGGAGCGTGAGGAGTCGGTCGACCAGGGCTATCCGGAGATGGAGGTGCGCGTCGAGTGCGCCTCACGCCGACAGGCTCACGAGCTGGCCGACCGGCTCGCCGCCGAGAAGATCCCCAACCTGCACCGCCACAACTATGTGCTGATCGGCGCAACCGACGAGGACAGCGCGAACGCGCTGGCCGACCGGCTGCGCGGAGAGGCCCCGGAGGGGACCAGCATCACCGTCGAGCGCAACCAGCGGGCGATCTACGACCACCGCGTGTGGAGCCCGTTCTCCGTTCTCGGCGGCCTCGGCGGCTGACCGAACCGCCCCGCAGCCGCCGCGATCCGGTCTGACAGGATCCGACCGGAACTTTGCCTTTTCCGGCCTATTGACGATACTCCCCACCCTGCGAGAGGAAGCCAACAGCCCCAAGGCGGACGGCCACCTGAGCCCGGTTCCGGCCCCGGCCCTGCCCACGCGCGAGCGGGAGGCCGACCCGCGGCTGGGTACGAGCACGTTCCCGCCGATCGCCGAATACGCATTCCTGTCGGACTGCGAGACGGTTGCGCTCGTCGCCCCCTCCGGAGCGGTGGAATGGATGTGCCTGCCCCGTGTCGACTCCCCCAGCGTGTTCGGCGCGACGCTCGACCGCGACGCCGGGTCGTTCCGACTCGGCCCTGACGGCATGACCGTCCCGGCAGCGCGCCGGTACCTGCCGGGCACGATGGTGCTGGAGACCAGTTGGGGCACCGGCTCCGGCTGGATCATCGTCCGCGACGTGCTGCTGATCGGCAATTGGCATCACGAACACGAGCGCTCGCACACGCACCGCCGCGCCCCGACTGACTACGACGCCGACCACGTGCTGCTGCGCACGGTGCGCTGCGTCAACGGCGAGGTCCAGCTCCTGCTCGACTGTGAGCCCAAGTTCGACTACGGGCGGGATCCGGCGCGCTGGGAGTACAGCGGCGACGGCTACTTCGAGGGGCTCGCCAAGAGCTCGGACGGCAGCGTCGAGCTCAAGCTGACGACCGACCTGCGGCTGGGCTTCGAGGGGTCTCGCGCGGTGGCCCGTCACCTGCTCAAGGAGGGCGAGACGGTCTTCTGCGCGTTGTCGTGGAGCGAGCACGCTCCGCCCCAGGATGTCGCGGAGGCGTACGAGCGCCTTGTCTGGACCGCCCATCACTGGCAGCACTGGCTCGACCGCGGTCACTTCCCGGACCATCCGTGGCGGACCTTCCTGCAGCGGTCGGCGCTGACCCTCAAGGGGCTCACCTACGCGCCCACGGGCGCGCTGCTGGCCGCCGCCACCACATCACTGCCGGAGAATCCCGGCGGCGAACGCAACTGGGACTATCGCTACAGCTGGATCCGCGACTCGACCTTCATGCTGTGGGCGCTCCTGTCGCTCGGCTTCGAATGGGAGGCGAACGACTTCTTCTACTTCATCGCCGACGTCGCCTCCGGCGAGGAGAAGCTCCAGGTCATCTACGGCCTCGACGGAGAGCGCGAGCTGGAGGAGTACGAGCTCGACCATCTGGAGGGCTATGAGCGCGCCCGGCCGGTGCGTGCCGGCAACGCCGCCTACCAGCAGGAGCAGCACGACGTCTGGGGCGCCCTGCTGGACGCCGTCTACCTCCACACCCGCTCCCGCGACTCGCTTGACGACCGGGTGTGGCGGATCCTCTCTCGCCAGGTGGAGGCGGCGATCGAGCACTGGCGCGAGCCGGACCGCGGCATCTGGGAGATCCGCGGCGAGCCCAAGCACTTCACGTCCTCCAAGGTCTTCTGCTGGGTCGCCTGCGATCGCGGCGCGCGGCTGGCCCAGCTGCGCGAGGATTTCACGCGGGCCAAGCGCTGGCGCGAGGCCGCCGACGAGATCAAGGCCGACATCCTGGAGCACGGCGTCGACGAGCGCGGCGTCTTCGTCCAGCACTACGAGACCGACGCGCTCGACGCGGCGCTGCTGCTGCTCCCCCTCATGCGCTTCCTGCCCCCGGACGACGAGCGCATCCGCGCGACCGTGTTCGCGATCGCCGACGAGCTGACCGAGGGCGGGCTGGTCCTGCGCTACCGCACCGAGGAGACCGACGACGGGCTGGAGGGCAAGGAGGGAACGTTCTTGATCTGCTCGTTCTGGCTGGTCTCGGCCCTGTCCGAGATCGGCGAGAGCGACCGGGCGCGCTCACTGTGCGAGCGCCTCCTGGGGTACGCGAGCCCGCTCGGCCTCTACGCCGAGGAGCTCGATCCGGTCACGGGCCGCCACCTCGGCAACTTCCCGCAGTCGTTCACGCACCTGGCGCTCATCAACGCCGTCATGCACGTGATCCGCGCCGACGAGCAGCTGGCCGAGTCGCGGTCGCCCTGGGCCGAGTGGCACTGACCGGCTGGTACTCCCTCCGTTCCCCTTCCCCCGTCGCCCAAGACAGCCGCGCCGGCTGACCGTGGTGGAGCTCAGGCGACCCGGTCAGCGGCCCTACGACCCGGTCACCGACCCGTCGAGTACAACAGGCAGCGTCTTCAGCTGGTTGATGAACCCGGACTCGACGACCGACGGGCGCCCCGCCATCTCCATCCGCGGGTAGCGCGCGAGCGTCTCCTCGAACATCACGCGCAGCTCCAGGCGGGCCAGCGCCGCCCCCAGGCAGAAGTGGCGGCCACCGGCGCCGAACGCCTGATGCTCCGGGTTGCGGCGCACTGCGAACCGGTCCGGATCCTCGTAGCGCGTCTCGTCGCGGTTTGACGAGACGTACCACATGACCACCTTGTCCCCCTCGCGGATGCGCCGCCCGCCGATCTCGGTATCGGCCGTCGCCGTACGCCGGAAGTGCGCGAACGCGGGGAACATGCGCAAAGACTCCTCGACGGCGCTGGGGATCAGCGCCGGGTCGGCGAGGAGGATCTCGCGCTGGTCCGGATGCTCCATCAGCGCGCGCATGCCGCTGCAGTAGGTGGCCTTCGTGCTGTCGTTGCCCGCGGCGACGAGCAGGAAGAAGCCCATGACGATCTCGTGCTCCTCGAGCTTGTGGCCGTCGATCTCCGCGTGCACAAGGACGGAGGTCAGGTCGTCGGTGGGATGCGCGCGGCGCTCGGAGATCATCTCCGAGCAGCGCCGGAAGATCTCCGGGATCTCGTTGGCCAGGATGCTCTCCAGCCCGGCGGGGTTGAGGTCCGGATCGCCCGCCGCCAACGATGAGTTCATGAGCCTCGCCCAGACGGCGTCGTCCTCCGGCGGGATTCCCATGAAGCTGCCGATCACGCGGCTGACGACCGGCTGCGCGACGTCGTTGACGAGGTCGCAGCTCTCCGCGCCGCCGAGGCGGTCGAGGACGTCGACGACGATCTGCCGGATCGCCGGCTCGTGCGCCGCGATCCGCCGGGGCGTGAACCCCGCCTGGAACAGCATCTTCAGCCGGTCGTGCTTGGGCGGGTCCATGCCGATGAACATCGCCTGCATCAGCTCGAGCATCAGGTCGCTGATCGCCGTGATCCCCATCGCCGACGAGAACGTCCGCCAGTCCCGGCTGACGGCATGGACATCGTCGGCGCGGGTGATCGACCAGTAGCCGGCCTCGCTGGGGTACTCCGACACCCGCGGGGTCCAGTGGACGGGACATTCGGACCGCAGCCGCGTGAACAGCTCGTGCGGCGGACCGTCCAGCCACAGCTCGCGCTCGGTGACGAGCACCTGATCAAGGTCGCTGCGGATCGATGTCACCCTGCTCCTCCTCACGGGCCGATGAACCCCGTGGATGTTACTGGCTGGCTGGCCAGCTTGGAAATGGCCTCCGGTCCTAGGCGACACCTCAGCGCAGGCTCGTGGCCAGCCGCTGCCGTTCACGGTCCGCCTGCACGGCGAGGTTCTTGACCTGGGTCGTCTGCCGGTCGTAGGCCCTCGCCGCCGCGATCTGCGCCCGTAGTGCGCCGCTCGTCCGGGGGGCCACCGCCGCCCGGTCAAACGCCGCCAGCAGCGCCGGGATGCCGGATCGGTCGCTCGACTGCAGCGCGACCGACAACTTGCCCGCGCTCGTGCTCATGCCCTGCAAGGCCTCGACCTGCGCTCGGTAGTTCGGCCGCGACACCGGCGGCGGATGGAGCCGCGCCAGTCGAATGAGCACGTTGTCGAGCGTGGCCTTGCACGCCCGCAAGGCCGCCGCCTTGCGGGCGTAGACAGCCTGCACAGCGGCGGCGCCGTAACCGGTGTTGACGGAGAGGGCCTGCTCTAGCTGGCGCGATGCGGGCACGATCGGACCGAGCGCCACGTTGAATCTGGGCAGGAACTCCTCCAGCTGCGCCGTCTGCCGGGTGAGGCC
>DASZMU010000064.1:0-6299 GCA_035551695.1 Solirubrobacteraceae bacterium
AACGCTCGCCGTGGACGATGTCGCTGTCTACGTGGCCCGCTCACTGGCCGGCGAGCTCACCCCGTCCCCCGACGAGGGACAGGATGCGCCCGCTGGTGATGCTGGGGCTTAGCCGCGCCGGCGAAGACGGCGGGCGACGCCTGCGACGAGCCGACTGTTGCCGCGACCGGCCCGGCGGTGTGCAGCTGTCAGGTACTCCTGTTCGCGCATGCGGGCGATTTCGTACAACTGGGTGTTGATCATCACGTCTAGTTCTCCTTCGTCACCGACGAATCTCGGTCACTGGTGATAGTGTACCTGTCGCGGCGTTACCTGTCAAGTGCGTACGACGGTGACGGAACAGTGACGGCTTCGATCTCATATGCCGCCGGCGCCTCACCGGCTGTGGACGGCAGTGGATGAGCACCCCGCCGGCGGGGTGACGCCCCCCCGGGGGCGCAGCCCGGTCCACCGCCTCTGGCTGGCCGCCATCGCGGTGCGCCAATTGCGGGCCCGTCCGACGCTGGCCCTCGCCCAGCTGCTCACCCTGGCGGCCGCGGCCACCCTTGCCGCCAGCGTCGTCCTCATCCAGCAGAGCGCCACCGACCAGGGGCTGCGGGCAAGCCTCGCGGGAACCACCCAGGCCGCCAACATGATCATCGAGCGGGACGGCGTCAGCCAGGCGCGGGCGTACGACGCGTTCCAGAGCAACACGGCGGCCCGCGTGCGCAGTGAGCTCGGCAACAGCCTCATCGCCGGGGCCCAGTACGCCAGGTCCTCCTCCCTGATCCTCAGCTCCATCGACGGCGTCGCCCAGGGCCAGCCGTTCAGCCACGTCAGCTCGGTGACGTCGTACACGGGCCTGCGCGACCATGTCCACCTCGTCGCCGGGCAGTGGCCGTCGGACACACGGATCGGCGCCGACTGGCAGCTGACGGCGTCGGCGCGGGCCACCGACGAGCTCGCCACGCCTCTCAACTTCCACGTCGGCAGCGAGTACTGCTTCCAGTATCAGGCCGGCGGCCGTGGTCCGCTGCAGGCCTGGTGCGGGCGAATCGCGGCGACCTGGCTGCCCGATCACGTGGCCGATCCGTTCTGGGCCGGGCACGTGCCGGAGACCGACGTGGCGACGGGCCACGACAGCTTCTTCCAGATCCTCACCCAGATCCCCACCGCCATCGGCAGCGCGGTGCAGCAGTACGTGCCCGACGCTGGGCACATCAACGCCGGCAACACCGGGCAGGTGGTCGGCGCGGTCAACCGCCTGCGTGGTGAGTTCAGCGTCTCCAGCAACGACGTCTTCACCTCAGGCCTGGACGGCGTGATCAGCGCCTTTCTCGATCGCCGCGACGCCGCGTCCGGGCCGACCACGGTCACCTCCATCGGGCTGCTCGTGGTCGCCCTGGCCGCGATGGGATTCGCAGCGCTCCAGTTCATCCAGGGACACAGCGCGCAGGCGGCGCTGTGGAGGGCCCGCGGCTGGCCGCGCCGGCGCGTGTTCGGGCTGTACACGCTCGAGTTCGCGCTGCTGGCGGCGCTCGCGGTGCCGCTGGCCATCCTCGCTGCGGCGCTCATCGCCTCGGCGGTGCAGGCCGCGACGCCGGGGGCGGCCCCCTCGGTGGGGCAGGCGATCGCCGATGCGGCACCGCCCACGCTGGTTGCCGCCGCCGTCTTTCTCGCCATCCTCGCGGCCCTCGCGGCAGCGCTGAGCGCGCCCGAGATGACCCAGCGCCCGCGGGGCCGTGTGTCGACGCGCCAGCGCAGCCTGCGACGCCGGGCGACCGATCTACTCCTCGGCGTGGCAGGGGCCGCGATCCTCGTCTTCGTTCACTTCGGCGGCGCCGATCCGTCCGGCGCCGGCGGCCAGGCCGGCGGGATCGTGCTCGCCCTCCCCGTGCTCGCCGGCGGGCTGCTCGCCTTCGCCTCGCTGCGCCTGGTCGGCGTCACCGCGCGGGTGGCGACGAGCACCCGCTCGCTGGGTGGCCGGCTGGCCCGGTGGCAGGTCGAGCGTGACCCGGCGCAGTACTCGCGGCTCTGCCTGCTGGTGACGCTCGCCGTCGCCGTCGGCGTGTTCGCCAGCACGTATGCGGGCAGCGACCGCGGCGCCGCCGTCGACCGCGCCGACTACCTCGTCGGGTCCGACATCCGCGCCACCTTCTCGGCAGCAGCGTCGCCACCGCAGCTCGACGCGCTGGCGGCGTCGCTGCCCCGGGGAACCCGCTCCGCGCAAGTGTTTCGTGGGGCCGGCCGGCCGGGCCGGTCCGGAACCGACGCCACCGTGCTGGGCATCACCGGACAGGACTTCTGGGATGTCGCGTACGCGCGCAGCGACTTCGCCGCGCAGCCACTGCAGTCGCTCGGCGCTGCGATGGCGGCCCGCGACCCCGATGGTCTGACAGTGCCCGGGACACCGAACGCGCTCTCGATGTCGGTCTACAGCTCCGGCCTCGACGGCCGAGCCGTGGTCGATCTCAGCGATGCCTCAGGCCGCGCGCTGTCGCTCACCCTCGGCTCGCTCGGCAGACCCGGCTGGTCGGAGATGACGGCGTCTCTCGGCTCTGCGGCGGTGCGGCCGGACTACCCGGTCCGCGTGCGGGCGGTGCGCCTGGAGGTGAACGGGGTTCACGCCACCGGCGACGTCGCCCTCGCCAACCTGCGCACCGGCTCTGGCCGGCTCATCGAGAGCTTCGCCGTCGCCGACGGTTGGTGGCAGGAGGCTTTCGCCCCCAACCCCGCCGAGGGCGATGTCGCGCCCAGCGCTGCCCACCTCGCCAACGGTCGCCCGTCGCTCGACATCGCGCTCGACCACGACACCATCCTCGTCGAGCCCGCCCCCTCTGGCGCTCCGCTGCCGGTGCTGCTCGGCACCCAGACGATGGCCGACCTCGGGGTCAGCGTCGGCCAGGCATTCCCCCTGCACATCAACACAGTCGACGTGCAGCTCGTGCCGGTGGGATCGTTTGACCAGTTCCCCACCTACTACCCCGCACGGGAATCCTTCATCGTGGCTCCGATGTCGTCGTTTCTCGGCCGTCTCGGCCACGCGGGCGGCTCCATCCCCTGGGCCAACGAGCTGTGGATCGGCGGTGTGGGCAACTCCGCAGGGGTGACCAGCCGGCTGGCCTCGGACCTCGACCTGCAGTCGACCTACGTGCGCACCGTCGTCGAGAATGCCGCGCTCAACGATCCGCTTCGGGTCGGCCTGCGTGACGAGCTCGGGCTCGGATTCGTCGTGGCTCTGGCGGTGGTGGTCATCGGCTTCGCGCTCCATTTCCTGGCGGCCGCGAGGACCCGTTCCACCCAGTTCGCGATCATGCGCGCCAACGGTGTCAGCGAGCAGGTCATCCGTGGCTCGATGGCCGCCGAGCAGGTGGTGGTGCTGGTCAGCGGCCTGGTTGCCGGGACGTTGATCGGCTTCGCGCTCGCCTGGGCGGTGGTGCCGCTGTTCCATTTCGGCACGCTCCCCGAGGACCTGACCCCGCCTGCGCTGCTTCGTGTCGACGCGCTCACCCTGGCCCTGGTGGTGCTCGGCACCGGCGCGGTCGCACTGGCGGTGGGCAGCCTGGTGGCCAGAGCCGGGTCGCGCGTGGACGTGATGGCCACGGTGCGGTCGCTGTCATGACCCCGTCGATGGTCGATTGCGAGGGCCTGGTTCACATCTACAAGGCCGAGAAGCTCGAGGTCGTCGCCCTGCAGGGCCTCGACCTGCTGGTCGAGCCGGGGGAGATGGTGGCCATCGCCGGCCGGAGCGGCAGCGGCAAGACGACCCTGATGAACATCCTCGCGGGGCTGGAGAAGCCCACCGCGGGAACCGTCCGCGTCGACGGCCATGACCTCAGCCGGTTTTCCAGCGTCGAGCGCGAGCGATACCGCCGGGAGAGCGTGGGCTACGTCCTCCAGCACGCCCTGGGCAACCTGGCGCCGTACCTGACGGCCCTGGAGAACGTCGAGGCCGCAACGCTGACCGGGCCGCCCCGGCACCGGTGGCGGATGGCTCTGCAGCTTCTCGACCAGCTTGGCCTCGGTGGCCGGTCCTCGCGCCGCCCCGGGGAGCTGGCCGGCCACGAGACGCAGCGGCTCGCCCTGGCCACCGCGCTGGCCAACCGGCCGCGCCTGCTGCTTGCCGACGAGCCCACGGCAGAGCTCGACACCGCCTCGGCGGCCCGGCTGCTCGAGGACCTGACCGGCGTCCTCCGCGAGCAGGGCGCAGCAGCGGTCATCGTTACTCACGATCCCCAGCTCGAGACCTACGTCGACCGGGTCGTGATGATCCGCGACGGGCGGACCAGCAGCGAACGTCGCTGGGTCGAGCGCGAGGGTGAGCTCATCAACGACGAGCTCGCCATCATGGACCGCGCCGGGCGGATCCAGCTGCCACGCGCCTACGTGGAACGGCTCGGCCTGAGCGGGCGGGTCAGGCTGCACCTCGACGCCGACCGCATCTCCATCCTTCGCTCCGAGGGCGGCGGCGGTGACTGACGTCGTCGTCGCCCGCGGGCTGGTCCGCCAATTCAGCGCCGGGGACCAGACGGTGCGCGCCGTCGACGGCGTCGACCTCACCGTGGCGGCTGGAGAGCTGCTCATGGTTCTCGGTCGCTCGGGCGCCGGCAAGACGACCCTGCTCAGCCTCGTCGGCGCGCTCGATCGGCCCGACAGCGGCACCGTGATCGTTGCCGGCCACACCGTCCAGTCGCTGAGCGGCCGCGATCGCGACACCTTCCTCCAGCGGTCGGTCGGTTGGGTGTTCCAGACGTCCGGACTGATCCCGCTGCTCACCGCGGCCGAGAACGTCGATCTGGCGCTCCATCTCGCCGGCGTGCCGCGCGACGAGCTCGAGCACCGCGCCCAGGCTGCGCTGGTCATGGTCGGGCTCGGCGATCGCCGCGAGCACACCGCGGCCGAGCTGTCGGGGGGCGAGCAGCAGCGCGTTGCGGTAGCCCGCGCGCTGGCCAAGCGACCGACGGTGGTCATCGCGGACGAGCCCACCGCGCAGCTCGACAGCGAGACCGCGGCGGGCATCATGAGGCTGCTTCGCGATGTCGCGGCGCAGGGGACCGCTGTGCTGATGGCGACCCACGACCGGGTGGCGGTGGAGTTCGCCGACCGGGTGGCGACGATGGAGGACGGCCGGCTCGCCTGATCGGTGGGGCTGCGCCAACGTCATGCTCTCGGGCACGTACAGCGTCACCATCAGGCACCGCATCGACGGCGTCTTCGACCACATCGCCGACGGCACTCGCAACGACAGCTGGCGTGGACCCGTCATCGAGGTGTCTCTCATCGCCGGGAGCGGCAATGTGGGCTCTGTCTGGCACCAGCTGCTGCGCGGATTCGGTGGCCGGCCGGCGGAGGCCGACTACCGGGTGACCGCGTTCGAGCGGCCCCACCGGTACGCCTTCGAGCTGATCGCCGGGCCGACCCTCGGCGGAGGGGAATACACGTTGACCGAGGTGGCGCCCGGCACCACCACGGTCACGCTGGTGGCGACGCTGCGCCCACATGGATTGGTTCCCGGCCTGACCGGGCTGGTCCGCCGCCACATGGCGACCGAGCTCGACGGCCTCGACCGGCTCAGGGAGCTCCTGGAGAGCGCGCCGGGCGGCCGCTCATAGCTTCGACGGCGTTTAGGCAGGTTCGAGGAGCTCGATGCGGTTGCCGAATGGGTCCTCGACGTAGACGCGCTCGTATCCCTCGAGCGGCTCGTCGCTGCGCACCGTGGCGCCCGATCGAGCCAGGGCCTCGACAAGGTCGCCGAGCCCCTCCACCAGCAGCGCGGGGTGCGCCTTGCGGGCAGGGCGGAAGCCCTCCTCGACCCCGAGATGGATCCGGGTGGCCGGCGCCTCGAACCAGCAACCGCCCCGCCCGGCAAGGTTGGCCGGCTTGGCCACGCGGGGGATGCCCAGCAGGCCCTCGTAGAACTCGGTGGCGAGCGCTTCGCCACCCGCCGGCATGGCGAGCTGGACGTGGTCGATGCCGCGGACACCCATCAGCGCCAATGGTGCCGCAGCCGCGCCACGGTTGGGGCTGACGGCGCTTGACAAGATATCTTTCGAAAGATATGGTGCGACACTATGTCTGCACCTCCCGATGACGTCCCCTCCAGCGTCGAGGTCACCGACCCACGGAGTCTGCGTGGCCTGGCCCACCCGGTGCGCCTGGCGCTGATCGGGCTGCTGCGGCGCGAGGGGCCGCTGACCGCCACCCAGGCGGGGGAGCGCATTGGCGAGAGCCCGGCATCGTGCTCGTTCCACCTCCGCCAGCTGGCCAAGTACGGGCTCGTCGAAGAGGCAGGTGCCGGTCCCGGCCGGCGCCGTCCCTGG
>DASZMU010000065.1:0-3814 GCA_035551695.1 Solirubrobacteraceae bacterium
CCGTGCGAGCCCGGACGGGCGCTGAGTTAGCGGCGAGCCGCCGCATCGTCATAGATCGCGGCGAGGGCGGGCGCGATGACTTCCGGCGAAATGACTTCCCGGGCCCGCGCGAGCGCGCGCGCGCCGGCCGTCCGGTCGGCGATGATGCCGGCGATCACATCCGCCAACGCGGTCGGATCGTCCGGTGGCGCCAGCCACGGCTCGGGCACCAGCTCGGGCAGGCCGCCGACCCGGGAGGCCGCCACCGGCAGCCCGGCCGCCATGGCCTCGGCCGCCGCCAACGGCAGGTTCTCGGCAACCAGCGAGGGCACGAGCGCCAACGCCGCGCCGCGACGAAGCTCTGGGAGCTCGGAGGCGGGGATGCGGCCGACGAACCGTACGTCCGGGCGCCGGCGATCCAGCCGGGCACGCTCCGGCCCGTCGCCGGCCACCACCAGCGGAAGGCCGGCAATCCGGCACGCCTCGATGGCCACCTCGATCCCCTTCTCCGGGACGAGCCGCGACGTGATCAGGGCGTGGCCTCCCGGGGTGCCGCCGGGCTCGAGCGCCAGCTCCCGCATCGCGGTTGGGAGCACGACGCTGTCCGGCACGGGCGCCCCCAGGTCCTGGAGCCGAGCTTGGGCGAAGCGGCTCGGAACCAGGAACGTGTCCACCTGCGCCGCCATCCGCCGCTGCCACAGTGCGAGGGCGGCGCCGTAGGTGACCGCCTCCGGAACCGATCCACGGCAATTGCGCAGCACGCCCGGCAGCGTGTTGCGCGCGTGGCACCGGGTGCACTCGTGCCCGTCGCGAAAGCAGATCCCGATCGCGCACACCATCCGGTACTGGTGCAGGTGCAGGACGACCGCGGCGCCGGCGTCACGAGCGGCGGCCAGCGCCCGCCAGCCGAACGTCGGATGCAGATTGTGGGCGTGGACGACGCGGGCGCGGGTTCGCCTGACCGCCCGGGCGACCTCATCCGGATGCAGGCCGCCCCGCAGCATTCCTGCCGCCGCGGGAAGGCCGCGGACGGCCGCGGAGTCGCGCGCCAGAAGCTCCGCGTCCTCGCCGAGGTGCTCCCGGACCAGCCACATGAGATTGTCCACCGCCTGCTCCTCGCCCCCGGGGGAGCGGTAGCGGTGGTGAAGAAAGAGGATCAGGATCGGCTCCGGCGAGGGCGAGGGCGGTCGTCGTCGACGACGAGCTTGTCACAGACGCGTCGGAGCCGAGCGCGGGCTGGAGGCGATGCCCCCAGCCCGCATCGGACCGTCGTCCTAGTTGGTTGCGACACCGGCCGGCGCAGCGCCGGTCGGCAGGGAGACCGGAGACCCGGCCAGCTCGGTCAGGTTGCCGCCGTCGACGGCGAACTCGCCGAGCTTGCCGATCCGGCTCTCGTCGACGTACAGCGTCCGGCCGTCAGGGCTCAGCCGGGCGTCGACCGCGCCGACGCCGCCGGTGGCGCTGACCTGAGTGCTGCCCAACAGGGTCAGCGTGCCATCCCGGGCGATCGAGTACCCCGAGATCTCCCCGGACCCGGTATTCACGGTGAACAGGAAGTTGCCATTGGGGGTGATCTCCACCCAGCACGGAGCGGTCTGATCATCGGCGAACGGGGATGCGCCGATGGGCGTCAGGATCCCGTTGGCCGAGTCGGTATAGGCCGAGACCGTACCGGTGCCCGCGCCCACGTTGTGGGCGTTTGAGACAAACAGCTGATCCGGATTGGTGGGCCGGAACTCGCTGCCGAAGGGGCCGAGGCCCTGTGCGGGCAGCGGCGAGTCGGCGGCGGCGGTCAGGCGCCCGTCGCGGCCGACGGTGAAGCTGTCGATCAGTGAGCTGCCGACGCGGGTCCCCACCAGCTTGCTGCCCGTACCGTTGAACAGGACATCGGCCGGAGCCGAGCCGGCGGGTAGCGCCACCGTCGACCCGTCAAGGGGACGCAGCCGGCCGTCGTCACCGAGGATGAAGCCGGTGTAGTTGGTGGCGGGGTTGCCGGAGTTCGCCACGTACACCAGGTCACCGTGGACCGTGACGCTGTCCGGCAGCGTGCCACCGGAGGAGACGACGCCGTCTCGCACGAGCCGCAGCGATCCGTCCTCTCCGACGCGCAGCACCGAGATCTGGTTGCTGCCCGCATCGACGGCGATCACAAAGCGGCCGTCAGGGGAGACCTGGATCGCCCCCTGCGAGGCGAGACCCGTTCCGGTTCCTGCGCCGCCGGCGGTGAACGGTGACCCCCCCAGGGGCGTCAGCGATCCGTCGGCGTGGCGGTCAAACGCGCCGATCGTGTTCGTCCCCGCCGTGTTGTCATTGACGTATACATGTCCGACGACGCCGGACTGGTCATGCGCGCTCGCGGACCCGGCGATCGGCCCGGCGAGGGCCAGCGCGAGCAGCGCGAACGGCAGCGGCATGCGTGAAAGCAAGCGCATCACGTCTCCTTGTGTGTATGTGGGTGGTTGCCCCTCCGCGGTCCTGGGCCCCGATGCGGCTCGCCCGCCTGCGCGTCAACGCTGGACCCGAAGGTCCAGTTAGTTGACCAAGCGGCCACAGTCACGTCAAGGAGAACGCCGCCACGTGATTCAGACCGTTAAGAACTGCTCGCTCAGCGGCGACTGGCCCATGGCGTCAGTGTGCCCGGCTTGGCCGGGCGGCTCGGCCGATCGCTTGACGCGGATTTCCCGCCGCCGCCCGGGGTTGCCGCGGTGCCTTCGATGAGCCGTCTGTAGCAATGCGCCGCGTGCTCCTCGCGATCGAGCGCCGCCGCATAGCGGTCGAAGGCGAGGCCCCGTTCGCCGCGGGCGGCGAGCGTCCAGCGGTGATACGTCTCAGTCACCGCCCGGTTGGCGTCGCGCCACTGGACGTAGCTGTCCATCATCGCGTCGAGAAACTCGAGCCGGTCCGAATTGTGACGGGGAGGTCTTCTGAAAAGCATGGCTGGTCAGCTCCTGGGAAGGCGGGTCACTGGCTACGACACGGCATCGTAGTCCCTGCAGAGATAGACGCACCCCGGCGGGGAACCTTCCCGCCATGCCGCCGAGCCCGCCGGATGGGCGCACGGGGACGGCGACGCGGGCAAGCTACTATGGGCGGTAGTAGCTGTGCGCGAGCGGAAGGATCCAATGCAGACCCACCAGATTCACGTCTTGAAGGGCCGCGACCGCGTTGATGGAGTGCGGTCTGCGTTGTTCGACTTTCCGGAGGTCCTCGAGGTCTTCACCACTGGGCGACCGGACACGGTCGTGGTCGTCTATGACGGGCGCCCACGCCTCGGCGCGTGGCTGCGCCACCTCCGTGCTGCCGGCTACCACGTGACAACGCGCCGGCATCCCGGGGCGGACACGGCGCGCTTGGGTCAGTCCCAGAGTCTTGCCGAGCGCCCTCTACGACGCGCTATAGTAGATAATATGAAATTCAGCCGTGTCCCTCAGCCGCCTGTGCCGCCGGTCCTGCCGGTGGTCGCGCCGGCGGCCGAGATGCCGTACACACGGAGTGCACGAGGATGATGGGCGATGGTGTTCGCGGTCATATGGTTCCTGGCCGCCCTCCTCTTCGGAGTAGGTGAGCTGCACGCTCGCGGCCTGGTCCTCGGCCCGCTGGCTGCTGGGGCGCTGCTTGCCGCCGCGGCGAGCTTCGTCGGTATCGGCACGACCCTTTCGCTCATCGTCTTCCTCGCCGTGGCGCTGACGGCGCTCCGGCTGTTGCGCCCTCTTGCGCTGCGCCAGCAGCGCCGGCCGGCGGCCCTCCGAACCGGTCCTGCCGCGCTGGTCGGCCGCCGAGCCGTCGTCGTTCAGCGGATCGCCAACGACGAGCAGGCCGGCCGCGTGCGGATCGA
>DASZMU010000066.1:0-22845 GCA_035551695.1 Solirubrobacteraceae bacterium
CCAGTGCTCGGCGAGATTGCGGAACACATTGGGGTTGGACTGGGTGTAGTAGTCGCCGACGGCCCAGGCGTCATTGGCCGACGCCGCAGAGACGGCCGCCAGGTTGTTGTCATGCGTACTGAGGTTGGGGGCCGGGACGACCTGCCACGCGCCCGGCGTCGGACCGGGTGCGCCGGCGCCCCGTCACCGGCGCGTCGGTGGCGGGCTGGACGGCCGGCTGGGGGCCGACGGGACCGTTGGGGTCCAGTGTGGAGCGGGCTGTCAACAGCGAATCAGGGACCGGCGCACGATGCGTGTGCCGATCGACGGTGAAGAGCGGCGTCATCGAAACGACGCCCTGGCTCGTATCGCAGGCCGCGGCCAAGCACGGCAGCCCAAGGGCGCGCTCCAACGTGGCCAGCAGCGAATAATGGTTGTACGGCGTGGCATCGGCGACGCTGTGAGCGCTGCGGTTGGTGATCACGATCGCCAGGGCGCGACCGCCCCCGGGGTTGGTCCCACAGCATCCGGCGGTGTTGTCGCCCTCGTCGAAGTTGATCACGATCGCGTTGTTGCCGTGACGCCACACCTGGGCGTGCGTGATCTCGTGCACCGTCTGCGCAACGAACGCATCCGCCGTCGACACCAGCCAGTTGTCATCGACGTCCCCGGGATTGCCGGAGTCGACGCAGACCGGAGGCGCGCCGTGCATGTCGTGACACTCGTCGGGCATGATGTAGCTGAAGTTCGGCACGTTGCCGCTGTTCAGCGTGCGGCTCAGGTCTCCGAGTGGGCGCATCTTGTCGAGCTCGCTCGAATTGTTGTTGACACCGTGGAAATACACGATGCCGTTGTGCTTGGCGATGTACAGCGTGTCACTGTCAGGGACGCCGAGGCAGCGCACCGGGTAGCAGTAGCCGCGATACCCGGGATAGGGCATTCCCTGGTAGTACCCGCGCCAGCTCAAACCCGCCGAGTCGAGCTGGCTGACGAGGCTGGGCCGGTTGACGTCAAATAGCCAGTATGGGTCGTCGCTGTTGACGGTGAACGTGCCGCCGGCCAGCGGCGCAACGTAGTTGGGCCCGCTGGGATGGGTGATCGCGTAGTACTGGGTGGCCAGGCCATACCGGCTGGCCAGACGGTTCAAGGTTGGCGCGGCGGGATTGCCGATGATGTCCTGAAAGCCGTGGTTCTCCTCGGTCAACATGAAGATGTGGTCGTAGCGCGGGAACCCCGAGGCGGCCGCTGTCTGCGCCCCCGGACCCGTGGCCAGCGCGACAACCAAGGTGACAGCGACTGCAGCTGTCAAGACAACCGACGACCAGCCGGGCGTACGCCGGGACATCACGCCTCCTTAGCGGTGCAGACATAGTGTCGGCGCGCGTAGCCCCTGCCACTCGCGCCTGACGCCAGTGTCACGTATCCCCCAGCGGTGCGTGTGAGGATTTAGTGAACCGTCACTCAGAAGCGGAAACGGGCTGGTCGAGCAAAGACGCCTCGAGCCAGCGGTCGAACAGCCGGAAGGCCTGCTCGCGTGCCGGGCCGGCGTGCGCCTCGCTCTGGGCCGCGAGCTCTGCGAGGGTGATGCCGGTCGACGGCAGCTTGGGATCGGTCCGGGCCCACCGATCGACGAGCTCGGCGTCGACCTCCGGATGAAACTGCAGCCCGAGGTGGCGTCCGTGACGGAAGGCGGCCAGCCCGGCAGGACTACGCGCCAGCTCCTGCGCCCCCGGCGGGAGACGCATCAGATCGAAGTGGTACTGGAGCCAACGGCCGTCCGGGATCGACGGATCAAGACTCTCGACGGCGATCCAGCCGATCTCCGGCACCGGCAGGACGTCGATCCCCCCGCCGAGGGCGGCGGAGAGCGCCTGGCCGCCGAAGCAGAGACCCAGGACCGGGACGTCGGCGTCGACCGCCTCGCGCAGCGAGGCGATCTCGGCGGCGACCCAGCCGTCGGTCTCACCGGCCGACTGCTCAGAGCCCAGGGAGGCCACGAACGAGAAGTCGCGAGGATCCGGCGGCGGCTGCTCGGCGGCCGGATGCACGACGAAGGGCAGGCCGCGCTCGCGCAGCCAGTCGCCGAAGCGGGCCGGGGGACCGTCGTGTCCGTGCTGGAGGATGAGACCGGGCTTTGACAGCATCTCGTGAGAACTCTAACGTCCGGACGGTGAGCATCCAAACCGGTCCGGCGCTCCCCCTGCGGGATCGCGAGCACGTCCTCGAGCACGCGGCCGAGCTGATCCTGTCATCGTGGCAGAGCTTTGACCACGCGCGCCCCAGTCAGCCGCTGCCAAGCGCGCGCCATGTCGACCTCCTGAGCCAGCCGCTGCCGGAGGCGGGCAGCGAACCGAACGCGGCGCTCGATGCGGCCGCCGATGTCCTCGATGTCTCGCTCGCCCAGTCGCGGCCGCGGTACTTCGCCTACATCGGCTCCTCCGGGCTGGAGATCGGCGTGCTTGGCGACGCACTGATGGCCTCGCATGACGTCAATGTGGCGGTCAGCGCGGGAGCGGCCGATCTGCTCGAGGCTCAGACGATCCGCTGGGTCGGTCAGTTCGTCGGCTTTGACGATGAGGCGGTCGGAGCGCTGGCCGCGGGCGGCACCATCTCGAACCTCACCGCCCTCACCGCCGCCCGGGAGTGGGCGCTCCCCGGGTTTCGCCTGGAAGGAGCCGCCGGACGGCGGATGGCGCTGTACTGCTCCAGCGAGGCCCACTACTCGGTCCGACGGGCCGCGGAGGTGCTCGGCATCGGCGGGCGCCACGTTCGCACCATCCCGCTCGACGCGCAGCGCCGGATGGACCCGGCCGCATGCGCCGCGGCCATCGACGAGGACCGCCGAGCCGGCATCACGCCGGTCGCGGTCGTCGCCACTGCGGGCACGACGCTGACCGGAGCGGTCGACGACCTGGACGGCCTGGCCGCGGTCTGTGAGGAGCGGCAGGTGTGGCTGCACGTCGACGGCGCCTACGGGCTTCCGGCCGCTGCCACGGGGCGAGCGGGGTCCCTGTTCCGGGGCCTGCACCGGGCGCAGTCGGCGACCGTCGATGCACACAAGTGGCTGTACGTGCCAAAGGCGTGCAGCGTGTTGTTGATGCACGGCTTCGAGACGCTGGAGCGGGCGTTCTCCCACGAGGAGAGCTACATGCCGCACGCCGGCCACCAGGTCCTCTCGGTGGACCGGACGCTCGAGTACTCGCGCCCGCTGCGGGGGCTGAAGCTGTGGCTGGCCTTCACCGTCCACGGCGCCGACGCGATCCGCAAGGCGATCGAACGCAACCTGGAGGAGGCGCAACTGCTGGCGGCGCTGCTGCGCGAGGACCCGCGCTTTGAGCTACTGGCCGAGCCCCAGCTCTCGGCCGTCTGCTTTCGCCACCTGGCCCGCGACGGGCGCGACCCGGATGCGCACAACAGCGCTCTCGCGCTGGCCCTCGCCGCCGACGGCCGGATCCTGCTGGCGTCCGCGCAGATCGACGGCGTCACCTGCCTGCGGGCGTGCCTGGTCAATCACCGCACCACCGACGAGGACGTCCGGGCGATCCCCCAGGTCGTCGGCGAGGTCGCGGAGGGGCTGTGAGCGCACGCACCGGACCGATCGTCGCCGAGGAGCTCGATGCGCTCGCGCGCGTGGCCGAGCTGCCTGTCGACGTCGATGTCGAGGCGATGGCGGTGATCGCGAACGTGTGGCGCGCTGCCCAGGAGGCGCGCGCCCAACTCGAGCGCCGCGTGCTCCGCCCGGAGGGCGTGTCGTGGGGCGGGTTCTCGCTGCTGTTCAACCTGTGGATAGCGGGCCCCGACCACCCGATGGAGACCCGCGCCCTCGCCGTCTCGATCGGCTGTGCCCGGCCGAGCGTCTCGAGCCTCTGCGACACCCTCGAACGGGACGGCCTGATCACGCGCCGGGGCGACGCCCAGGACCGGCGGCTGGTGCGGGTCGCCCTGACCTCCGCGGGACGCCGCCTGATCGAGGAGCTGTTCCCGCGTTTCAACGCCGGCGAGGCCGAGCTGGTCGCCGGGCTGAGCGAGGCGGACCGCCGGTTGCTGGCCACACTGCTCCGGCGGCTGCTGCACAGCGTCCGTTCCGGGGAGCCCGCGGTGTCGGCGTCATGAGCGTCGGGGCCGAGCGGCGGGGCGGCGCGCGCGCCGATGTCGAGGGCGTCAGCGTCCCGGTTGACCACTACATCGACGGACGGCGCATCGCCTCCGCGGAGCGCTTCGAGGTGCGCAGCCCCATCGACTGGGAGCGCTGGAAGCTGGCGGACGTCGCCGCCGGCGGCGCGTCCGAGGTCGACCACGCGGTCGCGGCCGCGCGACGCGCCTTCCCCGGCTGGGCGGCGCTGGGGCCGGACGGCCGTCATCAGATCCTGAGCCGGCTGGCCGACGCGATCGACGCTGCCGTGCCGAACCTGGCCAAGGTCGAGACCGTCGACAACGGCTCCCTGTATGAGGCGATGCACCTGCGGGTCCTTCCGCGGGCGGCGAACAACGTCCGCTTCTTCGCCGACTTCGCGCGTGATCGCCTCGGCGAGCCGGAGCGCACGCTGCACGGCGGCGAGCGCAACCGGGTCCGGTATGACCCGTGCGGCGTCGTCGCGGTGTCGACGCCGTGGAACGCCCCGTTCATGCTGGCGACCTGGCGCGTCGGCCCGGCGCTGGCCGCCGGCAACACCGTCGTTCTCAAGCCGCCGGAGTGGGCGCCGCTGACGTGCTCGCTGCTGGGGGACCTGGCCGAGGAGGCCGGCGTGCCGCCCGGCGTGCTCAACATCGTGCATGGCAACGGGGTGGAGGCGGGCGCGCCGCTGACGGGGCATCCGGACGTCGACCGGGTCGCGTTCACCGGCTCGCCGGCGACGGCGCGCACCGTCTACCGCGACGCCGCGGCGAACCTGACGCCGGTCTCGTTTGAGCTCGGCGGCAAGTCGCCGTTCATCGTCTTCGAGGACGCCGACCTCGACGCCGCCACAGCCACCGCCGCCTACCAGTACGACAACTCCGGACAGGTATGTCTGGCGGGGACGCGGCTGCTCGTGCAGCGCTCGGTGCTGGACGAGTTCATGACGCGGTTCACCGCCCGCGTGGGGGAGATCCGCGTCGGTGACCCCCGGGAGCCGACGACGACGTACGGACCGCTCATCCATCCCGTCGCCCTCGAGCGGGTGACCGGACACGTCGAACGGACGCTGGCCGCCGGGGCGCGACTGGCGTTCGGCGGGCAGTCGCTCGGCGGCCTGTACTACCCGCCGACGCTCTTCACCGACGTCCCGCGGGAGGCCGAGATCCTTCAGCGGGAGGTGTTCGGTCCGGTGCTGACGCTGCAGAGGTTCGCCGACGAGGAGGAGGCGATCCGGCTGGCCAACGGCACCGACTACGGTCTGGCTGCGACCATCTACACAGGATCGGAGAGCCGGGCGCAGCGGGTCGGCGCCGCCGTCGTCGCCGGCACGGTCTGGGTCAACTGCTTCTACGTGCGCGACCTGGAGACGCCGTTCGGCGGGGCCCGCGAATCCGGCATCGGCCGGGAGGGCGGACGCCACTCGTTCGACTTCTACTGCGACGTCAAGACCGTGTGCGAGCGGACGTCGCTGTTCACGGCGAAGTGAGCTCGACCAGGCCGCGGCACAGGGCCCCCACGTCGGCGGGGTCGTCGGTGAACTGCGATGGCTTGAAGCAGATCGTCGTGTAGCCGGCGGCGAGCTGGGCGGGAATCGCCTCGGCCGCCTCGGCGATGTCGGCCACGCCGCCCTCCGGCGGAAACGTACCGCGGATCCCGCCGACGACCTCGAGGTCTGACATCCGGCGTCCGGCCGCGGTCATCTGCTCCACCAGCGGGCGCATCTCGGCAGCGCTCGGCTGGCCGAACGGGTGAAAGCCGTGGCCGAACTCGACGAGCCGGCGGATGATCCACGGGCCGACCGAGCTGCCGCCGAACCAGAGTCTTGGGCCCTCCTGGCGGTATGGCTTGGGCTCCAGGTAGATGTCGTCGAAGGCGTACCACCGGCCGGCGAAGCTCGCCGGGTTCTCGCTCCACGCGGCCCGCCAGGCCGCCAGATGCTCGTCGAGGAGCTCGCCCCGGTGCTCGAACGGCACCCCCAGGGCCGCGTACTCCTCGCGGTGCCAGCTCACGGTCGGCTGCACGACGAGCCGCCCCTCGGACAGGAGATCGAGCGTCGCGAGCTGATGGGCCAGGAGCAGCGGATGACGCAGGGGGGCGATGATCGCGGCGCCGATCAGGCGCAGCGTGGTGGTTGCGGACGCGATCGCGCTCATGAGCACGATCGAGTCCGGCCAGGGCGTGTCCGGATCCTGGTTGCCCGGTGCCGCGTAGTCCCGGGGATTGTCCGGGCGCCCACCGGCGCCGGCCGTGGGCCCGAGGACGATGTGCTCGGAGAGCATGACGCCGTCGATGCCCGCATCCTCGGCCTCCTGGGCGATGCGTACGAGCCTCCGCAGGTCGCGCGGCGAGGTCATTGTCCAGTTCTCGGACAGGACGAGGACGAGCCGCGGCGCTGTCGCCGGTGTGTCCTGCACTACGCGAAGGTCATCCGCACAGGTAGGCGCTTCAGCCCGTTGGTGAAGTTGGAGCGGTGGCGGACGGGCGCGCCGGCAAGCTCAATCACCTCGACGCGACGCACGAGCTCCTCGAGGTAGACCCGCGTCTCGAGGCGAGCGAGGTGCACCCCGAGGCAGTGGTGGGGGCCGCCGCGGCCGAAGGTCAGCTGGTCGGTGGGGTTGCGCGTCACGTCGAAGCGATGGGGATCCGGGTAGTGGTCCGGATCGCGGTTGGCGGCGGCGAACCACACCACGACCTTGTCCCCGGCGGCGATCTGCTGCCCGCGGACCTCCACGTCCTTGGTCGCTGTGCGCCGGAACCACCACACCGGCGAGGCGTAGCGCAGGATCTCCTCCATGGCCGAGGGGATCAGGTCCGGCTGGGCCCGCACCAGGTCGTACTGGTCCGGGTTCTGAGCCAGTGCGAGGGTGCCGAGGGCGATGCCCTGCCGGGTCGTCTCGTTGCCGGCCACGATCATCAGGGCGAACATGTTGTCGAGGTCATGCTCAGAGAGGGGCCGGCCGTCGACCTCCGCGTTGGCGATCAGCGTCAGCACGTCCTCCCGCGGGCAGCGGCGCCGGTCGGCGTAGTAGGCGCGGCCAATCGCGCACAGCTCCTCGGCCCACGGTGAGCCGAACGGCTTGAACCGATCCTCCTCGCGCTCGCGGCCGAAGGCGAGCTCGCCGACGTAGTCAGGGTCGGTGTCGACGAGCAGCCGGTCGCCGAGCGCGATCACGTGGGGCAGGTCGGCGTCCGGCAGGCCCATCACGTGGGCGAGCACGCGGATAGGGATGGGGGCGGCCAGCTCATGGACCAGATCGAACTCCGCGCCGGACGGCACCCGGTCGAGCAGCCCACCGACCAGCCCGCGCAGCCACTCCTCGTAGCGAGCGACGGCGCCGGGGGTGAAGCTGGTCGACATCAGCCGCCGGTAGCGGCCGTGCTTGGGCGGATCGAACTCCAGGAAGTTGCGCCGGACGGAGAGGACCTCCTCCGGCAGGTCCTCGATCGTCGCCGAGCCGCCGACCTCGGACGAGAACGTCTTTGCATCGCGGACGACCGCCTGGACGTCGTCGTACTTCGTCAGCGCCCAGAAGCCGCGGCCTCCGGGCTCCGAGTGGAAGTAGACGGGCGCTTCGCGTTGGAGGAGATCGAACACCTCCCACGGCTCATGGTCGGCGAAGAGGTCGTGGTCGAGGAGGTCGATCGGCAGCCGGCCCGTCGCACGTGCGCCCATGGGCGAAGCGTACCACTTTCTGCGTAATGTATCCAATCCGATTCCGGATCAGGTGCTCCTGGCGGCGCGGGGGCGGCGGGCCGAACATCTGGCAACGACGAAGGGAGCGGCACGGGGGCGGCGGGCCGAACGTCTGGCAACGAAGGGGAACAGGGCGGCTGGTCGCTGGCGAATCCGAGCCGGGTGTCCGGGAGGGGGTTGGGGGGATTACTCGTGTATAGGACGCGTGAGCCCCCAAAGCCTGTCGGCGGGCGGACGTGTGACCGGGCCCAGCCCGGGCCGGGGGACCCGTCCCGCGGCGCACCGGGGTCCCGTCCCCGGCGCGATCCAGGCCCGGCTCTCTCTCCATCGCCGGCGTGCCGTCAGCCGCGGCTGGGTCGTGTCGGCGCGTCCCCGCCCCCGCCGGGCGCCTCAGCCGAGCCGCCTGAACCCGGGGTGCTGAAGTGGATAGCCCACTGGCGCGAATCGGACGCTGAAAACCGGTGCAAAGCGGGACTTTGGAGGAACTGTGGCGGGGCGGGCGCTCGGGGCGCCGCGGGAGACGGTCACCCTCCCTTCGTTGCGCCCGTTTTCCGGGCTGAGGGACCGCTAGAGCCGGTGTGAGTACTCGGCGAACTCCCAGTCGGTGACCCACGCCCGGAAGCGCTCCAGCTCGGCGCCCTTGATCGTCTCGAACGTGCCGACGAGCTTCTCCCCCATCGCCTCGACGATGACCGGATCGCCGCGGAGCGCCTCGAGCGCCTCTTGGAACGTCGACGGCAGGGCGGCGCCCAATGCCTCCTCCGGGAGGTCGTAGATCATGCCCTCGAGCGGGTCCGGCGGCTCGAGCTCGCGGCGGATCCCGTCCAGGCCGGCGGCCAGCGCGGCGGTGTAGGCGAGATAGGGGTTGGCGGTGCCGTCCCCCAGCCGGATCTCCAGCCGGCAGGCGGAGCCGCGCTCCTTGGGCACGCGCACGAGCGTCATCCGGTGGTCATGGCCCCAGCACAGGCGCGTGGGGACGAGGGCCTCGGCGCTGATCCGCCGGTAGGCGTTGACCGTGGGGTTGAAGAAGACCATCATCGCCGCGCCGTGCTCGAGCACGCCGGCGATGAAATGGCGCGCGAGCGGGTTGAGACCGTGCGGCTGCCCGGCCTCGTCGCAGACGTTGTTGCCGTCGGCGTCCTCAAACGAGATGTGCAGGTGAAAGCCGGACCCCTCGTCGCCGTTGAACGGCTTGCCCATGAACGTCGCCAGCAGTCCGTCGCGGGCGGCCATCTCCTTGACGAGCGCCTTGTACCGGAACGCGCGGTCGGCGGAGTTCAGCGCGGGGCCGTGCCGCAGGTTGATCTCGAACTGGGCGCGGCCGTACTCGTGGGCGGCCGCGATCGCCCCCAGGTCGAGATCGACCGCCGCGTCGAGCATGCGGCTCAGCGTCCCCTTCGGATCAGCGACGTCGCCGACGGTGTAGACGGGGCTGTCCTGGGCGGCATACGGGCGGTAGCCGTTCGGCGCGGACGGGTCCGGCTCGCAGAGGTAGAACTCCAGCTCCGGTCCGACGATCGGTGAGACCCCGAGCGCCTCGAACTCCGAGAGGATCCGCTTGAGTGCACCCCGGGAGTCGACCGGCGACGGCTGGTGCGTGGCCGGATCCTCGAGGTCGACCAGGCAGGCCACGATGTCCGGCTGCCACGGGAGCGGGACGAGCGTGGTCAGGTCAGGGCGGCCGAGGATGTCCGGAAAGCCCTCCTCGAACCCGGCGACGACGTTGTGGCGCAGGTCGACGGTCATGATCGCGGCGACGAAGCCAATCCCGTCGTCCGCCGCGTGGGGGAACGCCGAGATCGGAATGTCCTTGCCGCGGCAGATGCCGTGGAGGTCGGCGTACTGCAGGCGGACAGCGCGCACACCGACCTCGGCCAGCTCCGTCAGGCGGCCGGGCAGTCCCGGGGCCACCGGGTTGCGCGCGTGCACGTCCTGGGTCATCTCACTCTCCTCGTCGTTCGCCGGCCGCTCAATCTGCCGCACGTCTGCTCGGCCCAAAGGCCAGCGTACCGGCGTCGACGATGGCGGCTCCACCGTCGACCGTCAGCACGGCGCCGTTGACGTACGAGGCCGCCGGCGACGCCAGCCAGGCTACCGCCGCGGCCGCCTCCTCGGCCCGGCCGGCGCGACGCGCCGGGATGTCGGCGACCGCCGCTCCGTATGCCGCCTCGCGGTCGATCTCCCGCGCCGCGGCCAGCTCGTCCATCGCGGCGTCGGCCATCTCGGTGCGGATCCAGCCGGGGCAGACGCAGTTGGCGCGGACACCGGATGCGCCGTAGTCGAGCGCGATGCACTGGGTGAGCATGATCAGCCCGGCCTTGGATGAGCAGTACGCGGCCGACTCCGGATCCGCACGCAGGCCGGCGAGCGACGCCACCGTCACGATCGCGCCCCGCGCTGCCAGCAACTGCTCCAGAGCCGCCTGGCAGATCAGGAACGCGCCCGTCAGGTTGGTCGCGATCACCCGGCTCCAGCGGTCGAGCGTCTGGTCGAGCACCGCGCCGCCCGCGCCCGTTCCGGAGCTGACGACGAGCGCGTCGAGGCGGCCACAGCGCGCCACGCACTCATCGACGGCCGCGCGAGCCTCATCCGGCCGGCTGACATCGGCGGCCACCGCGTGCCCGCCGATCGCCCCGGCGATCTCGGCCAGCGGCTCGATCCGCCGCCCGGCGACGCAGACGTCGTACCCGTCCTCCGCCATCCTCCGGGCCACGGCCGCGCCGATGCCGCTCCCGCCTCCGGTGATGAGGACGCTGGGGGGCAAGCGATCAGTCGTGGAGGAACTGCTCCACGAGCGACTCCGGGAAAGACTTGTCGGCGATTGTGTAGGCCAACGCGGTCATCCGCCATGAATCCGAGAGGTAGAAGCGCTCGTAGAGCTCGCCGCGGCCGCCGAGCTCGGAGCCGAGGAAATCCCAGGCGAGGCGGAACAGGCGGATCCGCCGCTCGGCGTCGGCGCCGGCCGCCTGGAAGTACTGGTCAATCTGCTCCCGCAACGGGCCGTCCAGGTCGGCTCGCGACGGTGTCGCCATGTACCCACCGCCGCCGATCAGCTGCAGCAGCTCGTTGCACCGGGGCAGCCACTTGGGCATCTCGCCCCGGAGCGCGAGGAACGGGCGATCGTCCGGGTACATGACGCCACCGTCGTCGATCTCGGCCCCGGCCTCGGCCGCGACCAGCGCCGAGCGCGCCAGCTCGCTCATCGCCCACATCTGGCCGAGCTTCTCCTGGATGTGGTCGAAGCGCACGACCCCGGTCGTGCGGGCGATCACATGCCCCAGCCCCAGGGCGAAGCACAGCTTCACGTACGCCCGCGTGAACGCCTGGTGCATTATGTGGCCGCGCCACCCCGTGTCGGTGATCACCTCGCTGTAGCCGACCGTGTCCCCGTCGAGGAACACCCGCTCACGCGGAATCTCGACGTCGTCGAAGATGACGACGGCGTCCATCTCGTCAAACCGCGAGGACAGCGGGTAGTCGAAGTGGTCGCGCCGCCGCGAGTAGCTGTCGCGGCAGATGAACCGCAGTCCGGGGGTGGCGATGGGGATCGCGAACGACAGCGCGTAGCGGCCGTCCTGGGGCCGGATGTCGGACCCGGGATAGACGAGGAGCTCGTCGGCGAAGGGGGCCAGCGTCGCCAGCATGCGCGCGCCGCGGACGACGATCGCGTCGGCGGTCTCGCCGACCTTGTGGAGCGCGACCTGCCCCATCGCCTGCTCGGCCTCCGGCTGGGAGCGGTCGACCTGCGGGTTCATCAGCGCGTGCGTCGTCGACAGGTCGGTGTCGCGCATGAACGCCTGATAGGCGACGAGGTTGGCCGCTCCCTGGGCGTTCTCGCGCCGGGCCCAGACGTCAGACCGCCCGGCAAAGCACGCAAACGTGACGTTGAGGTAGTCCGGCGTCCGCCCCATCGTTCCGCCGGAGACCGCCGCCACCAGCTCAAACGCCCGCCGCCGGCGCGTCAGATCCTCGCTGGTGCGCGGGATCAGATGCGTGACGTTGACCTGGCGCCGGTCATCGTCCGGGGACGGGGCGAGCATCTCGCCCGCGTGCTCGTGCTGGACGTCGAACACGCGGGCCATCGAGAGCGCCGCGGCACGCAGCTCCGGATGGTCGAGCGGGTGGCTGATCTTCTCCCCGCGCAGCCAGATCTCGCGGCCGCCCCGGCGCAGGCCGTCCAGGAACTGCTCGCCGGTGCGGGCACCCGTCGCCTCGCGCACGCCGGTGTCGGTCATCAGTTCCCTCCTGCTGGTAGTGGATGTCCGAGAGCCTCGAGCCCCTCGCGCTCGGCCTCGACCGCGGCGGCGTCGAAGCGAAAGTACGAGCGCGGCGGGAGGATGCCCCAGGTGTTGGACGAGTGGGCGTCGTCAGGCCAATCGCGCGGCTCGTGGCCTGACTCCAGCTGCTCCATGTCGCTGAACAGCTCGACGAAGCATTCCTCCTCCGGAATCCGCACGTACGCCGCCAGGTTCCGGCCGAGCGCGTGGCGGACCGGCCCCCAGGCGAGCCAGCGGCCGTGCTGGGCAAGGTGGTCCAGCGCGACGCGGAGCTCGCCCCAGTCGACGAGCTCGAAGGCGAAGTGATGGAGGTGGGCGTAGCCCTTGCCGACCAGGGCCATCGTGTGATGGTCGGCGTTGATGTGCAGCCAGGTCCCCTCGTCCCCCAGCCGGTCGGTGACGCGCATCCCCAGCACATCGCAGTAGAAGCGCGTCATGCCGGCCAGATCGCCCGTCAGCGCGTTGACGTGGCCGAGCTTGCGCGGATGAAAGCCCGGGACGGTTGTCGTGAAGCGCGCGATGGGCGGACGCGGATCGTCCGGCGGGGCGTACGGCTGCAGCTCGATTCCGGCGCCGTCCGGATCGCGCAGATGGATTGAGCCGTCCTCGCGCCGGTGCTCGACGCCGGCGGCGTCCAGGTGAGCGGCGGCGTCCTGGAGGGTGGTTCCGCGCGCCAATTCGTAGCCGGTGTGGTCGTGGCCCACGGGCGCCGCCTCGACGAGCTCGAGTGAGTACGGCTCGTAGTCGCAGGCCAGGAAGGCGCGGCGCTCCCGCCGCTCGCGTTCGGTCAGGCCGAACTGAACCGACCAGCGCCGGGCGGCGGCGTCGAGGTCGTCGACACGCAGGCAGACGTGGTGGATGCGTCGAAGTGAGATCATCGTGTGCGCGTGGCCGGCGGGCGGTGATCGGACCCGCGTTTTGGATACAATATCCGCCACCCAGAGAAGGGTCAAGGAGGGGTTGCGATGGGCGATGATGACCGGCGAGCCCGTGCGCTGGCACGGCTCGCGGAGCTGGACGACGAGCCGGGCGGGGACGAGTTCCTGGCGCGGATGGGAGTGCTCGGCGACTGGGTCGTCGACTTCGCCTTCGGCGACGTCCACACCCGGCCGGGCCTCGATGCCCGCGAGCGCGAGCTGATCATCGTCGCGGTGCTGGCGTCGCTCGGCTCCAGCGACCCCCAGGTCGGCGCCCACATCCGCGCGCTGCGCGCCATCGACGTTCCGTGGAACGAGATCGAGGAGGCGATCCTCCAGATCACACCGTACGCTGGCATCCCGCGGGCGATCAACGCAATGAAGGTCCTACGAGCCGAACAGGAGAGCGATCAGTGAAAGCGGTGCGGTTCACCAATCCCGCGGGCGAGGTGCGCATCGGCGCGCTCCGCGGCGACACCATCCAGGACGCGGGACCCGCCGGCCCTCAGGGATTCGTTCCCACCGCCGATGCCTGGGCGCAGCTGGCGGACGCATCCGGTCCCGAGTATGAGCTCGGCCACGTGAGCCTGCTGCATCCGGTCGTCCCGGAGAAGATCCTCGCCATCGGCCTCAACTACCGCACGCACGCCGACGAGTCCGAGCTCGATGTCCCGTCGGTCCCCGTCGTGTTCGCCAAGTGGGCGTCGTCGCTGATCGGACACGGCCAGGAGATCGTGATCCCGCGCGAGGAGACGCGCCCGGACTTCGAGGGTGAGGTGGCGGTGGTCATCGGCCGGCGCACGTACCGGGCGACGCCGGAGAACGCCCGCGACGCGATCGGCGGCCTCTCCGTCGTCCACGACGTGTCCGGCCGGCGCGCCCAGCTCGAGACACCGCTGCGCCAGTTCACCCTGGGCAAGAGCTTTGACACGTTCACGCCGATGGGGCCGGCGATCGCGTCGATGGACGACGTCGACCTGAAGGACATCGAGATCCGCACCACCGTCTCCGGCGAGGTGATGCAGGACGCCAACACGCGGGACCTGATCTTCAGCGTCGAGGAGCTGGTCGTGTATTTGTCATCCGGCGTGACGCTCTACCCCGGCGACGTGATCGCGACCGGCACGCCGGGTGGGGTCGGCGACTCGCGCCGGCCGCCGCGGTACCTGCGCGAGGGCGACACCGTGGAGATCTCGGTCGGCGGCGTCGGCACGCTGTCGAACCCGGTGCGCGCGGAGCGATAGGCCTCAGCCGGCGGCGTCGACGCCGAGGATGTCCAGCGACCGCCCCATCGCGTCGGCGAGGTGGCGACGTGTCAGCGATTCCGCGCGCCGGCCGTTGCCGGACTCGATCGCCTGCAGGATCTGCTCGTGCTCGTCGGCGTCGAGCCGCATCCGCTCCGGGGTCTCCGACTGGCGCTCATAGATCACCTCGCCGATCCGCGCCACCCACAGGCGGTCGGCGAACTGGACGAGGAACTCGTTGCCGGACGCGTGCACGAGCGCGAGGTGGAACTCCCGGTTGGCCTCAAAGCTGCGGCGCACGTTGGGGATCGCCCGGCGCTGGGCCGCCAGCGCAGCACGCATCCGCACGAGGGGCTCGGCCGCCGGCGACTGCGCCGCCAGGCGAGCCGCGCCCGGCTCGATGACGAGTCGCGCCTCATAGGCGGCGTGCATGTCGTCCTGCCCCACGTCGGCCACCCGCGCACCACGATTGGTGCGCATCTCCACGAGCCCTTCGGCGGCGAGCCGGCGGAGCGCCTCACGGACCGGAGTGCGTGACACCCCCAGCTCGTCGGCGAGGTCCTCCTGATGGATCCGCGTGCCGCGCTGCAGGGATCCACCGGTGATCCGGTCGCGGATCGCCGAGTACACCTGATCGACGACGCTGGCGATGGCCAGCCGATGGGCGGGGTCCTCCCCGCGGGAACCGCGGGAACGCGCCGGTCCTGAGCGGGTGGCCTCCATCCTCGCGTGCCGCAGCCGTGCGTACTAGACGGCGGCGGCCACCTCGGTCAGCGCCTCGTCCATCGCCCCCACCAGCTCGTCGATCTCCGAGTCCGAGATGATCAGCGGGGGCGAGAAGGCCACGGAGTTGGCGTACGGCAGGCCGCGGCCAATGACCCGGCGGGCGAGGAGCGCCTCGCTCAGGCCACCCGCGGTCAGCGGGGCCTCGAGGGCGACCGCCTGCATGAGACCCACGCCGCGGACACCGGCGACGCCGGGACGTCCCACCAGCTGATCGAGACCGGCGCGCAGTCGCTGCCCGGCCTCCCGGGCGCGCTCCGGTAACTGCTCACGACGCATGATCTCGAGGTTGGCGAGGCCCGCCGCGCAGCACGTGGGGTGGCCGGCGTACGTGCCGCCGTGCGTCAGCAGGTAGTCCTGATCGGATTCGAGCACGGCCCGGACGCGCGGTCCGACCACGACCCCGCCCAGGGGCAGATAGCCGCTCGTGACCGCCTTGGCAAACGTCATCAGGTCCGGGGCGACCTCGTAGTGATGGGTGGCGAACCACGAGCCGAGCCGGCCGAAGGCGGTGATGACCTCGTCGAAGATCAGCAGCGCACCGCAGTCGTTGCACAGCTCCCGGAGCCCGGCCAGGTAGCCGTCCGGCGGGGGGAAGACGCCGCCGGCACCGATGACCGGTTCGGCGATGATCGCAGCGATCCGGTCCGGCCCGTGGTACGCGACCGCCTCGCGCATTGCCTGGAGGCTGTCGCGGGCCACCTGGTAGCAGTCGCCGAGCAGCGGACCGAACGGGGTCCGGTTCGCGGGTAACCCGCCGACCGACGTTCCCCCCACCATCACCCCGTGATACGCGTAATGGCGGGTGAGGAATACGGTGCGGCCGCCCTCGCCGGCCGCCCGGTGCGCGGTGCGCGCGATCTTCAGGGCGCTGTCGATGGCCTCCGAGCCGCTGTTGGTGAACAGGACGCGCGCGTCGGCGATCGGCTCCAGGTCCAGCAGCGCCTCGGCGAGTCGCCGTGACGGGGTGTTGGTGAACCGGCCGAACGTGTGGTACGCGGCGATCTGGCCCATCTGGGCGCTCACGGCGTCGTTGATCTCGGTGCGGCCGTGACCGACGGCGCAGTACCACAGCGAGGCCGTGCCGTCGAGGTACGACCCACCCTCGTTGTCCCACAGGCGGCAGCCCTCGCCGCGGACGATCTCGAGGTACCCGCCGGCGTCGCGGGCGGGCGCGGCAAACGGATGGAGAACGCGGGGAACGGTCATCGCGCCCCCTGCCCCACTTCGCGCTCGGCTTCGTCTTCAGGAATGGTGAGCGCGACGTGCAGCGTCTGCGCGGTCACCGCTGGTTGCTCGCCCACGGGCTCCATCTCCTCCTCGGACTGTACGACGTCATTCTCCAGACGTCCGATGCCATCGATCTCCACCGCCACGACGTCGCCCGGCTCGACCGGACGCGAATGGGCGGGCGTCCCGGTCAACAGCACGTCGCCGGGCTCCAGCGTGATCAGCCGCGCCACGTCGGCGATCTGGTAGGCGAAGGGGAACATCAGGTCGGTTCCGGTGTGCCCCTCCTGGACCTGCTCGCCGTTGACGTACGTCCGCACCGTGAGATTCTCCGGATCGACGTCCGCGGCGTCGACGAGCGCCGGCCCGAGCGGACAGAACCCATCCTGCCCCTTGACGCGCAGCATCGAGCCCCGGTCGGCGTGCCGGAAGTCGTGGACCCCCCAGTCGTTGGCGATGGTGTAGCCGGCGACGTGGTCGAGCGCGTCGCTGATCGCAACGCCGCGGCAGCGGCGGCCGATCACCACCGCCACCTCCCCCTCGTAGTTGAGGAAGCGGCAACCCGCCGGGCGGACGACGGGGCGCTTGTGCCCGGAGAGCGACGACGGTGGTTTCATGAAGTACGACGGCGTCTGGGGCAGCCGGGCCATCCGGTACTCGACAGCGCGCGAGCGGTATGTCAGGTGCGTGGCGATGATCTTCGATGGGGTAACCGGGGACAGCCACTGCTGGACGTCGGCGGCCGCGACCTCCAGGCCGCCGGCGCGGACGGTGTCGCCGGTCAGCGTGCCCTCGTGAATCTGGCCGTCGTGCTGGATGCGAACGTGCTTCATGGCGCAACCTCCTCCTGATGCTGGGCGACGACCTCGACGCCGTCAACCGTGTAGCCGAAGGTGAAGCGGTATCCGCGCAGCATCTCATGGGGAGCGATCGCCTGCAGGTCCTCCAGCGTGTCGTCGAAGAAGCGCAGCTCGGCGCTGCCCTCCCAGATCGGCGTCGCCTCGCGGTCGCGGCCGCCGGCGCGCACGAGCTCGAACACGTCCGCCCTCGTGCCGCTCGCCGCCGGGAAGTGACGGGTGTTGTGCATCGGCGGGTCGTTGACGGTGGGACCGGTCTCGGAGACGTGCTCGAGCGTGACGACCATCCGGGCGATCTGGCGGTCGTTGGCGGCGCACGCCGCGCCGAAGCGGGCGCCGGCGTGGAGCTTGGGCGTCGCCTTGCCCGCGGCGAACAGACGCGTCATGTGAATCGATCCGAGCTTCTTGGGAAAGCCCTGGATCCAGCCGCGGTACATCGCGAAGTCCTTGTCGACCCAGATGTAGACGCAGCGGCTGACCGGCTGACCCCGGTAGCGCGCGCCGACGACGAGGAAGAACTCGCGGTACTGAGACTGGATCGGATCGACGAGCTCGTGCAGATCCTCCGAGCAGGATTGCCAGTCGGCGCAGATCGCCGCCACCGCGCCCGGGTCCTCGGCGGGCTCGAGCTCGGCGGGCAGCAGGGCAGCGACCGCGTCCGGATCGGTCCGGTACTCGGCGATGAGGAAATCGCCGGAGTAGTGCCAGGGCGGCGGGGGGACGATTCCGGCGCGGCCGTCCGGGGACAGCGGCGCGGTGTACCCCCTCAGAGTCACGCCGCCACGCTCGCGGCGTCGTGCACAAGCTGTTCGAACAGCGTGCGCTGCTCGACCTCGTCCATCTTCTCCGGGTGCCACTGGACGCCGACGCACGCCCAGTCGGTGGATGGCTCGACGGCCTCGATGACGCCCCCCGGGGCCGTGGCGGTGATGTGGAGGTCTCCGGGATCGGCGATCTGGTGGTGGTGGATGGTGTTGACGGCGATCGTGTCGCGTTCGCCGAAGGCGCGCCGGATCCGCGAGCCGTTGGCCAGTGACACCGGGTGGCGGATCGCGAGGATCTCCTCCGCGGGCACGCCGGCGAGCTCGGTGTGGCCGTCGGTGGCCGGCGGGTGCTGGGAGAGCTTCCCGCCGTGCGCCACCGCCAGCAGCTGAGCGCCGCGGCAGATCGCGAGCGTCGGCAGCCGCGCGGCGCGCACCGCCGCGATCAACGCCAGCTCGAACGCGTCGGCAGCGGCATCGTCGCCGGCGACGTTCTGGCGTGTTTCGCCGTAGGCCGCCGGGTCGACGTCTCCGCCGCCGGTCAGCAGCAGCCCATCGGCGAGCTCGATCAGCTGTTCAACGGTCTCTGCAGCGTGCGCAGGCGGGCGTCCGATCAGGAGCGGCTGACCGCCGACATCGCTGACGCGGTCCGCATAGGCCGGATCCAGCGTATCCAGCACCGTCTGGTCCCCGAGGAAGGTCGGCAGCGGGCGGCGCCAGCAGTTGACGAGGATCAGAGGACGAGCCACTGTGCATACATTATCCGGCGGTGGCTCGCCGGACAAGCCGCGGTGACTCGCCCGGAGGAGCCGCGGTGGCACGCCCGGAGGGACCGGGGCGCCTAATCGGAACATACGGCCGCTTAGACGCCCAGGTCGGTCCTGCGCGCGTCTGGTCGTCAGCGCGCGGCGCCCGCGGCGCTCTTGATCTGCGGTCCGAGCTCGACAAGCCGCCGCGCAGCCGCGACGATCGCGTCGGCGTCGATGCCGGCCTGGTGCATCAGCTCCGAGCCCTTGCCCGATCCGGGCAGCGCCTTGACCGCGAGCTTGACGACCCGCGGGCGCTCGTCGGCGTCGGCGAAGACGTTGAGCACGGCGTCGCCGATCCCGCCCTCCGGCCAGTGGTCCTCGGCGACCACCAGCCGCCCGCCGGTGGCGTGCGAGGCCGCGGTCAGCGTCTCGGCGTCGATTGGCTTGACCGAGTACAGATCGATGACCCGGGCGTTGATCCCGTCCTCGGCGAGGGTGTCGGCCGCCTTGATCGCCTCGTGGAGGGTCACGCCGGCGCCGATCAGCGTCACCTGGTCCTCGTCGGACTCTCGCACCACCTTCGCGCCGCCGATCGAGAACTCCTCGTCAGGACCGTAGAGCGTCGGTAGCCCTGAGCGGGTGCTGCGGAGGTAGGAGATGCCGTCATGGTCGGCCATCTCCTGGACGAGCTTCACCGTCTGGTTGGGATCCGACGGGTACAGGACGACCGAACCGCCGAGAGCGCGCATCTCGGCCAGATCCTCGAGCGCCATCTGCGACGGACCGTCCTCGCCGATCGAGACGCCGGCGTGCGAGCCGTTCAGGCACAGCTTGGCCTGCGAGATCACGCCCATGCGGATGAAGTCGTAGGCGCGCGACATGAAGGCCGCGAACGTCGCCGCGAACGGCGTCCAATTGCGGACCTGGAAGCCGACCGCCTCGGCCATCATCATCTGCTCGGCGATGTAGACCTCGAAGTAGCGGTCCGGCGTGGCCTTGAGCACCTCCTCCAGATGCGTGGAGTTGCCGACCTCGCCGTCGATCGCGACGACGTCACCGCGGCGGCGCATCAGTGCTGCCACACCCTCTCCGAACGCCTTGCGCGTCGGAACCGGGTCGCCGCCGACCTCGTACGCGGGGAGCGGCGCGGAGGGATCGGTGTCGAACCGGTGCGGCGTGCCCGTGCTCTCCGGCTTGGCGACGTCCACATGAATGGGACCGACGTTGCCGAGTTCCTCGATCGCCTTCTGCGGATCCTTCAGCGGCTGACCGTGCTTGCCCTCCTTGTCGGCGGTCTCGCTCGCGCCGTAGCCCTTGATCGTCCGCGCGATGATCATCGTCGGACGCCCGGCGGTCGCCTCGGCGTCGGCGTAGGCGCGGTCGATGGCGGCGATGTCATGTCCGTCGATCTCGATGGCGTGCCAATTGCCGGCGCGGGCGCGGTCGGCGTACGACTGCAGGTTCCAGCCGTGCATGGTCTCGCCGCGCTGACCGAGGCGGTTGACGTCGACGATCACCACGAGGTTGTCCAGCCCCTCCCGGCCGGCGTGCTCGACGGCCTCCCAGATCGACCCCTCGGCCATCTCGGAATCGCCGCACAGCGCCCACACGCGGTAGGGCAGCCGATCCAGTTCACGCGCACACAACGCCACACCCGCGGCGATCGGCATTCCCTGGCCGAGCGAGCCGGTGGCCACGTCGACCCAGGGCAGCTCCGGGGTGGGGTGCCCCTGCAGCCTCGAGCCGAACTTGCGGAAGGTCAGCAGCTCGTCGTCGGTGATGGCGCCGGCGGCGGCGAACATCGAGTAGACGAGCGGCGAGGCGTGGCCCTTGGAGAAGATCAGGTGGTCGTTGTTGGGGTTCTCCGGGTGGTCATAGTCGTAGCGGAGGTGGCGCGCCATGAGGACCGCCATGAGGTCGGCCGCTGACATCGACGACGTGGGATGGCCTGAGTTGGCGGCGGCCGCGGCGCGAATCGAGTCGATGCGCAGGCGCTGGGCGAGCTGATGGATCTCTTCGTTGGTCATCAGGCCTTCCTCTGGTCGGAACAGTTCACGGTTGATGATTGCGCATGATGCGAGCGGCTCAAACATCCCGCGCTCCCGGGGTTTAACTAGCACCGGGGGGCGTCGCACCGGTGACGGAAGCGTGACGGCGCGATCGTGCCCGGGCAAGTGCCGCTCCGCTCCCGTTCGCAGTGGCCGCATCCGCCCGGGCGGGAAGCGGGGCAACGAACCGGGCGCGATGGGCGGCCGAGAGCCGTTGCACCGTATTTCCGCGTGCGGATCGTGACACATCACGCACCGCACGGACGCTCTGCATGAACAGCCGATGACGGCGCGGGTACAACCGCGTTCCGCCACTGGTGCCGCGGCGTACGATTAACGCATGACATCGCTGGGCTTAGTGCTCCTTGTCGTCGGCGCTCTGGTGGCGATCGCGGAGGCGCACTACCCCAGCCATGGGATCGCCGGCGGCCTGGGTGTCCTCGTGATGGCGATCGGCGCCGTGCTCGCCGTCAGCGGGCTCGGGGCGGGCCTGCTCGTCGGCCTCCTGAGTGGCCTCGTCCTGGCCGGTGCCGGCGCGGGCGCGGTGGGGCTCACCGTCAAGCGCGGGCTGGCGGTTCGCCAGCGCCGCATCCGGACGGGGGCCGAGGGGATCGTGGGCCATCTCGGCGTGGTGTGCAGCTGGGAAAACGGAACGGGCAGCGTTGCCCTCGACGGAGCGGTCTGGCGAGCCCGGAGATCGCTCACCCCCGGCGACGAGGACGTCCTCGAGCTGCACGCGGGCGACACCGTCGTGGTCGAACGTCTGAACGGGCTTACGCTTTCGGTGCGCCCGGCCGAGGAATGGGAGCTTCTGTAATGGTCACCGCCATCATCATCGTGCTGGTCGTCCTGCTTGCGGGCGCCCTGACTCTGCTCGCAAGCTCAGTGCGGGTCCTGCGCGAGTACGAGCGGGGTGTCGTGTTCCGCCTGGGGCGCGTGATGGACCAGCGTGGCCCCGGGCTGCTGTTGCTGATCCCGGCGCTGGACCGGATGGTCCGCGTGAGCCTGCGCACGGTGACGTTGTCGATACCGCCCCAGGAGATCATCACGCGCGACAACGTCCCTGTCCGCGTGACAGCGGTCGCCTATTACCGAGTCATCGATTCGACCAGGGCCGTCACCGAGGTCGAGAGCTTCCAGTCGGCGACCCTGCAGATCTCCCAGACGTCACTGCGCTCGGTGCTGGGGGGCGTCGACCTCGACACGCTGCTGTCCGAGCGCGAGCACCTCAACGCGTCGCTCCAGCAGGTGATCGACACCCAGACCGAGCCGTGGGGCATCAAGGTGACGACGGTGGAGATCAAGGACGTCGAGATCCCCGAGCGCATGCAGCACGCGATCGCCCGCCAGGCAGAGGCCGAGCGAGAGCGCCGCGCCAAGATCATCAACGCCGAGGGCGAGGCCCAGGCGGCCGCCAAACTGTCCGAGGCGGCCGACGTGATTGGGGTCAACCCGGTGACCATCCAGCTCCGCTACCTGCAGACGCTGCGCGAGATCGGCGGCACCCAGAACTCGACGATCGTGTTCCCCATGCCGGTCGATCTCATGCGGCCGATGATCGATGCGCTGGGCCGCGGGGCCGGCGCGGAGCAGACCCCGGCCGAGAGCCGGGAGGGTGCGACGCCGGAGCCAGCGCCGGCTCAGCTCGAGGAGCACCTGCAGCATGAGCTCGGCACCGGCACCGGCACCGGCACCGGCACCGGCACGGTCAACGGGGCGCCGGAGGCGACGGGGGACGTTGATATGCCCCGTATCGTGGAGTGATGACGCGCGCACTTCTGCCCTGGCTGTTTCCGCTGCTTGTGTTCGCCGCCCTGCTCGTCGCCGTGACGAACTCCACCATCGTCTACATCGTGGTCGTCGCCGTCGTCGGATGGGTGTTCCTCCCGTTCGCACTGTCCTGGGCCCGCCGCTCCGGCAATTGGCCCAGCTGGCTCGGCGGCGGGTCCGATCCGAATCGCCGCCGCTTTCCTGGGCTGTAGTCGGCACCGATGGCCGAGAGGCCGACGGGCGCGGCTAACCTCATCGGCCGGCCATGGCAGTCCGCTCCGACATCCGCAACATCGCGATCATCGCCCACGTCGACCACGGGAAGACGACGCTGGTCGACGCCCTGCTGTGGCAATCCGGCGCGTTTCGCTCCAATCAGGACGTCGCCGAGCGGGTGCTCGACTCGATGGACCTGGAGC
>DASZMU010000067.1:0-6716 GCA_035551695.1 Solirubrobacteraceae bacterium
GCGAGGGCCGAGTCCCCCGCCACGTCGCCGGCGGCCGCCAGGCCGCTGCTCGCGTCGGTCGGTCCCAAGGCGCTCGAGGACGCGACGATCTCGGGCCCGAGCGTCCCGCCGCTCGGGGCGTACCGAACACGGATCTCGGGCACCCCGGTCGAGCCTGGAGTCTGCTGCCACGCGATTAGATTCGAGAACAGGCCCGCGGTTGCCGGCACCCCGTCAGGGGCCGCGAGCTCGGCGGCGCTGTTGACCTTGGTCGTCCCCCAGCTGACCCCGTCGTCGCCGAGCGCGGTCGCGATCAGATCGTTGGCGTTGTTGCGAGAGGACGTGACCCAGCCGTGGCCGTATTCGCCCATCGTGATCTGCGGGTCATCGGCGCCGTCCGAGGTCGTGCCCGCAAGGCCGTCGGGCTGCGTCAGGCCCAGGAACACCGAGCCCTGAAGCCTGTTCATCAAGACGCGCGACAGCTGCTGATCCGAGCCGCAGGAGAGCACCTCGTGGAACGCGACGTCGGCGAACGACGAGTACCCTTCAGTGCCGACGGTCGGTTCGTCGGCCGAGACCTCCATGCACCCCGGCAGGGCGGCGTCGGCTTGCTCGGTCGCGACGCTGGGCGTGACGCCCCACACCCGCCTGGCGAAGATGTGCCCGGCCTCCCCCCAAGCGACGATCGCGACGCCGTCACCGGCGGCGGCAACCGCCGGCCGGCCGGCGCCGGTGCCGGCTCCGTCGGTCGCTGAGATGCTGAGCGACCCCGTCGCGAGCGCCCAGGCACCTTTGTAGTAGAAGGCCGCCCTGACCTGGCTCCCGCCTCCGGTCGCGGTCGTGAACGCCAGGTACGCCTTGCCGAGATTGGTGATCGAAATCGCCGGGTTGCTCGCTCCGGCGGCCAGGGCGATCGGCGCACCGAACCCGGCGCCCGGGCGGCTCAGATCGGCCACGTACAGCTCGTTCCCGCTGACAAACCCGACGAGCAGCACGCCCCCGTTACCGGCCGCGATCACTGGCTGCGAGGAGCTGCCCAGGCCGGCATCGACCTGGACCGGCGTCTCGAACGATCCACCCTGGAGCACGGACACGAACACGTGCTGGACGCCCGCGACCTGCTTGAGGTAGACGAGGCCGCCGGTTCCATCACGGGCGACCGACATCCCGATCCCCGCGGGCCGGACGATGTTGGGGCTGGGACCGTCGATCACCCGGGGCGCCGCGGGCACCGGCTGCTGAGCCGCGGCGGGCGCCGCGCCGGCCGCGCCCGCGCCAAGGACCCAGAGCAGCGCGAGCGTCGCGCGCCCCACCCTCAATTTCCTGTCGGCGGTGGGTCTGACGGGGCTAGAACAGATCAGCAGCGTGTGGGTTGCGGTCCGGCTCCCGAGATTCAGGATGACACGGACCCCGGACCCGAGCGACGATCCTAGTCCTTCAAGAACGACGGGATGTCGATCTCGTCGTCGCGGATCTCCAGCGACGAGCGGCGGACATCGTCAATCGTCACGTCGCGGCTGCGCGGCGGGCGTCCCGCTCCCCGCCGGATGCCTCCGTGGTCGAAGCCCGTGGCGATCACGGTGACGCGGACGTCCTCGGCCATCGTGTCGTCGATAACCGCGCCGAAGATGATGTTGGAGTCCGAGTCGGCCGCGGCCTGGACGATCTCGGCGGCTTCGTTGACCTCGAACAGCCCGAGGTCGTGACCGCCGGTGATGTTGAGCAGGATCCCGGTGGCGCCGTCGACGGACTCCTCGAGCAGGGGCGAGGAAATCGCGATCTTGGCCGCCTCCGCAGCGCGGTTCTCCCCGTTCGCGGCGCCGATTCCCATCAGCGCGGTGCCGGCGTCCCGCATGATCGTCCGGACGTCGGCGAAATCGAGGTTGATCAGCCCGGGGATCGTGATCAGGTCGGTGATCCCTTGCACGCCCTGACGCAGGACGTTGTCCGCCTCACGGAACGCGTCGAGCATCGAGGTCCGTCGCTCGACGATCGTGAGCAACTTCTCGTTCGGAATCACGATCAGCGTGTCGACGTTCTCCCGTAGCCGCTGGATCCCCTCCTCGGCCTGCCGAGCCCGCTGTGTTCCCTCGAACGAGAACGGCCTGGTGACGCAGCCGACCGTCAGCGCGCCGATCTCGTTCTTGGCGATGTCCGCGATCACGGGGGCGGCGCCGGTGCCCGTGCCGCCACCCTCTCCGGCGGTGACGAACACCATGTCGGCGCCCTTGAGAGCCTCCTTGATTTCATCCCTTGACTCCGCGGCCGCGCCCTGTCCGGTGTCGGGGTTGGCGCCCGCGCCGAGGCCCTTGGTCAGCTGATGGCCGATGTTGAGCTTGACGTCCGCATCGCACATCGCGAGCGCCTGGGCATCGGTGTTGGAGGCGATGAACTCGACACCGCGCAGCCCGGCGTCAACCATCCGGTTGACCGCGTTCGTGCCGCCGCCGCCGACGCCTACAACCTTGATCACTGCGAGATAGCTGCCGCTTTCCATGTGGACCGTCCGACCCTCGAGTTAGCGTTGAGGTTTTTTTTCGTGTTCGCGCTCTTTGCGCAGTTTGGCACGTTAGGCGCTGATGACGCGGCAAGTCAACGCCGGGCACGCGTTCGCAAGATTCGTTGCAGATGACACAACTCTCAACAGAGGGCCGAGGCTTCACCCGCCAACAGCCTCAACCTTCAGTTGAGCCTTATTAACCGCCGGGAGTGCTCGCCGAGCCACTCGGTGCCGCGGCGGCCGCGGCGGTCGCCGACCCCCCGGCGGTCGTCGTCGCGCCGCCGGCGCCTGCGCTGGCCGCTCCTGCCCCAGCCGCCGGGCGCACCGGATCGGTGACGTCGATGTAGGTTGCGCCGGCCGAGCCCGGGTCCGCCAGGACCTCGGTCACGGCGATCCACTTCGCCCGCGCGTCCGCGGCGAGGCCGAAATAGACGCTGGGGCCCCCTCGTATCTGCGCCACCAGGCCGTGTCCCTGAACGGTCGTCACCTGGCCGATTCGCGGGAGCAGTTGTGCGGGGGCAGCCGCCAGCAGGTTGATCGCCTGAAGCGCGGGGTTGATGAGGCGGGGACCCCCAGGCGGCACCGTGAGTGGGACGACGGGAAGCGTCGAGGCTCCGGCGAGGTCGTGCAGCAGGGTGCCGTCGCTCGCCACCGCGATCCTCCGGCCACCGACCGAGACGACGGCCACCGGTAGCCGCTCGATGACGCGGATCCGCATCCCATGCGGAAACTGGGTGCTCACCCGCAGGTCCTCGACGACCGGGAACGGAGACACCGCGGTCCGAAGCGTGGACATGCTGACATCGAGCGTCGTCATCCCACGCGCCGCGCCGACCAGCGCGGTGCGGATCGCGGCGGCGTCGGGCCCGCTCTGGCCCGTCACCGTCACACGCGTCACCGCGACCAACGACGAGTCACGCAGCCACAGCCACCCGCCGAGGAGCAGCCCGCCGGCGACGATCGCCATGACCAGCGATAGGCGAAGCTTCCGGGAGCTGAGCGCCAGGTGGCTGCGCAGGCGCAGTCCGCCGCCACCACGCCCGAAGCGAGCGCTCCGACGCCGAGCCGGCCGGCGACGCCCGAGCGCCCCGAGCCGCCCGCGCGCGAGCGAGCGACCGAAGCTCATTGCGCCCCGCTCCATTCTGGCGGCAGCTCGACGGGCCCGAGCGCCTGCACCTCCGCCTCCAGCTCGATCCCGAAGCGCTCGAGGACCCGCCGGCGGCCCTCGCCCATCAGCGCCACGACGTCGGCCGTGGTCGCCTCGCCGTGGTTGACGATGAAATTCGCGTGCTTGGAGGAGAAGCTCGCCCCCCCGATGCGCAGGCCGCGGCAGCCGGCGGCCTCGAGCAGCTGCCCGGCGGTCCGCCCCTCGGCCCTGGGGTCGTCGGGGTTCTTGAACGTCGATCCGAACGTCTTGATCCCAGACGGCTGCGCGGCCTTACGCCGCGCGCGCATCTCCGCGAGCATCGCTTTCACGTGCTCGCTCTCGGAGGGCTCAAGCTGGAACGAGGCCAGCGCGACGATCTCCCCGGGCTTGAGGCTCGAACGGCGGTAGCTGAAGCCCAGCTCGCCAGGACCCCGCCTGCGGGTGCCGGAGGCACTCGAGACGTCGACCCACTCGAGCACCTGGGCCAGCTGCCCGCCATACGCGTTGGCGTTCATACGGACAGCACCCCCCACCGTCCCGGGGATGTTGACGCCGAACTCGAGCCCGGCGAGGCCGGCGCGCGCGGCACGCGCGGACACGGCCGGCAACCGGGCGCCACCACCACACTCGATTCGGGTTCCGTCGATCTCGATCTTGCTCAGCTCCGTGTCCAGCTTCAGCACGAGTCCGCGGACGCCCGCGTCCGCCACCAGGAGGTTCGACCCCGAACCGACGACCCCTACCTCCAGACCCTCGGCTTGCGCCCACGCGAGCAGCCGCTCGAGCTCGTGAAGCGACCCGGCGCGAGCGAACAGCTCCGCGGCTCCGCCGGTGCGGATCGTGGTCAGACGTGACAGCGGGTAGTCGCGCTCGACCCCGGAAGGGGGACTGGCCATTGCCAGCAGGGTAGATGGGGCCGCGGCTGCCTCAGGAGCCGTCGAGCAGCGAGCGCGCGAGCGAGTCGACGTTTCCCGCGCCCATCGCCAGGCACAGGTCGCCTGCACGGATGGCACCCGCCAGGAACCGCCGCGCCTCCTCGAACCCGGGAAGCCATGCCACGGTGCGCCCGCCGCCGGCGTCGGCAGCGGCCGTGGCGACCAGACGACCATCGACGTCCGGGAAATCCTCGCGGCGCTCCCGGGACGCGTACACGTCTAGGACCACCACCACGTCGGCGGCCGCGAGCGCGGCGCCGAACCGCGCCGCGAGTGCCTGCGTGCGCGAGTAGAGGTGGGGCTGGAACACCGCCACCAGCCGCGCCGGCTCGAGCGTGCGCGCCGCGGCGATCGCGGCCGCGACCTCGGTCGGATGGTGTGCGTAGTCGTCGTACACGGGCGCGCCGGAGGCGGTCGCGCCGAGCAGCTCGAACCGGCGGCGCGCACCGGCGAAGTGACCGAGCGCAGCGGCCGCCTGCGCCGGGTCGGCTCCGGCCAGCGCCGCCGCGGTCAATGCCCCTGCCGCGTTGACCGCGTTGTGGGCGCCGGGCACAGCGAGCGACACCGTCACTCCTCGCCACTCGAACCGCGATCCGCCGGGGAACAGCGCCGGGGCAGAGGCGTCGTAGGCGGTGGCGCCATCGGGACACAGCGCGCGGAGCGCCGGGCGGTCCCACACGACGGCGCCGTCGCCGGCGCGCGCCATGAACGTCCGAAACGTCGCCTCGAGGTCCAGGCGTGACTCGTACGTGGTGTGGTGGTCGAGCTCGGCGTTGGTGAGCACCGCGATCTGGGGCCACAGCTCGAGCAGCGAGCGGTCGGACTCGTCGGCCTCGACCACGATCCAGTCGCCGTCACCCCAGCCGGCGTTGGACCCCGTACAGCGAAGCTCGCCGCCGAGCACGTATGCCGGGTCGAGTCCGCATCCCCGCATCGCGTGCACGACCATTCCGGCCGTCGTGGTCTTGCCGTGGGTCCCGGTGACGGCAAGGCAGGAGCGCAGCTGCGCGAGCTGCGCGAGCAGCTGGGCACGGTGGAGCTCCCGCCCCGAGGCGGCGATGCGCTCAGGGTTGTCCGACGGCACCGCGGTCGAGTAGACCACTTCGGCCCCGTCCGGCACATTGGCCGCGGCGTGACCGATCACCGTCTCGATGCCGTGCTCGCGCAGGCGCTCCGTGTAGCTCGACTCGGCGCGGTCAGATCCCGTCACGCTCGCTCCGAGCGTGTCCGCGATCAGCGCCAGCCCGCTCATCCCGGCGCCGCCGATGCCGACGAAGTGCAGCCTCCGCGAGGACCAGTCAGCGCTCACGGCGACGAGGCTACCGGCGGTTGCGGTTGGGACGATTGTCTGAGACCATTGCGCAGGATGAGCAGGGCCTTTGTGGGGCGCGCGATGCGCTGGGTCGGGGTGGTGTCGGCCGCCGCGCTGGTCGTCGCATTAGGCATTACCGCAGTCTCGGCCGGACGGCCGGCTCATGCCGGGGGGGCTGCGGGCTGCGCGGACCACAACCTCTCGCCAACCGGAAGCTCGGACCCGGGTACCCGAGCCAGCCGTACTAGTCCCGGCGCACGCGGGTGCCGATCGTTATCCGAGCCCGCTGGCCGGGTAGGCAAACTCCGTGAGCCGGGTGCTTAAAGGCTCGCTGCTGGCCGTGGCCGTGGCTGCGTTGTGCGCGGCGATCTTGGGCCTGGGAGTGACCGAAGCGACGGGGCGCGCTACCCGCGCCCACGAGGCGACCGGCTCTTGCGCGGTCCCAGATACGTTCCCGGCGACCCGCGACCCGTCCAACCCGCTTGACCTGCCGGTGCCGCCGGGTCGAAACGCGAATCCTCTGTCCGGGGCGCAGTTCTTCGTCGACGGCCCCGCGCATGGTGCCGCCGCCGGGGCGATCGCGTCGCTGGTCGGGCTCGACCCCGAGCAGATTTCCGGCAGCGAAACCTGGGGCAAGTTCCTGGAGCAGCTCCAGAGCGGTTCGATCGCCGCCAAGCTCCGGAGCAATCCGGGACTTGCCCACAAGGTGAAGCTGCTCGAGAAGATTGCCGCAGAGCCTGAGGCCAACCGCTTCAGCCTGTATTCGGGGGGCGGCGGCCCGGGCGCGATCTACGGCCAGGTGCAAAAGATCTTCTGCCACAACCTGGCCGCCGACCCGGGATC
>DASZMU010000068.1:0-79495 GCA_035551695.1 Solirubrobacteraceae bacterium
CCGCGCGCTCGCGGTGGAGCCCGAGCTGCTCGTGTGCGACGAGGTCACCTCGGCCCTCGACGTGTCGGTCCAGGCGGCGATCGTCGAGCTCCTCCATCGCCTGCAGATGACGCATGGCCTGACGCTGGTCCTGATCACCCATAACCTGGCCCTGGTGCGGAGCCTCGCCGACGACGTGGTGATCCTCCGCGACGGGGAGGTCGTCGAGCAGGGCGACTCGGTGCTGGACCGCCCGCAGTCGGAGTACGCCGTCCAGCTGCTGGCCGACGTGCCGACCCTGTCGCTGGCGTAGTCGGCTACCGACGGTGCGGGCGCACGAGCGGGGGCCAGTCGTCTCGCCACGGCGCCAGGCGCTCCCAGGCGGCTCCGACGCGCAGGACGACATCGTCCTCGAAGCGCCGGCCGATGATCTGCATGCCGAGCGGCAGCCCATCCGCCGAGTAGCCCATCGGCACAGAGAGGGATGGCTGCCCGGTGAGGTTGGCGACGTAGATCATCGAGCACCAGTCCTCGAACAGGGGGTCGCAGGGCACCCCCTCCACCTCGGTCGGCGCCCCCTGCCCCACCGGAAACGCCGGGACCTGCATCGCGGGCGCCACCAGCACGTCGAACTTCTGAAAGAACTCGGCCCAGGCCCGAGTGAAGACGGAACGCTCGTGTTGCGCGTCGAGGTAATCGGCGGCGCTGTAGCGCTCGCCGGCGCGGATGATCTCCGGCGTGCCCGGACTCATCACCCCCTCGTGCTCGGCCAGCATGGGGCCTTCGGACGCGAAACCCTCCGCGGCGGCGATCCGCCACCACAGGTCGGCGGTGTCGCCGGTGGGCGGATGGGCCTCGGCGAGCACAGCCCCAGCCGCGCCGAGCGCCGTCACCGCGCTTCGGAACGCCTCGCGTACGCACCGGTCGACGGGTGCGAAGCCCATGTCCTCGGTGTGGGCGATGCGCAGACCGGCCAGGCCATCGCCCCGGGTCGCCTCGGCGACGTAGTCCACCGGGGGCCGGGGGAACGACAGATCGTCGGCCGGATGCTGACCCGCAATCACCGACAGCAGCAGCGCGCAGTCGCGGACCGTGCGCGTCAGGGGGCCGTCCACCGACAGCGTCGGCCATCCGCGGAACCCGGGAAGCTTCGGCACCAGCCCGAACGTCGGCTTCAGCCCGGTGATCCCGCAGAAGCTGGCGGGAATGCGGATCGAGCCGCCGCCGTCGGTGCCGACCGACAACGGGGCCATTCCGGCCGCCACCGCGGCGCCGGAGCCGCCGCTGGAGCCGCCGGGCGTCCGTTCCGGGTCCCAGGGGTTGCGGGTCAGACCGTAGAGCGCGTTGTCGGTGTAGCTGCGGTAGACGAACTCCGGGTTGTTGGTCTTGCCGACGATGATCGCGCCGCTGCGGCGGATCCGGTCCACGAGCGCGCAGTCCTCGGCGGGGACGAAGTCGCGCAGCGCCACCGAGCCGTTGGTCGCCGGCGCGCCCTTCATCCAGATGTGGTCCTTGATCGAGACCGGAACTCCGAGCAGCGGCGGATGATCGTCCTCCCGGGCGCGCCGTTCGCACGCGCGGGCCGCCGCCCGCGCCTCGTCGGGGAAGGTCACGGTGAATGCGTTCAGCGGCCCGTCGAGCGCCTCGATCCGCGCCAGCGTGTGCTCCACCGCTTCCACCGGCGACAGCTCGCCGACTCGGATGGCTCGCGCCATCTCGTATGCGTCCGTGTCATCCAGCGTCTGATCCACCGCCATCTCCTCCTCTGATCTGTATGATTATCGTACAGATGCTCGACGGCCGCGCTTCTGATGCCTGACCCGGCCAACCCGCTGCGCGGCTGGTGGCGCGACGGGGCGCAGACCGTCGGGACGTGGTGCTCGCTCCCATCGCCGGCCGCGGTCGAGGCGGTCGCACAGGCCGGCTTTGAGTGGGTGATCGTCGACTGGCAGCACGGCCACTTCGGCGACGACCAGCTCGGCACGCTGATCCTCGTCGCCGCGCACGCCGGGGCGGTTCCGATCGTGCGGGTGCCGCTCAACGATCCGTGGCTGATCCAGAAGGCGCTCGACCTCGGTGCCTACGGCGTCGTGGTCCCTCTGGTCAATTCGGCGGCCGACGCGCAGCGGGCGGCCACGGCGACGCGCTATCCGCCACGGGGGGTGCGCAGCTTTGGACCGATCCGCGCGTCGCGGGCGATCGGCTGGGAACCGGAGGCGGCCAACCGGGAGATCGTGTGCATCGTCCAGATCGAGACGCGTGAGGGGCTGGACGCCGTCGAGAAGATCGCGGCCGTGGACGGCGTCGACGCACTGTTCGTGGGTCCCGCTGACCTGGCGATCTCGCTGGGGCTGCCGCTCGGAAGCAGCGAGCTCGACGACCACCTTGACCCCGTCCACCGCGCGGCGCGCGAGCACCGGCTTCCGCTCGGCCGGCACGTCGACACCGCGGACCAGGCACGCGAGCTGTTCGACGCCGGATACAACTTCCTCGCCGTCGGCGGCGACGCGGAGTTCCTCGGCGCAGCCGCGACCACCGCCGCGCGCGAGGCCCGGATCAGCCCGGCGCCGCCCCGGCCCGACTTCCCCGCCAACGTGTGCCGGCTGCTGGTCTCCTCCGCTCCGCCGGCGCCGTGAGCGCGACCCGGGCGGAGCCCCAGACCGAGCTGCGGGATCCGATCGCGGCCCGCGCGGCGTGGCCCGGCCGGATCATCGACGCCGACGTCCACGCCGTCGTACTCGGGCTGGGGGCGCTCGCCCCGTACCTGTCGGCGCAGTGGCGCGAGTTCATCGACGAGCGCGCGCTGGGCGATCCGTTCGGCGCCGCCGTCACCTATCCGCCCAACCTCGACACCACGGCACGGGAGGACTGGCGACCGTCGGATGGCCGGCCGGCCGCCTCCGACCTCGATCTCCTGCGCCGGCATGTGCTGGATCCGCTTGCCGCCGACCACGCGATCCTCACCTGCAACTACGGCGTCGACTCGATCCGCCATCCGGACTTCGCCGTGGCGCTGGCCAGCGCCGTCAACGACTGGCTGGCGGCGGAGTGGCTGGACCGCGACCCGCGCCTGCGCGGGATGATCGTGGTGCCGGCGCGTCACCCGTCGCAGATGATCGCCGAGATCCGCCGCGTCGCCGCCGACCGGCGCTTCGTCGGAGTCCTGATGCCGGCGCGCAGCGATCGCCCGTACGGCAACCGGATCTATCACCCGGTTCTGACCGAGATCGCCGACCGCGGGTTGGTGATGTCCCTCCACTGGGGCGGCAGCAGCGACGGACCGCCCTCGCCAACCGGCTGGCCGGAGTGGTTCGTGGAGGAGCACGCCGCAGAGCAGCAGGTGTATATGGCCCAGATCACCAGTCTGATCGGAGAGGGCGTCTTTCAGGCCGTGCCGGATCTGAGGGTGGCGGTGGGCGAGATCGGCTTTGCCTGGTTTCCGTCGCTGATGTGGCGCCTGCAGAAGGAGTGGAAGGGGCTCCGGCGTGACATCCCGTGGGTGACGCGCCCGCCGGCCGACCTGCTGCGAGAGCATCTGCGGTTCACCATCGCTCCCACCGACATGCCACCCGGAGCCGCCGCCGCGGACATGGGCGAGATCATCGGCTGGCTGGGCTCTGAGGACATGCTGATGTTCGCCTCCGACTACCCCCACGGCCATGATGTCCCGGTGACGGCGCTGCTCGACGTGATCCCGGAGACGATGCGGCCGAAGCTGATGTCCGAGACCGCCCGCGCCCTCTACCGCCTCGGATGAGTACGCGCTACGTGGTCGCCCCGGTCTCAGAGCTCCCGGACGGGGGGCGGCTGATCGTCAACGTCGCGGGACGCTCGATCGGCGTCTTCCGCGTCGGCGACGACTATTACGCGCTGCGCAACCGGTGCCCGCATGCCGGCGGGGAGCTGTGCCGCGGACGGGTCGTCGGACGGCTCGAGTCCGGGCGGCCCGGCGACTACGTCCACGATCTCAGCCGCCCGCTGGTGGCGTGTCCCTGGCATGGCTGGGAGTTTGATCTGGCCACCGGGCAGTCATACGTCGACCCGGCTCGCCTCCGGGTCCGCGCCTACCCCGTCGCGGTCGAGGACGACCACGTCGTGCTGACGCTCGGCTCCGGCAGGGCCGACTGAAAGGAGGCCACCGATGTCGACGGCCGCGATGACACCCGCTCCCACCGCTTCGGACCGTGCGGTCACGATCATCGACGCCGACGTCCACAACGCCGTGCCGCCGGACTCGATCGCCGCCCTCGGCCCGCACATGTCGTCCCGCTGGCGGCGGTACCTGTCGGAGTTCGGCGCCAGATCGCTCGGCGAGGACGTGCTGATCCGGGCCCGTCCCGCGACCTCGCGCTCCGACGCGTGGCCTCCGGGCGGCGAGAGCCCGGGGGGCGACCCGCGGTTTGCCGCCTCCCAGCTGCTCGATCAGTACGGCATCCACGCCGCGGTCCTCAACAACATGAGCGGGAACTGGCAGCCGTTCATCGGCGGCAATCAGCCGGCCGGCCTGTCGGTGGAGCTGATGCACGCGCTCAACGAATGGGCCGGCTCGGCGTGGCTGGCCGCCGACCCGCGGTGGCACGCGTCGGTGTGCGTTCCGTTCGAGGAGCCGGCGGCAGCAGCGCGCGAGATCGAGCTACGCCGGACGGGGCCGACACCCGAGCGCTGGGTGCAGGTGCTGCTCGCCGACCGCCTGGAGAAGCCGGTCGGCAACACCAAGTACTGGCCGATCCTCGAGGCAGCGGCCCACTTCGGGCTCCCGGTCGCGTTCCATCCCGGCGGGCGGGGCATGAACCCGGTGACCGGGTGCGGATGGCCCTCGTTCTACTACGAGGATCACGTCGGCTATCCCCAGGCGGCCTTCAGCCATCTGGCCAGCCTGATCTTCGGCGGCGTGTTCGACCGCTGGCCGGACCTCAAGGTCGTCATGGTCGAAGGCGGATACTCGTGGGCGCCTCCGTTCGCCTGGCGCCTGGACAGTTGCTGGAGGCGGCTGGGCCACGAGGTCCCACATCTGGCCCGGGCTCCCTCGGACTACCTGCGAGACCACCTGTGGTTCACGACCCAACCGGTCGAGGAGCCGGAGCCGCCGGCGTCGCTGGCGGGGGTCATCGAACAGCTCTCCCGGCACGGGTTCGGCGACAAGCTCATGTTCTCCAGCGACTATCCGCACTGGGACTTCGACAATCCGGACCGCGTGATCCCGCGGGATCTGCCCGCTGCGGCCCGGCGCGCAATCCTCGCCGACAACGCCGCGGCGCTGTACGGGATCCCGCTGCCGTGACCGACCGGACATTCGAGGCGGATGGACTGAGGCGCCACGTGGCCATGCTCGTCGCAGCGCTGGGGGCGCGGCCGGAGGACGCGCGGCGGGTGGGCGCCGCGCTCGTCGACGCCGACCTCTGTGGCCACCGCTCTCACGGCGTGCGCCAACTGCCGTACTACGCCGACCAGGTGCGCAGCGGCGAGATCGACGTCACCAGCCGGCCGGAGATCCTCGATGACTCCGGCGTACTGGTCACAATCGACGGCCACTGCGGCTTCGGCCACGTCATCGGAGCGGAGATGGCGTCGTTGGCGTCCGAACGCGCTCGGCAGTCGCGCGTGGGAATCGTGGCCGTCCGCAACGCCAACCACATCGGCCGCGTCGGCGAGTACACCGAGATGCTCTCCACGCGCGGACTGATCGGCATCCTGCTGGTGACGTGCCAGGGCGCCGACCAGCAGATCGCGCCGTTCGGCGGGATCGACCGGCGGCTCACCAACAACCCGCTGTCCGTCTCGGTGCCCGGCCCCGAGTTCCCCATCACGCTCGACATGGCGCTGAGTGAAGCCGCCGAAAGCCGCGTCCTGCACGCCGCCGACCTCGGCGTCGCGGTTCCGGACGGCTGGCTGCTCGACCGTGACGGCGCCCCCTCCACCGACCCCCGCGACTATCTCGGCGGCGGGAGCCTGCTCCCGGTGGGCGGCGCGGCGGGAAGCCATAAGGGCTACTCGCTGATCGTCCTGACGGAGCTGCTCGTGGGGCTGCTGACCGGGGCGGCGTTCTGCGGGCCCGCTCAGCCTCCGTTCTCGAACTCGTTCGTCCTGATCGCGCTCGACGCGGACTCCGCCGCGAGCGCGCGGATGCCGGAGGTCGCCCACCTGCTGGGCTGGATCAAGAGCTCCCGGCTGCGCCCCTGGAGCGAGATCCTCGTCCCGGGCGAACTGGAGGCGCGCCGCCGACGACAGGCCGGCGCGTCGGTGACGCTCGACCCTGTGACGGTCACGCAGCTCGACACCGTCGCTGAGCGACTCGGTGTCGAGCCTCGGCTGGCGGATCTTGGCGGCGACGTCCACTCCGAGCCCGTCTCCCCGTGATGGCGCAGCCCGCATCCAAGCTGACGAGCACGCCGCGACCGCTCCGGCCCGGAGCGCTCCGGCTCAGCGACCGGCTCGCCGACGACCTGGAGGCTCAGATCCTGCGCGGCGACATCGCCACCGGAGAGCTGCTGCCGTCCGAGGCGGACCTCTGCTCCACGTTCGGCGTCAGCCGGACCGTCGTCCGGGACGCGCTGCGGACGCTCGACGCCCGCGGACTGGTGGAATCGGTTCCCGGGCGGGGCACGACCGTGAGAGCGCCGGACGAGGAGGCGCTGTCGCTGGCGGTACTGACGCGGCTCATGCGCTCGGACCTGAGCCTGCTCGATGTGGTGCGAGCGCGCGCGGCGATCGACGTCAACCTCGTCCCGCTGGCCGCGGAGAATGCGGATGACACGCAGATCGCCGCCGTGCGGGAGGCGTTCGACGAGTTCGCCGCCGGCGCTCGCCGCCGGCGGTGGCGTGACACCCACGCCGCGCACACGCGCTTTCACATTCGGCTGCTCGACGCGATCGGCGTGCCCGCTCTCCGCGTCGTCCTGGCACCCGTGCAACAGATCATCATGCTGGGCGCGCTGCCGTTCGCCGTCAACTCGAACGCCCGCTGGGCCGCCGAGGTTCCGCTGCACCAGGAGATCGTGAAAGCGCTGGAGGTGCGCTCAGCGGCCGATCTGCGCTCCAGCCTCGAGCGCCACTACGCATGGGTGGCCGCATACCCCGAGGCCCCCGCGACCCTGTTTCGCAACATCCCCGCGGTGGAGGATCTGGTCGACTCCCGCGCCTACCGCATGGGAGAGGGAGCGGAGTGACCGTGAGCGACAATCCGGCGGCCACCAGGGTCCACGCCTTCCACTGCGGCGGGGACTACTCCGGGATCGGCATCTACGACCCCCTGGACCCGGACGCGGCGCGGATCGTCTACGGCCCGTACTTCTTCTTCCTGGTGGAGCATCCGCGCGGACGCGTGCTGTTCGACACCGGCATGCACCCCAAGTGGAAGGGGAGCCGCCGGCGCGCCGACGGCACGGGCACCGGGATCGAAGTCGGCAAGCAGGACGACGTGGCCAGCAAGCTCGCGCTGATCGATGTGCGGCCGGACGACATCGAGCACGTCGTCGTGTCGCACCTCCACTACGACCATGCCGGCGGATTGCAGTTCTTCCGCGGCGCCCGCGTGTACGTGCAGGAGGCCGAGCTGCAGTTCGCCTACCGGCCCGCGGTGTACCAGCGGGAGCTCTACGACCGTGATGACTTCGACCACGGGCTGTCGTGGTACGAGCTCGACGGTTCCCACGACCTGTTCGGCGACGGCGCCGTCCGCATCCTCCCCACTCCGGGGCACACGCCGGGCCATCAGTCGCTGTGCGTCGAACTGCCGGGCGGTTTGCACGTGCTCGCCGCCGACGCCAGCTACCTGGAGGAGAAGATGCGACGGCGACGGCTCCCCGGCGTCGTCTGGAACCCGGATGAGATGGTTCAATCCTGGCGCGCGCTCGAGGAGCTGGAGCGCTCCCGGGCCGCCCGGCTGATCTTCACGCACGACCTCGACTTTCGCGAGTCCAAGCCGCTTGCCCCCGGGGCGTGGTACGAGTGAGTGCGGATCTGGAGGGGCGCGTGGCCCTCGTCACCGGGGGCGGCCGCGGAATTGGCCGCGCGGCGGCGATCGCGCTCGCCGACGCCGGCGCCAGGGTGATGGCGGTGTCGCGCACGCGTGAGCAGCTCGAGACGCTGGAATCGCACCCTCGGATCGCCACGCACGCCGCGTCGCTCGACACCCCGGCCGGGTGCCAGGCCGCGGTGCAGGCAACGGTCGAGCGGTTCGGACCGGTCGACGTGCTGGTCAGCAACGCCGGGATGGGGTCGAGCCGCGAGCGCCCCATCTTCGACCAGGACTCGTCGGTCTGGACGGCGTCGCTGGCGATCAACCTGCACGCGTCGTTTGAGCTGATGCGCCTCGTCTCGCCCGGAATGGTCGACCGCCGGTGGGGGCGGATCGTCGTCGTCAGCTCCACCGCCGGGCTGGTCGGCGGCCCGTCCCAGACCGCCTACTGCGCGTCAAAGCACGCCGTGATCGGCCTCGCGCGCGCGGCCGCGGTCGACCTGGCGCCGTACGGGGTCACGTGCAACGCCGTGTGCCCCGGCTGGGTCCGCACCGAGATGGCGGACACGTCGGCCGGGGTCCACGCCGAGCGGCAGGGGATCTCCGTCGACCAGGTGTGGGAGGAGCGAGCCCGCAGCTATCCGGCCGGGCGGGTGATCCAACCCGGCGAGGTGGCGGCCACGATCCGCTTCCTGGCCGGGGCGGCCGCCAGCGGTATCAGCGGCGAGACGATCACCGTGGCGCTGGGGAGCGCGTGGTAGAGCGAGCGATGGTGTCCGGCAACCCACTCCATCCGGCGATTTGCTCATAGGCCTCGGCCACGGCCAGCACGGTGGCCTCGTCGCCATGGCGGCCGATGATCTGCAGGCCGATTGGGAGCCCGTGGCGGTCCGTCCCGCACGGGATCGTCACCGCCGGCTGGCCGGTGAGGTTGAGCGGGAGCAGGAACTGACACCAATCCTCGAGGTCCGGGTCGACCGTATTCCCGTCGATGGTGGCCGGCATCACATCCTCGGCCGGGAACGCCGTGTCCTGCATCGTGGGCGTGATCAGGATGTCGTAACGGCTGAAGAACTCGGCCCACGTGGACGCAAACTCCCGGCGCTCCTCGAGGGCGTCGAGGTACTCGGCCGCCGGAGAAGCGGAACGAGCATCGATGATGGCGGCCGTGCGCTCCTCCAGGAGGTGGCGGCGGTCAAGCAGGGCTGCGTACGCCGCGCTCCCCTCGGCGCTGGCCACCCGCGTCCACAGCTCTGCCGGGTCGCCTGTCTGCGGCCACGCCTCATCGAGCCGCAGCCCTTCGCCGCGGAGCGCCTCCACCGCGCCGGCGAACGCGGCGCGCACATCAGGCGCCACGGGCGCGAACCCCAAGTCGACGCTCGCCGCGATCCGGAGCTCGCCGACTGGCCGGCCGCCGGCCCGCGAGCCCGTCGGCCGGCTGACGCCGAGTGTCGCGGGATCAGCCGGATGCGGGCCGGCGATCACGCCGAGCGCGAGCGACGCGTCCCTGACCGTCCGAGCGATTGGGCCGACGACAGACAGGGTCCGCCAGCCCCGGAACCCGGGCGCGTCAGGGACCACGCCGAAGGTCGGCTTGCACCCGACCACGCCGCAGTAGGACGCCGGCGTCCGGATCGAGCCGCCGCCGTCGGTTCCCAGGGCGAGCGCGCCGGCGCCGGCGGCGACCGATGCCGCCGCGCCGCCGCTCGATCCGCCGGGAGTCCGGTCCGGGTCCCACGGATTTCGCGACACGCCGAACACGTCGTTGGCGCAGTAACCGCCGAGGCACATCTCCGGGTTGTTCGTCTTTCCGACGATGACCGCCCCCGCCTGTCGCAGCCGGGCGACGGGAACGGCGTCGGCCTGCGGGCGGTACCCATCGAACGCTCGCGACCCCTGCGTCGCCGGGACGTCGGCGACCCAGATCACGTCCTTGATCGACACCGGCACCCCGTGAAGCGGACCCAGCGGAGCGCCCCGCGCCACCGCCTCGTCGGCGGCGAGCGCCTGCGCCCGCGCCTCATCGCCGAGCACGACCGTGAACGAGTTCAGCCGCGGCTGGGTCTCCTGGATCCGGTCCAGGACCGCATCGAGCACTTCGACCGCCTTGACCTCCCTCGCCGCGATCCGGGCGGCGATCTCGGTGGCGTCCCAGGTGAGCATGGCCGGCGAAACATATAGTTCGCGCGAGTCGACGGCGGTCAGGTCCGCGTTCACCCATCCCACCACCGTCCGCGACGACTGGATCACGCTCTCCGACGGCTGTCGGCTGTTCGCGCGCACGGTGCTTCCGGTGGACGCGATGAAGCAGCCGGTGCCCGCTGTCCTGGAGTACCTGCCGTACCGGCTCACCGACGTCACCGCGTGGCGCGATGCCACCCACCACCCGTATTTCGCCGGTCATGGCTATGCCTCGGTTCGCGTCGACATGCGCGGCACCGGCAACTCCGACGGCATCCTGTTCGACGAGTACCTACCCCAGGAGCAGGAGGACGCCTGCGAGGTCATCGGCTGGCTGGCCGAGCAGCCGTGGTGCTCAGGCGCCGTCGGGATGTACGGCAAATCGTGGGGCGGCTTCAACGGCCTGCAGGTCGCCGCTCGCCGCCCGCCGGCGCTGCGCGCGGTCGTCAGCGCCTACTTCACCGACGACCGGTACGCCGACGACGTCCACTACGTGGGCGGCTGCGTCCTCGGCCACGACGCGCTGAGCTGGGCCAGCCACATGCTGGGGATGAACGCGCTGCCGCCTGATCCGGAGATCGTGGGTGAGCGCTGGCGCGAGATGTGGCTCGCGCGCCTGCGCGAGACGCCGTTCTTCCTCGTCGAATGGATGCGACACCAGCGCCGCGACGAGTTCTGGCGGCAGGGCTCCATCTGCGAGGACTACGCGGCAGTCCAGGCGCCGGTTCTGCTGATCGGCGGGTGGGCGGACGGTTACACGAACGCGGTCGGCCGGACGCTGGCCGGCCTGACCGGCGCCGGAGTCCCGTCCCGAGCCGTGATCGGCCCGTGGAGCCACGGGTGGGCGGAGGTGGCCGATCCCGGACCCCGCATCGGACTGCTCCAGGAGTGCGTCCGCTGGTGGGACCACTGGCTGCGGGGCGACAGCAACGACGTCATGGACTGTCCTCCGCTGCGCGCTTGGATGCAGGAGTACGAGGTACCCGCCGCTCACCACCGGATCCGCCGCGGGCGGTGGGTCGCTGCCCGGCGATGGCCGCCGGAGGGGACCTCGGTGCGAACGCTCATCCCGCGGCCGGGTGGGGCCCTGGGGAGCGACGGCGGGCCGGAGGCGGGCCAGGGCGGTGCGGTGGCGCGCGAGGGCGGGCCGGTGGCGCGCGAGGGGGGGCCGGTGGCGCGCGAGGCGCACGTCGGCAGCGCGCTCTCAGGCGCCGACGCGGGCGCCTGGTGCCCCTACGGCGACCCCACCGACTTCCCGCCTGACCAACGTGCCGAGGACGGTCTGGCGCTGACGTACACGACCGAACCGCTGAGCGAGCGGCTCGAGGTGTTCGGCACACCGGAGCTGACCGCCGAACTGGTCGTCGACCGGCCGCTCGCGCTGATCGCGGCGCGGCTGTGCGACGTGGCGCCTGACGGCCGGTCGCTGCTCGTGTCGCGCGGCCTGCTCAACCTGTGCCACCGACGCTCGCATGCCTCCCCGGAGCCGGTCCCGGTTGGGGAACCAACGACGGTGAGACTGCCGCTCGACGTCACCGGCCACGCGTTCGCTCCCGGGCACCGGATCCGGCTGGCAATCTCCTCCACCTACTGGCCGTTCGCGTGGCCCTCGCCGGAGACCGTCCGTCTGGAGCTGGTGCTCGGCGGAGGGACCCGGCTGGACCTCCCGGTCCGGCCGCCGGATCCCGCCGACGAGCAGATCTCGCCGTTCGAGGAGGCCGAGCGCGCGGCGCCGCCTGCCGGCCACGTCGACCACGCCACGACGCGAGCATCGACGCGCGAGGCGAGTGGTCTCGTGTCCCTGGAGGTGGGCAGCGACGAGGTGACGGTCCTGGACCAGGAGCAGCCCTTCCGGTTCGGTGAGCGGTCCACGACGCGTTTCTCGCTCCACGAGGGCGCGCCGCTGTCGGCACGGGCCGAGTGTCAGGGCGAGCACTTCCTGCAACGCGGCGGCTGGCAGATCACCGTTCGGCTGCGGACGTCGATGTCGGCATCCGACTCCGCGTTTCTGGTGACTCACGAGCTGGATGCATACGAGGGCGAGCTCCGCGTCCATGCCGCGCGTGACACGGTCGCGATCCCGCGCGACCACGTCTGACCAGCGGGGTCGGCGCCTACTGGGTGCGCGGCCGGATCCCGGAGGCGATGTATCCGCCGCCGAGGAAGACCTCATCGACAACGAGGTTGTCCACAAGGAGATCCAGGTAGCTCCACGGCTCCCGGAAACCCTCGAACGTCGTCACGCAGTGGCGGTTCATCCGCCATGTCCTGAGGTTCATCGAATATGCGCCGGACGACCGCCACGGCGCCCATTTCGGGCCGCCCGCGACGATTCGGGCACGATCCCGCAGGTGTCTCAGCACGTTGACGAGTGCGGCCGGCGAGCGCATCACATCGTGCACCGCGCACAGCAGCGCGCCGTCGGCGATGGCGTGGATCTCGGCCTCCGCGACGTCAGCGTGCACCAGCTCGACGTTGGTCCACCCATGAGCCTGGATGCGAACGCGCGCCAGGTCAAGTGTCCTGGGGCTGTGCTCGACGCCGATCAAGCGTCCCGTCGGTCCGATTGCGTCTCGAATCGCGGCGAAGTTGAGCCCGGTGCCGCAGCCCACGTCGAGGATGACCTCCCCTGGCAGCGGCGCGAGACGAGCGACGGCCTGCCGGCGGTAATAATCACCGCCGCGCGTGGACTCGTCATAGGCCTCGGCCATCGCGGCGTACCGTTGGAGTGAGCGCCGTCGATCCGGCGGTCCCGCCCCCACCAACCGCGGTGCCGCAGCCACGGCGCTCTTGAGGCGACTCGGGATGGTGTTTTCCATGACGCGATAGCTTGGGCCAGCTTCGTCACTTCGAACCTGCCCATCGGTACGGTCAGTGCCGAGCGTCAGGACGCTCTGCGCGTCGGCGAATCAGAGGGCCGGGAACCGGTCACAGAGCACCCGCTGGATACGAGCGGCCGCGACGGGTTACCGCCGCGGCCGTTTTCTGTCACGCCGCAGCGATTCGCGACACGTACACCTTCACTTAGAACCTGACCTCAGGAGTGATCTGGAAATCGCCGTTGGTGTCGTTGAACCAGACAAAAGCGTCACCGCGGATCCGCAGATCCGTGACGGTGGTGGTCCCGACTCCGGAGGCGGGGATGGTGAAGCTGAAGAACTTCAACCTCGCGCAGCCGCTCTGCGTCAACTGCCCGGAGACCATTGTTCCCGGAACGCTATGCACCGTCACCTTGGCCGTGATGGTCGTGAAATTGGCCGTTAGCTGGGCGGTGTTCGCAGTGGGCGTGCCCGTGCCGTTCGCACCGAAGCACGTGAACAGCGCGTTCTGCCGGAAGTTCACCGTCGTCGCGCCGGCCACCCCCACTTCGTCGGCGTCCCCGTCCTGATCGCCGGCAGGCGGTTGCACCCTCCAATCGGTCCCCTGCGCACCGGGATCAGACGACTGATCACTGCCCTTAATCCGCTGCCCGGTCGCGGGATTAGCCGAAAATGCCACCACTGCGACCAGCCCAGCACCTACGACCGCCAGCATCGCTGCCATGCGGCGGACACGAGATACACCCCGCGCAATACGCAGTCGCTTCATACGAAGCACCTCCTTTTTGGAGTGGTGTCTATTGGATAGCCCCCGGGACTCGCCTTATTCGTGGCTGCCGATAATTCCCGCTCCAGTGCCCCCTGCTCGAAGAGAGCCGGGTTGAATCACCTGATCCAAGTGGACAGCCAGAGCGTCATTCGGCGCAACAATCGACTGTCCCCCAAGCGAAACGTTTACATTCTCATGTGGCAACACGGTGCGCCCTCCTGCCTCTGAGATAACCCCCACCCGTCTCTGGTGCCGAGTGTATCGGTATCCCAGTGACACACCAAACCACGGGATTCCAGTTACGGTGACGGACCACGAAGCCCCCGCAGATCCGGCGTGTTTGTCGCCACCGCGGGCCCCAGGCCGAGCGGCGGTCAAGACTTCCTTTAGGGCGCCGACGGGAGGATCGTCGCCCTGGCTGCTCCTCTCGTGCGACCGGCGAACCGGACCTACCGAAACCTCAGATGCGGAGACACTCACGACGAAGGCCACCTTTCGGTGGCCTTCGAGGTCTCGGTCGGCCGGATTGCAGGGCTCTTAGGAAGTCCTACGCCCTGGTCGGCCTCGATAGCGGGGGCGGGATTCGAACCCGCGACCTTCGGGTTATGAGCCCGACGAGCTACCAGACTGCTCCACCCCGCGGCGGACTCTTAGGTATAGCAAACGAGCGCCATTTCGTCCAAGGCGCGGGCCTCTCACGGCCGCTTGCGGGTAAGGAAGCGGACAAGGCGCTTACGATCGTCCCGTGCCCATCGACACACCGGATGATCTGTACGGCCTGCCGCTGGAGCGCTTCATCCCGGAGCGGGCAGCGCTGGCCAAGGCGCTGCGGGGCGAGAAGCGCCCCGAGGAGGCGAGCGAAGTCGCCGCGCGGCGCAAGCCGTCGGTCGCCGCCTGGGCGGTCAACCAGCTGCTGCGGACCCAGCCGAAGGGGCTCAAGGCCCTGTTTCAGGCCGGCGATGACCTCGCCCGGGCCCAGGCCGACGCCGAAGCCGGGAAGCGAAGCGGAGATGCCATGCGCGACGCCGCCCGCCGCCAGCGCCACGCCGTCGGTCAGCTGCTGGAGGCGGCCGAGGGGCTGCTGTCCTCAGAGGGGCAGGCTCTCAGCCAGACGACGCTGGAACGCGTCGGCGACACTCTCCGCGCGGCGGCGGTCGACGAGGAAGCCCGGCGGCAGGTCGAGGGCGGATGCCTGACCCATGAGCTGCGCTTTGTCGGCCTCGGAATCGGTGGGTTGAGCCCGGCGCCGGCGGCGGGCCGGCCGGCGGGGAAGGCCCCCACGTCCGCCCCGGCCGCGGCCGCCCCGGAGAAGGCCCCCGCCGGACGCAAAGCGAAGGACAAGGCAGACGAGAAGAAGACCGGGAAGGGCAAGGCCGACGAGAGCAAGACCGCGGCCGCCCGCCGGGCCGAGGAGAAGGCCGAGGCCGCCCGCAGGGCTGAGGCCGAGCGGGAAGCCGAACGGGAGCGGACGGCGGCGCTGAAGTCCGCCCGCCGGGGCGAAGCCGAGGCGCGTCGCGCCGCCGCCCGCGCCGAGAAGGAGCTGGCGGCAGCGCAGGCGCGGCGGACGGACGCCGCCGCCTCACTGGAGGAGGCGGAACGGCTCCTTACCGCTGCCGAGCAGCGGGCCGAGGAGACGGCGACCGAGCTCGACAGCGCCGAACGGGCCCTGCGACACCTAACCGAGGCTTAGACAGGGCCCGCCGGCGGCGCGGCGCGGCGCGCCGTCACGGCCCCAGACCCGGACCGGGAGCAGCCGCCCCCGGGTCCGGGCCGGCGGGACCGGTTCAACCGCGACGGAGAGATCCACCGTCGAAGCGGACGGCTCAACCGCGACGGAGAAGTCGACGGTCGACGAGGCCGGCTCACGGGCGGCGCGGCCACCGCCGGCGCGACGGCGAGCGTCAACGCTCAGCTGGGCGAGCCAGCCGTTGATGACGTGATTTGGGTTCATGCTGCCTCCGCATATGAGGGTTCGACATCAATTGAGTTCACTTCTGTCTCCCGGTCACCGGGAACGCCGCCCTCGCCCAGGCGCACCGAGCGCAGGAGCGGCGCCGAGATCGCCAGGCAGGCGAGCGCGATGCCGGCCGAGACGATCCATGCGAGGTGGTAGCCGCCGGTCAGGGCGCTGGCGTGGCCCTCCCCGGTCGCCACCAGGTGGGCGGTCCGGGTCGTCGAGAGCGTCGCCAGGAGCGCGAGGCCAACGGCGCCTCCGACCTGGACCGTCGTGTTGACAAGCCCGGATGCCAGGCCTGACTCGTCCGGCGTCGCGCCGGACATCGCCAGGGTCATCAGCGCTGGGAAGCTCAGGCCGGCACCGATGCCGAGGAGCAGCATCGCCGGCAGCAGGTCGACGGCGTATGACGCGCCGACGGGGGCCCGGACCATCCAGGCGAGACCCGCCGCGAGCATCACCAGCCCAACCTGCAACACCGCCTTCGGGCCGAAGCGGAAGTTGAGCCGCGCGGAGAAGCCGAGCGAGAGCACGCCAATCCCCAGGCTGACCGGCAGGAAGGCGAAGCCGGTGGCGATGGAGCTGTAGCCGAGCACGTGCTGCATGAACAGCACGCCCAGGAAGAACATCCCAAACAGGCTGGACACCATCAGCAGCTGGACCAGGTTCGCTCCCGCCACATTCCGGGACCGGAACATCCGCAGCGGGATGAGCGGGGACCGGGCTGTCGATTCGCGCCAGACGAACAGCACCACCAGGGCGAGCGCCACGGCGGCGAAGCCGAGCGTGTGGGCCGAGCCCCAGCCATAGTCGCCGGCCTTGACGATCGTGTAGACGGCCAGCATCACCGCGCCGGTCACCAGCCCGGCGCCGGCGACATCGACGTCACGCCCCAGTCCGGGCACCTCGCCGTCGCGCTGCACCAGGCGCACCGCCAGCAGGAACGTGATCAGGCCGATCGGCAGATTGATGAAGAAGATCCAGTGCCAGTCGATCAGCTGGGTGACGACACCGCCCAGCAAGAGGCCGAGCGACGCTCCGGCCGAGGCGACAAAGCTGTAGACGCCGATCGCCTTGGCCTGCTCGCGCGGCTCCGGGAACATCGTCACCACCATCCCCAGGATCACCGCGGACGTGAGCGCGCCGCCGATCCCCTGTACGAAGCGAGCGGCGATCAGAAGGACCTGGTCCTGCGAGATGCCGCACAGAAACGAGGCGGCGATGAACATGACCATGCCCACCAGGAACACCCGGCGGCGGCCGAGCAGGTCGCCGAGGCGCCCGGCCAGCAGGAGCAGCCCGCCGAAGCTGATCAGGTAGGCGTTGACGACCCAGGCCAGGTTGGCTTGGGAGAAGCCGAGGTCGCGCTGAATTGAGGGCAGCGCCACGTTCACGACGGTCGAGTCGAGGATGATCATCAGGACGCCGACGCACAGCACGACGAGCGCAATCCAGCGCCCGCGGTCGGTGTCGACGGAAGAAGTTGGTCCAGCGGTCATACGGAGCTCGTTTCCCTGTTCGAGGTTCATGACGTCTACTACGGTAGCAAATGATCCGCTGTCGGATCATCTGCAAGCGATCGAATGTGGTCAGGATGTGAACGCGGTTGTGCCTAGTTGACACCGCATGTCCTGACGACGAACGGCCAGCGAGGATTGAGACCCCCCGCGCCAGAAAAATTCATCGCGCCCCGCGGCGCGGGCTGTCTTACGGCTGTCCGCCAGCCGTTGCGGGCTCGAGCGGCGTTCACCGGCGCGACCCGGCTACCGCAACGCGGTTACCGTGGCTCGGTCACCGAGCCGGCTCGGCTGGCGGGTGGTTCTGCTGCCGCGCGGTTCGGTTAGCGGCGGTTCTGGTGCCGCGCGGTTCGGTTAGCGGCGGTTCTGCTGCCGCGCGGTTCGGTTAGCGGGCGGCTTGGTTAGCGCGGCTCGCGCCGGCGAACGCCCCGGCAGGCGGCCGGCTCGGCCAGGCGCTCGCGCACCAGGCGGCCCAGGGTGGCGATGAGCTCGTCGCCGGCCTCTTCGCCGAGCGCGCCGAGCACAGTCGCGTCAACGCGCTTCGCGATCTTGTTGGCCGCCGTCACCTTCTTGCGCCCCTCCGGGGTGACCCGGATGACATGAGCCCGCCGGTCCGACTCCGACGGCACCCGGCGCGCGAAACCGGCTCGCTCCAGCTCATCGAGAGTTGCAACCATCGTCGTCTTGTCCAGGCCCACGAGGTCGGCGAGCTGCTTCTGTGTGTGGACGCCGGTCTGCGCCGCGCCGAGGACCGCGTGGCCGCGCGGGGTCAGCCCCAGCGGCTCGAGGGCCACGGCCAACTCGCTCGCCAGCGCGTAATGGGCCTGGGTGAGCAGCCAGTTGAGGTTGCCCATGAGACACTCTGGGCATTCGTCTCGCTGGGCAACGGGGTCGCCTGCGGGCTGAGCTACGGCATACATACCAAGCCAAGACAATAGCAGGAGATCGTCCGGTTTCGGACTATCTGCCGCATGCCGTACCGCATGCCGACGGCCGGATTCATTCGCTCCCGTCGGGGGGTTTGGGGGCTCACTCGTCCTATACACGTATAACTCCCCAAAGCCTTGCTGCTGGATCGCCTCGAGCGGTGCCCTCGACGCTCCGGAGGTGACCATCCAGATGTGGAGCGGTGACGTCGAGCCGATGTTAGGCTGCGCGCCTTGGCGACCACCGGGCAGCGCGAGACGACGACGGGTCCGGCTGTGCCGGCGGGTCACGGTCCGCGCCGGCGGGTCCGGCTACGCCGGCGGGTCACGGTCTGCGCCGAGAGAGCTCCCAGTGCCTGACCTGACCTACCACCCCGCCGAGACCCGAGAGCTGAAGGCGCACCTGGCGGTGCCGATCGGCGAGGGCCCGTGGCCCGGCGTCGTCGTGGTCATCGACGTCCTGGGGCTCAGCGACGACATCCGCGAGCAGACCGACAAGCTCGCCGCTGCCGGCTATCTGGCGTTCGCGCCGGATCTGTACTCAGGCCGCGGCCCCAGGTGCGTGATGGCGACGCTGCAGGCATCGCGCTCCGGCCGCGGAGAGGCCTACGAGGACATCGAGGCCGCCCGCCAATGGCTGGTCAAGCGGGCCGACTGCACCGGGACGATCGGGATCATCGGCTTCTGCATGGGCGGCGGGTTCGCCCTGCTGGCCGCCCCGCGGTACGACTTCGCCGCAGCGTCGGTCAACTACGGCGACGTGCCGGACGACGCCCTGCAGCGCCTCGCCGGGGTCTGTCCGGTCGTCGCCAGCTACGGGCGCCGGGACCGCGGCCTCCGTGGCCGGGCGGCGAAGCTGGAGAGCGCCCTGCAGACGCTCGGCATCGAGCACGACGTCAAGGAGTACCCCAACGCCGGCCATGCCTTCATGAATCGCATCAACGCCGGCCCGCTGTTCAACCCGGTGCTCAAGCTCGTGGCGATGGACTACCACCATCCGTCGGCCGAGGACGCGTGGCGGCGGATCCTCACGTTCTTCGATGCCCATCTGAAGCACGGCGGGACGTCGGCGGCGGGCCCTGGCGCGGCACCGTAGCTGGGAGCGACGCGCGAGTCGCGGGCCGTCCGACAGCCCGTCGGTCGGCCGGTCGATGCGACGTGTTCGAGATGCGACGCGTTCGAGATGCACCCGCGCGCCAAGTCAATGCGGCGGCGGACGATCCGGCTCAGATTGGGGGCGCGCCTGCCGTTTTCAAGTGGGAGGGTGATCAGGCGCAAGCGGGAGACCACCCCCGGGGAGCGCGCGGGCGGCCCCCAGCTCCCGGTGCGAGCCGCTCTACGCCGCCACCTGCACGCGCGCCGGCCACATCGCCGACCGGACCGGGCCGCAGATCCGCAGCACGAGCGTGGCAGCGTCATCCGGCAGACGTGCCGGCGGTGACCCCAGCGCTCGGGCCTCGAGGTCGGCCAGGAGGTGGTCGACGGTGGTCGACGTCGGCCTGCCGGAGCTTGCCCAGCAGCGACCGCAGGGCCCGCTCCCCCTCCAACCGGGGGTTGCGCTCGATCAGGCCGTCGGTGTAGAGCACGAGCATGTCATCGGCGCGGAGGTGGGCCCGCGCCTCCGGGAAGGTCGCATCGGCGAAGACACCGATGAGCGGGCCGTGGGGGCGCACGGTCTCGACCTTGCCGGACGCCTGGCGGATCAGCGGCCCGGGGTGGCCGCCGGAGGCCAGGGTGAGCTTGAAGCCGCCGGACGTGGGATCAAGGCGCCCGTACTGAGCCGTGCAGAAGCGGTCGTGGTCGGAATGGCGCAGCTCCTCGTTGACGATCTCGAGCACACGCGCCGGCCGGTCCTCCAGCCGGGCGACGGCCCGGATGGTGTGCCGGGTCAGGGCCGTGACCGCGGCGGCCTCGGCTCCGTGACCGCAGACGTCGCCGATGACGAAGCCCCAGCCGCCGTCCGGCAGGGCGAACAGGTCGTAGAAGTCTCCGCCGACATCGAGGCCGCGGTCGGCGGGGTGAAAGCTGACCCTGGCCTCGATTCCGGGCACGTCCGGCAGGGCCAGCGGGAGCAGGCTGCTTTGAAGCTCGGCCCGCCGCCGCGCCCGGCGTTCGGCGTCCCGCGCACGGCCAATCGCCACGCCCGCGGTCCGTGCCAGCAGGTCGACGACGCGCCGGTCCTCGCGCGTCGGCTCCCGCGGCTCGCCGTAATAGACGGCGAACGTGCCGACGAGCTCGCCGTCGTCGGCACGGATCGGCGTCGACCAGCACGCCCGGAGCCCGTGCTCGGACGCGAGATCACGGAAGTCGTTCCACAGCGGGTCGGAGAGGATGTCGGCGACGATCACGGTCCCGCCGCGGTACGCGTCCGTCCCGCACAGTCCGATCGAGGCACCGATCTCCACGCCCTCGATCGCCTCGCTGTAGGCGACAGGCAGGCTGGGCGCGGCGCCGTGCTCGTGCCGGCGACCGTCCTCTGAGAGCAGCAGGATCGACGACCGGGCGTCGTACTCGGAGAGATCGTCGGCGGTGCGGGCGATCGCCTCGAGCGTCGTCTCCAGGGGTCCACCGAGAAGACGGGAAGCAACCCGCCCAGTTTCCCCGTTGGCGATCAGGGCCAGGATGTCGCGCTGGGCGATCAGCAGCCGCTCGGAGCGGACGCGCTCCGAGACGTCCTGCAACACGAGCACGCCGGCGACGATCTCCCCGTCCTCGTCGCGGATCGGCGAGGCGCTGATCCGCACGGGGATCAACCGCCCCGACGCGGTTCGATACAGCATGTCCTGATCCTCGACCGTCTCGCCGAGGCGAATGGCGCGCGCGAGCGGGCCGTCCTCTCGCTTGACCCGCTGGCGATCAAGAGTGAACAGCTGGTAGTCGTCGTACTCGCCGCTGGAGCGGTGGGGCAGGATTCCGTGGCCGAGGATCTCGCTCGCCTGTTCGTTGCCGAGGACAACCTGGCGCGAGGGCGCCTCCGCGAGCATCACCCCAACCGGCAGCTGCTGCAGGGTCTGCTCCAGACGGTGGCGCACGGCCTGCACGTCGACCGCCGCCATACCGGCGCAGGTCCGGGTTGTCGTCGGCGACGAGCACCCGCGGACGAACCTTGTCAGAGCCACCCGGGACGGGCAGCTCGCCGAGCTCGGCAGGCGAGAGTCCCGAGCCGGACTCGTCGATCCAGCTCATCACCTCCTCCACGAACAGAGCGGCGATGGATGGAGCCGCCTCGAGGCGGTCATGGAACACCTGGTCAGCCGGGAGGTGGGCGGATCCGGACGGGATCCGGACGGTGAAGCGCGAGCCCTTTCCGGGGGTGCTCGCAACCGCCACCTCGCCGCCGTGCAGCTCGGTCAGCTCCCTGACGAGGGCGAGACCGATGCCGGTGCCCTCATAGCTGCGGGCGACGCTGCGCGCGCTGTGAAAGCGCTGGAACAGCGCGCCGATCTCCTCCGGTTGGATGCCCACGCCGGTGTCCGAGACGGCCAGCTCGATGCCGTCCTCGACCGCGTTGACCTCGACCTTGACGTGACCCTCGAGTGTGGCCTTGAACGCGTTGGAGATCAGGTTGAGCACGATCCGCTCCCACAGATCGCGATCCACGTAGACCTCCGGCCCGGGCGCGTCGCAGGAGACGATCAGCTCCAGACCGGCGCGCTCGGTCGCCTCGCGGAACGTGCCCGCGAGCTGGGAGGTCAGCCGGCAGACGTCGGTCGGCCGAAACTCGGCGCGCATACGCCCGGCCTCGGCCCGGGAGAAGTCGAGCAGCGCGTTGACGAGCTTGAGCAGCCGCAGCGCGTTGCGGTGGACCAACTCCACGCGGGCCAGGTCGAGGTCACCGGCGTCGGCCGCCAGGGCGTCCTCGAGCGGGCCGAGCATCAGTGTGAGCGGCGTCCGGAACTCGTGGCTCACGTTTGAGAAGAACGCGGTCTTGGCCCGGTCGAGCTCCTCGAGCTGCAGGGCGCGCCGGCGCTCGGCCTCGACGGTGCGAGCACCGGCGATTCCGGCCGACAGATGCTGGGCGAGCAGCTCGGCAAACGACCGGTACTCGCTGTCGAGCGGCGTGTAACGGTTGAGTCCGACGACGAGGAACCCGTACGGCCGGATGTGCCCGGGCGCCGGAATCGGCAGGAGCAGCCCCTCGACGGGCGGCTCGGCCCACGCGCCCGTCGGCAGGGTACCGAACTCAGAACCCGTCAACGGGATGACCGACGCGCGCCCCGCGACCAGCTCGCCCAGCGGCCACCGCCGGCGCGGGTCGTCGCCGGCCACGTAGGCCGGCGCTCCCGGGTGCCCGGCGTCGATGCCGGTCGAGGCGGCGACACGAGCGCCGCCGGCGTCGTCGAACAGGTAGACGATCGTGAACGGCAACGACTGCGGGTTGCCGGCCAGCGCCTGGGCGGCTGAGGCGAGGAACTCCGGTTCCTCGCGCACACCGGAGGAGACCGACCCCAGCTCGCTGAGCGTCGCCATCCGCCGCTCGCCGATCATGCGCTTGGTCTCCTCGCTGACGACGCACAGCATGCCGGCCACCCGCCCGTCGTCGTCCGGCAGCGCGCTGGAGGAGAACATGTGGTAGGTCTCCTCCGGAAAGCCGCTGCGCTCGAGGATCAGCAGCAGCGACTCATCCCGCGTCGCCTCGCCGGTGCTGATCACGGTCGTGATCCGGGGGCCGATCTCCGGCCAGACCTCCGCCCACACCTCTCGCGCAGGCCGGCCGAGCGCCCACGGGTACCTCCGGCCGAGCGTGTCCCGGCGGTGGGCGTCGTTGCACAGGAAGGTCAGGTCCCGCCCCCACGCCATCCACATGGCAAAGCGCGAGGTCAGCAGCACGCGCACCACGGTCGACAGACTGCGCGGCCAGCTCTCGATCGGACCGAGCGGCGTCGCCGCCCAGTCGACGTTGAGCAGGTCGCGTCCGACCTGGCCGCTGCGACTCAGAAGCTCAGGGAGGCTTTCGCGGGCGGCGCCGGGCATCACGTCATGACCTCGACCCGGCCGCCCCATCCGCTCGACATACCCGGCGGAGCGTCCGACGGACCTGCAGTGAGGATTGGTGAAAGCGCCAATGGTTCCGGTCCGACACCCCACTAAGTCACGGTGCAATGCTACCCGGGGGGACGCCGACCTGCGGGTAACGGTAGCCGACGGGGTCCCCGCCCCGACCACCGATCTCGATCCGAGAGGTCCGGAATGCGTCCGGAGCGATCTTTCCGGTCCGACCCGCGCAACCTTTGTCCGGCGGCCGTGTTTTGATTCACCAGCCGAGTCCCCGGGCTGCCAATCCGGGGAGCGGGGAACCCACGTTGTTGGGGCGAATTTCGCGGTGATCCGCGAACAGCGCCGGCCGGCCACCAAGGCCGGGTCAGCGCGAGCCCGTCAGCTAACCCCGCAGGCTCACGGCTCAAGTCCAGTGCCCTGCCGCCGAGCACTACCCGGGAGATGCCCATGCCTGTTCTGCCACCGTCGCCCCAGCCGACCACGGTCCCCGTCCGGGTGGGGGCGCTGCTGATCTGCGCCCTCGCCGCGTTCGCCTGGCTCGCCTCGACGGCCTCGGCGGCATCGATCAGGCGCGTGCTGCGGGTCGGCGACCACGGCAGCGACGTCCGGACCCTGCAGCAGTGGCTGTCCGCCGCCGGCTTCCGGACCGCCGCCGATGGCGACTTCGGGCCGGCGACCAAGAGCGCGGTCGTCCGCTTTCAGCGCAACGTCCGCCTGGCCCCGGCGAGCGGCACCGTCGGCCGGCTGACCCTCGCGGCGCTGGAGAAGCGCGTCGGCGGCGAGCGCCGCTCGCACTCGTCGACGCAGACGCCGCAGACGACCTCGACGGCGGCGCCCGCCGGGTGGGTGTTTCCCATCCAGCCGCGTAGCGCCGTCGTGTCGCCGTCATCGTGGACCCAGGACCAGGGGGTCGACATCGGCACGGTCAACAACGCCTGCGGGGCCAAGGCGACCGAAGTGGCGGTGACGTCCGGGACGATCGTGCAGGAGGGGATCAACGGCTTTGGGCCGGATGCCCCGGTGCTCCAGGTCTCAAGCGGTTCGATGGCCGGGCGCTACGTCTACTACGGCCACGCCCAGCCGGCGCTCGTCAGCGTCGGCGACCACGTCACCGCCGGCCAGCCGATCGCCGAGGTCGGCTGCGGCGACGTCGGCATCTCGAGCGCGCCGCACCTCGAGATTGGCATCAACACCCCCGGCGGTCCGACCTGCTGCCCGGCCTCCCACCAGACCTCGCAGGAGATGGACGACATCGTCACCGGGCTCTGGAACGGGAGCTGACCCGGCGGCGCCCGGGGCGGGGTCGTTTTCTACACCTGGCGCGAGGACCAGAGGATCGCCGCGAGCACGACGCTGACGATCGAGACGACGAGGCCCACGATCCAGCCCGGGGAGTTGTTGGAGACCATGATCGCGGCGATCGCCACGCCGATGGCGACGATGCCGAACGTGGCGATCAGGCGAACAAGCAGGCGCTCCAGGCGTGAGCGGCGACGCGTGCGCGGCGGAAGCATGTTGTGCGAGTCCAGCTTGCCGGAAGGCTGAGGGGCCGCGCCGGCGTCATCACGCTTGCCGGGTTTCACCGGCTGAACGAGGGGGTCGTCGTTGCCCGCGGGGGCCGGAGACCCCGACCTGGCCGGATTGCGCTCAGAGCTCACTTAACGACAGCTATCCCCTACGTGAGCCTCACAAACAGTGCTGGACCTGGCCGGCAACGCGCAAGTAGGATGACCGGCCAGTGACGCGGGCGCAGCACAGCGGGTCGCTTTCGTGAGCACGGTCGCCGACCGGCAGCTGAGGTCGGTCGCCGACGTCGTCGGCTCGACGATCGCCGCCACCGGATTGGCCGATGCGTTCGGCGTGGTCGGCAGCGGCAACTTCGTCGTGACCAACGCGCTGTGCGCTCAGGGCGCGCGGTTTCACCACGCCCGTCACGAGGGCGGTGCGATCTGCATGGCGGACGGCTACGCACGCGTCAGCGGACGCGTCGGCGTGTGCAGCGTTCACCAGGGACCGGGGCTGACGAACACGATGACCGGGCTGACCGAGGCGGTCAAGAGCCGCACCCCGCTGCTCGTCCTGGCGGGAGAGTCCCCGGCCGCGGCGCTGAACTCGAACTTCCGGATCGACCAGCCCGGCCTCGTCGAGGCCGTCGGCGCCGCCGCCGACCGCGTCACGAGCCCGCAGACCGCCGCCGACGACGCCCAGCGCGCCTACCAGCGCGCCGAGCTCGAGCGCCGCCCGATCGTCCTCATGTTGCCGATCGATATCCAGCCCCAGCCGCCCGACGGCACCGAACCTCGCCGGCCTCCAGTGCCGCCGCTGCGGACCCCGGATCCGTCGGCACAGTCCGTCGGCGCACTTGCCGATCTGCTGCAGGGCGCCGAGCGGCCGGCGATCATCGCCGGCCGAGGAGCGGTGCTGGCCGGCGCGCGCGTGGAGCTCGAGCAGCTGGCCGACCGGGTCGGCGCCTTGCTCGCGACCTCCGCTCCCGCCAACGGGCTGTTCACCGGGCTCCCGTACGCGGTCGGGATCTCCGGCGGGTTCGCGTCGCCGTTCGCCGCCGAGCTGCTCGCCCAGGCCGACGTCGTGCTGGCGGCCGGCGCCTCGCTCAACGCGTGGACGACCCGTCATGGGGCCCTGATCGCGCCGGAGGCGACCGTCGCGCAGATCGACGTCGAGGCCCGGGCGTTCGGCGCTCATCGGCCCGCCGACCTCCGCGTCCTGGGCGACGTGGCCGGCACCGCCCGGCTCCTCGTCGCCGAGCTCGAGCGCCGCGGCCACCGGGCGACCGGACTGCGCACGCCGGAGATGGCCGAGCAGATCGCCGCCAGACGATGGGCGGACGAGCCCTATGCGGACGCCGGTACGGAGGACTGGATCGACCCTCGGACGTTCTCGATCGCCCTGGAGCGACTGCTGCCGGCCGAGAAAGCGGTGGCGGTCGATTCCGGGCATTTCCTCGGCTACCCGTCGATGTTCCTGTCGGTCCAAGATCCTCGCGCCTGGGTGTTCCCGAATGGATTCCAGGCCGTCGGCCTGGGGCTGGGGACCGCCATCGGTGCGGCGATCGCCCGCCCGGACCACCCCACGGTCGCCGCGATCGGCGACGGGGGCGCGTTCATGGCGCTGGCCGAGATCGAGACCGCGGTGCGCCTGGGGCTGAAGCTGCTCGTCGCGATCTATGACGACCGCGCGTACGGCGCCGAGGTCCACCACTTCGCGCCGATGGGTCACGACGTCACGCACGTGCAGTTCCCGGACGCCGACCTGGCGGCGATCGCCCGGGCCGCCGGAGCCGAGGCGGTCACGGTCCGCAGCACCGGCGATCTCGGGGCGGTCGCGGCCTGGCTGACGGAAGGCATGCCCCGGCCGCTCGTGCTCGACGCCAAGGTCAACCCCACCGTCTGTGCAGAATGGCTCGCGGAGGCGTTCCGGGCCGGCTAACCGTCCAAAGGAGAAAAGCAATGTCCAGCACGCAAGCCAGCCAGGTGTCGGCCCTGCTCGAGGGTCTCGCCTCCGGCGCCGTCGAGGTCGTCGATCTCACCCAACCGCTCTCGGAGTCGACGCCGGTGATCCAGCTGCCGCCGCCGTTCGCCAACACCCCCGGCCTGTCGCGGGAGGAGATCTCCAAATACGACGACCGCGGGCCGGCGTGGGCGTGGTACACGCTGACGATCGGCGAGCACGTGGGGACGCACGTCGACGCGCCGATCCACTGGGTGACGGGCAAGGACGGCCGGGACATCGGCTCCATCACGCCCCAGACGCTCGTCGGGCCGGCGTGCGTGATCGAGAGGACGGCCGAGACCGAGGCGGCCAACGGCGACTACCTGCTGACCGTCGCCGACCTCGAGGCCTGGGAGGCCGAGAACGGCCGGATCCCGGACGGCGCGTGGGTGCTGCTGCGCTCCGGGTGGGGCTCGCGCGCCCACGACCAGGATGAGTTCCTCAATGTCGGCGAGAACGGGCCACGGACCCCCGGGCCGGACGTCGAGGCGTCGCGCTGGCTGGCCAACGAGCGCGCGATCGCCGGCTTCGGCACCGAGACCGTGGGGATCGACGCCGGGTCGGCGGGCGGGATGGAGCCGCCGTTCCCCCTGCACAACCTCCTGCTGGGGTCCGGCAAGCTGGGGCTCACGCAGCTGGCCAATCTGCAGCGGTTGCCGATCACCGGCGCGCTCCTGGTGGTGGCCCCGCTGCGCCTCGTCGGCGGAACCGGCAGCCCCAGCCGGGTGTTCGCCTTCGTCCCGCGCGCGTGAGCCGGCAGCGCGCCGAGACGCTCGATGCGGCCGACCCCCTGGCCGAGTACCCCGAGCGGTTCGTCGTCGCTCCGGACGGGCTGATCTACCTGGACGGCAACTCGCTCGGCCGGCTGCCCCGGGACACCGCCTCCCGCGTCGCCGGCGTCATCGCCCGCGAGTGGGGCGAGCGGCTCATCCGCAGCTGGTCCGAGGGGTGGATGGAGCTGCCGCTGGCGGTCGGGGACCGGCTCGGCTCGGAGCTCCTGGGGGCGGCGCCGGGCCAGGTGGCGGTCGCCGACTCGACGACGGTCAGCTTCTACAAGCTCGTCTGCGCGGCGCTCGCGGCGCGGCCGGACCGGCGGGAGATCGTCACCGACCGCAACAACTTCCCCACCGACCGGTACGTGCTCGAGAGCCTCGCTCGCGAGCGCGGGATGCGAATCCGCTGGATCGAGGCCGACCCGCACGCCGGGCCGACCGCCGACCAGGTCCGCACGGTCGTCGGCAAGGACACGGCGCTCGTCACGTTCACCCACGTCGACTATCGCTCGGCGTACATCCTGGACATGGCGGCGGTCGGCGCCGCGGCGCACGAGGCGGGCGCGCTGGTCTTGTGGGACCTGTCGCACAGCGCGGGCGCCGTCCCGGTGGCGCTCGACGCCGACGGCGCCGATCTAGCTGTCGGTTGCACGTACAAGTATTTGAACGGAGGTCCGGGGGCGCCGGCGTATGTCTACGTGCGGCGAGAGCATCAGGGGCGGTTGCACCAGCCGATCTGGGGCTGGCTGGGCCGGCGTGACCCGTTCGAGATGGAGCAGGGCTACGTCCCCGCCGACGGCATTGCCGCGATGCTCTCCGGGACGCCGCCGATCCTGGGGCTGACGGCGGCGTCGGTGGGAATTGATTTGGTGATCGAGGCCGGGATCGAGGCGATCCGGGAAAAGTCGGTCGCGCTGACGCGCTACGCGATCGAGCTGATCGACGAGTGGCTGGCCCCGCTGGGCGCGAGCGTCGGCTCCCCCCGCGCCGACGAGCGCCGCGGCTCCCACGTCGCGCTCGTGCATCCGGAGGCGCGGACGCTGTCGAAGCGGCTGATCGACGCGGGCGTCGTCGTCGACTTCCGCACCCTGGACGTCATCCGGCTCGGCCTCTCCCCGCTGACCACGCGGTTCGTCGACGTCCACGATGGGCTAGACCGCCTGCGGGCAATGCTGTCCGGTCAGGCGTAGCAGGATTGGACGTGTGTCATCTGATGCGGGATATAGCCGCGTACGCCCGGGGGCGGGACCGGCGGGCCCGGGTTCAGGACCAGCCCTCCGGCATCGTCAGCATCCCCGGCGTGTCCGGTTCGAACTCCGGCAGCTCCTCGGCCCCGAACGAGCGCTGCAGCTCCTTGCGCACCTCGTCGGCGCGCCCGGTCGGCGGCTTGCGCGAGCCGGCCTGATACTGCGGCACCCAGGACACGCCATCGCCGGCGTAGTCCTGCTCGGCGGCGGCGTGGAGCGTCCAGTGGGGGTCGTACAGGTGGGGGCGGGCGAGCGCGCACATGTCGGCGCGGCCGGCGAGGACGATCGTGTTGACGTCGTCGTAGCTGGCGATCGCGCCGACGGCGATCGTCGGGATGCCGACCTCGTTGCGGATCCGGTCGGCGAACGGCGTCTGGAAGCTGCGGCCGAACGCGGGGCGCTCGTCCGGCGTCACCTGCCCGGACGAGACGTCGACGATGTCGCACCCGTGCTCGGCGAGCATCCGGGCGAACGCGACCGCGACATCCGGATCAAACCCCCCGGCGACCCAGTCGGTCGCGGAGATGCGCACGCTCATCGGCTTCTCGAACGGCCACACGTCGCGGCAGGCGTCGAAGACTTCGAGTGGGAACCGCGCTCGGGCCTCCAGGGACCCCCCGTAACCGTCGGTCCGCACGTTGGTCACCGGCGACAGGAAGCTGGAGAGCAGGTACCCGTGGGCGCAATGGACCTCCAGCAGGTCGAAACCGGCCTCGAGCGCGCCGCGGGCCGCCCACACGAACTGCGACAGCACCCCGTCCATGTCATCCCGGGTCATCTCCCGCGGGACCTGGTTGATCGGCGAGTACGGGATCGGCGAGGGAGCGATGACCTCCCAGTTACCGTCCGGCAGCGGCTCGTCGATCCCCTCCCACATGAGCTTCGTCGAGCCCTTGCGCCCGGAGTGGCCGATCTGCGCCGCCATCGCACAGCCGCCGAACAGGTGGCCGAACTCAACGATTCGCTGCCAGGCGGCCACGTGCTCGTCGCGATACATGCCGGCGCACCCCGGGGTGATCCGGCCGACGTCCGACACGCAGATCATCTCGCTGTACACGAGCGCGGCGCCGCCGAGCGCCCGCGCCCCCAGGTGCACGAGGTGGAAGTCCGATGGCGTTCCCTCGACCGACGAGTACATGTCCATCGGCGAGACGACGACCCGGTTCGGAAGCGTCAGCTCGCGGAGGCGCAGCGGGGCGAACATCGGCGGCCGGGGCGAGAACCCGCCCTCGTCGGCCGCCCACCGCTCGTCGACGCCGGCGACGAACCCCGCATCGCGCAGCCGGAGGTTGTCGTAGGTCACCCGGCGGCTGCGCGTCAGCAGGTTGAAGGCAAACTGCAGCCGGGGCTGCTCGACATAGCGGGCGATCCCCTCAAACCACTCGAGCGACCCCTGGGCGGCGCGCTGCGTGGACTCGACGATCGGCCGGCGCTCCGCTTCGTACGCGTCCAGCGCCTCGGAAACGGCGCCGTGCTCCTTGAACGCCCACGCCAGGGCGACCGCGTCCTCCATCGCCAGCTTCGTGCCCGAGCCGATGGAGAAGTGCGCCGTGTGCGCGGCGTCGCCGAGGAGCGCGACGTTGTCGCCGGAGCGCCACGCCCGGTTGCGCACGGTGACGAAGTTGATCCACTTGGAGTTGTTGGCCTGGAGCGTGTGGCCCTCGAGGGCGTCGGCGAACAACTCCTGACAGAAGCGCACGCTCGCCTCGTCGCTGACCCCCGGGGGCAGCGACCCGGCGGCCGCCCCGTCCAGCCCGGCCCGACGCCACGTGTGCGGCGCGACCTCGACGATGAACGTGCTCATCTCCGGGCTGTACGGATAGGCGTGGGCCTGGAACACGCCGTCGCGCGTCTCGGCGATGAAGAACTTGAACGCGTCGAACACGAGGTCGGTGCCCATCCACATGTAGCGACAGTGGCGGGGGTCGACCGACGGGCCGAAGTCGTCCGCGCGCGCCGCGCGCACCGCGCTGGACGCGCCGTCCGCGCCGACGACGAGATCCGCGCCCGCGAGCAGATCATCGACCGGCGGCGCCTCGCTGCAGAACCGGATCTCCACCCCCAGCGCCAGCGCGCGCCGCTGCAGGATGCCGAGCAGCTCACGCCGGCCGAGGGCCGAGAAGCCATGCCCGCCGGAGCGCGTCTTCGCGCCGCGGTGGTGGATGTCGATGTCCGTCCAGTGGACGAAGCCGTCGGTGATCTGCCGGTAGCTGAGCGGGTCGGCGTGCTCGAAGACGGTCAGCGTCTCGTCGGAGAAGACGACGCCGAACCCGAACGCGTCCTCGGCGCGGTTGCGCTCATAGATCGTGATCTGGCAATCCGGCGCCACCCGGCGCATGAGGATGGAGAAATAGAGGCCTCCGGGCCCGCCGCCGGCTACCGCGATCCGCACCGCCCGGCCCCTCAGACGCCGAGGTCGGTGAGGTGCTCGTAGCGCAGCGCCAATCCGTTGACGACGTTATGCATGAGCGCCAGCGCCGCCCGGATGTTGGCATGAGCCAGCGGCGGCAGCTCCTCGTCGCCGCAGAGCGCCTTGAGCTCCTCGTAGACGGCGAGCAGCCGCTCCTCGGACGGGGTCATCTGTCCCCCCAGCAGGTCGTCGGTCACGTGGCGGCTCCGATCGGCGCGTCGCGCTTGTCGATGGTGCGCTTGGCCTTGAGCTCAAAGCGCGGCAGCTCGCCGGTGCCGGCGCGCTCGATCCGGAAGTTCAGGCCCTCGTGGGCGAGCGCAAGCTTGTTGTGCAGCGTCTCGGCCAGACCCTCCCAGTTGTGGTTCTCGGCCTCCGGCTTGAGCTCGACCCGCAACGTGATCTCGTCGCGGACGCCCTCGCGGGTGATGACGGTCTGGAACTCGTCGACGACGGTGAACTCACGCACGATCGCCTCGATCGCCCGCGGGTAGACGTTGGTGCCGCGGATGATCTTCATGTCGTCGACGCGGCCGAGAATCCCACCCTCGTAGATGTCGTAGCCGCGGCCGCACGAACAGGTGGCCGCCGGCACCTTGCAGACGAGGTCGCCGGTGCGGTAGCGGATCAGCGGGGTGAGCCCGCGGCCGAGCGAGGTCACGACGCGCTCGCCCCGCTCGCCGTAGCCGACCGGCTCCAGCGTGTCCGGGTCGACGACCTCCTCGATCACGTGGTCCTCGATGATGTGGGTGCCGCCCGGCTGGTGGGCGCACTCGAACACCATGATCGTGCCGATCTCGGTCATGCCCGCGGTGTCGTAGGCGTTCGCCCCCCACTGCTCCTCGATCAGCGCCTTCGTCTGGGGGATCGAGCCGGCGGGCTCGCCGGACAGGATCACGCGCGCGACCGCGGCGCTCGGCAGGTCGATGCCGAGCGTCTGCGCCTCCTGGGCCAGGCGCAGCGCGTACGTCGGCGTTGACGCGACGACGGTGGCGCCGAAGTCGATGATCTGGCGCATCCGGGCCTCGGTCGTCTGGGCGCCGCCCGGCACGTTGAGCACCCCGATCTTCTCCATCGAATAATGCAGGCCCCAGAAGCCGATGAACGACCCGTAGCCGAAGGCGATGTACGCCGTGTCGGCCGGCCGCACGCCGCAGCCCCAGATGCCGTAGCCCCACATCTCGGCGATCCACGCCCAGTCCTTGCGCGAGTCCAGGGCCCGGAGCGGGTCCCGTCCGGTCGTGCCCGACGTGGTGTGGACGCGGATCGCGCCCTCCCCCCCGCCGGTCGGCAGCTCGCCGTACGGCGGATGCTCGGCCTGGGAGGTCATCCAGTCCTCGCGGCTGAGCATCGGCACCCGGCGCAGGTCGTCGATGGAGGTCAGCTGCGCCGGCTCGACGCCGGCCAGCGTGCGGCGATACCAGGGGCTGCGCTGCGCCGCCCAGGCGACCTGGTGGCGCAGCTTGGCCAGCTGGAGCGCCTCGAGCTGAGAGCGCTCGAGCGTCTCCACTTTGGGATTCCAATACGCGCTGTCGGCTGCCACGGCGTCCTCGGCGCGCCAGCATACGCCTGTCGGCGAGGTTTGGGGTCCTATATGGTCGGGACATGAGCCCGTTCCGCGGGAGCGCCCCGCTGACATCGAGCTGGGAGCACTTCGACGTCGAGGTCGATCAGGGAGCGGCGACCGTCCGGCTCAACCGCCCGGACAAGCTCAACGCGCTGACGTTCGACGCCTACGCCGACCTGCGCGACCTGATCCTGGAGCTCCCCCAGCGCGGGGACGTCCGGGTGCTGGTGATCGGCGGCGAGGGCCGGGGGTTCTGCTCCGGCGGCGACGTGGAGGAGATCATCGGACCGCTCCAGGAGATGGGAACCGCCGAGCTCCTGGACTTCACCCGCATGACCGGCAGCGTTGTCAAGGGATTGCGCGAGTGCCCGCTACCGGTGATCGCGGCCCTCAACGGGGTCGCAGCCGGAGCCGGGGCGGTCATCGCCCTCGCCTGCGATTTCCGCGTCATGGCCGAGTCGGCGTCGTTCGCCTTCCTGTTCACGCGGGTGGGTCTCTCCGGCGCCGACATGGGCGCCGCGTACCTGCTGCCGCGGGTGGTGGGCCTCGGCCGCGCCACCGAGCTGCTCATGCTCGGCGATCAGGTGACCGCGCAGCGGGCGGCGAGCATTGGCCTGGCCAGCGAGCTCGTCGCCGACGACCATCTCCCGCTCCACGTCCAGGCGCTGGCGCGGCGCCTCGCCGACGGCCCGGCGTTCGCGTTCGCCACGACGAAGTCGATGCTGACCCGCGAGCTCGACATGAGCCTGGGGGCGGCGATCGAGCTCGAGGCGGTGACGCAGGCGCTGCTCATGCACTCCGACGACTTCGAGGAGTTCTACGCCGCGTGGAGCGAGGGGCGCCGCCCGGATTGGACGGGCCGATGAGCGCCACCCCGGATGCGGGGCGCCCGCCGAGCGAGCTCATCAACTCCCCGGACCTGGCGGCGCCGGTCGGCTTCTCCCATGCCGTCCGCGCCGGCGACACGGTCTACCTGGCCGGCCAGACCGCCCAGGCTGCCGACGGCTCGATCGTCGGCGAGACCGTCGCCGAGCAGTTCGACGTCGCCGCGGGCAACCTCGTGACCGCGCTGCGGGCCGCCGGGGGCGAGCCGGACGATCTCGTCTCCCTTCAGGTGTTCGTCACCACGGTCGCCGAGTACAAGGACTCGCTGATGGCGCTCGGCGCGGTGTGGCGCCGCCATTTCGGCCGGCGATATCCGGCGATGGGGCTGTTCGGCGTGACCGAGCTGTATGACCCGGCGGCCAAGGTCGAGCTGATGGGCGTCGCGGTCGTGTCGCGCCCGCGATGACGGACGCCCTCGACCTCCATCTCAGCGACGCGCACCGCGAGCTGTACGAGCGCACGCGCTCGCTCGCGGCCGACACGCTCGTGCCGATCGCGGCGCAGGGGGAGCCGGGGCGCGTCAACCGCCCGCTGGTGGCGGCGCTCGCCGAGTCCGGGCTGCTCGACCGCCTGTTCGCCTCCGGCCAGGTCAGCGCGATCGAGCTGTGTCTGATCCGCGAGGCGCTCGCCCGCGAGTGCACGGAGGCCGAGACCGCATTCGCGCTGCAGGGCCTCGGCGCCTATCCGATCGTGCAGGCGGGATCAGCGTCGGTCCGCGACGCGTGGATCCCGCGCGTTGCCTCCGGCGCCGCGGTTGCCGCATTCGCGCTGACCGAACCTGAGGCCGGCTCGGACCCGGCGGCGCTGACGCTCCGCGCCGAGCCGAATTCCGATCCCGCCCACCCGGGCGGGTACCGGCTGACCGGCGAGAAACTGTGGATCTCCAACGCGCCGGACGCCGACATCTACGCAGTGTTCGCGCGGACCGCCGACGCCGGCGGGCGCGGCGCCCGGGGTCTCACGGCGTTCGCGGTGCCCGGGGACGCGCCCGGCCTGAATGGTTCACCGCGGGAGCTGCTTGCCCCCCACGCGATCGGCTCCCTGACCTTCGACGGGGTGCCCGTCCCGGCCGACCACGTGCTCGGCGAGCCCGGCGGCGGGTTCCGGGTGGCGATGCGCACGCTCGACCTGTTCCGGCCGAGCGTGGGCGCGTTTGCGATCGGCATGGCGCGCACCGCCCTGCAACTGGCCACCGGCTACGCGTTGCAGCGCCGGACGTTCGGCGTGCCGCTCGCCGAGCATCAGGCGCCGGCACACCGTCTGGCCGACCTGCGCGCCCAGACGGAGGCGGCGCGGCTGCTCGTCCACCAGGCGGCGCTCGCCCACGACGCCGGCCGGCCGGACCCGAGCGTCGCGGCGATGGCGAAGCTGCTCGCGACCGAGGTGGCCCAGGCGGCGGTCGACGCGGCCGTCCAGCTCCACGGGGCGGTCGCGCTCGAGCGGGGCCATCCGCTCGAGCACCTGTACCGGGAGGTGCGCGCGCCGCGCATTTATGAAGGCGCCTCCGAGATCCAGCGCGAGATCATCGCCCGCGCGATGTTCCGTGCCGCCGCGGGCAGGGCGGCGCCGTGAGCCGCACCGTCGTCGTGACGGGCGGGGCGCGGGGCATCGGCCGGGCCGCCGTCGAGCGCTTTGTCGCCGCCGGCGAGCGGGTGGTCGCGGTCGGCCGTGATCCGGTGGCCCTCGGTGGACTTGATGTGGAGACGCACGTCTGCGACGTCACCGACGAGGCAGCCGTCACCGACACGTTTGCCCGGATCGGCGTCGTCGACGTGCTCGTCAACAACGCCGGAATGGGCGAGTCGGCGCCGCTGGCGGCGACGACGCTGGAGTCGTGGTCACGGCACCTGGCGGTCAACGCGACGGGCGCGTTTCTGTGCATCCGGGCCGTCGTGCCCGGCATGCGCGAGCGCGGCGGCGGCGCCGTCGTCACCGTCGCCTCGACGGCGGGCCGCGCCGGAGTGCCGTACACGACCGCGTACAGCGCCTCCAAGCACGCCGCCATCGGGCTGACGCGCGCGGTCGCCGCGGAGGTCGCCGGCACCGGGGTGCGCGTCAACGCCGTCTGTCCGACGTTCGTCCGGACCGAGATGACCGTGCGCTCGATCGACAACATCGTTGCGCGGACCGGGCGATCGGCAGAGCAGGCCGAGGCGGCGCTGGCCGCCGCGGCGCCGCTCGGACGCTTGCTGGAGCCCGAGGAGGTGGCGGAGACGATCGTGTTCCTCGCCTCCCCGGCGGCGGCGGCGATCAACGGGCAGGCGGTCGTGATCGACGGCGGCGGGATCCAGGCCTGACGGGCCGCCCGCGCCTGCCGTCACTAGCCGAGTCATCGTCCGCGGAAAGGCCCCCTTTATCCGGAATAGGTACTGTCCGGCCCCGGACCTGGGGGAGAAACGCGACGCCGCGTCCCGTTTCTCGCCCAGGCTCGCTTCATATCGGCGTATCCGGATGCATGCTCGCTTCAAGGATCGCCGCCGGCTGCCGAAGTACACATAAGGAGCCGCTGGGCTCGCAACGGAACCGGAGTACAGACAATGATCCCCACGCTGATTGCAACCGTGCTGGTGGTGGCGGCGTTCTGCGCCTACGTCGCCTGGGTGCAGGTCGTCCGCAACGCGTCACTTCCTGATCCCAGTGGCGACTGGTGGCCGAAGTTCGAGCGCCAGTTCCGGGCTCACGCGATGCGCGTGGCCCAGCAGTCGAGCCCGCGCAACTCCGCGGCCGGCTGACGCTCGCTCCGGGCGGCCAGCCGCCCGGGCGTCTACAGACGGGGTGGTAGCTCGAAGCGGTCGAGCAGTCCTCCGTCGTGGAAGCGGGTGATCGACTCGATCCCGTCGGCACGCACGCCGACGACGAACACGCCGGCGCGCTCCCAGCCGTCCTCGTCCCGGAGGTAGTACCCAAACGCCGGCTGGGCGTTGGCGGCCGTGGCGAGAAAGCGCCAGGCGCGCGGTCCGCGCCGGCGGTGGCGATCGCGCAGGAACCGACCGACGTCAGCGCGTCCCTGGTGCCACTCGGGCTGCGGCGGCATGCTGACGACCGCGTCGTTGGTCAGCAGCGCCACCACGGCGTCGACGTCGTCGCGCTCGAAGGCATCGGCAAACCGCGTGACGAGATCGCCGTGCTCGGCCGACAGCGGCAGCGACAGGCGGTCCCGGCCCGGGGGAACCCGGCTGTCCATCGTCGCCCGGGCGCGCTGCAGCGCGCTGTTGACCGACGCCGGCGAGGCGCCGAGCATCTCCGCCACCTCCTCGGCGTGGAATCCCAGGACGTCGCGGAGCACGAGCACCGCGCGCTGACGCGGGGCGAGGTGCTGGAGCCCGGACACGAACGCCAGCGCGATCGCCTCCTTGGCCTCATACCGTGCCTCCGGACCCGGAGCGGTGTCGGTCAGCCCCTCCAGCAGCAGGTCCGGGTACGGCTCGAGCCAGGCGATCTCGGCGACGCTCTCGGCCGGGTGCGACGCCGCCGCGGCCGCGGCCACCGCCTGCGGCCGCCGCGCGCCGGCGCGCCGGGCGTTCAGGCACCGGTTGGTGGCGATCGTGTACAGCCAGGACCGCAGCGAGGAGCGGCCCTCGAACTGCTCCAGTCCCCGCCAGGCGGCGAGCAGCGTCTCCTGGAGCATGTCCTCGGCGTCCTGCAGCGAGCCGAGGATCCGGTAGCAGTGCACCTGCAGCTCGCGGCGGTACGGCGTGGTCAGCTCCTCGAACGCGTCCTCGTCGCCGCGCTGGGCACGGGCGAGACGGTTGTGTTCGAAACGTTCGCGTTGCCAGCTGAGCTCAGCCATACACCAAGAGAGGACACCGGCCCCGGCCCAGAATCATCGCTCAATTTCACCACGACCGCCGTGTCTCAACCACCAGCAACCCCAAACTGCAAGGAGGAGTCGTGAACTCACGGGAACGCTGGGTGCTGGTGCTCAGCTCGGTGGCGTCGCTGATGGTGGCGCTCGACGCGCTCGTCGTCTCGACGGCGCTGGGGGCGATCCATCGCCACCTGGGCGCGTCGATCGACGAGCTGGAGTGGACGGTGAACGCCTACGGGCTCAGCTTCGCCGTGTTGTTGATCCCGGCCGCCGCGCTGGGCGACCGGCTAGGGCGCCGGAGGCTGTTCGCGGTCGGCCTGGGGGCGTTCGTGCTGGGGTCGGCGGCGTGTGCGCTCGCTCCCAATGCCGGGCTGCTGATCGCCGCTCGGGCGGTACAGGGATCGGCGGCCGCGCTCGTGGCGCCGCTGTCGCTGTCGCTGCTGAGCGCCACATTCCCGCCGGAGCGCCGGGCCCGGGCGATGGGCGTCTACGCCGGGATCACGGGGCTGGCGGTGCTGAGCGGTCCGGTCATCGGCGGAGCCGTGACGCAGGGGCTGGCGTGGCAGTGGGTGTTCTGGATCAATGTCCCGATCGGACTGGCGGCGATTCCGCTCGTCCTCGGCAAGATCGCCGAGAGCTATGGTCCGCGGGCGCGGCTCGACGTTCCCGGCCTGTCGCTCGTCAGTGCGGCGGCGTTGGGGATCGTCTGGGGGCTGATGCGCGGCAACGCCGTCGGCTGGGGCAGCGCAGAAGTGATCGGATCGCTCGGCGCCGGCGCGGCCCTGTTGGCCGTGTTCGCGGCCGTGGAACGACGCGTGGCCGAGCCGATGCTCCCGCCCCGCCTGTTCGCCGCGCGAGGCTTCTCGGCCGCGAGCGGCGCGAACTTCCTGCTGTCCTGCTCCCTGTTCTCCGCCGTCTTCTTCATGGCCCAGTTCCAGCAGACGGTGCTGCACCAGGGACCTCTGGACTCCGGACTGCGCCTGCTGCCGTGGACCGCGACGCTGTTCGTCGTCGCGCCCGTCGCGGGCTCGCTCGTCAACCGGCTCGGCGAGCGCCCGCTCGTCATCTGCGGACTCAGCCTCCAGGCGGCGGGGATGGCGTGGATCGCGCTGATCGCCGGGCCCGGAATGGCGTACTGGCCGATGATCGCGCCGCTCGTGCTCGCCGGAGCCGGGATCTCGATGGCGATCCCCACCGTGCAGAACGCGGCCATGAACGCCGTGGCAGCGGACGACCTCGGCAAGGCCTCCGGCACCTATACGACGATGCGGCAGCTCGGCGGCGTGTTCGGCCTCTCGATCGCGGTCGCGGTGTTCACCGGCGCCGGGAACTACGGCTCGGCGGTCGCGTTCGGCGACGGCTTCGTGCCGGCGATCGCGGTGGCGGCGGCGTTCTCGCTGGCGGCCGCGCTGGTGGCGACGCTCCTACCGCGGCGCACCGCGCGGGCGGCGGCGGAACTGGAGGCCGTGCCCGGGTACGCGGGGTGACCGTGTCAACAAAGATCATCCATTTTCCGGACCTTGACTTTTCTTGCGCAAAGCGGGTACTACATGCGCCATGGTGTCGCATCTCGCCGTTCTGGCGGTGGGCGATGGCACACAGAGGGGCCATCGCACGCTTGCCGAGAAAGCCTTCGAGACACTGCACGCCGCCATCATCACCGGCCGGCTGCGGCCCGGGGCACGGCTGCCGATCGAGGAGCTGGCCGAGCTGCTGGAGATGAGCCCGATGCCGATCCGCGAGGCCGTCCGCCGGCTGGATGCGGCCGGGCTCGTCGAGAACATCCCTCACCGGGGGGCGCGGGTGACCGAGCTGTCGATCCGCGATCTCGCCGAGGTCTACGAGGTGCGGCTCGCACTCGAGGTCCTGGCGATCCGCCGCGCCGCCGCACGCTTCTCGGCCGCGCACGGCGCCGAGGCCCGGCGCTGCCTCAAGGTCCTCGCCACGCTGGCCGACGAGGCGTCCGCCGCCACGTCGGAGGCGCACACGCGGTTTCACTTCGCGCTGTATGCGGCGGCCGACTCCGCGTGGCTGTTGCGCCTGATCTCTCCGGTCTGGGAGACGAGCGAGCGCTATTGCCTGGAGGTTCCGGACGTGCGCCGGCTCGCCCAGCGCGCTGCCGAGCACGAGGAGATCCTCGCGGCGTGCGAGGCGCACGCGCCGGACCGGGCCGCCGCCGCGCTCCACGCCCACCTGGCGGTGACCGCCAACAGCCTCGCCGCCGGGATGGGCGGCGAGGTGCTGTTTCCCGCGCTAGTGCAACAGGGCGAGTGAGTTGGTGGCGGGCCCGCTGCCCGCGTCATCGACGTAGTACAGGCCGGAGCCGCCGGGCGCGAGGGCGAGGCCGAACAGGTCAACCGCCACCGTTTGAGATGAGCGTCCTGACCGCCGCGACGTGGCCGCTCGGCGTGGTCTCCTGGAGCCTGCCGTCGCCGCCGTTGGTCGAGACAATGTCTCCGTTGGGGGCGATCGCCAGACCAAGCGGGTCGTTGAGAGCGCGGCCGGACGCCACCGTCGTCCCACCGCCGCCGAGCACGGTCGTGCGCGTCAGCGCGCCGGGGATCGCGGCGATCCGGTTGGCGACGGAGTCAGCGACGTACACGACACCGCCGCGCCCGAGGCCGAGACCGGTGGGACCGACGACCAGGGCGTTGGGGTCGGTGTGCTCGCCGAACCCGGTGGCGATCACGCGGTTGGACGTCACGCGCGGAGTCCCGCCGCCGAGCGCGAGCGTGATGCGGACGACGGTTCCGCGGGGCACCACATGCCCCCGGGCGGCGACGGTGCCGTTGAGCACGTTGGTGACGAAGAGCGTGGCGTGCGAGCCGGAGTCGACGGCCGTCATGTCCCACGGTCCGTTGATGTCGCCCCCGCGCACGGTCATGACGGCGTGGCCGCGAGAGTTGAGGATCGTCAGCGCCCCCGCGGTGGCGCGCGTGGAGTGACCCCCCGGCGCGGGGAGACTGCCGACGACGACGAAGCCGCTGCGCAACACGGCCAGCGCGGTCGTCAGACCGACCGCCGGCGCGGAGGTGGGGCGCGGCACGACGGCGAAGACGCGCTGGTGCCCCGACGGGGAGATCTCGACGATGCTCTTCCCGGTGCCCTGCTCGTTCTTGGCGTCGTTGAAGTTGCTGACCAACACGTCGCCGCGAACGAGGGCGCCGACCGTGCGAGGGACGACGACGACCCCGTAGGGGTTGATGTCGCCCTGGGCCGGACCGCCGGCGGGCACGGCGCTCGAGACCGCCGTGGTGGAGTGCAGCGGGCCGAGGAACGAGGTCGCGGCCGCCGACGCAGCGGCGGCGACGGCGAGCGAAACGACGAGAACGGCGGCCACCGCAAGAGCCGCGGTGGCCTTCAGATGTGATGTGCGCACGGGCGTCCCTTCGATCGAGTCACTGCGTCTAGTACAGACGACTCCGCGCGCGCCGACTTCCTTCCCGGCGATCAGCGGCCGAGGTAAGCCCGCTTGAGATCCTCACTCTGGAGCAGGTCGCTGGCCGGTCCCTCGAGCACGAGCGAGCCGGTGGCGAGCACGTAGCCGCGATCGGCGATGGAGAGCGCCATCGTCGCGTTCTGCTCGACCATCAGGATCGCCACGCCGGATTCGTGGACCTCCTTGATGATCCGGAAGTTCTGCTGGACGAGCGCCGGCGACAGTCCCATCGAGGGCTCGTCCATCAGCAGCAGCCGGGGACGGGACATCAGGGCCCGCCCCATCGCCACCATCTGCTGCTCGCCGCCGGACAGCGTCCCGGCCAGCTGGTCGCGCCGCTCGTGCAGCCGGGGGAACAGCGTGTGCACGCGCTCGAGGTCCTCCCGGAACGTCGAGCCGTCCCGCAGCACCGCCCCCAGCTCGAGGTTCTCGCGCACCGTCATGTAGCCGAACAGCCGGCGGTTCTCCGGCACGATCGCCAGACCACGGGCGATCCGCTCCGGCACCCGCCGGCTGGTGACATCCTCGGCGTCGAGCAGGATCCGGCCGGCGCGGGGGCGCACCACCCCCAGGATCGTCTTCAGCGTCGTCGACTTTCCGGACGCGTTGCCACCGAGCAGGCACACGAGCTCGCCGGCGTCGACCTGGATCGAGATCCCCTCGAGGATCCGCATCTTGCCGTAGTAGGTGGTGATGTCGTCCAGGGCGAGCAGCATCGGCTCTCAGGCCTCGGCCAAGGCCTCCGGATCGCGTCCCAGGTAGGCCTCGACGACGGCGGGATGGTTGGCGACCTGGTCGAACGTCCCCTCGGTGATCTTGACGCCGTGATCAAGCGCCACGACGCGGTCCGAGATGCCCTCGACGACGTGCATGTCGTGCTCGATGACCAGGATCGACACGGACAGCTCGTCGCGCAGCCGGCCGATGAGCTCAGTGACCTCGAGCGTCTCGTTGGGGTTCATCCCGGCCGCGGGCTCGTCGAGGAGCAGCAGCCGGGGCCGGGTGGCGAGCGCGCGGGCGATCTCCAGCCGGCGCCGGTTGGCGTAGGAGAGGCTGTACGCCGGCTGATCCCACCGGTAGCCGGCCAGCCGCTCGCCGAAGAACGACAGCACCTCCTCGGTCAGGGCCCGGACCTCGCGGTGCTCGCGCCGGGCCCGGGGCAGGCGCAGCATCGACTCGACCGGCGTCGCCTTCGTCGCGCCGTACGTCGCGGCCATCACGTTCTCGCGCACCGACATGTTGAGGAACAGCCGGAGGCTCTGGAACGTCCGGGCGATCCCGGCCCGGGTGATCCTGTGCGGGGCCAGCCCGGCGATGCTCTGACCGGCGAGGCGGATGTCGCCCTCGTTGGGCTCATAGACGCCCGTCACGGCATTGAACACGGTCGTCTTGCCGGCACCGTTGGGGCCGATGATGCTGACGATCTCCTGTTCGCCGACCGTCAGGTCGAGGCCATTGATCGCGCGCAATCCGCCGAAGTGGATCCCCAGGCCGGCGAGCTCGAGCAACGGCGCTGAGTCGACCACTACACCACCTCCACCCGCATCGTCCCCAAGAGACCCTGGGGCCTCATCGTCATCGTGGCGATGAGAATGGCGCCGATCAGGATCTGCGCCGTGATCGACGGGTTGACGACGAGGCGGCTCTCCCAGCAGCACGCGGCCACGTAGATGGTGGGGGCGAGCAGGAACGGGCGGTAGCGGTCTCGCACGCGGACGATCGCGAACACGAGGACGATCGTCACGATGTACAGCACGTTCCCGTACGTCGCGGCATTGGCGGGGACGATCACCCAGTGGCGGACGAGCGAGCCGATCCACCCGCCGCTGCCGGGCTGGCCGGCCACCGCCGTCGATGAGATCGCCGCCACGATCGCGTGCAGCGCCAGGCCGAGCACGACGGTGCCGGCCAGCACGCCGGCGAGCAGCCGCCAGGGGCGCACCTTCATGACGAGCGCGAGCAGGATCAGCCCGTAGAACAGGTACCCCGCGTCGGTGGGGCTCGAGACCATCTGCTCGCCGGCGGTGACGAGGATCCCGCCCAGAACCGCGCCGGCAATCGACCCGGCGCCACCGAGCACCAGGCAGGCGTAGATGAGGATCAGGATGTTCGCGGTGAAGTTGGTGGGGAAGACGTTGTCCTGCTGGGCGGCGAAGATGCAGCCCGCAAACGCGGCGACCATCGCGCCAAAGCTGATCGCCATGACCTTGACGATGCCGGTGGAGACGGTCATCGCCTCCGCCGCCAGCTCGTCCTCGCGCACCGCGCGCCAGCCCCGGCCCGTGCGCGAGTTGTCCAGGAAGTGGAGCATGCCGACGAGCAACGCGCACACCACGAGCGCCAGGTAGTAGTAGCCCTTCGGCGTGGTGATCTGGCCGCCGAAGCCGTGGACCGGGTCCAGGCCGAAGAGCCCGTTGACCCCGCCGAACGTGCCGGTGTCGACGTTGTTGACGACCTCGAAGAACGCCTGTCCGACGAACAGCGTGACGATCGCCAGGTAGTCGCCGGACACCCGCAGGGCCATGAGGCCGATGAGCGCGCCGAAGATCCCGGTGGCGACGACGACGATGGCGAACGTCTCGATCGCCTGCAGGTGCGCGCCGCCGGAGCCCGCGGTGCCAAGCGCGGTGGACGAGAACAGGGCGTAACCGTAGGCGCCGAACCCGTAGAAGGCCACGTAGCCCAGATCCAGCAGCCCGGTCCAGCCGACGGCGATGTTGAGGCCGACGGCCAGGATCGCGTAGATCAGGCAGTTGACCGCGACCGTCTGGATGTTGACGTTGAGAGCGAGCTGGCCGAAGAAGAGCCCGGCGAGCACCGCCAGCCCCCACCGGGGCCACCAGCCGACCCGGGTGCCGAGCCGCGCGACCGTGCCCCGCCAGCCGCTGTCGGTCTCGGCGCGCTCCGCATGCTGGGCTACCCATTCGTCGACGCCGATCGGCATTGGTCGCTTACACCTTCTGGAGGGCCGGGCGAGCGAACAGCCCAGTTGGACGGGCGAGCATGACGACGATGAGGATCCCGAACACGATCAGATCGCTGAACTTGGTGGAGATGTACGTGGAGGCAAACGCCTCGCACAGGCCGATGAACAGCCCGCCGATCATGGCGCCGGGGATGCTGCCGATCCCGCCGACGACCGCGGCGGTGAACGCCTTCAGCCCGGCGAGGAAGCCGATCGTCGCGGAGATCTGGTTGAAGGCCAGCCCGGACATGACGCCGGCGACGCCGGCCATCGCCGAGCCGATGAAGAACGTGTAGGAGATGACCCGGTCGACGTTGATGCCGAGCATCTCGGCGGCCTCGCGGTCCGATGCGACGGCGCGCATCGACTTGCCCAGCGTGGTCCGGTCGACGATCTGCATCAGCCCGTACATCATCAGGATCGAGACGACGAAGATCGTGATCTGGACCGGGTCGATGTTGATCGACCCGATGTTGATGCCACCGGTGTTGACGTTGATGAAGCTGTTGGTGGAGTAGCTCTTGGTGAAGCCGCCGAACAGCAGCAGCACCGAGTTCTCCAGAATGAAGGACACGCCCAGCGCGGTGATGAGGGGGGCGATGCGCGGCGCATCGCGCAACGGCCGGTAGGCGAAGCGCTCGATCCCTACGCCGAGCACCCCACACCCGAGCGCCGCGGCGACGAACATGACGAAGATGAGAAGCGGCACCGGGATGCTCAACGCGGTGGGGCCGCCGAACCCCTGGAGCACGTAGTAGCCGATGTACGCGCCGATCATGTACACGTCGCCGTGGGCGAAGTTCAGGAGCTTGAGCACGCCGTAGACCATCGAGTAGCCGAGCGCGATCAGCGCGTAGAGAAAACCGGTCTCGAGGCCGTTGATGATGGTCTGGATGAACTCGTGCATGCCGTGGACGTCGGATCGGATCTGAGCGGTGCGGCGTCCCCGGGTCAGGTCCCGGGGACGCCGCGACCGTCAGCGACTGTCACTTATTGGGAATCGCGGCGTACTTGCCGCCACTCTCGATCTTGAACAGGTAGCCCGGCTGCCCGACGATGTCACCGTCCTTCTGGAACGCGATGGTGACGCCGAGCGGGTTCGCCGCGGGCGCGATGCTTGTCTTGCGGATCTGGGCCAGGACGTTGGAGCGACTCGGCGTCTGCCCGGCCTTGCACACCGCGGTGATCGCCTTCATCTCGACGTCGGCGGCCGCGTACGTCGGCACGCCGAACGATCCGTACGCACCGAACTGCGCGACCCCGGAGACGATCTGCTTGTCCAGCGCGCTGCTGGACTGCGAGATGTCCGGGCCGAAGTTCGACACGTACGTCCCAACGATCTTGAACTGCGACGGGGAGTTGGTGCCGTCGGTGCCAAACAGGACCGTCTTCTTGTGCTGCTTGGCGACCTCGAGGCCGAACTGCTGGGCGTTGGCGGCGGCCTGCCACGGCAGCATCGTCACGGTCTCGGACGGGTTGAGCTGCGAGGTGACGAGCGAGTTGATCGCATTCGCGAGGGTCGCCCCCGTGTCGGTGCCGTTGAGCGTCTGGTGGTTGACCTTGATCCCCGCCTTCTGGAGGATGGGGACGATCGTCTTCACCAGCCCCTGTGAGTACGCCTCATCGTCATCGATGATGAGCACGGCCTTGGGGTGCAGGTGGTTGATGACGTAGTTGGCGTCCTGCGGGCCCTGGATGTTGTCGTTGGGCACAACGCGCAGGAACGTGGGGTTGCGCCCGCTCGTCGTCAGCGCCGGCAGCGTCGCCGAGCCGGAGATGAACGCCAACCCCGCCCGTCCGAACAGCGGCCCCACGGCCTCGACCTCCTGGCTGCCGGCGGGGCCGATGGCCGCGACGGCGGGGGTGGCGATGATCGACTGGGTCTTCTGCGTGGCCAGGGACGGCGTCAGCTGCGTGTCGTCCTGGGCCAGGGTGACATCCGTGCCGTTCGCCTTGTTGTCATCGGCGACGGCCAACTGCGCGAAATGCAACTGCTCGAGACCGACCTGCGCGACCGCGCCGGTGAACGGTCCCTCAATCGCGATCGTGGCCTTGCAGCTCTTGCCTGAGCCGGAGCTCGATGCCGAAGCCGCCGCGCTCGAGCCCCCGCTCGAACTCGAACTGCTGTTGCTGCTGCTCCCGCAGCCGGCCGCGACCAGCGCCGTGAGCGCCACCGCAGCCAGTGTGAGTCGCACCTTCATAACTCTCTCCTCCTCTGGAGTGGGTCCTGATTGGCTTGATACGCCGGGGTTCCGTCTGGGTAAAACGCGGCCGCCGGGGAGCCGGCGGGCCGGAACACCGCGACGATGCGCATCGGCGCCTCGCCGGTGTTCTCAAGGCAGTGCACGGTCCGGGCCGGAAGCTGGATGCACGCGCCCGCCGAGACCGGGTGCGCGATGTTGCCGGCGTGCATCACGCCCTCGCCCTCGAGGACGTAGATGACCTCGTCGTAAGTGTGGAAGTGCTCCGGCGCCCGCTCAGTAGGGATGTAGCCGACGAAGTGAGTGGCCGACCGCAGCCCGCTCTGGGGGTCGGCGACGATCCGGAACTCCCTCTGAGTGGTCGCCGGCTCGAGCTCCTGATCGGCGGCGCGGCGGACCTGAGGGGGCGACGGCGGCCCCGGACTGGGATCCGGCACTCGGACGGCCAGCGCGCGGATCGGCTCGGCGCCGGTGCACTCCAGCGCGAACGTCGAGCCGGGCGGCAGATAGACACCGACCTCGGGCTCCAGACGATGAGACTCCCCTCCGATGTGGATGGCCCCCTCGCCGTCGAGGACGAACAGCGTCTCCTCCACCTCACCGATGGTGATCGGCTCGGACCGTCCGGGCGGGCACGTCAGCACGGCCTGCTCCAGCGCGTCGAAATCGGTCGCCGGTCCCACGGTGGGACGAACGGTCAGGCCGGCTTCGGATGCGAACGGCGCCACGGCGGCGGCATCGACCACGGCTACCGCCGGCATCGGCTGCGGATCCGGATAACGGTGCGTTCGTGCAATTGGCTCGGTCCTCTAGCGGCGGCATCCGGCCGTCAGAGCCGGGCACCCTCCCACATTCGGCGCCTACTGGTCAACCCCTTGGGTTGCGGAAGATTGCAGGGACGCCTCCAACGTGATGTCGGTGCCCGCCAGCGCGAGTGAGACCGGGCACGTCGCCTTGGCCTCCTCGGCGAGTGCCACGAAGCGCTCCTCGTCGACTCCGGGCACGTCGCCGACGGTCGTCACCGAGATGCGCGTGATCCGAAACCCCTCCTCCTTCTGCTCCAGGCGCACGCGGACGGTCGTCTGCAGATCTTGCGGCGGGGAGCCGGCCTCGCTGAGCAGGTTGGCCAGCGACATCGTGAAGCAGCCGGCCTCGGCGGCGGCAATCAGCTCCTCCGGGTTCGTGCCCCGCTCGACGTCCTCGACCCGATTGCGCAGCGTGAACGCCCCCTCATAGGCGCCGCTGTGCAGGCCGATGCGCCCCCCTCCCTCCGGGACGGTACCTTGCCAGCTGGCCGTCGCGCTGCGGCTAACACGAACACTCACGTGCCAGACCCCCCAGTTTTCGATTTTGTCCGGCGATCAAACCATTGTCATGTGCGCCGCGCAAGCAAGGAGCCGCTGATGACCGACATCCTTAACCAAAAGCTCGACATCGGCCGGGTCCGCGAGCGCTTCTCCTCGCTGCGCGGGGGCTTCGGCTTCTTCGACGCGCCGGGCGGCTCGCAGGTTCCGGATGCGGTCGGCGACGCCATCGCCCGGGCGCTGCGCGAGGCCAGCGCCAACCTCGGCGCCGGCTACGCCACCAGCTACCGCGTCCGCGAGATCCTGGAGCGGGCGGAGGCGGGTGCCGCGCGCTTTCTGGGGTGTGACCCACATGAGATCACGTTCGGCCCCAACATGACCTCGCTCGATTTCGCGCTGTCGCGGACGGCGGGGCGCGAGTTCGATGCCGGCGACGAGATCCTCGTGTCCTCCGCCGATCACGACGGCGGCGTTGCGCCGTGGCTCGAGCTGGCCCATGACCGCGGCCTCGTCGTCAGGCATGTCGAACTGAAGCCGGACACGACCCTCGACTTCGACGACCTGGCCGACAAGCTCTCCGACCGCACACGGGTCGTCGCGTTCGCCTGGGCCTCCAACGCGGTCGGCACCATCGTCGACGCCGCGCGCGCCTGCGCGATGGCCCACGAGGCAGGCGCGCTCGCGTGGGTCGACGCCGTCCACTACGCCGCGCACGAGCCGATCGACGTCCGCGCCATCGGCGCCGACGTGCTGATCTGCTCGCCGTACAAGTTCTGCGGGCCGCATCTGGGCGTCGCCTACGGACGGGCGGCGGTGACCGAGCGCTGGCGCCCGTACAAGGCCCGCCCGGCGCCGATGGACCCGCTGGGACGGCGCTTTGCCACCGGCACGCTCCCCTACGAGCTGCTGGCCGGTTTCAACGCGACGATCGACTACCTGGAGTCGATCGGTGGGTTCAGCGCGATCGTGCCCTACGAGCGCGCGCTCGGCGAGCGCTTCCTCGCCGGCATCTCAGACGCGGTCACCGTCTACGGGCTGCCGACGATGAAGGGGCGGGTGCCGACGTTTCTCGTCAATGTGGCGGGTGTGCCGGCCGCCGACGTCGCCGCGCGGCTGGCGGAGCAGCAGATCGGCGTCTGGGCGCACGACTCGTGGTACTCGCTCGACCTGTACAAGCGCCTCGGCTACGACGGCGATGCGATCCGGCTCGGCTTCATCCACTACAACACGGCCGAGGAGGTCGACCGGCTCGTGGCCGCGCTCGAGGGGTGCGCGTCGGAGGCCTGACCGGCCGGGCGCACCCCTCACTGCCTCACTCTGGGGGAGATCCTGCCGTTTTCCGGCCGGAATCCCCCCAGAGTCGCCGATCGCCCTCCGCTTCAAACACCTCCACCAGCCGGCTGCGGACCTCCCACAGCTTGGGTAGCTGGCGCTGGGCGACGAGCTTGGCGAGTACCTGCACCGGCGTTCCCTGGATCCCGATCGTCTCCTCGCCGATCGCCCGCGCGACGACGCTGTAGTGCCGGAAGCGCCAGAGCCGCAAGCGCTCGTCGTAGTCGGTCAGCAGCTCGGCGAGCTGGTGGAGCTCCTCGAAGTCGGCCCGCCGGCGGTACACGTCGGCCAGCGGCACGCCGGTGCCCTGGAGCGCGACCTCGAAGGCGGCGCCGAGTGCCGGGGTGGCCCGCGCCAGCCGGCGAAAGCCCGGGGAGTCAAATCCGCTGCCGTGACCGAGCGCGGTGCGCACGACGTTGTAGTCCCACGGGTCCAGGAGGTCGAGCATGTCCAAGGCGTCGGTGACCTGGCGCAGGCACAGCACCGCCCGGCGCAGCAGCCGCACCGCCGCCAGCGGCTGGTCGGCCTCGATCAGGCGCGTGGCCTCCTCGACCTCGGAGACCGCGAGCTTGAGCCACAGCTCCGAGGACTGGTGGACGGTCTGGAACAGCAGCTCGTCGCGGTGGATGCGCTCCTCCGGCGGCTTCTGCAGCGCCAGCAGCTCGTCGGTGCGCAGGTAGCGCTCGTAGTCGCTGGCCGCCGAGCCGGGCAGGATCGGCGCGTTGGGCTCATCGGTCATCGCTCACCTCCGCCACTCAGTATCCCGGCCAGCGTGGCGAGGTTGATGTTGCCGCCGGAGACGATGCAGACGACGCGGCCGGACCCGGCGGCGCCGGCGAGCGCGACCGCCGTCGACAGCGCGCCGGCCCCCTCGGCGATGACCCGGACCCGCTTGGCGAGGGTGCGCACCGCCGCCTCGGTGTCGGCGATCGAGACCGCCCGCGCCTCGTCGACGACCTCATGCAACCGCGGCCACATTTGGTCAAGGACCCGCCGGCTGCCAGAGCCGTCGACGAACGACGGCCGATAATCGACGTCGACCGGCTCGCCCGCGGCCAGCGCCGCGTGGAGCGCCGCCCCGGTCTCCGGCTCGGCGGTGACGATTCTCGCCTCCGGCTTGCGCGCCTTGATCGCCGAGGCGATGCCGACCGTCAGCCCGCCGCCGCCCACCGGGATGACGACGGCGCCGACATCCGGCAGGTCCTCGAGGATCTCCAGTCCGATGGTGCCGTTGCCGGCCATCACCGCCTCGTCGGCGACGGGGTGGACGAACAGGCCCTCCTCCCCCGGGATCCGGCTCGTGACGATCGCCTGCCACCAGTCGTCATACGGGACCTTGAGAACCCGGCCGCCGAGGCGCTCGATCGCGTCGAGCTTGGTCTGGGGCGCGTGCTCAGGCACGGCGATCGTCGCCGGGAGCCCCAGCTCCCGGGCCACCCACGCCACCCCCTGGGCCATGTTCCCGGCGCTCGCGGTCAGCAGCCCCCGCTCGCGCAGCTCCGGTGGCGCGCTGCGAATCGCGTTGGCGGCGCCGCGGATCTTGAACGAGTTGATTGGCTGCAGCGTCTCGAGCTTCAGGTGGATCTCCGCCGGCGCGTCATCGACGGCCAGGCGGACGAGCGGCGTGCGCACCGCGATGTCGGCGATCCGCTCCCGCGCCGCCTCGATCGCGCCGAGGTCGATCACAGCTCCACCTCGGTGCCGAGCCCGCGGCGCCGGGCGTTGGCGACGGTCAGCCGGGCGGCGGCGAGATCCTCGACGCCGATCCCCAGCGAGCGAAACACCGTCAGCTCATCGTCGTCGCGGCGCCCGGCGGCGATACCCGCCAGCACCTCGCCGAGCTCGGCGCGAATGTGGTCGTCGCCGGCGATCGCCCCCTGCTCGACGGCCAGGCGGAATTCCCCCGCCTCGTTGCGGACCGACTCCCGGCTGTCGCAGAACAGCGCGGCGGCCGTCACCGTCTCGACCGACAGCTCGCGCGAATTCGGCGAGCTGGCGCCGACTGCGTTGACATGGGCACCGGGAGCGAGCCACCCGTGCTCGAGGACGGGTGTGCGGGAGCTGGTGGCGGTGACGACGACGTCGGCACCGTCCACCGCCCTGCCGGCGGTCGGCACATCGATGACCCGGGCGAGCGGCGGCTGGGTGGGGCCTGCACCGGCGGCGACGACGGCGCGGGCGTGCTCCGGCGTCGGTGCGTAGACGCGCACCTCACTCCAGGCGCGGACGGAGGCCAGTGCCGCCAGGTGGGCCCTGGCCTGAACCCCGGCGCCGAGGATCGCCAGCACGCCGGCCCCCTCGCGGGCGAGCGTCCGGGTCGCGGCGGCCGTGACCGCCGCCGTGCGGATCTCGGTGATCGCGGAGGCATCGAGGATCGCCGTTGGTATCCCCGTCTCGCCGTCGAACAGCGTCACCGTCCCCTGGTGGGTGTCCAGACCGCGTGCCGGGTTGCCCGGCATCAGGCAGATCGCCTTGAGCCCGAACACGCCGGCGTCGTCCGGGCCGTCGGCATACGAGGGCATCAGGCCCATGAAGCCCCTGGCCCCGGGCGGAGCCACGATCGAGCGCAGCGGGTTGTAGGCCTCGCCCCGCGCCCGCGCCGCCAGCACGCTCGCCATCTCCCGCTCACACTCCTCGGGGGGCAGCGATGCGTGGATGTCGCCATGGCTGAGGACGAGGACGCGCATCAGGCAAAGATCTCATGCACGTGCTGTCGCTCGTCGTCAGACAGCGGGGCAGCCAGTGCCTCGCGCACCGGCTCGAGGTGCGCGACGCGTCCCGGACCGATCACCACCTGGCCGATCCGTTCGTCGGAGAGCAGCCAGGCGAGCGCCGTTCCGGCCATCGACGTGCCGCGCGCTTGTGTGAACCGCTCGAACGCCTCGAGCGCGTCGAACGTCCGGTCGGTGGCGAGGTCGGCGTACGGCTCCGGCCGCTGGGTCATCCGCGATCCGGCCGGGTACGGCTTGCCGCGGCGGTACCTGCCCGTCAACCACCCACCGCGGAGCGGGCTGTAGACGAGGTAGGCGACGCCGCGCGCGGCGCATAGCGGGAGCACTTCGGCCTCATCGTCGCGCTCGAGCAGCGAGTAGCCGTTCTGGATCGCGGCCGGCGCTCCGGCCGCCAGCGCCCGCTCCAGCTGCGCCGCGTCGAAGTTGCTGACACCGTACGCGCCGATCCGCCCGCCGGTGCGCAGCTCCTCGAACGTGGCGAAGGTGGCGGCGAGCGGTGCGTCGGGGTCATGGTCGTGGGCCAGGTACAGCTCGACGCTGTCGACCCCGAGACGCTCCAGGCTGTCGCCGAACTGCCGCTCGATCCGCTCCGGAGCGAGACCGTGATCCGCGCCCGCCGCCATCGGATTGAACGTCTTCGTCGTCAGCATGGGCCGCACGCCGCGTGACCGCATCCATGACCCGATCGCCCGCTCGCTGCGACCGCCGCCGTAGGCGTCCGCGGTGTCGAAGTGGGTGATGCCGAGCTCCCAGGCGGCGTCCATGACCGCTGACGCCTCGTCGCTCGAGAGGCCCTGGCCGAAGAACTCCGGCGCCGAGCCGACGCCGCCGAAGTTGCCGCAGCCGAGGGCGACGCGCGGAAGCTCAGGGCCGGCGTCGCGCAGGGGCCGCGACTCGATCTGGAGCCGCTCGATCATCCGCCGCGTCGAATCGATGCTCAGCCGACGACGGTTTCCTCGGCCTCGATCGGCTCCAGCTGGGCGATCTCGGACCGCCGGTGCTCCCAGTGCGGCGGGATGCACAGGTGGGTGCCGAGCTCGGCCTCGGCTTCGTCGATGAGGAAGCCCTGCGGCGTGCCGTAGGCCAGCTCCACGAGCAGCCCGCTCGGGCTGCGGCAGTACATCGAGAAGAAGTAGCCGCGGTCCTTGGGCTCGGAGACGTCGGTGAAGCCGAGGCCGACGATCCAGTCCTTGACGACCTGCTGGTTCTCCGCGGTGCCGACATCGAACGCCTGGTGGTGGATCGTGCCCTCGCCGAAATGCCACGTCCCCTGCCGCAGGCCCGGCTCCTCGACCAGCTCGAGCATCCGGCCGAACCCGTCGGCAGTGCCGATCCGGTACTGGTGGCTAGCGCCCTCGTCGGTGACGGGCTCACCGTTCATGCCGTTGACGATGAAGTAGTCCATCGGCCCCTGCTCGAGGACCGAGGTGGTCGTGCCGTAGGCGCCGCGAATCGCGTGCTCGGCCGGCACGCGCGCGCCGTATGGGGCGCGCGGATCCGGCTCCGGATCGCCGACGAGCGCGTACTCGATCCCGCACGGATGCCGGAACAGCAGCCGCTCGGTCCCGAACCGCTCGATCCGCTCGTGCTCGACGTCGTGCTCAGCGAGCCGGCCGGCCCAGTAGCCGATGGAGTTCACGGGGATGGAGAGGAGGAGGATCTTGGCCTGATTGGTCCCGCGCTTGCCCATCCACCCGGCCTGGCGGTACGGGAACGCGGTCAGCAGCGTGCTGGGATCGCCCGCACCGTTGCCGTAGTACAGGTGGTAGATGGGGATCTCGCCGTCGAACAGGACGGTCTTCTTGACGCTTCGGAGGCCGAGCAGGCGGACGTGGAAGTCGTAGTCCTCCTGGGCGCCGCCAACGCAGAACGTCAGGTGGTGGGTGCCACGGATGAACCCCGGGTTCGGCATCTCTGTGCTCCTCTCTCGCTCTCGCTCGCTCGCTCGCTCGCTCGGTCGCGGTCCATCGTACTTGTGGGCGCAACGGGTTCGCACGGGGGTCTCAGGTGTCCCCTCTCGCGGCCGTTGTACGTCATTCCATTGGACCCTCCTAAGATGTACGACGGTTATCGAACGAACGAGCACTTGAGAGCGCCCACATTGAGCCCTGAGAACCACCCCTCCGAGACACCGCACCTGACGGCAACACTGCTGCTGGCGTGCCTGGCGCAATTCATGGTCATCCTCGACGTCTCGGTGGTCAACGTCGCGCTGCCCGCGATCCGCGGCAGCCTGCACTTCAGCGAAGTCGACCTGCAGTGGGTCGTCAACGCCTACACGGTGACGTTTGCCGGCTTTCTGCTGCTCGGCGGGCGCGCCGCCGACATGCTGGGGCGCCGGCGGGTGTTCGTCGCCGGCCTCGTGCTGTTCGCCGCGGCCTCGCTGGCCGGCGGCGTCGCCAACAGCCAGGCCGTCCTGATCGGTGCCCGCGCCGTCCAGGGCCTCGGCGGCGCCGTCATCGCGCCGGCCTCGCTGTCGATCCTGACGACGACGTTTCACGAAGGTCGCGCGCGCAACCGCGCGGTCGGCATCTGGGGCGCGATGGGGGGCGCCGGCGGCGCCGTCGGCGTCCTGCTCGGCGGGGTGTTGACCGACCTCCTCTCGTGGCGCTGGATCCTGTTCATCAACGTCCCCATCGGCCTGCTCGCGGCGGTCGCGGCGGCACGGTTCATCCTCGAGAGCCGGAACGAGCGCGGCACACGCGACTTCGACCTCCGCGGCGCGCTGTCGGCGACGATCGGGCTGTCGCTGCTCGTCCTCGGCATCGTCCGGACCGACCAGACCGGGTGGGGCAACGGCCAGACCCTGACCCTGATCGCGGCCGGGATCGTGCTCCTGGTGGCGTTCGTCGTGATCGAGGGGCGGTTTGCCCGGGCGCCGCTCATGCCGCTGCGCATCTATCGCTCGCGGACGCTCAGCGCCGCCAACGTCGTCGTGCTGCTCGTCGGCGCCAGCTCGTTTGGAATGTGGTTCTTCGTCTCGCTGTATCTCCAGCAGGTACTTGGCTACTCGCCGATCCGTGCCGGCCTGGCGTTCCTGCCCATGAGCCTGAGCATCGTGGTCTTCTCGACGATCGCCTCGCGCGCGGTGATCAGGATCGGCGCCAAGCCGCTGCTCGTGATGGGCCTGGTCGCGCTGACGATCGGGCTGGCGTTGTTCGCCCGGATCTCGCCGACGGGCACGTACCTCGGCGACATCATCATTCCGTCGCTGCTCGTGGCGATCGGCATCGGTCTCGCCTTCGTCCCGGCGACGATCTGCGCCGTGGCCGGCGTCGCCCCGGCCGAGGCCGGGCTGGCCTCCGGCCTCGTCAACACCGCGCGCCTGTTCGGCGGCGCCCTGGGGCTGGCGATCCTGGCCGCGCTCGCCACGGGGCGGACCGACAGCGATTTGCACCACGCCGGAACGACCGCACATGCTGCGCTCACCAGCGGCTTCCAGCTCGCGTTCATCGTGTCGGCGGGCTTCACGTTCGTCGGCGCGCTCGTGGCGGCGTTCGGACTTCCGCGCCTGGCCCAGCGCAGTGCGGCCCAGCCGGCCGCGGTCGCGTCCGCTGAGTCGGCTTGATACGGCAGAATGCGCGGGTCTTGGCCCGCTGCTTCGTCACCCGTGAGCTCCCCGGCCCGGCGCTCGACCGCCTGCGCGACCGCCACGAGGTCGATGTCTGGCCCAAGCGCCTGCCGCCGCCCTACGACGAGCTGCGCCGCCGCACGGCGGACGCCGAGGGGCTCCTGTCCCTGCTGACCGACCGCGTCGACGCCGAGCTGATTCAGGGGTCGCCCAACCTCCGCGCGATCGCCAACTACGCCGTCGGCTACGACAACATCGACCTGGACGCGGCCGCGGCCCGGGGCATCCCCGTCGGCAACACCCCGGACGTGTTGACCGACGCGACCGCCGACCTGGCGTTTGCCCTGCTCCTGGCGGCCGCGCGGCGGCTCCCGGAGGCCACGGCCTCGGTCATGGACGGCGACTGGGTGACGTGGGAGCCCGGCCGTCACCTCGGCTACGACGTTCACGGGGCGACGCTGGGGATCATCGGACTCGGACGGATCGGACGAGCGGTCGCCCGTCGCGCCGCGGGCTTCGATATGACCGTGCTCCATACGGCCCCGGACGGCGGCACCCCCCTGGGGGAACTGCTCGCGCGGTCGGACTTCGTCTCGATCCACTGCCCCCTGACGACCGAGACCCACCACCTCATCGACGCGGCCGCGCTGCGGCGCATGCGGCCGACGGCGATCCTCGTCAACACCGCCCGGGGACCGATCGTGGATCAGGCGGCGCTGGTGGAGGCGTTGCACGAGGGCACGATCGCGGGAGCGGCGCTCGACGTGACCGACCCGGAACCGGTGCCGGCCGGCGACCCGCTCCTCGCCGCGCCCAACGTCATCGTCGCCCCCCACGTCGGCTCGGCGACGCATTCCGCGCGCGAGCGCATGGCGGAGCGGGCGGTCGAGAACCTGCTCGCCGCCCTCGACGATCAGCCGATGCCGTACCCGGTGAACTGAGATGAACGTCGCGGTCGTCGACATCGGCTCCAACTCGACCCGGCTGCTCATCGCCAGGGTGGAGGACGACCACGTCACCGAGCTCGTCCGCCGCAGCCAGGTGACGCGCCTGGGCGCCGGCGTCGACGCCGACGGCCGCCTGCGCGAGGACGCGATGCAGCGCGTGTTCGAGACGCTCGAGCGGTACCGAGCCGAGATCGGCCAGCATCAGTGCAAACGGGCCGTCGCCGTCCTCACGAGCGCGGTCCGGGACTCCGCCAACGGACGGCAGTTCGCCGAGGCGGTGCAGACGCGGTACGCACTGGAGCCCCATGTGCTCACCGGCGATGAGGAGGCTCAGCTCACGTTCCTGGGGGCGACGAGCGGGCGCGACGGCTCCGATCGCACCCCCACGCTCGTGCTCGACATCGGCGGCGGATCGACGGAGTTGGTGATCGGCTGTGGCCGGGAGGTCGTCTTCCACGTCTCGACTCAGGCCGGGGTCGTCCGCCAGACCGAGCGTCACCTCCACCACGATCCGCCGGAGCCGGTGGAGCTCGCCGAGCTCGCCGAGGATGTGCGCGGGATCCTGACCGCCGGCGTGCCCGCCGAGCGCCGCGCAGGCGTCCGCCAGGGAATCGGCGTGGCCGGCACCGCCACCTCGCTGGCGGCGATCGCCCAGGACCTCGACCCCTACGACCCGGAGAAGGTCCACGGCTACATGCTCAGCGCCGGCGAGTGCGACCGGATCCTCGATCGGTTGTCGAAGATGACCGTGGAAGAACGGCGCCACGTGGCCGGCCTGGATCCGGACCGGGCGCCGACGATCGTCGCCGGCATCGTGATCTTCCGCGAGGTGCTCTCGCTGTTCGGTCTCGAACAGATCGAGATTTCCGAGCATGACATCCTCCGCGGAGCAGCTTTAGTACAGGTCAATCCGCCGTTGTAAAGGCACTTTGTCCGAATCCCGACATAGGTTTAGTGAGGTTTGAGGTAGGAACTGGACGAATGTTCGATTGTGTTCATTGGTCTGGAGATGGATCCTTTCTGGCGGGGTACGGATCGTTTAGACGAACCGTCACCCTCACATAGGCTCGGGCGAAGCCGCAGACATCGGCGCCTCCCGCCGTCCGAGCCACTTAAATTGGCCCTTTCAGGCACGTACCCCTGCCCGTCCCGATAGGGCCAAACCTGGATCGGAAGCCGCCCGCCTTGTGCGGGCGGTTTTCGTTGGTGGAGGTGTCCACCCTCGTCAGGCGAGATTGGAGCGCCGCGGGTAGGCGACGCCGGGGTCCGTCAGGACGTTGACGAGCGCCGGGCGCCCGGCGCCGAACGCCCGCTCCAGGGCCGGGCGCAGCTCGTCCGGCGTGCGGACGAGCTCGCCATGGCAGCCGAGGGCCTCGACCACCCGGTCATACCGGGTCTCCGGCCGGAGCTCGGCCGCGACCGAGTATCCGTAGATGGCCTCCATCGGATGCTTCTCGAGCGCCCAGATGCCGTTGTTGCCCATGACCCCAACGACCGCCACGCCGTGGCGCGCCAGCGTGTCGGACTCCAGCCCGGAGAAGCCGAAGGCGCCGTCACCGAGGAGCAGCACCACCTGACGGTCCGGATGGGCGAGCTTGGCCGCCAGCGCATAGCCCGGGCCTGAGCCCAGGCAGCCGTACGGCCCGGGATCCAGCCAGCAGCCGGGCCGGTAGGAGTCGACGACCCGGCCGGCGTACGAGACGAAGTCGCCGCCGTCGCCGACCACGATCGCGTTGCGATCGAGCATCTGGGCGAGCTCGCCGTAGATCCGCATCGGATGAAGCGGCGCCCGCGAATCCCGCAGATCGCCCGCCTCCTCCGCGCGCCGTTCGATCTCGATCCCGCGCAGCGTCTCCACCCACTCGTCGCGCGCCGCCCTCGTCTGGTTGGCGGCGGCGGCGGTCCGGAGCGCGCCGAGGGTCGCCGGCAGCGCCCCGTACAGCTCGGCGCTGACCTGGCGCGGATGCCCGCGCTCCGGCTCGGCAACGTCGATGGCGATGACGTGGGCGTCGTCGGCGAACGCCGCGCCGAAGCCGAGGCGAAAATCCAGCGGGACGCCGATCACCAGCGCCACGTCCGCCTTCCTCAGCGCCGCGCCGCGGGCCCGGGAGAAGGCCAGGGAGTGGTCGGCGGGCAGGCACCCGCGTCCGAGCCCGTTGAGGAAGACCGGCACGCCCAGCTCCTCCGCCAGCGCCCACAGCTCCTGCTCGCCACGCCCCCAGTACAGCCCGGTGCCGGCCATGACGACCGGGCGCTCGGCCGTGCGCAGGAGCTCGGCCGCGCGCTCGATCCGGCTCGCGTCGGCGCCGGGTCCCGTCCACGGCTCCGGCAGCTCCGCCGGCGGCGCCGGCTCGGCCTCGGCGAAGACCTGGTCCAGCGGAAAGTCGATGAACGCGGGGCCTGAGTGGGGCAGCACGGCCGCGCGCATCGCCTCATCCATGAGCCGCGGGATCTCGGCGGTGGCGGTGGCCGTCGCCGCATACTTGGCCACCGGCGCCACGAACGGCACGTGATCGATCTCCTGCAGCGACCCCTGGCCCCAGCGGAATGAGGGCGCCCGCCCGCCGAGCACCAGAATCGGCGAGTGGTTCTGGGCGGCGGAGGCGATCGCGCTCATCCCATTCGTCACCCCGGGGCCGGCGGTCAGCGCGCACACCCCCGGAGTCCGCGTGACCTTCGCCCACCCCTCGGCCGAGAACGCGGCGGTCTGCTCATGGCGGACATCGACGATGTCGATCCCCTCGGTCCGGCAGCCGTCGTAGATCGAGAACAGGTGCCCGCCGGAGAGCGTGAACAGCTGGCGCACCCCGTAGGCTCGGAGCGCGCGGGCGACCAATCGCCCCCCGTGCAGTTGCGTGGTGGATTCGATCGCCATGGAGGGCACGCTAACAGGGCCGCCTGGCGCCGAACCCGGCCGCAGCTTGCCTCGCGGCTGATGGCTGCGACTCCGGGCGCGCGTGGCCATGCACCATGCGCCAAATCCGAACCCCGGGCGGGCGATCTGGCGCAAACTCAAGGCTGAGCGCGCGCCCGGTGACAAATCATCCAGTCGATCCGAGATTTGGCGCAAGCTGCACGCTGAAATCCGGAGCAATGCGCCCGGCAGCCGACCAACCCCCCTCGTTGCGTCGTTTTCCGCGCCACCGACCCGGAAGGGGCGGCGCTCGGCAGGCCGGGTCAGCTGCCGCCCGGCCGCAGCCGGAGCGCGTTGACGATCGCACCGCCGAGGATGATCAGCGCCAGCACGTAGAACCAGCCGAGCATGATCAGGATGAAGACGATCGTCGTCCCGAACTGGGCGATCGTCGAGATGTTGGTGAGGTAGGCGGGAAACGCGTAGTCGACGATGCCGATCGCCACAGTCGCGCCGAGGGCGCCGGGCCAGACCGCGTGCCAGGCCATCCGGTTGTGCGGGACGCGGGAGTAGATCACGACCAGGCAGCCGAAGAGGATGCCGAGACTGAGCGCGAGGGAGGCGACGTAGACGAGCACCGTGACGTGGGCGAAATCGAACGGCAGGGCGGCGACGCCGGCGCGGAGGATGCTCTGGGCGGTTGGCACGGCCACGGTCGCGACCATGAACAGGAGGACGACGATCAGCATCGCCAGCGAAAACCGCTTCTGGCGCAGCCAGCTGCGGGACGGCCCGCCGTAGATGCGGCTGAACGCCGTGTCCAGCGCGCCCCAGAACGACGAGCCGAGCCAGAGGCTGGCGATGAGTGCGAGCACGCCGGTGCTGGTGGTGGACGTCCGCACCTGGTCGAGCAGCGAGTCCAGTGTGTGCTCCGCGGTGCCGGGAAACACCTCCTGCAGATCGGCGAGCACGCTGGCCTGGACGGCGTGGCTGGAGAGAACCTGGCCGGCGACGAACAGCCCCAGCAGCGCAATGGGGATGACGCCCAAGAGCATGTTGTAGGCGATCATCGACGCCAACCCGGTGATGTTGGCCTCCCAGGCGATGCGCCAGAACCGGCGCAGGCCGTGCCGAATCGACCGGACCGTCAATCCGAAACCGTCGCGCCTGCGTGGCCGCGGGTGGAGGCGTCTGCTTGGCGCGTGCGCGGAGACCACTGGTGTACCTGTACCTGTTTGCCCGTCGGTTCAACCGCGGGACGCTCGTCGAGAACAGAGCGTCTCTTCGGCAAGGGCCGGCATGTCTCCTCCGTGATCAGCACGCCGCGCGCCGAGTTCGTGCGGAAGGTCCAGGATCTCGATTGCGGCGAAAACGGCAGCTCGGCGTGGTCCGCCGAGACCGCGCGATCGCCCGGTTCGAACATGAGCACAGTCTGCCGAGCGGCCCCGCGCTCCGCTAGGGGGTGGGCCGCGGCCCGGCGCGCCGCAACAGGGTGCGGCGGCCCCGCCCGCCCGCCGCAACACGGTGGGGCGGCCCCGCCCGCCGCAACAGGACGCGGTGACTCAGCCCATCGGCGCGAGCGAACGCCTCGGCGCCGCGCCGCGGCTGAGGAGCGCCGCGGCCGCGGTCAGGCTGGACTCGCCCTGGATCCACTGCTGTCCGACACGGATCGCAGGAAGCTCGCTGACGCCGTGGGCGTGGAGGTCGCGCGCCGTTGCCTCGAGCTCCTCGTCGCGCCAGGTCTCACCGGCCGCGACGAGGCACTCTTCGAGCGGCACGCCCGCGGCAGCGGCCGCCTCGGCGAGCGTCTCCGGATCCTCGAGGTCGAATCCCCCACAGAACGCGAGGCGGCTTGCCGCCAGTGCGAACGCGCCACCGGCGCCGATCTCGCAGGCGAACGCGCAGGCCCGTTGTGCGCATGGGGCGGCCCCGGGGAAGCGATCAGGCCAGACGAGCGGCAGGCGCAGCGCCCGCGCGCACGCCTCGGCTCGCGTGCGCAGCCGCGGGATTTCGGTGCGTCCAAGGCCTGAGCGGTCCTCGCGCCGCTGGGCGCGGCCTCCGGCGCTCGCCTCCGCCTGGTGGATGCGGCGGAGCATGCCGCCGTCGGCGGCCACCCAGTCGACCGGGCCCAGCTTGCGCTCGACGCGTTCGGCCATCAGATACGACAGCGGGCTCGTCACATCGAAGAAGAACGCCGGTCGTTCAGACCGCGCGCTCTTGAACCGATCCGGGCGCCGCTCGTGTAGGTAGATCACATGTCCCATCGGCACCTGAAACGAAGCGGTCTCTTAAAACTGGCGAAAAGCCCCCTGGTCAAGACGGCATCATTCGTTATGCTGATTCTCGGTAGGAAACACAACGTCCAACCACACCGGGGAACTCTCATTTCGCACGTACCACCAGCAAAGCGTCACCCGTACGACCAGTGGTCACCAGACGCACGCGCCCTCGATCTCGTGGGCGACAAATGGACCCTGCTCATCGTCCGGGATCTTCTATCAGGCCCACGACGTTTCGTGGAGCTACAACGTGTACTGCCCGGAATTTCCACGGAGCAGTTGCGATCTCGGTTGAACCGAATGGTCGCCGACGGCATGTTGACCCGCAAGCGCTACCGGGAGGTGCCGCCGCGGGTGGACTACGAACTCACCGAGCGCTCACGCGAGCTGGCACCCGTTCTGGGGAAGCTGGCTCGGTGGGGCTACGAGTGGGCGTGGAGTCCGCCGCGGGCCTCCGAGCGCATCGATCTCGGAGCCATCTTCAGGCTGGTCCCGGGGCTGGTCGAAGCCGGCGGCGCCCTGTCGGGGACCATCGAGCTCTCCGTCACCGACGGCCATGACGGCGAAGGCGCGACATATCGCGTCGTGGTCGCTCCGGGCACAGCGGAGATCAGCGAAGGCAGCAATGGGACAGCCGACGCGCAGGTGCGGGGGACCACCGCCGCCTGGGTCGAGGCGTTCTCACCGATGGGGGACCGTGAGGGTCTCGCCATCTCCGGCGACAGTCAGCTCGCCGACTCGCTGCTCAGCCTGCTCGCACTCGGCCACAACGCTCACGTCGACGTGGCCCACGTGGAGTCAGCGACCGCCTGATCGACCGCATGGCACAGCGCCCCACGGACCGGGGCGCTGCCGCCGCATGCCCGGCCACACGCCCCTGCGACCGGCCCACCCCGTCCCGCCCCGCCCCGCCCGCTGCCCCGCGCCGCCCAGGCGCACAGCGCCGCTGGCCCGCTACTTGTTGGAGTAATGGGCAGCCGTGACGTGCGGGAACTTGCCGCTCTGGCCAAGGAGCGATCCGAGCGGCGGTGCGACCCAGCAGGCGGGCGAACCGGTCTGCAGGGCTGACGACTGGGACGCGGTCGCCGGCTGCGAGCCGTCGCCCGGCGCGCCGGTGTTGTCGCAGTCCCAGGCCGGGAGGCCGAAGCTGCCGGGGTACTTGCCGCCGGCGCTGTACGACTTGGGGTCTGCCAACCACAGCGGCGCCGGGTACGTGTTGCCCCGGTTGGCGGAGTCGCGGGCGCTGGTGTTGAACGACAGCGTCTCCGGACCGACCGGCTGGAACTGACGGAGGTAGTGGCCGATGCCGCCGGAGAAGCTCGTCGTCGTCGCGGCCAGGCCGGACGGCAGGTTGGAGACGAAGTCCGACATCAGCTGCTGGTGGAGCGACAGCCACGTCAGGATGGGGTTCAGCTGCTCCAGGAACGGGCCGAGCGAGGCGAGCACCGGTGTCGTGCCGTTGATCACGTCCCGAATCGCCGGCATTCCCGTCTTCGACACCGTGATCAGCGGCCCCAGGTGGACGAAGAAGGAGCGCAGCGACGGCGACAGGGCCCGCACGTCGGCCAGCGTCGGCTTGAGGTTGTCCGCGACCGGGATCAGCTCCTTGACGAGCGGATCGGTGTCGAGCGAGAAGCTCTGCAGCCGCGCCATCGTGGCCTTGGTCTCGTTGAGGAACGTTGGGAATACGTGGAAGGTGTCCGCGATCGCCTTGTTGTTGGCCGCCGTCGTCGCAAACGTCTGCTCGCCCGTGGTGATCAGCTTGCGCAGCGCCGTCTGGTTCGCCGACAGCGCGTTGAACACCGTGCCGCCGTTGCGCACCAGGTTGACCACGGCGGTGTGCTGGATGTCGAGCACCTGCAGCAGGTCGGTGGCGTCGGCCGCGAACGGCGGCAGGTTGCCGAACACGTCGTTGAGGTTCTGGCCGTTGCCCTTGACGGCGATCGCCAGCTGCTGCTGCCACGTCCGGAACGCCTGCCGGGTCTGCGGATCGAGCGCGTTGAAGATCTGATCCAGCTGGACGGCGTTGACCACCTGGCTGCGCGCGAGCAGCCCTCCGTCGGGCAGCGCCGGGCTGTTCGGATTGCCCGGCGTGAGCTGAACGTAGGTCTCGCCGAGGATCGTCTTCGTCCGCAGGATCGCCGTCGTGTCGCGGCGGACCGGGGCGAACTTGTTGTTCATCTGGATCGTCGCGATCGTGCGGTTGCCCTGCGGATCCAGCGACTTGGCGATGACCTTGCCGACGGACACGCCGGCGATGCGCACGTCGGCCTGGTCGGCGAGCTGGTCGGCGTTTCGGAAGGCGACCCGGAACTCATAGCCCTGGGGGTTGAACGGGATGGTGCCGCCGAACGACACCCACAGGAACAGGAGCAGCCCGATGCACGACAGCGTGAACAGAACCATCGTGGCAATCTTGCCTATGGAGGGGCTGCTGGTTTCCATCTACTTGACGGGGAGTGCGGGGTCGAAGGGAGCGAGCGTGGTCGTCGTGCCACCGGTGGGGGTGAGCACATGGGCATTGAGCCCCTGCTGCTGCGACTGGTACTGCTGGTAGTCCTTGACGTTGGCCGCGGCCTGGGTGGGGCAGAGTCCGGCGCTGGTCAGGATGGGGGTCAGGTTGAGGACGCTCTCGAGCTCGGATCCGAGGCCGGACTGGTTGAGGTTGGAGCTGTTGATGAGCTGGGTGTAGGTGGCGCAGCTGGCCTGCAGGAACAGCGGGCGGAAGTCGCCGTTGGCGTCCTGAACCGAGAACAGCGTGCGGACGTTGTGATCCAGCCACGCGAGCCACCACAGGTAGCCGTGCTCGGTGTTGCCGGGGTTGTACCCGAGCATGTTCCCGAGGTGGTTGATGACCGCGAACGTCTTGGTCAGGTTCGGCGTCGCCTTCGCCAGGTTGATCGCCGCCGGCCGGAGATTGCGCACGAGCGGGCGGGCCGCGACGACGAACGGCCGGATCTGGTTCTTGACGATCGGCGCGCTTGGCTTCGCCAGGGCCGAAAGCGCGGCGTTCGCCGCCGGGAGGGCCCGGGCCGCCGGGAGCAGGTTCGTGGCGGTCGGACCGAGCAGCGTGGCGAACGACTGGACGCGGGCCAGGGTCTGGACGGTCTGCTGCAGCGTCCCCGGCAGATCGGCGATCGCCCGGCTGATGTTGGTGTCCTGGGAGGCAAAGGCGCGGAAGACGGTGGAGCTGGCGTCGACGAGTGAGACGATCTGACCCTGCTTGGTCTCCAGCGCGGTGTTCAGGCGCTGCAGGGAGTTGACCAGCTGGCGCAGATCCCGGCCGCGCACCGCCACGGCGCCGTTGACGCGCGCCAGGTCGCGGTGGGTCGGCTCGAAGCGCTCCAGAACCTGCGCCAGCTCATCGCCGCCCTTCCCCGCCAGCCCCTGGCCGGCTCCGTTGACCAGCAGGTCCAAGTAGCTTCGCGTGTCGCCGTCGAGCGACGAGAGGATCTCGTCGACGTTGACCTCCGGGTTGGTGTTGCCGACCGGGATGGTGAACCCGGGCTTGGCGACCGGAGCGCTCTCGTCCCCCGGGTTGATCTCGATGAACATGTCCTGCAGACCGGTCCGCGGACGCGCCAGGGCGGTGGCGTTGGTGTGGATCACGTGCTGGTACTGCGGGTCGATCTGCAGACTGACGATGGCCTGGCCGTTCTTGAGCGCGACGTTGCCGACCTGGCCGATCTGGACGCCGGAGATCGTGACCTCCTGTCCCTGACCGGGCGTCAGGGCCTGGCCGGTGGCGAAGTCGGCGTTGATCGTGTACGGGCTCGACTGGATGAACGGGAAGCGGAGGCGTTCGTGATTGAGGATGTAACCGGCGACGCCGACCGACAGCACCAGCAGCACGAGAATCGCGATGACGTCGCGGAGGTGGTTCTTGATCGCGCGCTTCATGGGCTACCTGGTGACCTTCGACGCGTCGAGCTTCAGCCCCGCGGCCGAGGCCTGGGACTCCAGGGCGGAGAGCGCGTTGGTGTTCGCGCCCTGCCAGCGGGCCAGCGCGCCCGGAGCCGTCAGGCCGGAGGACGTCTGCTGGATCGGCCCGCTCGCGGGCGTGGCCAGGTTCGTGATCGGCGCCTGGGTCTCGCACGGCACGTTCTCCTGGAACGGCGGCGTGTGCCCGCCGGGCGGGACCATCGGCTGGACGGCGTCGATCTTGCTCAGGGCCTGTCCGAACAGGCCCGGCTGCAGTGAGTAGGTGAGCGTGCCGCCAGTGCCGAGGATCCGGACGTACGGTCCGTTGGCGTCGAAGTTACGCGACTCGCCGGCCAGTCCCGGCAGGTAGTCGGCGGCCTCGACGTAGACCTTGCGCGCCGGGAACCCGTTGGACGAGTTGAAGTTGGAGTCCGGCACCGTCAGCTGTGACCACGGGTAGATGATGTTCGCGACGCAACTCGAGGTCGGACGGACCTCGTTGCGCATCAGCGGGATCGTGTCGAGCGTCAGCGTGGCCAGCGCCGGAATCGTCGGCTTGAGGTCAGCGGTCAGGCCGCGGAGCTCGGAGGGCTGGACAAGGTCGTTGAGCTGCGTGACGAACGGCAGGCTCGAGTCGACCATCGGCCCGGTCGACTGCACACCAGGGATCAGGGTGCGGGCCAGCCGGCGCAGTGGTGGGAAGGAGGCGTTCAGGGCGTCGAACGCCGGAATCGCCGCGCCGAGGGCCCGCGGGAGCTGGACGAGCGTGTTCTGCAGCGCGACGTTCTGGCGCGCGAACGCGCCGGCGGTCGTGTTGAAGTCGGTGATCAGGCTCTCGAGGTTGCGCGGGTGGGTGTCGATCGCCCCGGCGACCGTGCCCTGGGCGGCGATGTAGTTGGAGAGATCGTGCGGCTGGATGCCGAGCGCGTCGTGGGAGACCACGGACGAGTACTCGTACGCCGGCAGCCAGTACTGGATCGACTTGTTGTAGGAGGGCCCGCCGACCTTGACCGCAGTACCGAACTGCTGGATCAGCGTCTGGAGGTTTTGGCGGGTGTTGCTCTGGAGGCCGGTCAGGACCTGATCGAACTGCACCGGGACCACGCCCTGCTGGACGGGGAACGTGTGGCCGCTGCCTGCGACCGGCGCGTCCGGGGTCCCCGGCGACACGTCGACGAAGAAGTTGCCCTCCAGGAAGGTACGCGGGCGAATGGCGAAGGTCGCGTCGTCGTGGATCGGCAATCCCTGGTTGGTGATGGTGAGCTGAACCTCGGCTGCCTTGCACGCGCTCTGGTTCTTGGCCGACGGGGTGCATCCCGGTTCCGGGCTCACGCTGGTGACCGTGCCGACGTTGACGCCGGCGATCCGGACGAGGGAACCGGGCACGAGACCGCTGGCGTTGGCGAACGTGGCGTTGACCGTGTACTGGCTGGCAAAGGGATTGGCGAACTTCGTGTACGCCAGGTACGAGAACACGGCGACCGCGACGAGACCGATCAACCCTGCCGTGAACGTGCTCAGACCGCTGCGGCGCTTGCGCTTGCGTCTCATGGGTTGCTCGGGATCGAGGGAAGCTGGGGGCCGGTCGTGGGGTTGCGGGTGAATGTCTCGCCCTTGGGGACGCTCGCCCGGCCGGCGTAGGTCGTCCCCTGGCTACCGGGGGTGTGCGCGTCGGTCACCAGGTCACGGCCCTGCGGGTCGAGGTGGTTGAGCTTGAGCGGGTAGCCGCGCTGACCGGTCTCACAGTCGGCCGTCCCGTTGCTGGTGACGGCCGCTCCGTACGTCTGGCTGTGCAGGTACTCGTTGCCGCCGGAGATGGTGGACGTGCTCCCACCCCCGTTCGCCGGCGCCGTCGCCCCCTGCTGGCCGAGGTTGTTGGGCTGAGACGCGTTGGCCTGGTTGAGCAGCACGCGCTGGGCGAAGCCGAAGCTGGTGGCTTCGGAGATGTGCTCCGCCAGATAGGTCCACATGTAGTTCCAGTCGTTGCACACCGTCTGATACGGCCCCAGATAGCGCACGATCGGATTCAGGGTGTCGACCGTCGAGGTCAACGCGTTGACCGCGACATTCGTCCCCGGCGCCAACGCCAGATTCTTCAACGCCCCCATCACCTGCTGCAGATTCGCATTCAACGACGGCGTCCGCGCCAGCGTCTGCGTCCCTGCCTCCACCGCCGGATTGATATCCGGCAACGCCAGCTTCAACTCCTGAGTCGCGGGCGCCATCCGCGTCCCCAACGTGTTCAGATCCACCAGGAACGGGCGCTGCACCATCAGCGACCGCGTCGACACCGCCTCGGTCGACGGCGACCGCGCGATCGTCTGCTCCAGATTCCGCGGACTCTTCGAGATCGCCGCGAACGTCGTCGCCATATCCGTGAACAGCCGCGCGTTCGTCCCCGCGACCGGCGCGATCGCGCCCATGAACCGCTCCATCCCACCGAACAACCGCGTCAACTCCGTCGACGGCGCCGCCAGGTATTGGGCGACCGGCCGCAGATATCCCAACAGCCGCGGCAAGCTCGCGATCGTGTCATTCAGGTCCGCCCCCCGGCCCGCCAGCGCATCCCCAAACCCGACCAGGTTCTGATCAATCGACGACCGCGTCCTCTGATCAAACATCTGAAACACATCCTCAAACTGCACCGGCACGCTCGTCTGCGCGATCGGCACCGTCGCCCCGTCCGCGAACATCCGATGGGAACGACCGACCGTCAAATCCACGTACTTGAGGCCGAGCACCGACCGCGGACGAATCTCGACGCTCGAATCCACCGGCACCCGCCCATACCCCTTCTCCAACGCCAACGTCGCCTGCGCCGCCACCTGCCCTGACCGCAACTTCACCGGCGCGAGCGCCTTCACGATTCCCACGTGATACCCGCCCTCGGTCACCTCATCGCCCGGCACCAAATCCGACCCCGAGCCGATATCGACCTTCAACTCCGTCGTCGGCACAAACGGCAGCCCGCTATTGGCGTTGTAGGCCAAGAACACCGCCACCAACACCACCAACACCGTCATCGCCCCCACCAAGACCGGATTCCCCAGCGCCGACGGCCGGTTTGCTCCTTTCTGTGTCCTCATCGAGCTCATGGCGCCAGCAGGTAGTTGAGGAGTTGCTGGGCCTGGCCGGGGCTCGCCGAGTTGGGGCTCGACGATGCGCCGGGACTCGACGTGCCGGTCCCGCCGCCGACCGTGCCGGCGAGGATCTGGCCCACGCTCGCCTTCAGGTTGACCGGAGGCGCGCCGGGAACGGTGGGAGTGGCCGGGGCGGACGACGTGCTCGCACTCGTGGTCGTGGTCGACGAGGTGGAGCTGGAGCCCGCGGACGAGCTCTTCGGCGTCTGGGCGGTCTTGGTCGTCTTGGGCCGGGACGCGGCGGTCGTCTGAGCCGCCTGGATCTCGGCCGCCGTCAGCCGGCTGGCGCTGGTTCTCGGCCCGGGCTTTCCGGGAGGCGCTCCGCCCGGATCCGGGACCGGGGCGCCCGGATTCGAGGGGTCGGTCTCGTTGACGCCCGGCTGGTTGGGCCCGAGCCATGAGTAGCACTGCCGATACGACGAGCCGTACTGCTTGAGCATCAACGCGATCGACGCGGGCGTCGCGTACGGCGAGCACTTCGGGTCAAAGAACGCGTCGACGGCGAGCATGTGGCCCTCCGGGCCGTATGCGTTGACCGCAAGCGTCTGGTTGAACACGTACCAGAGCAGCGCCTGAAGACCACTGAACCCCTTCCCCCCGGGGCTGCGTGGATCCGGCTCGACCGCCCGGCTCTGGGTATCCAGGTCCTGGAGCACGATCGCGAGGTTGCCCGCCAGCTCCGGCGTCGGCTTGGCGAACGCGTTCAGATCTCTGACGGTCGGCTGGGCCGCGGTCACGGCGACCTTGCCCGTGACCGACGCCTGGCCGAGCGACTTGATCGCCGGCCGCGCCGAGCGGGAGAACGCCGGTAGGTCGGTGAACAGCCGGTTGAGCTGTCCGGCCGACTGGTTGAGGTTCAGGAGGACCGGCTGGTTCGCCGTGAGGGTGGTGCTGAGCTGCGCCAGGGTCGGCCGCAGTTGCTCCAGCAGTCCCGGCAGCCTGGCCAGGGATCCGCGGAGGTTCGCCTGCTGGGTCGCGGTGGCGACGGCGGTCCGGTCGGCCTCGGTGATGAAGCGGTTGACGTTCTTGCTGTTGTTGGCCAGCGCCGTGATGACGCTGTTGGAGTCGCGGGTCAGGTTCTGGAGCGTGGTCGAGTCATTGGCCAGCAGGTTGAGCAGGGCGTCGGTCTCCGTCAGCGCCGGGACGGCTCGCTGCAGCGCGGCCTGGAGGTCGCCACCGCGGGCGGCGGCCGCGGCCCCAAGCTCGTTGACGATGATCTCAAAGCGCTGGCGATACGGCAGGCGCATGATGTTCTGGAGCAGATCGGCCGGAATCGTCGACTGGGTGTCGGTGACGGGGATCGTCGAGCCCGCCTTCAGCACCCGGCCGGAGGTGCCGGGATTGCAGTCGACGTAGTACTCGCCGATCAGGGACTCCGGGCGCGACTCGCAGTTGGCGTCGGAGTGGAACTGGCCGAAGCCGGGCTTGGTGACCTGGACCGTGACGACGGCGTGAAGCGTCCTGGGGTCGAGGTTGATGGCGGCGATCGTGCCCGCCGGAACCCCGGAGACCTTGAGGTCGGCTCCGGCGACCAGCCCAAACGCGTTGTCGAACTCGATCCTGTACGTGCCCGCGCCGGATTGCTTGGAGGCGCCCGCCGCCAGGAAGACGAACGCGGCCGCGGCGGCGAGGAGCACGCCGGAGAGGAGCACACGCCTCATTTGCCCGACGGGACCTCAGAGGGAGTGCACGGGAAGCCGCTCTCCGGGTAATAGACGCCGCCCCGCTCCATCGAGCCCGGGCACCGATCGCCCTGGCCGGTGGTCAACAGGCCGGTTCCGCTGCTGTTGGACCCGGTGCCGCCGGACCCGCTGCCCGACGTTCCGCCGAGACCGAGAGCGGAGCCGATCCCGCCGAAGGCGAGGACGCTGCGGAGCGTCGGATTGCTGAAGTCCGACAGCAGATTGAGCGAGCCGTTCTCGATCGAGCCGAGGCCGACGACGGGCGCGATCCGGCTGGCGCCGCCGTTGGCGTCCTGGGTACCCGGATGCGAGTAGCCCTCGAACCAGCCGGTCAGGTCGACGGCGTACGGCCGGTCCGTCGCCAGCTCCGGCGTCGAGTCGTTGAGCGCGGTGACCGACTGCGGGAAGGCCCCCGGGCGTACCTTGCCGTTGGCGTTGATGTTGCGAACGGTGGCGGCGGCGAGCGGAACGCCGAGCTTGACGAGCTCGATCAGGTCGTTGTTCGGCCCCGGCCGGCTGATGATGTTCGACAGGTCGTTGACGGTGGGAACCGAATTGCGCGCGAGCGGCCGGAGCTGGATGAGCAGCTTCTCGAGCTTCGGCGCGACCGGCTTGGAGTCGTCGACGAGCGGCTTGAGCTGATCGAGGGCGCCGCGCAGGTTGACAAACGTCGTGTTGGCCAGGCGCATGAAGCCGGGCAGCCGTTGCAGCGAGGCGGCGAGGTTGGTGCGCTGCGCGGCGAGCGCTCCAGTCGTCGTCGACAGGTGCGAGACCAGCCCGGTGAGGTCCGAGCTGCGGGTGGCGACGTCCGAGACGAGCTTGCTCGTCTTGACGACGAAGTGCGTGAAGTCGCTGCCGTTGTTGTGATTGAGCTCGCGGAACAACATGCTGCTCGCTGCGACCGCCGGGTTGAGGTACTGGAAGGCCGCCTGCGCGAGCTTTCCGGAGCCCTGGTACTGCGAGGCCGAGCCCTGGAAGACGTTCTGCAGCCCCTTCAGCGTCGGTCCGTTCAGCGTGTTGAAGATCTGGTCGAGGTCAACCTCGCTGGTGGTGTCCGTGGTGGGGATCATTCCGTTGGACTTGATGGCGGGGTCGGCCACCGACCCGGGCCGGATGTCGACGTAGCGGCTGGCGATGCCCGACAGCGAGAGCTGCCGGATGGTCGCCTGGGTTCCCTGCCGGAGCGGGTCGTAGCTCTTGTCGGTGATGTTCAGCGTCAACTCGGCCTCGCCGTTACGGGTCAGCGCGAGGTTGGAGACGGTGCCGATCGGATTGCCGGCGACCTCGACCTGATCGCCGGAGACGATCTGGCTGGCGTTCTGGAAGATCGCGCGCACCTGGTACGTGCTGCCGTTCGACAGCAGGATCACCGCGACCGCGACGACGGCCACGACGACCGCCGCGACGGCGGCGATGCGGCCGATCACAGTTGAGTTCTGCACCGACTCGGCCTCAACAAGTGGTCTCCTCTGGGGGGCCGGCCACGGGGCGGCGGCCGGCGGAAGCTTGCGGCGAACCTAGCAAGCTCCTAATTCCGGTGTCAAAGGAGAACCGTCGCCCCGGAAGGCCACCGAAAACTTGGCTCGAAGGCGTGTTGTCGCTAGCTTGTGCGCTCCCGCCCGGGTGGTGGAATTGGTCAGACACGGTCGCCTTAAGAGCGACTGCCTTCGTGGCGTGAGGGTTCGAGTCCCTCCCCGGGTACCTCCGTGCGTGCATAGCTCTCCTGTAGTTCCCCGTCCGCCACATCTGGTGGCGAGTGACGCGCGAGGATCATTCCCGGGACCGGCGCAACTTATGCGCTGCTACGGTGTCCTGGCCATCGGAAGAGCAGCCTCGCTCGCGGGTCATTTGGAAGTCTCTGCACTCAAATATTCAGGCGGGATCGGTCTGCATGGACGCTCGCCGCTGCTTCGCCTGCAGTCCGACGAGCGGCTGATCGGCTTCCTGCGCCGCGGGAACATGACGGCGTTCGAGGTGCTGGTGTCGCGGTACGAGACCCGCCTGATGGCCTTCTGCCGCCACCTGCTCGGATCACGGGAGGATGCCGAGGACGTCCTTCAGGAAGTCCTGACCGCCGCGTTCAACGCGATCCTCGCCGATGACCGGCCGATCAACGTCCGGCCCTGGCTGTACCGGATCGCGCGCAACCGCAGCCTCAACCACCTCCGCCGAATCCAGGCGATCGGCGTCGACTCGATGGACCATCACCTGTCGGAGTACGGCGCGACCACCGCCGACAAGGTTCACGAGCGCGAGGAGTTCCGGCTGCTCGTCGGCGACATCCACGAGCTTCCGGAGACGCAGAAGACCGCCCTCGTCCTGCGCGAGATGGACGCGATGTCCTACGACCAGATCGCCGAGGCGATGGAGACGACCGTCCCCAGCGTCAAATCGCTCCTCGTACGTGCGCGCGTGTCCCTGGCCGAAGCTTCCGAGGCGCGGCTGCTCTCCTGCGACGAGGTCCGGATCGAACTCGCCGAGATTGCCGAAGGCCTGCAGCGCCGACCGAGCCCCCTCGTCCGACGCCATCTGCGCAACTGCAAGCGCTGCAGCGAGTTCCGCTCGCAGCTGAAGGCGACGAACAAGGCGCTGGCGGCGCTGCTGCCGCTGGGCCCGCTGGCCATGCTCCACAAGCTGCTGTTCGTTCACCTCGGTCATTCAGCGAGCGCCGGATCAGGCGCGGCCGGAGCGGGGTCGACCGCCGGCGCGGCCGGCGCGGCCGGCGCGGTCGGGGCCGCCGGAGCGGGCGCCGGTGCGGTGGGCGCCGGTGCCGCCGGAGCCGGCGCCGGCTTCGGAGCGGCCGGAGCCGGCAGCACGCTGGTGGCGGGCGGGAGCGCCCTCGCCAGCTCCAGCGGATTGGTCTCGGCCGGCATCGGCGCGTTCGCGGGCAAGGCCGCGGCCGGACTGGCAGCGGCGGCGCTCGTCACCGCAGGCGCGGTCGAGGTCGACCATGGCGGGCACCATCACGCCGCGGCGCGGCCGGTGGCCCAAGCCTCCGCGCCCGTCGCCGCCGCCCAGGCCGCAGTGCCTGATACGTATGCGCCCGCGGCGACGCCAGCGGGCGAGGCGAGCTCATCAACCCTCGCGCCGCGAGTGGCGCAGCGCCCGAAGGCCTCGCACGCGACGTCACAGACGACGAACGCGGTCAAGGTGGCCAACGCGCGCACGAACACGAAGACGCCCCTGACGGCGGCCACCCAGAGCTCCACGAAGGCGACGACGCCGACGGACACGACGAAGGTGCCGGCCGGTCGCACCCAGACACAGTCGGACCCCACCGTGCTCCCCTCCTCCACCGCGTCCACCTCCGTGCCCGGCACGACCTCGACGTCGAGCGGCGGCGCTCCGCTTGATCCGTACCCGGCCCAGACGGCGCAGACGAGCACCGCCGGCGGTTCCGCCCCGGGCTCGACAACATCCACGCCGACGAGCACGTCGCCCGACCAGACCTCCACCTCCACCTCCACCTCGGACCCGAGCGGCGGGAGCCAGACGGGGACGACGACGCCGACCGGCACCACGCCGCCACCGGGGACGACGCCCCCGCCGGGCACGCCGCCGACGGGGACCGGTGACCCCACGTCGACGACGACCCCGTCGCCGGTGGACGGGTCGCCTTCCCCCTCGTTGACCGGTTCTCAGGATCCGGCGAGCGGCACCGGGCAGCCCTGACATACGTGATCGACTTCGGTCACTTCCAGGCCGTCGACATGCGCGTCGGCCGGGTCGTGTCGGTGGAGGAGTTCCCGGAGGCACGCAAGCCCGCCTGGAAGCTGACGATCGACTTCGGCCCGGAGATCGGCGTCAAGCAGTCATCGGCGCAGATCACCCATTACGGGCGGGAGGAACTCGAGGACACGCTCGTGGTGGCGGTCGTCAACTTCCCGCCCCGGCAGATCGGCCCCGTCCGCTCCGAGGTGCTCGTGCTGGGCGCGCTGGATGAAGAGCGCGGCGTCGTACTGCTGCGCCCGGACCGGGGAGCCACACCGGGCGCCCGCATCGGCTGACCTCGTGCCGATCGCGCTGCTCACGACGTACCTGAGCGAGTACCGCCTGCCCCTGTACCGGCTGCTGGCGCAGCGCCACCCAATCGAGGTGCTCTGCTACGGCGGCGGCGAACGCTACGTGCCCGCCTGGTTCGCCGATCTCGACGCCCAGCTGGCAGCGGCCGACTTCCCGGCCCGGCGCCTGGACGGCCTCGCCGAGGCGCTGCGGATCGGACGCGAGCACCAGGCGGTGATCGCGCCGTTCGCCGGCGGCCTGCTGCTGCCCGCCGCGTACGCCGGGGCCCGCCGCGACCGGCGGCCGTTCGTGTTCTGGGCGTCGATCTGGCATCAGCCGCGGTCGGTCGTCCACGCGCTGGCGTTGCCGGTGAGCCGGCACATCTACCGCCACGCCGACGCCGTGATCGCCTACGGCGAGCACGCTCGCCGCTTCGTGGGGCGAGTGCGCGGCCACGACGACGACATCTTCGTCGCGCCGCAGTCGGTCGAGCCGGAGCTGTTCGCCCGGGACGTGACGAGGGCCGAGGTCGCGGACCTCCGGACGGAGTTCTCGCTCGGCGAGGGGCCGCTCGTCCTGTACGCCGGTCGGCTCGTCGCTGACAAGGGGATCGAGGTGCTCGCCCGCGCGTGGCCTCAGGTCTCGGAGCCGGCCACCCTCGTATTCGCCGGGGAAGGCCCGCTGACCGACCTGGCCGCCGCGCTCCCCCGGGCCCGGGTGATCGGCGCCCTGCGCCGCGAGCGCCTGCCGATCGCCTACGCCGCCGCCGACTTCGCAGCGCTCCCCTCCATCCCCACCCCCCGCTTCAAGGAGCCGTGGGGGCTGGTCTGCAACGAGGCGATGCACCAGGGGCGGCCGGTGGTGGCGACGACGGCGGTCGGCGCCGCCGCCGGAGGCCTCGTCCGCGACAACGAGACCGGCCTCGTCGTGCCCCCCAAAGATCCCGCCGCGCTCGCGGGCGCGATCAACCGCCTGCTGGCGGACACGGCACTGCGCGAGCGGCTCGGCGTGGCGGCTCGGCAGGCCGTGGCGGGCTACACGTACGAGGCGATGGCCGACGCCTTCGACCGGGCCCTGGCCAAGGCGGGGGTTGGCTGAGGCGCGGGGACGTTCCCCGGCGGCCTCAGCCGGCCACCTACTGGCCCACAGAGAACAGCGCCTCGAGGTCGTGCTTCGAATAGACCTCGAACGCCACCATCGTCTGCGTCCGCTTCACGCCCGCCAGTTGGGAGAGCTTGCCGGTGACCACCTGCGCAAGCTGATCCTGCTGGCGCAGCCGGAGGATCGCCACGAAGTCCCACTCGCCGGTCACCGAGTACGCCTCGGCGACCCCCTCAATTCCCGCCAGCTCACCGCCGAGGGTCGCCAGCGCGGAGCCCTCGGCCTGGATCAGGACGATCGCGTGGGTCATGCTGCGTGCGTGTCGCCCGGCTCCAGCACCACCACGTTGGAGCTGGTCGCAGACTCGACGTCGGATTTGAACGCCCGGGCGTCGGTCTCGATCGCCGGGAACGTGTTGTAGTGGCAGGGGATGACCGTCTTGGCGCCGACGAACTCGGCGGCGGTCGCCGCATCAAAGCGGTCCATCGTGTAGTGGCCGCCGATGCACATCAGCGCGATGTCGATCGGCCGACGCCGCCCGACGAGCTGCAGGTCGGAGAACAGCGCGGTGTCGCCGAGGTGGTAGACGAGCGTGTCCTTGAAGTTGACGAGCAGCCCGGCGGGTGTGTTGACGGTGCCCTTCGGGGTCGTCGAGGTGTGCCAGGCCGGCACGAGTTTCGCCCAGCCCCAGTCGAAGGTGGCGGTACCCCCCAGGTTGCAGTCGACGACCTCCACGCCCTCCTGGCCCATCTCTCCCGCGAGCTCGGTGATCGCCACGAGTGGCGCCCCGGTTCGCTTCGCGATTGCGACCGTGTCACCGACGTGGTCGGCGTGGCCGTGGGTGAGCAGCAGGGTCGTCGCCTCCACCTCGTCGGCGGACGCCGCCGCCTTCGGGTTGCCGCTCAGGAACGGGTCGATCAGGACCGTGGTGTCGCCGTCTGAGAGCGTGAAGCAGGCGTGTCCGAGAAAACGCACGTCCATCGGTATCTAGTCCTCCTGTGGATCTTCGGAATGAGCTCTGTCGAGCGCCCGGGATAGCTCAAAGCCAACCGCCACCCCCACGAGCATCCCCAACCGCGTCTCCTCGGAGATGAGCGTCTCCATGGCCCGCAACCTGGTCTCCGCGTCCTCGTGGACGGCCGCCTCGCGGACGGCCTGCTGGTGGGCGGCGTCAAACCAGCCGCCGTCTTCGATCGCAGCGGACAGGATCCGCTGCAGCGACGGGGCGGCGCGCGTCACGATCTCCTGAGCGTCGCGCAACCGGGCCGGATCGGCGAGTTCAGCGATCGCGGCATCCAGTTCGGCGTCGGTGTAGACGGGCTCCGGCACTCGCGGGGGATCATACGGGCCCCCGGTCCGCGGTCCCCCTGCCGCGGCGAGGCGCGGCCCGGCCCAAGCCGGCGCGGCCGATCCGCGCGGGCGAGGTCGTGTCAGCGGTCGGCAAGCAGCGCGAGCGGAAGCCCGATGCCGAACCCGGCGACGACGCCGACCCCGTCGGCGATCCAGCTCGTGTTGACGTCCGCGAGCGGCATCAGCGCCACCGCCACGGCGATCGCTGCCGCGCCGATCAGGTCGCCTTCGATCTCGCCACCCCGCCGCAGCGTCAGCAGATCAGGGGTCGCCCAGGCGCACGCCAGCGCGAGTGCCGCACCGGAGGCGCCGAGCTCGATCGCGTCCGGATGCAGGGCGACGTTCGCGGCCAGGCCACCGACCCCGCCGATCACGAACAGGGCGAGCACGACGAGCGGGCCATGCCGGCGCTCGAGCAGCCAGCCGAACAGGCCGATCGCCAGTAGCGTGATGAACGCGTAGCCGACGTTGTCGTACGTGAACGCGGCGGTGAACAGGCGCCACCACCCGGAACCCGGCCGGCCGAGCACGACGAGGTCTTCGGTTCCCAGACGCGTCCGCCACAGGACACATGCGACCAGGCTGGCCACGATCAGCGACACCGTCGCGTACGGACGCGAGTCACCGCGGATCCCGGGGATCTCGTCGCGGCGCAGGCGGGTCAGCAGCGGCGGCGGCTGACGGCGGGACTTGCGCTCGGAAACGCGCTGGTCGCGGTCGAGCTTCGGCGCGCGCTTGCGAAGCCGGTTGCCGCAGTACGGGCACTCGGTGATGTAGGGACTGACCTCGGATCCGCAGCTCTTGCAGATCACGAAGAGGTCTGGTCCGCCGGTGCTCACGAACTGATTGTAGAACCGGGCAGCATCATGCTGGATCGGATCTTTCACTGATCCGATCCTGGCCCACGGAGCAGGGTCGCCGGGCGCTACACGCCGCTCGCGGCGACGATCTCCGCCATCACCTCGTGGAGGTCGTGATTGGCCTCGTAGACGACGACCTGCCGCGCCGCCCCGTTGCCCCGCGTCAGGAGATCCTCGACCGCTTCGAGCTCGGCCAACGAGCCGAGGTCGGCGCAGTGGTCGCGCGTCCGGTCGATGAGCCGCCTTGCCAGAGCCCGCGTCGACACCCGGTCGGAGCTGGGCAGGTCGACGAGCTCCCCCTCCAGTCCGTGGCGCGCGGCCAGCCATTTGTTCTCGTCGAGCATCTCGAACGGGTAGCTCGACAGCTGCGTGCCGGCGTCGAAGTGCTCGGACAGCTCCTTGACCAGCGCCTGGACGAGCGCCGCGAGCCCAAGCGAGTGCTCGATGTGGGTCTGCGAGTCCATGACGCGGATCTCGACCGTGCCGAAACTCGGATGCGGGCGGATGTCGTGCCACAGGTACGTGTAGTCCTCGATCACGCCGGCGCTGATCATGAACTCGATCCGGCGTTCGTAGTCCTCCCAGTTCTTGTATGTCGGCGGGATCCCCACCCGGGGGAAGGCGCGGAAGATGGGGGTCCGGGTCGAGGCCATGCCCGTCGCGTCGGCCCGCCAGAACGGTGAATTGGCCGACAGCCCCAGCAGCACGGGAATGTGCACCCGCATTCCGTTGGCGATGTGGATCGCCTTGTCCGGGTCGTCGACGCCGACATGGACGTGCATGCCGAAGATCAGCTCCTGGCGCGCGACGAAGCGCAGCGCGGAGATCAGGTCCCGGTAGCGCGGACGCGCCACGATCCGCTGGTCCTCCCACATCGCGAACGGGTGCGTGCCCGCCGAGCCGATCGCCATGTCCTTGCTCTCGGCGGTCTCGACGACCTGCCGCCGCAACGCCCGCAGCTGCTGGCCGGCCTCGGTCACGTTGGCGCACGGATCGGTGGAGATCTCGAGCACCGACTCCATCAGCTCCGGCTTGATCTCACCCAGGGAAGTCGGCTGGAGCAGCGCCTCGATGGCGTTCACAAGCTCCAGCGACTGGGCGTCGAGGATCATCAGCTCCTCTTCGATGCCGATGGAGTAGGAGTGTCCGGCGAAGCGGTGCTCCACTGGCCGCGAAGCGTATCGGCGGGGCCGGGAGATCGTCCCTAGACTGACCTTCGGACACGAAAACGATCACACCTAGGCGGTTGATATGGCGCTCGGTTATGACGGAAAGCTCTACATCCTCGCGTTCGACCATCGGGGGTCGTTCCAGAAGAAGATGTTCGGGATCGAGGGCGAGCCCACCCCGGAGCAGGTCGCGACGATCGCCGACGCCAAGCATCTCATCTACGAGGGGATGGAGGAGGCCGTCAAGCGGGGTGCCGAGCCCGGCGCCACCGGCGTGCTCGTCGACGAGCAGTTCGGCGGAGAGATCCCCAAGCGGGCGCACGAGGAGGGCCTGAAGCTGGCGATGCCGGTGGAGAAGTCCGGCCAGAACGAGTTCGATTTCCAGTACGGCGACGACTTCGGCGCCCACATCAAGAAGTTCGATCCGAACTTCTCCAAGGTGCTCGTCCGCTACAACCCGGACGACCCGGACTCCGAGATGAACCAGCGCCAGCTCACGCGTCTCAAGGTGCTGGCGGACTGGCTGCACGAGAAGCCGGATGACTCGCGCGCCGCCCATTCAGGCGAGGCCGGAGGCCGAGCGGGCGGCAGGCGCGAGCGCAAGTTCCTGTTCGAGCTGCTCGTGCCCGCCACCGATGATCAGCTCGCCTCCGTCGGCGGCGACACCGATCGCTACGACGCCGAGCTCCGTCCGGAGCTCATGCGCCGCGCCATCGAGAACATCCAGAACTTCGGGATCGAGGTCGACATCTGGAAGATTGAGGGGGTCGACGAGCGCGCGGACGCGGAGATGCTCGCCGAGCAGACCCGTTCCGGCTCCGGGCGCGAGGGTGTCACGTGCGTTCTGCTCGGCCGGGGCGCCTCGACCGAGAAGGTAGGGCAGTGGCTCCAGGTGGCGTCTGGTGTGGATGGGTTCATCGGCTTCGCCATCGGCCGCTCGATCTGGTGGGACGCGCTCAAGGCGTTCCTCGACAAGGGCCTGGACCGCGCCGCCGCCGCGTCGCAGATCGCCGACAACTACCTGCACTTCGTCGGCGTCTACGAGCACCAGCAGGTCGCCTGAGCGTCGCGCCCGTCACCGCGGGCCGGCCGATGCTCGGTCCATGCGGGGGGGCATGCGCCAAATCCGGGTGCGGCCGGGAGATCTGGCACAGACCGGAGGCTCCGCCCCGAGTGTGCGCCAAATCAGCCGGGCGATCCTAATTTGTCGCCTGGCGCAGGCCACACTCCGGTGCGACAGGCGGCGGGGGGGCCCGCGCGGCGCCCTGAGCCTGATCCCGCGGTCGAGACGCCCCTCCCCCGCTCCCCGGACCTCCCCGCCCCACGGCGCGGGCCGGCGGCGGTCGCAG
>DASZMU010000069.1:0-116608 GCA_035551695.1 Solirubrobacteraceae bacterium
TTCGAGATGCTGATCCTGCTCGCCGGCCTCCAGAGCCAGCCGCGGGACGTGCTCGAGGCGTCCCGCGTGGACGGCGCCAGCGCCTGGTCGACCTTCCGGGAGCTGACGCTGCCGCACCTGCGCTCCTATCTCGAACTGGGCGTGCTGCTCGGCGCCATCTACGTCGTCAACACGTTCGACGCCATTTACATGATCACCCAGGGGGGTCCGGGCACCGCCACGACCAACCTGCCGTTCTACATCTACCAGCGTGCGTTCGAGGGCTTTGACATCGGCCAGGCGGCGGCGCTCGGCGTCGTGACCGTGGTGGGCACGATCATCGTCGCCACGATCGCGCTGCGGACGGTGTTCCAGGTGTTCATCGAGAACGAGGCGCGAGCCTGATGGCCACCGTCGCCGCCAACCCCCGCACGCAGCGCGCCGGCCGCCGGCACCCCCGGATCCGGCAACGGCTCACCGGGGTCGCCTGGGGGACGGTGGCGTGGTTTCTCACCATCATCTTCTTCTTCCCGGTGTTCTGGATGATCCTGACGTCGTTCAAACCGGAGTCCGCGGCGTACAGCAACCCGCCGCAGTTCGTCTTTCATCCGACGCTGAGCGAGTACAAGCAGGTGTTCAGCGCGGGCATGGGACCGTTTTTGGCCAACTCGGCGATCGCCACCGTGGTCTCGGTTCTGCTCGTGCTCGCGCTGGCCACCCCGGCGGCGTACGCGTTGTCGATGCGGCCGATCGCGCACTGGCGCGACGCCCTGTTCTTCTTCATCTCCACGAAGATGCTGCCGGTCGTGGCGGCGATCGTGCCGATCTACCTCGCGGTGCGCGACATCGGGATGCTCGACTCGATCCCCACGCTGATCGTCCTCTATACGGCGATGAACCTGCCGATCGCGGTGTGGATGATGCGCTCGTTCTTCCTCGAGGTGCCCGGCGAGATGCTCGAGGCGGCGCGGATCGACGGGGCCGATCTACGCCATGAGCTGACCGAGGTGGTCCTGCCGGCGGTGGCGCCGGGCTTGGCGGCGACGGCCCTGATCTGCGCCATCTTCTCCTGGAACGAGTTCTTCTTCGCGCTGAACCTGACGTCGATCCGAGCGGCGACGATGCCCGTGTTCCTCGTCGGATTCGTCACCAGCGAGGGGCTGTACTGGGCCAAGCTCGCGGCGGCGGCGACGCTCGCGTCGGTGCCGGTGCTGATCGCCGGCTGGATCGCCCAGCGCCAGCTGGTCCGGGGTCTGTCGATGGGAGCGATCAAGTGACGACGAGACAGTGAGGAGCTGCCGATGGCCGAGGTGATCTACCGCAACGTCAGCTGCCGCTATGCCGGCAGCGACCAGTGGGCCGTCGAGGACGTGAGCCTGGAGGTGCCCGACGGCGAGTTCATGGTCCTGGTCGGACCGTCCGGCTCCGGCAAGACGACCGCGCTGCGCCTGCTCGCCGGGCTGGAGGAGGTGAGCGACGGCCGGATCGAGATCGACGGACGGGACGTCAGCGGAATCGACTCCCGGGAGCGCGACATCGCGATGGTCTTCCAGAACTACGCGCTGTATCCCAACAAGACGGTGGCGCAGAACATCGGCTTCTCGCTCAAGATGCACGGGGTCCCGCGTGACGAACGCGACGAGCGGGTCCGCGAGGTCGCGCAGATGCTCGACATCGACGAGCTGCTCGATCGCAAGCCGCGCCAGCTCTCCGGTGGCCAGCGCCAGCGCGTCGCCATGGGGCGGGCGATCGTCCGCCGTCCGAAGGCGTTTCTCATGGACGAGCCGCTGTCCAACCTCGATGCCAAGCTGCGCGTCCAGACCCGGGTTCAGATCGCCGAGCTCCAGCGCCGGCTGGAGACGACGACCGTCTATGTCACCCACGACCAGGGCGAGGCGATGACGCTCGGAGACCGAGTGGCGGTCCTCAGGGACGGCACGCTCCAGCAGTACGCACCCCCGCGCGAGCTCTACGAGGACCCGGTCAACGCGTTCGTCGCCGGGTTCATCGGACTACCGCAGATGAACCTGATCCGCCTGCCGCTGGAGAACGGCGGCGTGCGGCTCGGCGATCAGATGATCACGCTCCCGGAGGGGCTCAAGCGGGCGACCGGCGAGCGCAGCGCCAAGGAGATGATCGTGGGGATCCGGCCGGAGCACGTGACGATCACCGACGGCGAGGGCATTCCCGGCGAGGTGGTGCTCGTCGAGTCTCTCGGCGCCGACTCCTACATCCACGCCAAGCTCGCCGGCGGCGACACCCAGTTCGTCGCCCGGACCGAGGGCTACGACGACCGCCGGCCCGGCAGCAACCTCCGGCTGCGGATCGATCCCGACCGGATCTACGGCTTCGACGCCGAGACCGAGGAGCGACTCCAGACGGGCGGACGCGTCACCGCTGCGGCTGCAGCTGGACCTTGACCGCCGGCCGCCCGTCGATGCCCTCGGCCGCCGCGCGAAAGGCCTCGGCGGCTTCGCTCAGCGGGAACGACCGCGTCACCACGCGGTCGACCGGGATCTGCCCGCCGGCGATCAGGCCGATCGCCGCCTCGACGTCGTCGCGCACGTACATCGCCGTCCCCTGGAGGCGCAGCTCGCGGTCCTGAACGAGGTGAAGCGGGATCGACACCGGCCCGCGGGGAACGCCCTCGACGACCACCGTCCCGCCCTTGAGGGCCAGCTCGATCGCCTGGTCGATCGAGCTCTGGGTCGACACGCAGTCAAAGACGACGTCCGGCCGCCAGGGCAGCTGCTGGCGAATCTCGGCTACGGCGTCGTGCGAGATGGGGTCGACGGCGAGGTCGGCGCCGAGGTCGAGCGCCAGCGCGCGCTTGCCCGCGACCGGGTCGGTGACGGCGATCGCCGCCGCGTCCCCGGCCCGGACGGCGAGCATCGTCAGCAGTCCGATCGATCCGGCGCCGAGAACGGCCACCGTCCGTCCTGTCACTCCGTCCGCCACCCGGACGGCGTGCGTCGCCGTCGACAGCGGCTCGACGAGCGCCGCCGCCGCCATCGACATCCCCTCCGGCACGCGGTGAAACCGCTCCGCCGGCGCCACGAACGCGTCGGCGAGCGCGCCGCTCGTCTGACAGCCGACGACCTGGAGGTGCTCGCACAGGTTGTAGCGGCCGGTGCGGCAATAGAGGCAGTCATGGTCGACGAGGTTGGGCTCGAGCAGGACCGCGTCTCCGGGGGCGAGGGTCTCGACCCCGGTGCCGACGGCGTCGACGATCCCGGCGGCCTCGTGTCCGGGGACGACCGGCAGGTCGATGAACGGATGCTCGCCGGCGAGCGCGTGCAGGTCCGACCCGCAGATCCCCACCGCCTCCGCCCGCACCCGGATCTCGCCGGGGGCCGGGTCCGGCATCGGACCATCCTCGATCCGGAGCTCGCCCGGCGATGCCAGCACCACCTGCCGCATGGTCATGCTCACGCGGCCCAGGGTCCGACGCCGCCGATCCGTTCGACGGTGATGTGGGTGATGTACCCGGGGGGTGGGTTGGGCATCGGAGGGAAGGTGACGTCCGGGCCCAGGTAGACATGGGCCAGCCGCTGGAGGAGCTCTGGAGCGCCGCCCTCGGTGACGCGGGCGCGCCCGTGGATCACCAGGTACTCCTGGAGCCCCAGCTGATTGTGGGTGCCGGCCTCGATCGACACCGTCACCCGCGGGTCACGCTGCATGTTGCGGATCTTGCGGTGCAGTGGCAGGTGGCCGCACACGAGCTCCTCGCCGTCGATCCCGATCCACACCAGCGACACCTGCGGGCGCCCGTCCGGCTCCAGGGTCACCAGGTGCGCGAGCGCCGGGCCTTCGAGGACGCGGCGAGCTGAGTCAGGAATCGTCATCGGCGGGGCGATGCTCGGCGAGGGCGGCGGCGAGGAACCGGTGGGTGAAGTCCTCGGCCAGCTTGCGGGAGTCGCAGAACATGATCGGAACCGACGGGTAGCGGACGTGCATCCGGGCGGTGAGCTCGGCCAGCCAGCCGGGCTGCACGCGCGGGGCCGATAGGAGCTGGGAGTACCGGGCCTCGACGACGACGACCGCGGCGGGCAGGGCGGAGAGGTCGGCCATCGCGTACCCCAGCGAGCCGTCAACGAACGAGTGGATGAGGTCCTCGAGCGTCTTGCGCTCAACGGCGGCGAGCAGCCGGTCGTCAACCCGGACGGCGTAATCACCGCACGTCAGGCTGCGCCGCTCCCGCTCGACGGCGCGGTCGGCGAAGCGGTACGGGTAGCGCTCCCGCGTGTCCACCTCGATCGTCAGCGTCCCTGGGCCGGAGGCGCGGCGGGTGGGGGCACGCTGGCCGGGGCGAGCCCGGCGGGCCGTCCGCGCGGTCTGCCAGAAGATCATCGTCCGTCCGCCCGCGCGGCCGGGATGCGGCTCGGTGAAGACGAACTGCGAGCGGTTGTTGCGACCGCGCTCGAGCGTCAGGTCGATCGCGCGGCCTCGTCGCGCGCAGTGGCGGATCGCCACCTCCTCGAGAACCGGCGCATCCGCCGGCCACTCGTCGACGGGGTGGCAGTAGACCCGGGCGGTCGCCGGCCACCGCTCCTTGGCCTTCAGCTCGATGCCGCCGTCGATCGGCAGCCGCAGAAGGTACGGCAGCGTGCTGTCGGGATCCGGGTTCTGTGCGACCACGAACGTGGGCTCGTCTGGCGGCACCCCACCCAGGGTACCGGCCGGCGCGGATTCACACAGGGGGGTTTTGGGGGCTCACCCGTCCTATACACGAGTCAGGCCCCAAAACCCCTCACGGACCGACCGGCACCGGCCTCACCCGCGGAAAGCCGACCGGCAGGATCACCGTGTGCCCGGCATAGCTGTAGATGACCTGCCAGTAGTAGTACCCGTCGTAGGCCCGCGGAGTGCGCTGCATTCGGGTGGCGTAGGCGCGCACGGCGGCGACGTACGAGCGGCTGTTGTTGTAGTGGTAGAGCGCATCGGCCATGTCGCCGGGAGCGCCGTTGGTGGCGAGATAGCGCGCCGCGGCGAGGATGGCGTCCCGGGGGTTGTCGATGCTGCCATGACCGTAACTCGCCCACGTCGCCGGCAGAAACTGCATCGGCCCCTGCGCGCCGGCCGAGCTGGGGCCGCGGATCCGGCCGAACCTCGTCTCGATCAGCTCGATCGCCGCCAGGTACTCCCACGGGACGCGGTACCGGGACTGGCCGGCGCGGAAGTAGCCGAGCAGCTGGGCCGGCGGCGGCGGCGCGATGATCCGCCACGGCGGCAGGCGCCGGCGGCGCTCGCCAAGCGACGACAGGGCAGCCGCGGCCGCCAGGTCGACCTGCATGCCCGCGCGCGCCTGAGGGCTCAGGAGCGAGAGGGTCGCGCGGCGCGCGGCCGGGGTCTGGCCCTCGAGCGCGCCCGTCGCCAGCTCCTCGAAGAGGCCGGCGGCCGCCAGCTCACGCGTGGAGCTGGAGCGGCGGCCGATGACCCCCTCAGCCAGTCCGAGGTCGGCCGCCAGCTGGCCGCGGCCGCGCGGCACGACGGCAGGCACCGCGGCCGGTGCGCGCGGCGGACCGGGCCGGGCGGCGGTCGTCGTCGTATGAGGGTGGGGACGGCCGGGCCGGCCACCGCCCACGATCAGCCACGCCGCCACGGCGGCGGCAATGCAGACTGCCCCGGCGACAGCCACTCCGGCTCCGGCGCTACGCACTGAACGGATGCGTTCCGTCTTAGCACGATCGGCGTACGCGGTGCGACCAGCGCGTGTCACGAGCAGCGGCCCGGACGAACGGAGCTCGACGCTCATCGCGAACGCCGATCACGCGCTGCTGACCGGCGATCCGGCCAAGGCCGTCGCGCTGCTGACGAAGGCCGCCGACTGACCACCACCACAGCCCGCTCACGGGTCGAGGCTCTCGCTTTGAGGGCCCCGGCCCGGCGGCGGGCGCCGGCCGGGTCAGGCCAGCGGCCCGGTAACGGACTGCGCCGCGCCGATAACCCGGCCGGACCGGACGAGCTCGACAACAGCCTCGATCTCCGGCGTCAGGAACCGGTCCGGGCCCGGTCCCGGCATGACCCGGCGCACCTCGGCGAGCACGGCGCCGGTTGCCTCGGCGGGCCGGAGCGGGGCCCGCAGGTCCAGGCCCCGGGCCGCGGTCAGCAGCTCGATGGCCAGCACCTGGGTCAGCCCGTCGAGCGCGCGGCGCAGCTTTCGCGCTGCCGACCAGCCCATCGAGACGTGGTCCACCTGCATCGCCGAGCTGGGGATCGAGTCGACGGACGCCGGGACTCCGAGCCGCTTGAGCTCGGAGACGATCGCCGCCTGCGTGTACTGGGCGATCATCAGGCCGGAGTCGACGCCCGGATCGTCGGCCAGGAACGCAGGCAGCCCGTGGCTGCGCGCCGGATCGAGGAAGCGGTCGGTCCGCCGCTCGGCCATGCTCGCCACGTCGGCGACGGCGATGGCCAGGAAGTCCAGCACGTAGCCGAGCGGGGCGCCGTGGAAATTGCCGTTCGAGGCCACCCGGCCGTCGTCGGTGACGACCGGGTTGTCGATCGCCGCGCCCAGCTCTCGCTCGGCGACGAGTGCGGCGTGGGCGAGCGTGTCGCGCGCGGCACCGGCCACCGCGGGTGCGCAGCGCAGCGAGTAGGCGTCCTGGACCCGTGTGTCCTCCGGACCGCGATGGCTGGCGACGATCGCGCTGCCCGCAAGAAGCGCGCGGATGTTCGCGGCCGACCCGATCTGCCCCGGCTGTCCGCGCAGCTCCTGGAGGTCCGCCGCGAACACAGCGTCGGTCCCCAGCAGCGCCTCAACGCTCATCGCCGCCGTGATGTCGGCGATCGTCAGCAGCGCGCGAAGGTCGGAGATCGCCAGGACGAGCATCCCCAGCATGCCGTCCGTCCCGTTGATCAGCGCCAGCCCCTCCTTCTCGGCGAGCGCAACCGGCTCGATCTCGGCCGCCCGGAGCGCGTCGGCGGCGTCGAGCTCACGGGCCGCCGCGTCGCGGACCCGGCCCTCGCCCATGAGCGCCAGCGCGCAATGCGCGAGGGGCGCCAGGTCTCCGGAGCACCCGAGTGAGCCGTATTCGTGGACGATGGGAGTGATCCCGGCCGACAGCAGCGCCGCGTAGGTCGTGGCGACCTCGCGGCGCACGCCGGTGTGGCCGGTGGCGAGCGTCGAGAGGCGCAGGAGCATGAGAGCCCGCACCACCTCTCGCTCCACCTCGGGGCCTGAGGTGGCGGCGTGGCTGCGGATCAGCGACCGCTGGAGCTGGGCGCGCAGCTGCGGCGGGATGTGGCGGCTGGCCAGCGCGCCGAAGCCGGTGGACACCCCGTAATGGGGCCTGACGTCATGGGCGAGGGCGTCGATCGCGGCGCGCGCCCCGTCGATCGCCGCGAGGGCGCCGGGGGAGAGCTCCACCGCCGCACCCTCGCGGGCGACGGCCACGACGTCGTCGAATGTCGGCGCACCGACGTCGACAGTGATCAGGCGAGGGGTCGTCATGGCATCCATCATTACGTAGCTGGCACCCTGACCGTATGCCGATCGCCGCCAGCCTGCTCGGTTGCGAGCATCCGCACGTCGCGGAGGTTCTGGGCGTGATCGTGTCCGAGCCGGACGTGCGCCTTGCCGCCGTCTGGAGCCGCGATCGATCGGCCGTGCCCGGTCCGATCTCCGACTATGCGGTGCCGGATCCAGACACCGCGATCGCTCGCGCCGACGTCGTGATCGTCTGCGCCCCCGCGGACGACCGGCCGCACCTGGCGGTCCGGGCGGCGCGGGCGGGGCGGCCGATCCTGGTGACGACGCCGCTCGCGGTCACCGCGGCCGAGGCACGCGCGGTTGCGCGGGAGATCGCGCGCAGCCGGACGCCCGCGTATCCCAACCTGTTCCTGCGCCAGCTTCCGGCGCTGGGCCGCCTGCGCGCTGTGCTGCGCGCCGACCTGCTTGGGCGCCTCGCGGGCGTCAGCGCCAGTTATCTCACCGCGGCCGCTCTCGGCAGCTCTGGTTCCGCCGCGGCGGGGCAGGGCGAGGATGCGCGGCGGCCGGTGGTCGGCGGAATGGTCGATCTCGGCATCCACCTGGTCGACGCCCTGGCCGCGCTCGGCTCGCGGCCCCGCCTCGACGCGGTCAGCGCCGATCGCCGCTCCCGGGGCCGCACCGATCTCGGCGGCGTTGCCGTCGGCCGGTGGGCGGATGTGCCGCTCAGCCTGAGGGCGAGTGACATCGTCCGCCCCGGGGGACTCGAATTGGTCATCAACGGCAGCAGCGCGACCGCGGCGCTGCGCGACGGGACGCTGGAGCTGGCCACCGACCGCGGAGCCCCCGAGCGGTGGGTCGGCGCACCTCCGGACCCGGGCGAGGCGGTTCGTGCGTTCTTTCACCGGCTGCGGACTCGTCGCCTGGAGCTCAACGCACTCCAGGACGCGATCCGCGCCCACGAGGTGCTCGAGCGCGCCGCCGCCCTGTAGACGGCCGCATCGATCAACCCGTCAGGGCCATCGCTCACCCCACCTTCGTTGCCAGATCGCTACGCCTTGTCCTGCGGCGCTGCACCGGCGAGCACCGCCGCCTTGGCCCCCTCGGCAGCGGCGGCGTCACGGTCGTGGAAGAACTCCTCGCCCTCGATGCTGAGGCGGGGAACGAGTCGCTCCATCCAGTGCGGGAAGTACCAGTTGACCTTGCCCATGAGCAGCATGAGCGCGGGCACGAGCAGGCACCGGACGACGGTGGCGTCGAGGATGACCGCGACGGCCAGGCCGACGCCGAACTGCTTGACGGTGGGGTCGCCGTTGAGCACGAAGCTGCCGAACACGAACACCATGATCAGCGCGGCGGCGGTGATCACGCGCGCGCTCGTCACCAGGCCGGAGACGACCGAGTCGTGGCTGCTCTCGCCGGCGTGGACGTGCTCCTCGATCTGGCTGACGAGGAATACCTCGTAGTCCATCGACAGGCCGAACAGGATCGCGAACATGAACAGCGGCACGTAGGAGACGATCGGCACCGGCCCGCTCAGGCCGATCAGACCGCTCAACCAGCCGTACTGGAAGACGGCGGTCAGCACGCCGTACGAGGCGCCGATCGAGAGGATGTTCATGACCGCCGCCTGCGCCGGGATCACGACCGAGCGGAAGGCGAGGATCAGGAGCACGAAGCTCAGGGCGATGACGACGAGGATCTGCAGGGGCAGCTTGCTGGAGATCTTCGACGCCAGATCGACGTAGGCCGCGGTGCTCCCGCCGACGTCCGCTCGCATGTCGGTGCCGTGATCGGCCTTGGGAATGACGGTGTCCCGCAGCGTCGACACGAGGTTGGCGGTGGCGTCCTCAGCCGGGCCGTACTTCGAGATCGCGTTGAAGTACGCGCTCTTGCCGTCCTTGCTGAGCGTCAGCGGTGTGACCGCGGCGACGCCGGCCGTTCCGGAGATGTCCTTCTGGAGGGTCTGCAGCCGCTGGTCGCTCGTGCTCGCGGCCGGGCTCGTGAGCGCGACGGCGATCACGAGCGGTCCGTTGACTCCCGGGCCGAAGTTCTTGCTGATCAGGTCGTAGGCCCGCCGCGCCGTGGTCGACGTCGACAAGGCCGCGGTGTCCTGTTGACCCAGGTTGAGCGACAGCAGTGGGATCGTCAGCGGGATGAGGATCGCCAGCGCCGCGAGGCCGGCGAGGATCGGCGCCCTGGCGATGTCGGCGGCCCACTTGGCCCACAGGCCTGTGCGCGCCTGCTCTTGCGTGACGTGCGGACGGACGCGCAGCGACTCGATCCGCGGACCGATCAGCGCGAGGACGGCGGGAAGCAACGTCAGCGCCCCCACCACCGCGACGACGACCGCGATCGCCGCCATCAATCCCATCGTCGTCACCAGCGGGATGCCGGCGACGGCGAGTGAGGCGAGCGCGATGGTCACGGTGCCGCCGGCGAAGAAGACGGCCCCGCCTGAAGTCGCGGTCGCCCGCGCGATCGACTCCTCCATTCGCAGGCCGTCGCTCAGACCCCGGAAGTGGCGCGTGACGATGAACAGCGAGTAGTCGATGCCGACCCCCAGCCCAATCATCGTCGCCAGGGTCGGCGCCACCGTCGGCACGGTGAAGACGTGTCCGAGCATCCGGATGATCGCCAACGTGACCAGCAGCGCGATGATCGCCGACAGGATCGGCAGCACCGCGGCCACGAACGTCCCCAACGTCAGCGTCAGGATGATCAGCGCGGCGATGATCCCGACAAGCTCGCTGGATTCCGTCGACGGCTTGGACACCTTCTGCCCCAGCTGTCCTCCGGTTTCCACCTGCAATCCGGCGGCGCGCGCCGGCTGCGCGGCGTCGATGATCCTCTGGGCGTCGGAGACCGACAGGGATCCGGGCGGCACCGCCAGCGTCACCGACAGATAGCCGGTGGCGCCGTCCTTGCTCAGGGCCGAGGCGCCCTGCTGGGTCAGCGGGTTGACCACGGAGGCGACGTCCGGCGCCTTGGCGACGTCGGCCGCAGCCTCGTTGACCGCATTGGCGTACTTCGAGTCGGTGAGCTTCCCGCTGGAGGCGTGGAGGACGATGGGGCTCGTGCCGTTCGCCTGGTTGGGGAACGAGCTCGCGAGCACCGTCGTCGCCCGGTCGCTGTCGGTCCCGGGCAGGGAGAGGTTGTCGTTGGTGTTATCGCCCAGCCGGTGTGAGAGGCCGACAAGCAGCGCCGCGCCCACGATCCACACCACAAGAACGATCCTGCGGTGCCGGACGCAGAAGCGCGCAAGCGCATAGAGGATCCCCGTCATCCAGTCCCTTTCCCCCGGTGAAATCAGCCGGCCCCTTCCCCGCAATCGTCGCGCGGGGCCATGGCCCTGTCAAGGAGAGCCCGACCCTTAGATGTGTCCTCGACGACGGCGCGTGGGCCCGCCGCCGCGAGATCGTCGCGCCGGATCCGCTACATGTGTCTCATCGTCGCGCGCAACCTCGTCAATCTGAAATCCGTCGCCAAGGGCTATGGCAGCCGCTCGGTGCTGCACGAGGTTACCCTCGGCCTCAACGAGGACGACCACATCGGTGTCGTCGGCGACAACGGCGCCGGAAAGTCGACGCTGGCCCGGTTGATCGTGGGCGCCGAACGACCGGATGCCGGCGCCGTCACCGCCACGGGAGACCTGGAGGCGGCGCTGGTCGGCCAGCGGGTCGATCTCGATCCTGGGCTGACGGTCCGCGACGAGCTCGTCGGCGCCCGGGCCGACCACGAATGGGCCCGCGACCCCGTGTTTCGCTCCGTGCTCGACGGGCTCCTGGGCGGCGTCGGGCTGGCGCGCCTGCCGGCGGGCCTCGCCACACCGGTCGGTCAGCTGTCCGGTGGCGAGCAGCGGCGGATCATGCTGGCGCGCGCCCTCCTGCACGCCCCGGCGTTGCTGGTGCTCGACGAGCCCACGAACCATCTCGATGTCGAGGGAGTCGCCTGGCTGGCGGGCTTCCTCCGCGCCCGCCGCGGCACCCTGGTCGCCATCACGCACGACCGGTGGTTCCTGGACGCCGTCTCCGAGCGCACGTGGGAGGTGGCCGACGGCGTCGTGCACCAGTACGACGGCGGCTACTCCGCCTACGTCCTCGCTCGTGCCGAACGCGACCGGCAGGCGGCCGCCCGCGAGGATCGACGGCGCCAGCTCGTTCGCAAGGAGCTCGCGTGGCTGCGGCGCGGACCGCCGGCGCGGACCTCGAAGCCGAAGTTCCGCATCGACGCCGCCAGCGCGCTGATCGCCGACGAGCCTCCGGCCCGCGATTCAGTCGAGCTGGTGCGGTTTGCGACGGCGCGGCTCGGCGACCGCGTCCTGGACGCCGTCGGTGTCTCGGTGACGCTCGGCGACCGGCGCCTGCTGTCGGACGTCACGTGGCGCCTCGGCCCGGGGCAGCGCGTGGCGCTCGTGGGTGCCAACGGCTCCGGCAAGACGACGCTGCTCCGACTGCTGGCCGGCGATCTGGCGCCGGATGTCGGCGAGGTCCAGCGCGGCGCCACCGTGCGCCTGGCCCAGCTCTCGCAGGAGGCGGGCGAACTGCCGCCCGGCGTGCGCGTCGTCGAGGCCCTGGCGGAGATTCGCGGCCGGGCCACGACGAGCGGGGGCGAGGAGCTGACAGCCGGAGCGCTCGCCGAGCGGTTCGGCTTCCGGGGGGAGAAGCTGGGGGCTCGGACCGAGGGCCTGTCCGGCGGCGAGCGCCGGCGGCTGGCACTGATGCGCCTGCTCCTGGCCGAGCCGAACGTCCTGCTGCTCGACGAGCCGACCAACGATCTGGACATCGACACCCTGACGGCGCTCGAGGACCTGCTCGACGGCTGGCCCGGCACGCTGGTCGCGGTCTCGCACGATCGGTACTTCGTCGAGCGGGTGTGTGACGACGTCTTCGCGCTGCCCGGGGATGGGAGCCTCCGACACCTGCCCGGCGGGATCGAGCAGTACCTGGAGCTACGTACGATCGCGAGCGCCGACGCCGCTCCGCCGTCCCTCCTCGCACGGTCAAGCGGCCCCGCCCCCGGTGCCCAGCGGCGCGCGGCCCAGAAGGAGCTGGCGCGGGTGGAGCGCGAGCTGGAGCGCGCCGAGGCCCGTCACGGTGACGTCGAGGCGGCGATGGTCGCCGCAGCCACCGACGCCGAGCGGCTGGGCGAGCTGTCCGACGAGCTGGGCGCGCTCACCGCCCAGCGAGACCAGCTCGAGGCTCGCTGGCTGGAGCTCTCCGAGCAGCTGGAGGCCTAGCTCTCGCTCTTGGTAGCGTGACCGCGTGGATCTCGTCCTGAGCAATGCGCGGCCCCGTCTGTCCGAGGCCGATGCGGTGGAGATCGGCGCGTCCCAGTTCGGCGTGCTCGCCGTCGGCGCGCGGGATCTCGGCAGCGAACGGGACCGGACGTTCGCCCTCCTCGACGGCGACGAGCGCCCCCTCGCCGTGCTCAAGGTGTCCAATCCGTCCGAGGACCCGGAGGTCCTCGACATGGAGGCCGCCGTGGCACTGCACGTCACGGCCGTCGATCCGGAGCTGCGGGTGGCCCTGCCATGGCGGCCGGTAGATGCGGACCCAGCCCACCCCGCCGGCGCCGCGCGGCCGGGCGACGACCCCGCGTGGCTGCGCGCGCAGTGGTGGGACGGCGAGGTGGCGCACTGGGTCCGGCTCTACGACGTCCTCCCCGGGCGCAGCCGGATCGAGGCTGCCACTCTGTCTGACGCCGCCGTCGTCGCCTGGGGTGAGACGACGGCCCGGCTCGCGCAGGCGCTCCGCGGCTTCGCGCACGGCCGTGCCCAGCGCACGATGCTGTGGGACGTCCAGCATGCGCTCTCCGCGCGTTCGATGCTCGAGGACGTGCGCGACGCCCGGACGCGGGCGCTGGTCGCCCGGGTTTTGGACGAGTTCGAGCGGACGGCGGCCCCGGCCTGGCCACGCCTGCGCGCGCAGGTTCTCCATACCGACCTGACCGTCGACAACACCCTGACCGACGAGCGCGGCTTCGTCACCGGGATCATCGACTTTGGGGATATGAGCCACACCGCGCTGATCGCCGACCTGGCGTCGGTGCTCGATTCGCTGGGCACGGGGCGCGACGGGGGCGACCTGCTCCGCACGGCGCGGCTCGTGTTGGATGGCTATCAGCGGCGCGTCGAGCTCGAGGACCTCGAGCTGGCCGTGCTCGGCGTGGCGTGGGCGGCGCGCAGCGCGGTGACGATTGCGATCAGCTCCTGGCGCGTGGCCCAGGGGCTCGAGGAGCAGGCGTTCGCCGAGCGATACAACGCCGAGTGCATCCGCATGATCGAGGCGCTGGAGGGCGTCGGCTGGGAGGAGGTCGCGCGGCAACTCGGCGCCGTCGGCGCCGCGCGGACCGATGGATCGCTGGCGTCGCGTCGCGCGGCGACATTCGGCCCCGCTGTGGATCCCCTCTTCTATGACGTCCCAATCGAGGTGTCGTCCGCGGAGGGCGTCTGGATCACCGACACGGCCGGTCGGACGTATCTCGACGCCTACAACAACGTGCCGTGCGTGGGCCACGGCCATCCTCGGATCACGTCGGCGATCTCCCGCCAGAGCCGGCGGATCAACACGCACATGCGCTACCTGCACCCGGCGGCGATCGAGTTGGCCGAACGGCTGGCGGCAACCTGTCCGCCGGAGCTCGACACGGTGCTGCTCGTCAACTCCGGATCGGAGGCCAACGACCTTGCGTGGCGCATGGCCACTGCGGTCACCGGCCGCCGCGGCGGCCTGTGCACGGCGTTCGCGTACCACGGCATCACCGAGGCCACGGCCGCCCTGTCACCGGAGGGGTGGCTGGACGGCTCACGGCCGGAGCACGTCGAGACGTGGGAGCCTCCGGACACGTACCGCGGGACGCACCTCGACGCTCAAGCGTTTGCCGCGGCGCTCGGTCGCCTGACCGCTTCGGCGGTGGGACCGGCGGCGGCGATCCTCGACGGCCTGATCACCAGCGACGGGATCGCCGATCTCGACGCGGCCTACGTGCAGGAGCTCGTTCGCCTGACCCGGTCCGCCGGGGCGCTGTGGATCGCCGACGAGGTCCAGGCCGGGCACGGCCGCACTGGTGAGGCGATGTGGGCATTCGAGCGATTCGGCGTCGTCCCGGACTTCGTGACCCTCGGCAAGCCGATGGGGAACGGGCACCCGGTCGCCGCCGTCGTGACCCGGCGTGAGATCGTGTCCTCGCTGGTGGGGCACACGACCGTGTTCAGCACGTTCGGGGGCAACCCCGTCAGTGCGGCGGCGGCGCTCGCTGTGTTGGATGTGATCGAGGATGAGCGCGTGCTGGCCCGCGTCGTCGAGACCGGCTCCGCAGTGCGGAGCGCCCTCGCCGAGCTGGCGGCGCGGCATCCTGAGATCGGCGATGTGCGCGGCGTCGGCCTGGCGTGGGGGATCGAGCTCGTCAGCGATCCGTCGACCCGCTCGCCGGATGGTGCGCGCGCCCAGGCGGTGCGAGATCGGATGCGCCACCTGGGGGCGCTGGTGGGGACGACCGGCCGGCATGGGAACGTCATCAAGGTCCGGCCGCCGCTGGCCTTGACGGTCGACGAGGTTCCGGTGCTTGCGCGGGCGGTCGACGCGGCGCTGTCGGATACTGCGGCGGCGGGGCCGGCCGACGCCGTGGCTCCGGATTGCGGCGTGCGCGATGCGACAAATGAGGATCGCCGTGGCTGATTTGCCACACGTGCGGGGCTGAGCCTCGCCAACCCGGCGAGAACGATCGTCTACCGCCCGTGGGCGTGGTCCTCCTGGACCGTGTTCCCGCCGTCGACGACGATCGACTGCCCGGTGACATAGCTCGCGGCCGGGCTGGCCAGAAAGGCGACGGTGGCCGCGACCTCGTCCGGTGTCCCCGGACGGCCGACGGGCGTGAACTCGCCGCTGTGGCGCTCCGGGGGGCTGACCGAGCCGGTGGCGATCCAGCCGGGGGCGACGCTGTTGGCGGTGATCCCGTGGGGCCCCAGCTCGACGGCGAGCGTCCTCATCAGCCCGTCGACTCCGCCCTTGGCGGCGGCGTAGGCGCTCTGGCCCAGGTAGGAGACGACCGGCCCGGTCACCGAGGACACCATCACGATCCGGCCCCACCCGCGGTCGATGAGCCCGCCGACCACCTCCCGCGTCACGTTGAACGCCGTCGTCAGGGTGATCGCGAGCTGGCGGTCCCACGCGTCGTGATCAAACCGGTGAAACGGTGGACTCGGCTCCTCGATGCCGGTCTGGTTCATACCGGCGTTGTTGACGAGCACGTCGACCGGGCCGAGACGCCCGGCAACGGCGGCGACCAGCGACGCCACGGCCCTCCGGTCGGTCAGGTCGGCTGTCAACGACGCGACGTCCGCACCCTCGGCGACCAGCTCCGCCGCCCGGTCGTGGATTCGGTCGGTCGTCGACGTGATCGCGACGCGGGCACCGGCCCGGGCCAGCGCCCGCGCGACCGCCATGCCGATGCCGGACTCGCTGCCGGCGCCGGTGACGAGCGCCACGCGTCCGGTCAGGATTTGGGGTGAGCGCGAGGCCATGGGCCGCGGGAGCCTATCGTCTCGCGCAGCGCCTCGATCCCCGTGTACCGCGGCCGCCAGCCAAGCTCCGCCTTCGCCTTGGTTGTGTCCATGATCGCCGGGCGGCTGAACGCCTCCACCCAGTCGGCGGCGGGCGGGATGAACGGCGGCTTGGGCAGCAACGCGGCGGCGCGAGCGGCGCCGTGGACGATGCCGGCGGGGAGGGACAGAGGGGCCAGGCCGAGCTCCCGGGCCACGTCGGCGCCGGTCAGGACACCGTCGCCGGCGATGTTGTAGGCGCCGGGCGGGCCGTCGCCGAGCGCACACAGGAGCAGCGCCTCGCCGACATCGGCCTCGTGGATGAACTGGACGGGCACCTGGGGAGCGAGCACCGGGAGCGGGAAGGGGAGGGCGCGCATGAGCTCGAACATCCGGCGGCCGGCGCCCGCGACCGGAGCCGGCAGAGCGCCCTTGGCGCCGAGCGCGTGGGGGCCGAGCACGATCGGCGGGCGCAGCAGGTACAGCGCGGGCTCGGCAACCGCGGCCGCCTCCTCCTGGAGGGCGTGCTCGAGCTCCGCCTTCTCCCGGGCGTAGAAGAGGCGGTCCGCCGGGCGGGTGGGCCAGTCCTCCTTCATGCCGACCGGGTTGTCCGGGTGAAAGCCGTACGCGGCGACCGATGAGGCGTAGACGAAGCGCTTGGCGCCGGCGTCGCGGGCGGCGCGGAACGCGTTGACGGTGCCGTCGACGTTGATGGCGCGGATCGTCTCGGCACCGGCGTTCCCGGTGATCATGAACGCCAGATGGACGACGACGTCGGCGCCGGAGAACGCCTCGCGAAGCGCGCCCTCATCCCGGACGTCGCCGCGGCGGTACTCCATCTTGGCCCACCCGTGCTCGGACGGGTCGAACGGGCGGCGGGCGATGCCGACGACGCGCTGGACGCGGGGTTCGGCCTGCAACAGCGGCATCAGGCCGAACCCGAACGTTCCGGTGGGGCCGGTGACGGCGACAACGAGGGAATCTGCGGTGGGTGACACGGCCTATGCAGTACCCGTCGCACGTTGATTCGACGCCCGGGCTGGCCGGTGGCCGTGGGGCGGTGGACGTAGGGGCGGTGGCCGTGGGGCGGGGGCTGGCGGCTGACCATGTTGCGAATGTCTGATGCCATTTGTCGCCCATTGCCCCGGTTTTCAGCGTGCAGCAGGCGCCAAACCTCGACCCCGCTCAGCGATCTGGCGCCAGATGCAGGCAGCGCATCAACTTTGCGCCAAACCTTCCATCGGATCCGAGATTTGTCGCATTCTGCATGGTCCCCGGGGTCGCGCCGGCCCCGGAGCGCCCCACGTCCCTCCTCCGAAAGCCATTGCCGTCTCTCTCCGGGGTCGCCGATGCCCGCAACACGGGAGGAGGGGGGTGAATCCGGCTCTTCCGCGGACTCATACAGACAGTGGCCAGCGCCGACCCCGAGGATTACGTCAGCACGTTCGTCGAGGAGCTCCTGCGTACGGGCATCATGCTCAGCGGCCTGCTCGCGGATCTGCTCGAGGATCTGCCCGAGGACGCGTTTCCGGGCGAGGCGCCGGAGCACGTCCTCCTGGAGATGGTGACCGGGACGATCCGTCCGGCGGCGGACGTCGCGGGGGAGATCCCGGTGCGCAGCGCAGCAGCGCTCATCGCCAGCAGCCGGGCCCGGGTGCTCGGCGATCTGCGCCGGGCCGTCGAGTCCGCGTCGCAGCGGGAGGCCGAGCGATGAGCGAGAAGCGAAGCCCTGGCTCGGTGCCGGCGCCATGCTCGCGGCCGCCCTGACGCTGACCGCGATTCGCCCGCGGCGCGCGCGCTCGGTGGTGAGCTGAGACGCGGGAAACCGGGCAACATGTGAGCCCGGCCAGGCGCTATCGTCGGAGCACAGGGTTCGCCGATGGCATTGCACGACAGTTCGACCCCCGCGGCGAGTCCGCCACACGCTCAGGGGCTGCACCCGTCGGCCTCGTACAGCATCACGATGCGGGTCCACCTCCAGCAGACGCCCGGGGCGTTCGCCCGGGTGGCCGCCGCCATCGGCGAGACCGGAGCGATCCTCGGCGCGATCGACATCGTGCGCGTCGAGGGTGCCGAGGTCATCCGGGACGTGACCGTCGCCTGCGCCGACCTGGACCACAGCAAAGCGGTGGTGGCGGCCGTCGAAGCGCTGCCCGGCGTCGAGGTCGAGCACGTGTCGGACCGGACCTTCCTGATGCACCTCGGCGGCAAGCTCGAGATCACTCCGAAGGTCCCGGTCAAGACCCGCGATGACCTGTCGATGGCCTACACCCCGGGCGTGGCGCGGGTCAGCATGGCCATCCACGACGACCCGGACGACGCCTGGTCGCTGACGATCAAGGGCCACACGGTGGCGGTCATCTCCGACGGCACCGCGGTGCTGGGGCTGGGGGACATCGGACCCGAGGCGGCGATGCCGGTCATGGAGGGCAAGGCCGTCCTGTTCAAGGAGTTCGCCGGTGTCGATGCCTTCCCGCTGTGCGTCGATAGCAAGGACGTCGACAGCATCGTCGAGTTCGTCAAGATGGCGGCGCCGGCATTCGGCGGGATCAACCTCGAGGACATCGCCGCACCGCGGTGCTTCGAGATCGAGCGGCGGCTGCGCGCGGACCTGGACATCCCGGTGTTCCACGACGATCAGCACGGCACGGCGATCGTCGTGCTGGCGGCGCTGATGAACGCGCTGCGGGTCGTCGGCAAGCGTGCCGAGGACGTGACGGTGGTCGTCGTCGGCGCCGGGGCTGCCGGGGTCGCGTGTACGGAGATCATGCTGGCCCACGGTGTGGGGAACATCGTCGTCTGCGACGTCGACGGCGCCGTCTACCCGGGCCGTCCCGGCCTCGACCCGACGCTGGAGGAGATCGCCGCGCGGACCAATCTCGGCGGTGAGCGCGGCATGGCCAACGACGTCCTCGCCGGCGCCGACGTCCTTGTGGGGGTATCGAGACCCGGGGCCGTGTCCAAGGCGGCGGTCTTCACGATGGCGGCGCAGCCGATCGTGTTCGCGATGGCCAACCCGGATCCTGAGGTGCGTGTCGAGGAGGTCGGCGATGCCGTGGCGATCATGGCCACCGGGCGATCCGACTATCCAAATCAGATCAACAACGTGCTCGCCTTCCCCGGCGTGTTCCGCGGTGCGCTCGAGGTCCGCGCTCGCACCATCAACGAGGAGATGAAGCTCGCTGCCGCGCGGGCCATCGCCGGCGTCGTCGGCGACGACGAGCTCCACGCCGAGTACATCATCCCGAGCGTGTTCAACCGCGAGGTGGTCAGCGCGGTGGCGCCGGCGGTCGCTCGCGCCGCCGAGGCCAGCGGCGTCGCTCGGCGCGCGGTTCCAGCCCAGCCTGAGGGCACCTGATCCGCCGGCCGTGACCGAGCTCGAGCACGATCTGGCGGAGATCGTCGGACCGCAGCATCTGCTGCGCGATCCGGAGCTGACGTCATCCTTCGAGCACGATTACAGCGGCCGCTACGGCGCGCCCGCGCGCTGCGTCGTGCGCCCCGCCGACACCGCCGAGGTAGCCGCTGTGATGGCGGTGTGCGCCCGGCATGAAGCCCCGGTGGTGCCGCAGGGCGGCAACACCGGCCTCGTCGGTGCCGGCGTTCCCCGCGACCGCGAGGTCGTTGTCTCGCTGCGGCGCCTCGACGTCATCGGCGATGTCGACCAGGCGGTCGGTCAGGTGACGGCCGGAGCCGGGGCGACGCTCGCCGCGCTGCAGGAGGCGGCGCGGGCGGCGGGTCAGGATGCCGGGCTGGACTTCGCCTCGCGGGACTCATGCACGATCGGCGGCGCCGTCGCCTGCGACGCCGGCGGCGCCCGGGCGCTGCGCTACGGGACGGCGCGTGCGCGCGTGGCCGGTCTCGAGGCGGTGCTGGCGAACGGTTCGACGGTCACGCGGCTGACGGGGCTGACCAAGGACAACGCCGGCTACGACCTCTCGGCGCTGCTCGTCGGCTCCGAGGGGACCCTGGGGATCATCACCCGAGTCCGCTGGCGGCTCGTGCCGACGCTCCGCTCCCGCGCCGCGGTGCTCGTACCGCTGGCTTCCGCGCGCGACGCCGCGCAGCTGTTGGCATCGCTCAGGGAGAACGCGCCATCACTGGAGAGCTGTGACTTCTTCCTCGACGCCGGCCTGCAGCTCGTCCTCGAACACCAGCGTCGCCGCTCGCCGCTGCGCCGGCGAGCTCCGCTCTACGTGCTCGCCGAATGCGCGGCGCGGACGGATCCGACGGAGGAGCTGGCGACCGCGCTTGACAGCGTGGGCATCGACGACGCCGTCGTCGCCGACGACACACCCGGCCGCGCAGCCCTCTGGCGGCTGCGCGAGGGTCACGCGGACGCGATCAACTCCCACGGTATTCCGCACAAGCTCGACGTGGGGGTGCCGCTCAACCGGCTTGACGGCTTCCTCGAGGACGTTTCAGAGGTGGCCGTCACCGCGGGCGCCGGGCGCGTCATCGTTTTCGGCCACCTGGGGGACGGCAACGTCCACATCAACGTGCTGGGAGTGGCCCCGGACGATCCGCGCGTCGACGATGCCGTCCTCGAGCTGACCCTGCGGTACGGCGGAACGATCAGCGCGGAGCACGGGATCGGCGTCACCAAGGCCCGGTGGCTCGAGCGGGCCGTGGGCGGGGATGAAGTCCAGGCGATGCGAGCGATCAAGCGCGCGCTGGACCCGGACAACCTGCTCAATCCCGGAGCGGTGCTTCCGAGCATGCCCGGCATCGGTCGACGCGAGGTGACGGCGTGATTCACCGGACAGCCGGTGCCGGTGCCGGTGCCGGCGGCGCCGACGTCGCGGGCGGGCCGCTGGTGGTGATCCACGCCGGCGCCGGAGCCGGCAGGAGCCTCCGCGACCACGAGGAGCGGTGCCACGCGGTCCTGCGGGAAGCGCTGAGCAGCGCCCGGGCGGCGCTCGAGGCGGGTGGCGATGCCACCGAGGCGGTTCATGCCGCGGTCCGGATCCTCGAGGGCTTCGAGCTGTTCAACGCCGGGCGAGGTGCGGCGCTGTGCTCCGATGGGTCGGTGGAGCTCAGCGCGGCCATCATGCGCGGATCCGACCGGGCGGCCGGGGCGGCGGCCGGGATCCGCCACGCCAGATGGCCGATCGATGCCGCCCGCTCGGTCCTGCGCTCCGATCAGGTGCTGATGATCGGCGGACACGCCGACGCTTACGCGGCCGAGATGGGGGCCGAACAGGTTCCCGCCAGCTACTTCATCACCGATCGCCAGCGCGACGCGCTGCGCACCAAGGTGGCCGGCGAGGACCACGGCACGGTCGGCGCGGTGTGCCTTGACCGACACGGCACCCTGGCGGCGGCGACCTCCACCGGCGGCATCGGCGGCCAGCCGCCGGGCCGGGTCGGCGACTCGCCGCTGATCGGCGCGGGCACGTGGGCCGACGGGCATGTGGCGGTGTCGTGCACCGGAGATGGGGAGGCGTTCATCCGGGCCGGTGCCGCGCACAACGTCGCGGCGCTCGTGGCGCACGGGGCGAGCCTCGTGGACGCGTGCGACGTTGTGCTCGCTGACGTGGGGGAGCTGGGCGGCGCCGGCGGCGTGATCGCGGTCGATGCGCGCGGGAACGCCGCGCTGCCGTTTGTCACCGCGGCGATGCCGCGAGGCCTGTGGCGGCCCGGGAGCGACCCGCAGGTGGCGATCGGCGGTCCATGATTGGGGACGGGCGGAGGCCGACCGCCGGAGCGGGTGCCCCATGTCCGCGCGCGGACGTCTCCGCGCAGACCGCGGCGAGGGCGCATCGCCCCGCGATGCCCGAAGATCCCCGGCCATGATGCTGACGCGAACGCGACCGGCAGACCCGGAGTGGCGCCGATGAGCAGCGGCCCGTGCGGGCTGGTGGTCGGCGTCGAGCGCAAGCCGCACACGATCAGGCTCAGACTCGCGGGCGAGCTCGATCTCGCGTCAGCTCCGGGGCTCGAGCACCAGCTCGAGGATCTGCTCAGCGAGGACATCCGCCGAGTGACGATCGATCTGCGTGACCTGGAGTTCCTGGACTCCGCCGGTCTGCGGGCGTTGCTCGTCGCGCACCGGCGGCTGACGGAGAGTGGCCGCGAGCTCCTGTTGGGACCGGGGCCGCGGGCGGTTCAGCGCCTGTTCGAGCTGACGGGCTCCGACCGGATCTTCCGGTTCACCGAATGAGTCGCGGGAACGCCGCCCGGGGGCGTCCCCGCTAGGCTGGCGCCACCCGCCGCTGCCCACCCCGACACTGGGGAGGAACCCATGGATGCCGTCAACCACCAAGTTCGCCTGGTCGCCCGCCCTGTCGGACTGCCCAAGCCGACCGACTGGGATCACACCGAGGAGCCGGTGGCCGAGCCGGAGGACGGCGGGGTGCTCGTCAAGGTTCGGTACCTCTCCCTGGATCCCGCGATGCGCGGGTGGATGAGCGACGCGCGCTCCTACATGCCGCCGGTGGGGATCGGCGAGGTGATGCGCGCCGCCGGCGTCGGCGAGGTGGTCGCCTCGCGTTATCCCGCCCTCGCCGAGGGAGATGTCGTCACCGGGATCACCGGGGTCCAGGAGTACGCCACGCTCGGCGGCGACGGCCTGACCAAGGTCGATCCGCGGCTGGCTCCGCTGCCGGTCTACCTGGGAGCGCTGGGGTTGACCGGGCTCACGGCCTACTTCGGCCTGCTGACCGTCGGCCGCGCTCGCGAGGGCGACACGGTCGTCGTGTCCGGCGCCGCAGGAGCGGTCGGCGGAGTGGTGGGGCAGATCGCCAAGATCAAGGGCTGCCGGGCGGTCGGGATCGCCGGCGGTCCGGAGAAGTGCCGGCACGTGGTGGAGGACCTCGGCTTCGACGCGTGCATCGACTACAAGGCCGAGAACGTCGCCCGGGCCCTGCGCCAGCACTGCCCGGACGGAGTGGACGTGTACTTCGACAACGTCGGAGGCGAGATCCTCGACGCGGCGCTCGCCGCGCTCGCTCGCCACGCGCGTGCCGTGCTCTGCGGCGCCATCTCGCAATACAACGCGACCGAGGGGATGCGCGGACCGGCGAACTACATGTCGCTCCTGGTCAACCGCGCCACCATGACCGGGTTCCTCGTCTTCGACTACGCCGACCGGTATGCCGGGGCCGCGCAGGAGATGGCGGGATGGCTGGCCAGCGGTCGGCTCAAGACGTTCGAGGACATCGCCTCCGGAGGCGTCCGCGCATTCCCGGAGACGTTGCTGCGGCTGTTCCGGGGTGAGAACACCGGAAAGCTGGTGCTCGAGGTCGACCCGGCCTGAGGGCCGGCGCCGGACGGGCTCCCACGGCCGGTGCCCTGAATTTCTGCCTGCCGGTTCGCGTCCTGATCACAGGGCCGGCGAATCCGGATGGGTACAGTTGGTCGCAGTTGGGGACGTTCTCGCTTTGGACCGGGGGTCTTAGGAAATGCTCGGACTCACGCGCTTTTGCATAGCCCACCGCCGCGTGGTCGTGGTGGGGTGGATCCTGATCGCCATCGTCACCACGGTCATCGCCTCCGCGGCCGGCCGGCAGTACGCCAACAACTTCACCCTGCCCGGAACGGAGGCGCAACGGGTCGTCGACCTGCTCGGCAGCGAGTTCAAAGCGCAGAGCGGCGACGTCGACACGATCGTCTTTCACACGACGCAGGGCACCGTCACCTCGCCGCAGGTGCGGGCCGCGATCACGCCGCTCCTGGCCGGCGTCAGCCGGATGCCCCACGTCGTCGATGTGATCACCCCGTATGGGCCGGCGGCGCCGTATGAGATCTCGAAGGACAAGCGCACCGGTTTTGCGACGATCAATTACTCCAAGCGCGCGAATCTCCTGCCCACCACCACCGGTCAGCCGGTGATCACGGCGGTCAACGCCGTGCACGTGCCGGGGCTCGAGGTCGCCGCCGGGGGTCCGGTCATCGAGAACGCCGAGGGCTTCAACATCGGCCCCGCGACGACCGTCGGTGTGATCGCGGCGCTCGTGATCCTGCTGTTGACGTTCGGCTCGCTGGTCACAGCGGGGATGCCGCTCATCACCGCCGGGCTGGGGCTGATCACGGGCATCTCACTCGTGGGGCTGGCGACGCACGTCATCAGCATGCCGCAGGTGGCACCTGAGCTGGCGGTGATGATTGGGCTCGGCGTCGGTGTCGATTACGCGCTGTTCATCGTCACGCGGTTCCGAGAGAACGACGGGCGCACGGGCGACGTGCAGCTGTCGGTGATTCAGGCCATGGACACGTCCGGACGTGCGATCCTGCTCGCCGGGACCACGGTGATCATCGCCCTGCTGGGGATGTTCGCGACGGGCGTCACGTTCCTGTACGGACTGTCGATCGCCTCGGTACTGGCGGTGCTGCTGGTGTTGGGCGCGTCGTTGACCGTGCTCCCGTCGCTGCTGTCGGCGTTCGGTCAGCGGGTCGTGCGGCCCAGCCGGCGAGCCCGCCGGCGCCAGTCCCACGGTCAGGGCCCGCGGGAGTCCGCGTGGCGGCGCTGGAGCGTGATGGTCCAGGCGCACCCGTGGCGACTGGCCGTGGCATCGCTGGCGGTGATGTTGGTGTTCATCGCGCCGGTGCTGGGGATGCGCCTGGAGTCCAGCGACGCGGGGAACGACCCGTCCAACACGACGACGTACAAGGCGTTCAACCTCCTCTCCCGCGGGTTCGGCGCCGGGTTCAACGGACCGCTGCTCATCGCCGTGCAGCTCTCGAGCCCGTCGCAGCGGGCCGAGCTCGCCACGCTGGGCGCCACCGTTGCGCATACCCCGGATGTCGTTGCCGTCGCCGCACCCCGGCTCGCCCCGTCCGGGCGCGTGGCGGTGATGCAGGTGTATCCCACCTCGGCGCCGCAGGCGGAGGCGACGAACAACCTCGTCAACCACCTCCGCCAGACGGTGCTGCCTCCGTTCAAGCGGACGTTCGGCTCGCGGCCGCTGGTGGGCGGCTTCACCGCCGGGTCGATCGACTTCTCCAACGTGCTGGCGAACAAGCTTCCGGTGTTCATCGGAATCGTCGTCGTCCTGTCGGCGCTCCTGTTGTTCGTGATCTTCCGGTCGCTGGTGATCCCGATCCAGGCGGCGGTGATGAACCTCATCAGCATCGGCGGCGCCCTCGGCGCGACCGTGGCCGTCTTCCAGAACGGCTGGCTGGCGGGCGTGATCGGCGTCACTCCGGGACCTGTCGAGCCGTGGATACCCGTCCTCATGTTCGCCGTCGTGTTTGGCCTGTCGATGGATTACGAGGTCTTCCTGATCTCCAGGATCCGCGAGGAATGGGTGCGTCAGCATGACGCCACCACGGCCGTTGCGGACGGCATCGCGTTCACCGGGCGCGTCATCAGCGCGGCCGCGGCGATCATGATCTGCGTGTTCCTCTCGTTTCTGCTCGGCAACGAGCGCTCGATCAAGGAGTTCGGCTTCGGCCTCGCGGCCGCCGTCTTCCTCGACGCCCTGGTCGTGCGCTGCGTGCTGCTGCCGGCGGTCCTGGAGATCCTGGGGCGGGCCACCTGGTGGCTGCCCCGGTGGCTCGACGTGCGGCTTCCGCGGATCCGCATTGAGGGCGGGTCGGCGGAGACCGAGGCCATCGCCCGGCAGCTCGACGACGAACGGGCTCCTGAACGCGACGCGGCCATGACGGGGGCCTCGGACTCCGAGCGCAGATAGGCGTCGGCCGGTCACGCTGCCGGATCACCGTCTTTGGGCGGTGCCTGCTCGGTTTCCCGGGCGGGCGTGTACCGCGGCAGGAATGCGTCGCCGTGGATGTCGAACACGGCCCGGTCGCCGAGCGGCCCGTCGAGGTACACGTGGACAGGGCAGTTGCCGTAGTTCCCCGGTTCCGGCTCCTCCTCGTCCGGGTCGTAGCAGAGGAGCGCTCGCACGTAGACGACATCCTCCTGCTCGTCAACCACGACGGCGCAGATCCCCTCGCCCGGTGCGAGCGCGACGCGCAGCTGGAGACGCCGGGGATCCCATTCGCGGTAGGCGAGACAGGCCCGGACCCTCTGCGGGTTGCCGACGGGGCACGTGGGGGCCCAGCGATCAAGCCACCTGGCGTGGGCGGCCTCGTCCGGATCGACGCGCGGCCGGTCGATGCGATTGATGTCCATGGCCCCAGTGTCCAGCCCCGGCGCACGCCGATCAGGCGGATGCGACAGAGTTGGCACAGTTCCGTGTGAGAGTTGCTCCCGGGCGCGTGGATGGCGTCACGCTCCGGAGCGGCGCCTACCGTCTGGTGGCGTTGACGACGATCCGCTCGAGCGCCTGGACCTGCCGGGCGACGGATGCCTGGGCCGGTGCCGGCGATGGGATCTTGGCCGGCGCGTGTCCGGAGCCGCCCCCTGTCGTCAGCAGGATCACGATGACGATGAGGACGACGACGGCGGCCCCGGCGGGGAGAAGAGCCCGCTGGGGCCGACGCCGCCGGGCGGGTGGCGGCTGGACGGTGCGCGGGCCCGCCGGTGCCGGTCGCCGGGGGCGGGCGCCGGCGAGTCCCGGTTGCGCCGAGCGTGGGCCGGCGGGCATCGGCCGTGTGGCGCCCTCGTGGACGGGCATTGGCCGAGTGGCGTCCCCGTCGGTGGTCACGGGCCGCGTTGCCGTGGTCGCGTCGCGGAGGAGCTCGAGCGCCGCTGACGCCGAGGCGGGCCGCTCCCCGGGATCATGGGCGGTCAGTGCGGCGACGAGCGCTTCCGGCGCCGGCGCCGGATGCTCGCCGGCGACCTGCCGGATGACGACTCCCGCCGAGTACAGGTCGCTCTGGACGGTGGCCGGCTGACCCGCGGCGACCTCGGGAGCGAGGTAGCGCAGGGTGCCGACGACCATCCCCGTCCTCGTCAGCGATGTGCTGTGCCGCGGCTGGGCGATGCCGAAGTCGGTCAGGCGGACGTGCCCGTGGCCGTCGAGCAGGAGATTGGCGGGCTTGATGTCGCGATGCAGGATGCCGGCGGCGTGGACCGCCCCCAGCGCTTCGAGCAGCTCCCGGGCGAGGTGTTCCGGGGTCGGGGGGCGGCCGGCGGCGCCATCGGGGCGCCCCGTGCGCCGAGCGCCGGCGTCGGCGTGTGCGTCGGCGTCGGCGCTGAGCCGCTGCGCGAGCGTCCCGCCCGGGACGTACTCCATGACCAGATACGGCCTGCCTTCCTCGACGCCGTAGTCGAACACGGGCACGACGCCGCGATGTGACAGCGCCGCCGCCGCCCGGGCCTCGCGCTTGAACCGTTTGATCCAACTCTCGTCGTCGGCGAGCGCGTCGGCGACGATCTTGACCGCCACCGGCCGGTCGAGCCGCTCGTCAACCGCCAGCCACACGGTGGCCATCCCGCCCGCGCCGAGACGCTGCTCGAGGCGATAGCGGCCATCTCCAAGCGTGGCGTCGACGGCGGGTTTCACGGCTCACCGCCGTTCGCCTTCCCGTCACCTTTGCCGCCCCCGTGCCCACCGTGCTGGCCGTCGTGTTTCGGATGGCCGGGCGGTCCCGCCCCCTTCGGCCCGCCGCCGTGGGGAGCGGGAGGGGCCGCGTGAGTTGGGGGGGTTGGCGTCGTGACGGCCGGAGCGGCGGGCGACGTGGACGAGGGGGTGCTCGCCGCGGTCGTGGCCGGGGGAGCGACCGTCTGGATGATGCGCTCGCGCACCCGGGCGATGCCCGTCCGCAACGCCGCCCGCTCGGCGGAGCTCAGGGCTCCGGCCTCGCGCTCGACCTGAGCGCTGAAGCTCGACAGCGCGTTCAGCGCCGCCGTCCGATTGCCGTTCGCCGCCGCGGTCTGGACCGCCGCCAGCTTTCCCCGCAGCCCGCCGGCGCTCGAGGCGCTCAGGCCGCCGGACGCCGACCCACAGCCGGCCAGTGCCGCGGCTGCCAGGCAGACCGGGGCAGTGCAACGAAGACGTCGTACGCGCATCCCGGCCCCATGATGCAGATCCCGGGCGTCGCATGACGCGCCAACCCCGGGGGCGAGTACCCAGGGCCGGCCGCCGAGGCGTGCCTCACGGGGCGGTTTGGCGCAAATTGCACGCTTGAATCCGGTGCGACAAGCGGCTGGGCCCTGTCAGAAGTCCGCCTGCCCATAGGTTTGGTGGCTCATGCGTCCTATGCCGGCTTAATCCCCCAAACCCCCGGGGGCCCGCCTTCACTCCGGACGACGAGGGGTAGCGAAGTGGAGGCGCCGGGGGCGGCGGGCGGCGACCAGCGGGGAGCAGCGGCAGGGAGTGGGCGGTGGGCGGCCGCGCGCGGTCAGGCGGCCGCGTGCGACCCCCGGAGGAAGTGGGCGATCGAGTCGGCGAGCAGCTCGCTGACCTGCTCGGCGGCCACCATGCCGCCGGTGACGAGGCTCGCGATGCCCTGGACGGTGGCGAACAGGATGAGTCCGACGCGCTCCGGGTCTCCCGGGTCGAGAAAGCGTTCCGCCTGGCCCTGCTTGATCAGCTCCATGATCGGCGAAAAGGCCTGCTCAGCCGCCTGTTCCAGCGCGGCCGCGCCCTCGCGGTGCTTGCCCGCAAACATCAGATCCAGCAGGGCCGAATCGTCGATCGCGAAGCGGACGTAGGCGGCCGCCATCGCGTGGAGCCGGTCGACGAATCCCGGCCCGGCGGTCTGCAGCGCCTCGCGCAGCTCGGATCCGAGCCGGTCGAATCCGGCTTCCGCGAGCGCGTCCAGCAGCGCCTGCCGATCCGGGAAATGTCGGCGGGGCGCGGCGTGGCTGACACCGACCTCGCGTGCCAGCTCGCGCAGCGACAGATCCCCCGCGCCGCGTTCGCGCACGGTCCGCTCCGCCGCCTCGAGCAGCGCGTGCCGGAGGTTGCCGTGGTGGTAGGCACGTTGGATCGTCATAGCGCTTCAAACAAGCGTATCGAAGAATGTAGTCGTTGACATCATTGTTGTCGCCAGCTACATTGTTGTCCATGACTACTTTCTCCACTCAGAGCATTCCGGATATGACAGGCCGCACCGTGATCGTCACCGGTGCCAACAGCGGCATCGGAAAGGCGGCGGCGCACGCACTGGCCGCCCACAACGCGCGAGTCGTGCTCGCCGTGCGCAACACGGACAAGGGCCAGGAAGCCGCCGCGGAGATGCCCGGCACGTCCGAGGTCCGGAGGTTGGACCTCGCCAGCCTCGCCTCGGTCCGCGAGTTCGCGGCCGGCTGGGACGGCGAGATCGACCTCCTCATCAACAACGCGGGGATCATGATCCCGCCGTACTCCAAGACCGCCGACGGGTTCGAGATGCAGTTCGGCACCAATCACCTGGGGCACTTCGCCCTGACGAACCTGCTGCTGGAGCGCGTGACCGGCCGGGTCGTCACCGTGTCGTCGACGGGACACCGCTTCGGCGCGATCGACTTCGATGACCTCAACTGGGAGCGCAGGCCGTACAGGGCGTGGCGGGCGTACGGCCAGTCCAAGCTCGCCAATCTGCTGTTCACGGCCGAGTTGCAGCGCCGGCTGACGGCGGTCGGCTCCACCGTGCGGGCCACGGCCGCCCATCCCGGCTACGCCGCCACCAACCTCCAGTTCCACAGCGGCTCACGCCGCTACGACATGTTCAGCGTTGTCGCCAACAAAGTGGTCGCGCAGGACGCCGACGGCGGCGCGCTGCCGACGCTCTACGCCGCGGTCGCCGAGATCCCGGGCAACAGCTTCGCCGGGCCGGGCGGCTTCATGGAGCAGCGCGGAGCGCCGAAGCTCGTCAACCGCTCGAGCGCGGCGATGGACATGGACGTCGCGCGGCGGCTCTGGGACGTGTCGGAGCAGCTGACGGGCGTCCGCTTCCCGCTGGGGCAGGGCGCGCTCACGTCGTAACGCCGTTGCGCGACGGCGGCGCGGTCTGCAGCCAGGCGGCGGTCACCGTGTTGCGCAGCACCCAGATGTCGGTTATCGGCCCAACGCCTCCAGGCACGGGGGACACGGCCTCGGCGACGGGTTCGACCGAGGCCGTGTCGACGTCGCCTACCAGGTGGACCGATCCGTCGGCGGTCTTGATCGCGTTGATCCCGATGTCGATCACGAGCGCGCCCTCCCGAACGAGGTCGCCCGTGATCAGGCCGGGCACGCCGACGGCGACGATCAGGATGTCGGCGCTGCGGGTGTGCTCGGCCAGCCGTCCGGCGTCGTAGGTGTGCCGGTGGCAGGAGATGACCGTCGCGTTCCGCTGCAGCCCGAGGATGGCGGCCGGCTTGCCGACGTTGTTGGAGCGGCCGACGAGCACGAGGTTGAGCCCGTCATAGGCGATGACCGGGTCGCGCCCCACCGAGGCGGTGTAGCGGTCGAGCATGTGAAACGCGGCCGCCGGCGTCGACGGGACGAAGCGGGGCGTCCCCAACGACAGCAGGCCGGCATTGACAGGATGCAGCGCCTCGACGTCCTTGAGCGGCGGCAGGGCCGAGAACACGCGGGATTCCGGTAGGTGCGGGGGCAGGGGCCGCAAGACGAGGATCCCGGTGATCTCCGGATCGACGTCGAGCTCCGCGATCTTGCCGACGACCTGACCGAGCGTGGCATCGGCCGGCAGTCGGACCGGACGCGAGACGATGCCCACCTCGGAGGCGTGGCGGTCGATGCGCCGCTGGTAGACCTCCGCCGCCGTGTCATCGCCGACCAGGATGGTCGCGATCCCCGCGCCGCCCGGAAGCTCGGCGAGCTCGTCGCGCAGGAGGGCGGTCAGTTCCGCGGCGTAGGATCGGCCGTCGATCAGCATCGGCGCCGATTCTGACGGACTCCGGCCGACGGGGCCCGTCCGAGTGCGGACGCCGGGCCTCTACGAGAAGCTCGTGAAGAACCGCCGGGCGGCGCGGCGGCCGGTCGTCAGCCGCTTGTTCGCGATGCCGATCTCGGCGATCACGCCGTGCTGGACCTTGAGCACTCCGTGGCCGGCGCCGATCGGCACGACGTACCAGCGATTGCGCCCCACGTCGATCGGCGTGCCGGTGTGGAGGCGGCGGGCGACGCGCGCCAGGCGGGTGCGCACGTGCGCGCCGCGCAGCGAGTAATCCAGGGCGGCGGTCAGGATCAGCACGACGCGTCCGGACAGGGGGCGCCGCGCCCCCCGCGGCAGCGAACGCAGCAGCGGCGGCGAGGCGTACCCCACCCGGATGCCGCGCCGGGCCGGGCAGAAGAAGTCCATGTACCGATGTCGGCGCGTGGACGAGGCAGGGAACCGGCTCCGGGCCTGGCGACGCGTCATCCCCAGGCGCACCGGCCCAAGCGAGCTCGCGGTCAGCCGCGGCGCCGGATTGGAGCACGCCATCGTGGCGGCGGCGGCCGCGCTCCCCAGGACGACCACCGACCGGCCCGTCGGAAGGTTGACCGCCGCCGCGCCGTCCTTCCCCGCGCCGGTGACGCGACGACCGTTGACGAGCACCGGCGTACCGGGCCGAAGATGGGAGAACGCCAGCTGCACCGGTCCGTCGCTCGTGACGTTGACCGTGCCCGTCGGCAGCTTGGCGGCGGCGGTGTCGACCGTCAGGGCGGAGACATCGCCGAGGGCCAGGCTCATCCGGCGCGCCGCCGCCGGGCGCGCCCCCTCGCTCCATGAGAGCTGGGTCTCGGTTCCGGGCAGTGGTTGGGTCACCAGGGAGGTTCCGGAGCGTTGCACGGTCACGCTCGGGTCCGGGAGGGCCGAGTCGCCGGCCTGGATGCTCGCGATCTTCCCGTAGGAGCTGTCGCGCGCGCTCAGACCGCTCAGCCAGTAGTCCCCGGTGGCGCCGATGCCGAGCGCCGAGCTGGTGAGGCTTGGATACCAGTCATAGGTGAAGGCGCCGGGCTCGGCAACCGCCAGTGGCCTACCGAGCGCGGCCACGGCATCGCCGAAGCGATCCTCGGTGGCGAAGGCGAGGTGATCTGCCCCGGTGTGGATGAGCAGGTTGTAGCGCTGGCCGAGCCGGTCGAACGCCTGGGCCTGGGAGAGGACCCCGGTGGTGGGGACCAGCTCGTCGGCGTACGTCTGGTCGATCACATACGGAATCCAGCGCGCGTTGGCGACGAGGGGACTGCTCTGGCCGTCCTGGGAGCACGCCGGATCCTGATAGGCGAACCCGTTGACACCGGGGTAGGCCTGCACGCCGCAAATCACCGGACCGTCGAGGACGAGCGCGCCGGCGAAGGCGTCAGGATGCTCGAACGCCAGTTTGTAGGAGGCCCAGCCGCCCATCGAGTAGCCGGAGATGACGGTTCGCGAGGGGTCGAGCGTGTACGTCTGCGCCAGCTGACGCCACACCTGCCAGAAGTCGGTCTCCGCCTCGTTGTAGTACCAACCGGCCGGACCGAACCCCTCGGTGGTGGCGCAGATCGAGCCGCGGTCCTGGCACAGCTGCCGGATGAGTTGCGGGTCGAGCGCGCCGTACTGGTTGTAGTTGACCTCCAGCGAGTGCAGGAGCCAGGTCAGCGGTGTCCGGCTGCCCGGCGTGTACGTGGTGGGGACGTACACGGCGTACGGCTGGACCTGGTCGAGGAGGGTCGGTTTGAAGTTGCCCTCGGTTCCGTCGTTGGTGACCTGACCGGAGCCCGGATGCAGCCGTGACACGTACCAGCGCGCGCTGTAGCCGGTGGGCTGGGGCTCCGGCGTGCTGTCGCCGACGGCCAGCTGTGACCAGTCGACGAGCAGCGAGAACTTCGCCACGTCTCCGCCCGCCAGCGTGTCGGCCTGGTCATCCTCCATCCAGAAGTTGCCGGTGATCGATCGCGCAATGCCGTCGGCCCCGAGCGTGTTGCCGACGGGGTTGGCGGCCAGGGCGGCCTCGGCGGCCGCGATCAGCGAGTCGCTGGAGCCGTCGGTGTAGACCGGAGGCTCCTGGGCCACGGTCCGGAAGGTGATGTTGTACACGCGCTCGGCGGCGGGGTTCAGCGTGCTTGTTCCGTTGGTCTCGACGTCCGGGGGAGCGAAATTCTGGCCGGCCGAGTCGGCCAGTCCGGCCGCCAGCCGCACGCGCCACGCGCCGCTGACCGGCAGCGCGCTGCGGGGGATGGCGACGATGAACGACTTGGAAGCCGGGTCGATGGTCAGCTTGCCGCCCTGCGACAGCACATCGGTGCGGATGCCGGTGACCGGGTTGATCAGCCAGGCGCCGCGACTGGAGACGACCAGCGCCTGGTCGATTCCGGGCGAGCTCACCCCGGCCTGCGCCGGCCACACCGACGCGCCGGTCGCCGGGTTGTTGTCGGTGTCAAACGTCCACTCGGCGATCGGCACGGTGGGGTCGGCGAGAGTGACCCAATCGACCCGCCAGTAGCTGTAGGCGCCCGTCAGCCCGATGCCGGCGCGGAAGATGTCGGCCCCGTTGTTGTCGGCCGGCCCGGCGGGATACACGTATTCTCCCTGGCGCCCGGCCAGCCCGGAGCTCTGCGCATACGTCGAGGTCGTGATGCCCTGCGGACTCGAGGCGCCGTAGTCGTCGTAGATGAAGTCGCTCCACAGCGACGCGCCGCCGGCCAGGCGGCCCGTGCCGGAGGTCTGAGGGAACGTGCTGGGGAACGGCCACGCGGTGGCCGACGGTTCCGGGAGCGCCGGAGCGGGCATCGCGGCGGCGGCCGGGACGTCAGGCGGCAACCCCGCGGGCACCTGAGCAGCGGCAACACCGGCCCCGCCCCACAGGATGAGAGCGGCCACCAGCGTGACCCACGCAACGCCGAACCGGGGCGCAATCCGTCGTCTCCTCACGGGGCGCGACAATACACCTGCAGCCGGTTCATTGCGCCGGTTGCGGTTCGCCGGACCGCGCTGACGGAGAGTTGCGCCGGTTGCGGTTTGCCGGACCGCGCTGACGGAGGGGTTTTGGGGCCTGACTGGTCTATAGGACCAGTCAGCCCCCAAACCCCCTTGCCGTTCACGGCACGCCGACGCCCTGGAGCACGACCGGGCCGCGAGTGGGGTCGAGCTCCGTGGCCTGGTTGACGCCGGCCGGCGTGATGGTGTCCATGACAGTCGGCACCGTGCTGGGGTTGACGGAGCAGATCGGCGCCATATCGCCGGACGGGCACACGCCGAACGAGTACTGCTGCGCGGTCGGCGTGAAGTTCCGCACCGGTGGGTTCCCGGCACCCTGCCCGGTCAGCGCCACGGTCAACACCCATCCTGGACCGACGCTCCCGAACGCCGAGCGCGGCATGACGAGCGTCGCGGTCCCGCTCGGCTGGTCGACGATCAGCTGCGCCGACCCCAGCGAGTTGCCGGACGGATCGACCCACGCGACCGGGGCGAAGCCCTGGGCCTCGAGACGCTCGCTCCACGCATCGGCGGGGGCGATCGAGTAGTTCATGACCGACGGATACGCGGCCGCGGTGGAGGTGCTGGACACCCCCGGCTGGTGGACGTAGACGTCGAGCAATTGGGCGCCGAAGTCCGAGCCGAACGTCGAGGCGAGATTCCGGATCTTGACCTGGACGTAGACATCCGACGTCGTCTGGCTGACCGCCATGCCCAGGAGGTCGAACGCGCCGGGCTGGAAGTCCGGGGCGGTGGGGTATTGGTACGTCCCGGGGCCGTTGTCGTCGCCGGCGGGGTCGGTCACGGTGAGCACCGTCGTGCCGGGCAGCGCCACGTTGGTGACGAACTCCTGGGCGTAGGCGGTGTCGCGCCCCTCCGTCGCGGTGATGGTGATGGTGGTCGAGCCGAAGTTCGCCGGCAGCGACAGCGACCAGTCGCCGGCCGAATCTGCCGTCGTCGAGGCGGTCGACGCCGTGCCGCCTCCGGCGCCGACTCCCTCGGCGTCGACGGTCGCTCCCGGCGCGGTGGTGCCGGTCACGGTGACGGTGGAGGAGTCGACACTGGCTCCGGGGGCCGGCGAGGTGATCGTCAGCGGGAGCGAGCCGGGCATGCCGCGGGTCACATAGCGGGCGGTGACGATGCGCGGCGTCTCGAGGTTGCGCCCGGCGCTCTCGTCGAGCGCGAGCCGGGCGAACTGGGCCTGGGCCCAGGTGAGCGGGCTGGCCGAGCCCGCCGGCTTGCCGGTGTCGAAGCCGATCGACGCGGTCGCCGGGTCGGTGCCGTATTTGGATGGCGCGACCGGCGGGTCCTCCCACGCCTGCTCCGGCTCCAGGCCCTGGCCGGACTGCATGTTCTGCATCGACTGGAGGAGCGAGCGGGCCGAGGAGCCATCGCCTGCCGCGACGTCGTACTCACCACGCTCGCCGCTGAGGACCGGCCAGAGGTGCCCGGTGCCGGTGTCGGTCGGAGGCCATGGCGCACCGGTGATCGTGCAGCTGCTCGCGCTCGGCTGATAGCAGTCGCCGTAGCCGTCCTCGGAGCCGGGCGCCCTCGTGCCGTACCGGTAGAAGCCGGCACCGCTTGGCGTGGAGGCCTCGATCGTGTCGTCGACGACCGTCAGGGACGACCGGACGACGGGATCGCTGGCCGGGAGCACGCCGAGGCGCACGAGATCCAGGAAGCCCTGGTCGATGATCGCGCGCTGGTCGAACGTGCCGCTGCCATTGCCCAGGTTGTAGGAGATCGCTGCGTTCGGGTCACCCGTCTTCGACAGCCGGATGAAGTAGCTGGGGACGCTCGACGTGATGTACGGACCGGTCGTCGTCACCGTCCAGCTCTTGATGTTGCGCGCAAAGTCGTCGGCCGTCGCCTGGTAGAGCCGCGCGCGAAGCGGGTCGCCGTTGACGTTGGCGATGTGGGCCGCCGCGGTCAGACCGGCGATCTCGGCCGCGATCGTCGACGGTGAATAGCCGGACTGCTCCTCCCAGCGCTCCACACCGTCCGAGGGCCCGTGGGCGACGAGGAAGTCGGCTGCCGGGACGATGTGGTCGCGGTATAGCATCGCGTTGCGGGCCAGGCCGGACTGCCACGCCATCAGGATCGGATACGACGTCTCGTCGAGTTGCAGCCCGCCGGTGTCCGGCGCCGGCTTGCCGTTCTCCAGCGAGTTGCGCGGCATCGATCCGTCCGCCTGCTGCTGGCGGTCGAACAGGAAGAGAGTGGCTGCGCGTGCCGTCGAGACGTCGCCGGCGACGAGCAGCCCGGTGAAGGCCTCATACAGGTCGCGGGCGAACACCTCGCGGTAGGAGCCGAAGTACGTCGGCTTGCCGTTGGCAAACACGCCGGCCGGAACCGACTGGCCCCACGGGGAGGCCAGGCCGGCCGCGATCGCTCCGGGGAACGTCTTGTCCTCCGAGGCCTTGACGACGTTGACGGACGCGTAGTACTCGCGGTCGGCGGCCTGCCCGAGGTGCGCTGACGGGCGGCGCAGCCGGGCGTCGTAGCGATACCACTGCGACTCGTAGCGTCCCCACACCTGGTTGAAGGTCTGAGCCGCCGACGCGCCGGCTACGGCCACCGCCGCGTCCTGGGTGGTGCCGAACCCCAGCGCCAGGTTGGTCGTGCGACCGCGCGACAGCCGCAGGCGGGCCGTCAGCGCGACGTGCCCGTCCGGCGCCGAGTCATACGTCGACAGCTGATGGGTCGAGTCGAGCATCGACAGCCCATCGCCGGCCGTGCCGGCGTAGCCGACGCTCGCGGCCGAGAAGCCGTTCGACGATCGAAGGGCCTCGAAGGTCGGCACCGCATAGTCGCGGTTGGCCGCCTCGGTCGTCGTGTTTGTGTTGGCGTCGACCGGCACCGGTCCGCCTCCGGCGGTCGCCAGCGTGGCCGTGTTGCCCCCGGCGTTCGGAGCGCTGTACGAGCCGGGCGGGGTGCTCCCGCCGCCGGTCCCGCCGGCGAGCGGGTCGAGCCGGACGTACAACTGGTCGGCGCGGGAGCCGGCGAAGTGGACGTGCATCAGCACGGCGTCGCGCGCCGGGTCGGCGATGTACGTGGTCGTGATGCGGTAGCCGTGGGCGGCATCGGAGGCGACGACGGTGCACGACATCCCGGTTGGATCCGGCACGATGCGGTAGGTCATGTCCCGCGTCTGGAGGTCGGTGAAGCTCTGACCGTCGGTGACCACGTACTCGAGCGTGTGGACGTTCGTGGCGTCGACGGTCGGCCAGTAGACGTCGGACAACGCGCCGTCGGCGACGGTGAACCACACCTTGGACTTGGTGTTGCGGGCGGTCCCCACGCAGTCCTTGCGTGCCAGGTCGTAGTAGCTCGGCGAGCCGGGGGCGCCGGGGGCGACCGACACGGCGGTGCTGTGGCGGGCCGAGGCCAGCGCCGGTGACGAGATAACGGCGCCCAGCAGGACACACACCGGCACGGCTGCCATGAGAACGCGACGCTTCACCTGATTCCCCTCCTGTTTGCCTACCCTCGCCGGCGGTGGACAGCCGCCAGCCTGGTTGCCCCGGCGGCGGTCAGACTACGCCTCGCCGCGCTCCGGCGCGCCAGGAGGGGGTCGATGTGGAGTTTCGTTTCGACGGCCGGTGCACGGAGCAGTCCTAAGCTGAGTGAGATCGATGCCTGCGCCTGACGATCCGTCCGACCTGCCCCCGTTCACCGGAATGACCCTGGACCGCGCGTCGACCGAGCGCAAGGATCCCCAGTGGGTCCGGCGGATGCTCGAGGATCCCGCCAGCCAGGCGGTGTCGGCCACCCGCGAAGGCGTGGCGATGACCAACGGCGGCGAACCGGCCCTGCGTCGCGGCGAGCTGTCCGAGGAGCGGAGAGACGAGCCGATCCTGCTGGGACTCGAGGACGGGGCGCCGCTGTTCGCGGTCGATCTGGACGGGCTGCCGGACGGCGAGCGATCCGCTGCGGTCGAGGACGCCGACGTGATCCCGCTGCGCGAGGCCGGGCTCGTCCTGGCACCGGCGGAGGCGGGCCTGGCCGCGTACACCGTTGCGCTGCTCAACTGGCATCGCCGCCACCGCTTCTGCGCCAACTGCGGCGCCGAGACCGTGGTGGTCGAGGCGGGCTATTCGCGCCGATGCCCCCGGTGCGGCGCCAACCACTTTCCGCGGACCGATCCGTGCGTGATCATGACCGTCGAGCACGACGGGCGATTGCTGCTGGGGCGCCGGGCGGGGTGGCCGCCCGGCCGGCTGTCGGTCCTGGCCGGGTTCGTATCGCCGGGCGAATCGGCCGAGGAGGCCGTCGTGCGCGAGGTGTTCGAGGAGTCCGGGATCGTCGCTCGCGACCCGGTGTTCGTGGCCTCGCAGCCCTGGCCGTTCCCGGCGTCGTTGATGCTCGGGTTCCACGCCGAGTCCGGCGGCGGCGAGCCCCGGGCCAGCGACGGCGAGCTCGAGGAGGTCCGCTGGGTTGATCGCGCGACCGTCCGCCGCGCGCTCGAGGGCGAGGAACCGACGTTCCGGCTTCCGCCGGGGGTGTCGATCGCGCGGTACCTGATCGAGCGCTGGGCGGCGGCGGGCTCTTGATCCGGCGCTACAGCAGGATCCCCAGCGGCGCCTGGAGCAGCTCGCGCAGGTCGGCGAGGAAGCGAGCGGCGTCGGCGCCGTAGACGGCGCGGTGGTCGGCGCTGAGCGTCAACGTCATCAGCTTTCGATCGACGATCTCCCCATCGCCCCTGGCAAGGGTGTCGCGGACGGCACCGACGCCGAGGATCGCCACCTGCGGGGGGTTGATGACCGGGCGGATTGCGGTCATCCCGTACATGCCGAGGTTGGAGACGGTGAACGTGCCGCCCTCCAGCTCGGCCGGGCTGATGCGGCCCGTCCGCACCCGGTCGGCCAGCCGGCGGGTCTCGCGGGCGATCTGCCCCAGCGACAGGGTGTCGGCGTTCCTGAGCGTCGGGACGATCAGCGCGTCGTCGGTCGCGACGGCGACCCCGATGTTGATGTCCGGCCACACCCGGAGCTCCGCCTCACGGTAGGACGCGTTCAGACGCGAATGGCGGCGCAGCGTCAACGCACACGCCCGCACGAGCAGGTCGTTGAGCGACGGGACGGGCCGGTCGTCGCCAAGCCCGTCCCGCATGCGCTCCCGCAGCGCGACGACCTCGTCCATCGCCACCTCGGTCTCGACCTCGAACTCCGGGATTGTGCTGCGCGATTCGGTCATCCGCCGGGCGATCAGCTGCTGCAGGCGCGTCAGGCGGTGGGTCGCGGCCGCGTCGTTGCCGTCGACGGACAGCGGCGGTGGCGCTGTCGTGGCCGGTGCCGGAGTGTCATGGCCGGCGGCCTGCAGCACGTCGTCGCGCGTGATCAGCCCGCGCGGACCCGTCCCGGTCAGGGCCGCGAGCTCCACCCCGTGCAGCCGGGCGGCCCGCCGGGCCAGCGGCGTCGCCGGGGGATGCCCGTTTCCCGTCGCGGTGCCGTTGGCGGGCGCGGCCCGGACGTCCGCTGCCGGGGCGGCGACCGCGACGGGCTGGGCCGGTTCCGCGTCGGCGATCTCCGGAGCCACCCCCAGGTCCTCGGAGGCCGCCGCCATGCGCGCGATGACCTCCCCGATGGCGGCGGTCGTGCCCTCGGCGGCGACAATGCTGAGCACGCCGGCCTCCTCGGCGCTGACGGTGACGGTGGCCTTGTCGGTCTCGACCTCGACCAGCTCCTCGTCCGCCTCCACGCGTTCGCCGTCACGCTTGAGCCACTTGATGATCGTCGCCTCCTCCATCGAGTCCGACAGGCGCGGCATCGTGATCTCGGTCATCGCGCCTCCGCCTGGATGAGGTCGACGGCCGCGCCGACGATCGTCTCGGAATCGATGCCGAAGTGGCGGTACAGGTCGCCGACGTCGCCGGACTGACCGAAGTCGCTGACCCCGAGGCAGGCGATCGGCGCCCCCCGGATGGCGGCGAGGAAGCTCAGCGTGTGCGGGTGCCCGTCCAGGACCGTGACGATCGGCGCCGGCCGGTCGGCCGGGAACAACTCATCGAGGATCCAGTCCTCGCCCTCCTGCAGCCCCTGCCGGGCCTGGAGAGCGCGGAACACGAGGTCCGGGGAGGTCAGGCAGACCACGTCGCAGCCGCAGCCGGCGTCCTCGAGCTCCGCCGCCGCGGCCAGGGCCTCCGGCAGGACCGCGCCGACGGCCACCACGGCCACCGCCGGGCGGTGCTCGCTGCGCACGAGCGCGTAGCCGCCGGCGAGCACCTGGCGGCGGCGGTCGTCGCGCGCCTCGGTCCCCGGCGGAGGGACCGCCGCGAGCGACTGGTCGAGTGGGCGAGTCGTCAGCCGGAAGTATGCCGAGGTGCCGCCCTCAAACCCCAGCCGGCTGAGGGCGTGCAGCAGTGTCCACTCCAGGTCCTGACCGAACGCCGGCTCCCACGCGACGCACCCAGGCTGTTCGAGACCGACCGACGGCGTGATGATCGACTGGTGTGCGCCGCCCTCCGGCGCCAGCGTCACACCGGACGGGGTGCCGATCAGGATCGACTGGGCGCCGGCGTAGATGCCGAACGACCACGGCTCGAGCGCGCGGTTGACGAACGGGTCATACAGCGTTCCGATCGGCAGCAGCGGGTGCCCATCGCGCGCCCAGGTCAGGCCCAGCTCTCCGAGGAGGCCGACGAGGTTGCCCTCGGCGATCCCCAGCTCGATGTGCTGGCCGTGGTCGGACTCGCGCCACCGGACGAGCGTGTCCGTGTCGTCGGCGAACCAGTCGATGCGCTGGGTGGGCGGGTCGAGTTCCCACACGCCGGCACGGTTGATCCACCCACCCAGGTTGGTGGATGAGGCGACGTCAGGGCTGACGGTGACGACGTGGGCGGCGGCGTCCGGCGCCGCGTGGGCGAGGTCGACGAAGAACCGGCCAAACGCCTGCTGGGTCGACTCCTTGCCGGAGTGCCCGCGCTCGAACTCGGCCGGCAGCGGCGGAACCGGGGCGGTGACCGCCGGCTCCCGCGCCAGGCGGGCCGCGGTCGACCGGCACAGGGCGGCCGCGTCCGAGCCCGGACCCAGCGGTGCCCAGGGGTCGCCGCCGTCGGCGCCGAGCTCGGTTGCCAGCTGCTGCCACTGCTGGTCTGACAGCAGCGCCGAGTGGTTGCCGGGATGACCCTCGGTGGCCAGGCGCCACGCCTTGATCGTGTACGCGAAGATGACCGACGGTCGGTCGGTGGCGCGGTCGGCCTCCGCGAACGCGTCCAACAGGTCCGAGAGGTCATGGCCGGCGAGATCCCGGATCGAGCGCAGGAGCTCGTCGTCGTCGAGCTGCCGGACGAGCGCCGCGAGCTCCCGGGATCCCCGCCCGGATCCGGGCAGGCGTTCGCGCAGCTCGCCGGCGTCGGCGCGCAGGAGGCGCTGGAATTCCGCGTTGCGCATCTCGTCGATGCGCACGCGCAGGGCGTCTCCGCCGGGTCTCGCGAAGAGCTCGCGCAGCCAGCGGCCGTACTTGACCGTGATCGTCTGCCAGCCCGCGGCGCCGAACATCGACACAAGCCGCCCGGCGGCCATCTCCGGGACGATGCGGTCAAGCGACTGGCGGTTGAGATCGACGATCCACAGCACCTCGCCCAGATGCGGGACGACCGGATCGACAATCGCCTCCCAGCACGCTCCCTCGTCGAGCTCGGCGTCACCGAGCAGGGCGATCTGGCGGCCGCCCTGGGGCACGTCGAAATGACCGGCGACGTACCGGTGGGCGATCGCGCTCCAGATCGGCGCGGTGGCCCCGATGCCGACCGAGCCGGTCGAGAAGTCCGCGGGGACGGGATCCTTGAGGCGGCTGGGATAGCTCTGGAGGCCGCCGAACTGGCGCAGGGTCGTCAGGTGCTCGCGGTCGAGACGGCCGAGCAGGTACTCGATCGCGTGGAGGACAGGCGAGGCGTGGGGCTTGACCGACACGCGGTCCGGCGCCCGCAGGTGCGCGAACCAGAGGGCGGTCATGATCGACACAATCGACGCCGACGAGGCCTGGTGGCCGCCGGCCTTGACGCCGGAGCTGGTGCGCCGGACCCGGTTGGCGTGATGGATGATCGACATCGCCAGCCAGAGCACCCGGTCCTGGACCGCCTCCAGGGTCGCGATGTCGGCGGCGCGTTCGTCGGTCGTCAGCATCGACGGCATTGTGGCGGACGGACTTCCCTGGGTGACCGGCCGTTCAGGACCCGGTCGGTGTGCCGTGTTCTCGTCCCTCCGCGCCGACCCACTCGTCGATCCGCTTCCACCAGTCATACAGCCACTCGACCTGCTCGTCCGGCTCGTCCGGACGCTCGGCGGCCGGGACCCGCCACATGCGCGTCGTGAGGGTGCGGCCAATCGGCGGATCGCGCCACAGGTCCCGCGGGAAGGCGGCGAGGCCGAGGCCGGTGTGACCGCCGAAGATGACATCGGCGTCCGGGCTGCCCCGGAGCGCGGCCAGCGCGCCGGCGGGGTGGGGCGGCATCACGTTGCTCATCTTCTCGGCGGCCGACGCCTCCGCGGACATCCCCTTGCGCCACAGCTTGCGGATCGACCGCCGGCGACGCTCCGGGGTGAAGTTGCCGCCCTCCGGGAACAGCATCAGCGCGCCACGGGGACCAAGGATGGCCGACGCATCTCTGATGCGCTCCTCGCACTCGGCGGCGTCGGACGTGTCCAGTACCGCGTGGGGGAGACGATGGCCGAGCAGGTCGACGCACGGGTCGAGGGTGAGCGCGTCCTTGAAGACGATGCTCGGCAAGCGGTCATACCGGGTCATCAGAACATCGGTCAAGAACACCGTGTCGCCGGGACCGGCGTGGCGGCTGAAGAAGAGCACCGGCCGATCGGTGCGCAGGCTCTCCACCGCGGCCTCCGAGGGTTCCGTCTCAACCCGGATGTCCAGCAGCTCGCGGGCACGCGAGGACAGGCCGTTGACGAACCACCGCAGCAGACCGTAGTGCGCGCGCTGAAACCGAGGGGCGTGGATCCGCCACCCATACCCGCTGATCAGCCACAGCCCGCCGCAGGCGATCAGGACGAGCAGCTCCCGGGCGAAGTACTCGATGACGAGCCGGGCCAGCAGCTTCGGTTGGGGCCGGCGCGTGACGGCGGCGGCGATCTCGCCGGCGACGAGGATGAAAGGGCTGAGCAGGAGGCAGAGGCTGGAGACGACGATCCACGTGGTGATCGTGAGCGGCCGGCGGATCGGTGCCGGAGGCATCACCCCTCCTGATCCAGATAACGCATCGACGCGTCGTACGCCGACTCGATCTGCTGGTTGACCGTGCGGGCGATGCGCCGGTAGCGCAGCTGGCCGACGACGTCGTTGTAGGCCGGGGCGGCGGACCCGCCCGTGGGCAGGACGTGAAGGTCCACGCTGTCAGGAAGGGACTGCAGGTCATTGGCAAACCGGTGGCGGCGGGCGACCTCGAAGGCGACGAGTCCCACCTCCCAGGGCCACCGCGGGGGGTGCAGCGGCGTCTCGACGCGGCCGACCTGGAGGACGTAGATCGTCCGCGCACCGAGCGCTACCGCCCGCGCGACAGGAATCGAGTTGACGATCCCGCCGTCGATGAAGTGCTCGTCGCCGATCTTGACCGGCGGCAGAATCCCCGGGACCGCGCACGACGCCAGCACGACGTCGGCCAGGACGCCTGAGGCAAACCAGTGCTCGGCGGCGCGCTCGATCGACGCCGCCACGCACTGAAACGGGATCCGGAGATCCTCCACGCGCTCCACCGGCAGCGCGTTGACGAGACGCCGTCGGACCTCATTCAGCGACTGCACGTGCGTGCCGGTGCGCGCCAGCGTCCCGGCACGGCGCAACAGCCCGCCGGCGGACACCTCGGCCAGGTTGGAGTCCACCCACAGGTCGGTGAGCCGGGTGACGCCGGCGACACTCGGATCGGCGGCGAACAGCGCCCCGTTGACCGCCCCGATCGAGGTGCCGAGGACGACGTCGGGGGTGACCGCGTGGTCGGCGAGGGCCCGCAGCATCCCCACCTCGTGGGCGCCGAGGATCCCTCCGCCGCCGAGGACGAACGCAACCTGATCGTGGTTTCCGCTGTCGGTCATCCGAGACGAGCTACCCGATTGTGCTTAAGTGATGTTCCTCCTACCGATGGGTAGTAGCCGATTGCACAAGCACTGGACAGGATTCGGAAGGACACGCCATGGAGGCAGCGTCTCCCCAGCAGGCAGCCGCGGCGAGCGCCAACGGCGGCGGATCGCCGCCATTCTCGCTGGCGCTGAGCGAGGAACAGCGGGACATCCGCGACTGGGTCCACGGATTCGCCGAGAAGGTCGTGCGACCGGCGGCCGCCGAGTGGGACGAGCGCGAGGAGACGCCGTGGCCGATCATCCAGGAGGCGGCCAAGATCGGCCTGTACAACCTCGAGGGCCTCGCCCAGTTCTGGTACGACGCCAGCGGGATCATGATGCCGATCGTCCAGGAGGAGCTGTTCTGGGGCGACGCCGGGATTGGGATGTCGATCATGGGCACGACGTTGGCGGTGGCGGCGATCCAGGCCAACGGGACCCCGGAGCAGTGGGGCGATTGGATGCCGCGCTGCTTCGGCACCGAGTCAGAGCCCGCGGTCGCCGCCTTCTGCGTCTCGGAGCCGGACGCCGGCTCTGACGTCTCGTCGCTGCGCACCCGCGCGAAGTACGACTCTGCATCGGACGAGTGGGTCATCAACGGCCAGAAGGCGTGGGCGACGAACGGGGGGATCGCCGAGGTCCACGTCGTCGTGGCGCAGGTCGACCCGGACCTCAAGGCCCGTGGCCACGCATCGTTCGTCATCCCGCCGGGGGCCAAGGGCCTCGAGATGGGGACGAAGGTGCGCAAGCACGGCCTCCGCGCGTCCCACACGGCCGACGTCTTCCTCGACGACGTGCGGATCCCCGGGTCATGCCTCCTGGGCGGCAAGGAGAAGCTCGACGAGCGTCTCGCCCGCGCGCGTGAGGGGCAGAGCTCGCGGGGCCAGGCGGCGATGCGCACGTTCGAGATGAGCCGTCCGACGGTCGGCGCCCAGGCGCTGGGGATTGCGCGGGCGGCCTACGAGTACGCGCTCGACTACGCCAAGGAGCGCTCGCAGTTCGGTCGCCGGATCATCGAGAACCAGGCGATCGCGTTCACGCTCGCGGACATGAAGATGGAGATCGACGCGGCGCGGCTGCTCGTCTGGCGGGCCGCCTGGATGGGGCGACAGGGCCTCGACTTCGACGCGGCCGAGGGCTCGATGAGCAAGCTCAAAGCGGGCGAGGTGGCCGTGTGGGCAACCGAGCGGGCGATCCAGATCCTCGGCGGCAACGGCTACACCCGGGAGTTCCCGGTAGAGCGGATGCACCGCGACGCCAAGATCTACACGATCTTCGAGGGGACCTCGGAGATCCAGCGGCTGGTGATCAGCCGGGCGATCTCCGGGATGCAGATCCGCTGAGGGTTGGACCCTCGGCGCTGTGAAGCGGCGCTGTGGGTCGAACGACTGGCATCGAAGGAGGGTGGGGCGGCGCGTTGCCGGCGAATCCGGGTTGTCCGCGGCGTGCATGACGCGACAAATCCGGGCAGCGGTGGATGATTTGGCGCGTTGTTGGGGTTGGGCGTGCGCGTGGTGACAAATCATCTGGGGCGTTCGGGATTTGGCACGATTTGCACGGCCGGAATCCGGTGCATCGATACCTGAATCCGGTGCGATGATGCCGTAATCCGGTGCGCCGATGCCGTAATCCGGCGCGCCAGATACCGGACTCCGGTGTGTTGGTAGTGGAATCCGGTGTAGTGGCGCTCACGGACGGCTAGTGCCGGCCGAACAGCAGATCCTCCTCCCTTGTTGCGCCGTTTTTGGGTGAGCAGGCGACGCGCGGCCGCGGCCGCGGGCGCCTGCGACGCCGCGGACGACGCGAGGCGGGACCGCGCCGGAGGCGGGAGGCTATGCCCGCTGCCCGCCGCCCAAGAACGAGTCGACGAACTCCGGGCTGGCCGACAGCTCCGAGGGGGTGCCCTCCATCTGCAGCCGGCCGCCGCCGAGCACGTAGGTCCGGTCGGAGATCTCCAGGACGGCCCGCGCCCGCTGCTCAACGACGAGGACCGAGGCGCCGGTGGCGGCCAGTTGGCGGACGTGCTCGTGCAGGACGGTGTGGGCGATGATGGGCGCGAGGTTGGCGGTCGGCTCGTCGAGGACGACGAGTGCCGGCGCCAGCATCAGCGCGCGCCCCATGGCCAGCATCTTGCGCTCGCCGCCGCTCAGCTTGCCGGCCCGGCGGCCGCCCATGCGGCTGAGCTGCGGGAACACCGACATGACGTGCTCGATGCGAGGCTCCACGTCGCGGGACTTGAGCAGGTAGCCGCCCATCTCCAGGTTCTCCCGCACGGTCAGGGGGGCGAACACGTCGTCGACCTGTGGCACGTAGCCGACGCCGATCCGGGCGATCTCCTCCGAGGGGAGGCCGGTGGCGTCCCGGTCGCCGATCAGGACCTTGCCGGAGAGGACCTCGACGACGCCGACGATGCTCTTGAGCAGGGTGCTCTTCCCGGATCCGTTGGGGCCGACGATCGAGACGATCTCACCCGGGGCGACCGAGATCGAGACTCCGTGGACGACCGGGCTGCCGCCGTAGCCGGCGGTCAGCTCCTCGGTGCCCAGGGCGATGCCCTCAACGCGGTCTTCCAGCAGGGCACTGGCGCTGACCGACTCAACCGACAAGGTAGGCCTCCACGACTTCCTCCTTGGCCCGCAGCGCAGCCATCGTTCCCTCTGCGAGGACCTTGCCGTCGGCCAGGACGAAGACCGGGTCGCAGAACTCGTCCATGATCGACAGCTCGTGCTCGACCATGATGACGGTCGTTCCCTCCTCGCACAACCGCACCAGCTGCATGCCGATCTGGTGTGCCAGGCGCGGGTGGACGCCGGCCATCGGCTCGTCGAGGAGCAGCACCTCCGGCTCGGCCATGAGCGCGCGCATGATCTCGACCAGCCGCCGCTGGCCGCCGCTCAGGTCCCCGGCGTACCGATCGGCGAGCGCCAGCAGGCCGAAGCGCTCGAGCATCGCCTCGGCTCGCTCGATCGACGCCCGCTCCTGGCCGCCCCAGAAGCGCCGCCCCAGCATGGCCCCGCGGAACGTCTCGCCCCGCTGGTTGGGGATCGCCGCGACGAGGTTCTCCAGGACGGTCAGGCGCTTGAATTCGCTGGCCAGTTGGAAGGTCCGCACCAGCCCCTTGCGGGCCCGGCGGTAGGCCGGGAGCCCGGTGACGTCCTCGCCCCTGAGCAACACGTGTCCGCTCGTGACGGGCAGGGTGCCCGCGAGCATCGCCAGGACGGTCGACTTCCCGGCGCCGTTGGGGCCGATGATGCCGGTGAGGCGGCCGCGCTCGAACGCCATCGAGACGCCGTCGACCGCGGGGACCCCGCCAAAGGTGCGCGTCAGGTCGCGGCACTCCAGGATCACGTCGTGCCCTCCGGCTCCATTGCCGCTGCCCACCGCCGTCGTCGCCGGGGTGGCTGATGGATCAGGACCGCGACCGTCGGACGCGGCCGGTCCCCCGGGCAGGCCATCGCCGTCGGCCGCCCCAAGCGTCGTCTCGGCCGGCAGCGGCCGCGTCGAGAGCTTGCGCCGGCGCTCCGGGAGGATGCCCTGTGGCCGGAACCACAGGAAGAGCAGGATCAAGCAGCCGATCACGACCCATTGGAGGGCGGGGATGAGGTTGGGGTTGCCGGCGACCGGTGGGATGTACCGGGTCGCCTCCTCGAAGGCGACGGGGACGAGGATCGCGCCGAGGATCGCTCCGCGGTGGTTGCCCAAACCGCCGATGATGACCGCCGCGAACAGCACCACGGTCTCCGCGTAGCCCCACGCCTGCGGGTCCCACAGGTTGATGAAGCCGACGAGCACGCCGCCGGACAGGCCGGCGATGGCGCCGCCGATCACCAGCGACGACGTCCGCAGCGACCGCAGGTTCTTGCCGAGGGAGTCGGCGACCAGGTCGTTGTCGCGCATTGCCCGCAGCGTCCGGCCGAACGGCGACTGGGTCAGCCGCTGCACGAACCAGTACGTGCCAAGGGCGAGCAGGAGCGCGGCGATCCCGTAGCCCCACTGGTACGAGCCAGACTGGGGGTTGAAGTGGCTCTGGAGGGGAGAGGGCACGAGCGACAACCCGGCCGCGCCGTTGAACAGCGGCACGTAGTTGTTGACCAGCAGGTTGAACATGACCGCGGTGACGAGCAGGCCGACGGCGGCGAAGTCGCCGCGCAGCCGCCGTCCCACGATCGCCGCGAACGGGATCGCCAACAGCCCGCCCACGATCGCGGCGCCGATCCACGGCAGCGGGAACGGCAGGTTCCAGCCCAGGACATAGTGCTGGAAGCCGCCGTTGGCGCTGGATGACGGGAGGGACAGCACGCCGGCCGTGTAGGCGCCGGCCGCCTGGAAGATGATGAAGCCGAAGTTGGTGACCCCGCCGACGCCGAACTGCTGGCTCAGACCCAGGCAGGCGATCGCGTCGACCCCGGCGTAGACCAGCAGGTTGGTGATGTAGTAGATCATCTGTGCGTCAGACCCGTCCCGCCTCGGCCGGCGCTCCCAACAGCCCGGTGGGGCGCACCGCCAGCATCGCCAGGAGGATGACGAACGCGATCACGTCCTTGTAGTCGGAGACGATCACCGCGGCGCTCATCTCCGTCGCCAGGCCGATGACGAGCGCTCCGAGCATCGCGCCGTACGGTTCGCCGGGCCCACCGAGGAACACGGCGGCCAGGATCAGCACGAGGAACAGGTCGGTGCTCGTGGCGCCGAACGTCCCGGAGTTCATCGCGAAGGTCGCACCGGCGAGGCCGCACAGCGCTCCGCTGATCAGCCAGGTGAGCATCACGACCCGTCCGGTCCGGATCCCGCAGTTGCGCGCCAGGTTGGGGTTCGCGGCGGTTGCGCGCATCGCCTTCCCCAGCTTGGAGTACCGGATGAGCGCGTGCACGAGCAGCATCACGACGAGGCTGAGGGCGATGATGACCACCTGGACGACGGTCAGCTCGATCGATCCCGCCTTGATGTTGGCGCCCTGGCTCATGTTGTACGACACGTTGGTGGCGCCGGCCAGCGCCTGGGTGCCGAACTCGAGGATCAGCGTCATCCCGAGGGAGACGATGACCATCGCGATCGGCGAACTGCCCCGGCGCTGGAACGGCGCGTACACCACGTTGTTGAGGAACACCGACAGCACCGCCCCGGCGACGATCGCCGCGAGAACGGCGATCCAGATGTTGACGCCGGCGTTGTTGACGGCGTACGCCGCATATGCGGACACGATCATCACAGCCCCGTAGGCGAGGTTGAGGACGTTCGAGACCGCGAACTGCAGCGTGAACCCCACCGCCGCCAGGGCCAGGACGGCGGCGCTGACGACGCCGAACCCGGCCGAGGTGACGAGGATGCTGCCGGATACGAGCATCGCCGACTTAGAGTCCCAGCGCTCGCAACTGGCTGACCGACAGGTTCCCGGAGACGCTCACCGCACCGGACGGCGAGTACGTATCGACCTGGAACAGCCCGGCCGAGTCGTGATACGCGTCGAAGTTCGTCGGGCCTCCCGGTCCCTCGTAGCGGATCTGCTTGCCGGCCTTGAGTGCCGCCGCGCCGTCCGCGTACGAGTGAACCACGGTCGCCCCGGGGACCCCGTCGCCGATCTTGATGATGTACGGCATGAACGCCGACGGCGAGGTGCTGTGCGCTGCCGTCATCGCCAGCGCCGCCAGGTTGATGCCGTCGTACAGGTGCACCGCTCCCGGCGCCGTCAGGTAGGTCGAGAAGTTGCCGGTGCTTCCGACCTTCCCCTTCTCGGCGTTCATCGCCGTGGAGAATGCCTGATAGGCGGGTCCGCTCGTCTGCGTGACGAGGTTGTCGGCGGAGAAGTTGGAGGCCAGCGTGCTCGCTCCCACTGCTGCCGCGACCGACTTGTACCAGTCCGGCGAGATCGTCGCCGAGGTGCCGATCACCGGGATCATCTTGCCGCCGTTGAGCTGTTTGACCTCGCTCATGAACGACGCCTCGGTCGGGCCCAGGGCCTCGGTGAAGATCACATCCGGCTTGGCGCTGACGATCTTCGCCGCCTCGGTCCGGAACGTGGTCGCGTTCAGGTCGAGCGTCTCGTTCGCGACGAGGTTCATCCCGGCCTTCTTGATCGCGGCGATGGCCGGGGCGACAAACGTCTGCGAGCCGATGTCGTTGCCGAACGCCAGCGCGACGCGCTTGTAGCCCTTGTTCTGGGCGATGGCGGTCATCGCGTAGGACTCCGACAGGTCAGGCGGAACGAGCCGGTAGAAGTACGGGAACTTGACGTGATCGAACTCCGACTGGCCGGTCATGCAGAACGACACCGTCTTGTTGGCCCCGAAGATCGGCACAACCGAGGCGGCCTCGTCGGAGGTGCAGCCGATGACGAGCGCCGGGCTCGACGAGGCATACATCTGGTGGACCGCCGGGACGGCATCCGCCGGGTCACCACGGGTGTCGACTGCCTTGCAGCCGAAGTGATGGCCGAGCACGCCGCCGGCCGCGTTGATGGCCGAGGTGGCGGCGTCGCAGGAGACGAGGTATGTGGGGCCGAGGGCGCCATCGGTCCCGGTGAACGGAGCGACATCGGCGATCGTCATCGACGATCCGCCGCTCGAGCTGCTCGAGCTGCCAGCGGCTCCGCCGCCCGCGGCGCTCGACGAGCTGCTGTTCGAACTGCTCCCGCAGCCCGCGGCGACGAGCGCCAGCACCGCGGCGACCACCGCCGTCAGCAGTGCCCGGCGTGACCCGGCTGTTGATCTGCTTCCCCACATGGTTCTCTCTCCTCGTGCGACGGTGGGCGTATTAGAACGTGGCCTTGTCCGAAACGGGCGGGATCCACGGCCAGCCGGCGCGGTCGCCGTCCTCGGCGACGACTCGGTTGGCGATCCGTCCCAACCCCTCCACGGCGACCTCCAGCAGATCGCCCGGTGTCAGCCAGACCGGCGGAGTGCGCGCGAAGCCGACACCGCCCGGTGTGCCGGTTGCGATCACATCGCCGGGACGCAGCGTGGTGAACGATGAGACGTACTCGATGCAGCGCGGAATGTCGAAGATCATCTGGGCCGTGCTCGCCGACTGCATGACCTCACCGTTGAGCGTCGTCGTCAGCCGGACGTCGGCGGCGTCGAGCTCGTCGGTGGTCACGACCTCCGGGCCGATCGGCATCGTGCCGTCGAAGTTCTTGCCCGGAGTCCACTGGGTCGAGGCTCGCTGCCACTCGCGGGCCGTCCCGTCCATCACGATCGTGTAGCCGATGATCGCCGAGAGGGCATCCCGGGCAGAGATGTAGCGCCCGCCCCGCCCGACGACGAGTCCGAGCTCTCCCTCGAAGTCGAACCGCGAGGTGAGATCCGGCTTGACCAGCTCCCCGTACGGCGCGGCGACGGACTCGGCGCCGCGGACGAAGACCTCCGGCCACTTGGTCGGAGGACGGCCGCCCTCGAGCGCGTGCTCGACGTAGTTGACGCCGAAGCACAGGATGCGGCGGGGTGACGGAACCGCGGGGCCATACTCGGCCTCGGTCAGCTCACGGCCTTCCTCCTCGGCCGCGCGTTGCACGAGCTCGAGGACCTCCGGTCCGCCGGACAGCACGGCGGTCAGGTCCGAGAGCCGGTCGTCCCCGGTGGCATTGGCCACGTCAACGTAGCCACTGCGCCCGCGAACATGCAGGCGCAATCCTCCGTCCGTGATCACGGTCGCAAGTCGCACGACTGATGGGTCTCCTTCCCTCTTGAAATCAGGCAGTCGAACCGGGATTCGGTCCGATGTGTCGGATTGGTTGGAACGTACACAAGCCCGTAATTCAAGTCAAATTGCGTTGATTAGGACTTCGTGAACGCGTCGAAGGTCTGATTGGTTGCAGTTCCCTTCCCATCTCCGGTTTAATGGCTTTCGCCCCCCCGTTCACCGTCCTTTTAGTCAACCCATCCCCAGCGCCATGGCGGTCTCGCCTTCTCCCGCTCAACCCCAGCCACCGGTCTACGGCCGTCAGCTGGCTCAGCTCATCCTCGCCCGCTGCGAGGACCCGACGTTCGCGCCGGCGGGGAGGCTGCCCACCGAGCGGAGCCTGGCCACCGAGTTCGGGGTCACGCGGACTGTCGTCCGCCACGCCCTCGCGGTGCTGGAGGCGGAGGGCAGGATCTCTCGCGAGGTCGGCCGGGGTACGTTCCTCAGAGCCCCCGGCCCGCCGGCGGCCGGGGCAGGAGGGGACGGGGCGCTGCGCGACGTCACCGAGGTGGGGCCGGCCGACGTGATGGCGGCACGCCGCCTGATCGAGCCGCAGGTGCTGCCGCTGGTCGTCGCCTGGGCGACACAGCGGGACTTCGACGAGATGCGACGGTGCCTGGCGGGCGGCGCGGGGGCCGAGAACGCGGCCGAGTTCGAGGTGTGGGACTTCGCCCTGCACCACGCGATCGTCGTGGCCAGCCGCAATCAGCTGCTGCTGGCGATGTACGACGTCGTCGAGCGAGCCCGCAAGGGTGAGATCTGGGGCAATCTCAAGTTGCGCAACGACTCACGCGAACGCCGGGACGCCTATCAGGCCGACCACGTGCAACTGGTCGAGGCGCTCTGTGCCCGGGAGGCCGACGAGGCGGTCCGCGTCATGCAGGTGCACCTGGCGCGCGTCGAGGCCAACCTGCTCAAGGCCGCGCCCCAGCCTGTCGACTGAGCCGCAGGGCCGTCTCGGCGGCGCCGTCCCGGGCGAGCATCGTCAGCCGCTCAACCAGGAGATCGCGCCAGACTCGGTCGGTGGCGAGCTCCGGGGTGAAGATCTCGTCCAGCGCCAGCAGCCGGTCGACGACGTCCGCCGGCGCCGAGCGGTCCCCCAGCTGACGCGCGATCGCGTCGGCGAGGGGATCGTCGACCGGCAGCTCATGGCCGTCGTCGGTCCGCCGGACGCTGACGAAGTGCATCCAGGCGGCGACCGCCAGCGCGGCGAGCCCGGGCAACGCACCGGTCCGGCGGCGGTCGAGAGCGGTTGCGAGCAGGCGCTGGGGCAGCTTCTGACTGCCGTCGGATGCGACCTGGAGCGTCCGGTAGCGCAGCGCGGGATTGGCGAAGCGCTCCACGACCTGGTCCTGGTAGGCGGCGAGGTCAAAGCCCGCCGGGACCCGCAGCGTGGGTGCCACATCGTCGGCCATGAGCCCGCGGATCAGCGGCGCGAACGGCGTCCCGGGCGCGACGGCGTCGGCGATCAGCTCATAGCCGGCGAGCGCTCCGAGGTAGGCGATCGTCGAGTGGCTGCCGTTGAGGAGGCGCAGCTTGATCTGCTCGTACGGCGCCGCGTCGGCGGTGAGGATCGCGCCGGCGCGCTCCCAGGCCGGGCGCGGGGCGGCGAAGTCGTCCTCGATCACCCACTGCGCAAACGGCTCGGTCACCACGACGCCCTCGTCGGCGAGGTGCAGCGCGGCCGCGACTCGCTCTCGGTCCCCGGCCCTCGTGGCCGGGACGATCCGGTCCACCATCGTCGACGGGAAGCGGACGTGATCCTCGATCCAGCTCAGCAGCGCATCGCCGCCGTCGAGGTGAGCGGCAAACTCACCGACCAGGCCGCTCAGCAGCCGGCCGTTTGACGGGAGGTTGTCGCAGGAGACGACCGTCACGGGAGCCCCCGTCCGGCGCCGCCGGCGTTCGAGGCCGGCTGCGAGCTGGCCGATCACGGTCCGGCTGCCGTGGTCGGCGAGATCCGCTGAGATGTCGGCGTCCTGCAGCCGCAGCCGCCCGGTCGCCGGATCGTGGTGGTACCCCTTCTCGGTCACCGTGAGGGTGATCACGTGGGTGGAGGGCGCCGCGATGCGGTCCGACAGGCCCTCAGGGTCGGCCTGCGCCCAGCGCAGCTCCCGCACCGCCCCCACGACGCGCAGGCTCTCTCCGCCGCCGCTGCGCGCTGCGACCGTGTAGAGCCCATCCTGGGGTGAGAGCTGCTCGACGACGCTCGGTCCCCGCTGGGTGACGCCGCAGATGCCCCACGGGCCGCCGGCGGCGGCGACGGCGTCCTCGGTGAAGACCGCCTGGTGGGCGCGGTGAAAGGCGCCGATGCCGAGATGCACGATGCCGACCGGCAGCGAACCCGGATCGACACGCGGCCGCATCTCCGGCGCAAGCGCCGGGAGTGTGTCAAGGGAGAGGCGTCGCACCCGGGTGATTCTCGCGAAACCGCTCCTGGGCTTCCCGGATCACCCGCTTGGCGTCCTCGTACGATGACCAGCCGACCACCTCGACCTCGCGGCCCTGGAGCCGCAGGTGGCCCACGATGAAGTCGGCCACCTCATCGACGAGCTGATCCGGCAGGTCGTCGAGGCCGGCGACGTGCCGCCAGTTCGGATCACCGCACGCGACGCACAGGACCTTCGGCTCGCGCTCGCCCTGATCGGAGATCTCGATCACGGCCACCGGTCTGGCGCTCACCGCGCCGCCCGGGAGGGTCGGCTGCGAGACGGCGACGATGACGCCGAGCGGGTCCGTGCCGTCCGCTCCCAGCGTCTCCGGCACGAACCCGTAGGCGGTGACGGAGGGGATCTCGATGATGCACAGGATCTCCGCGCTCATCACACGGCCCGCTGAGCAGCGACGGCGAGTCATAGCGCCCCCGGCGCAGGTGCCAGTCGACGAGGAAGATCGCCACCCATGGCGCGATCCAGACGATCATGAACAGCAGGAAGTCCGTGATGAACGTGTTGAACGAGGCCGAGAAGACGGTGATGGCGGTGAGCGCGCCGGCCACAACCGTGTCGATCAGGACCGTCTGCCAGCGCCGGATCTTGGGGATGATCGCCTGGAGGGTCAGGCCTGAGGAGTACAGGTCGACGCTGTTGATCGCAAACAGCTGGACGACGACGAACATCAGGTACGGGATCAGGAACCAGCCGGGGAACGCGTGCGGGAGCCCGGAGATGGGATCCGTCGCCGAGGTCACCGCGGTCGCCACGGCGGCGCCGAGGAGGCTGAGCAGCGTCGACGCGACGTAGCCGCCGAGCGCCACCGAGATGACGAGCCGGCTGCGACTCGCGTCCGGCGGCAGATACCGCGAGTAGTCGTTGGCGTTCATCACCCAGCCGTAGCCGCCGGCCGAGAGGATCAGGGCCAGCCCGATCGTCATCTCCACGACCGGGCCGCCACCGGCGCGTGCCGGCCCCTTGACCGCTGTCTCCGTCACAGGCACCGCCATACCCGGTGCTGATTGTGCATGAACGCTTGGACGCAATCGGCCCACGCGGTGCGGCGTTGCCGCATCCCGTGCGGCGAGCCGGAATAATGCCCGGTCGTGGGTCTGCAGCTGCGTCGATCGGTGGCGGTGGTCGGCGCGCTGGTGCTGTTCGCGGCGGCATGCCTCAGCGCGCGGGCACAGGCCTACTCGTTCCGGATGTCCGTCGGCTCAGCAACCACCGGGCGGCCGATCGCGTCCAACTTCCTGGGGCTCGCCCTCGAGTACAACACGATCCCGCAACTCGCCGGGGCGACGCCCGCATCGGCCGATCCCGTCTTCGCGCAGCTGCTGCGCAATCTGGATCCGAGCGGGCGGCCGATCATTCGCGTCGGCGGGCAGAGCACCGACCGGACGTGGTGGCCGGTCCCAGGGATGAAGCGTCCGTACGGTGTCACCTACGGCCTGTGGCCGGGCTGGACGGCGGCGGCGCGAAGCCTGATAGCGGCGACGAACGCAAGGCTCATCCTCGGCGTCAACCTCGAGGCCAACCGGACGCGGATCTCGCAGGTGGAGGGCTCCGAGCTGCTCGCGGGCGTTGGGCCCGCCAACATCGACGCGCTCGAGCTCGGCAACGAGCCGGACCTGTACCCGATCATGCCCTGGTACCGGACGCTCAACGGCAAGCCGATCGCGTGGTACAGCAAGGCCGGAACCCCGGTGTACTCCCGGCGTCCGACGTACGGCCCGCAGAACTTCGCCCAGGAGTTCTCGCGGACGCTGAAGGTGCTCCCGCAGCTGCCGGTCGCGGGCCCGGAGACGGGGAGCGGGCCGTGGATGGGCACGTTCAGCCAATTCGTATCGCCCCGCTCGCAGGTCAGGATGCTGACGTCCCATGCCTATGGACTCAACCAGTGCATCGCCGATCCCGCGTCGCTTCAGTATCCGTCGGTCCCGCACCTGCTCAACAGCGTGAACTCGCGTGACCTCGCTGCCGGCCTGGGGCCGTACGTCTCGCTCGTGCATCGCAACGGCGGCACGTTCCGGGTCGACGAGATGGGCTCCATCAGCTGCAACGGGCGTGCCGGCGTCAGCAACACGCTCGCGTCGGCTCTGTGGCTGATCGACGGGCTGTTTCAGATCGCCTCCCAGGGCATCGACGGCGTCAACCTCCACGATTACCCCAATTCGGCGAACGGCCTGTTCGATTTCTCACGGTCCGGCGGCCAGTGGCAGGGAACGGTGCACCCGCTGTACTACGGGGCGCTGATGTTCGCCCAGGCGGCCCCGGCGGGAGCTCGCCTGCTGCGGATCGCCTCCGGGAGTCAGGCTCAGCTCCGAGCGTGGGCGACGCTCGGCCCGGACCACCGGGTCCGCATCGTGCTGATCAACGACAGCCTGCGGAGCTCCGCGCAGACTCAGATCCGGGTGGCCGGCGCGGTCGGCCCGGGGGCGATCGAGCGACTCGCGGCCCGGAGCGCCTACGCCACCGCCGGCATCAGCCTGGGGGGTGCGAGCTTCGGCTCAGACACGGCGACGGGGGTCCTGTCCGCCCCCCAGCCGCAGGCGGTGACAGCCCGTGCCGGCGGGTATTCCGTGACCCTCCCCGCCGGCAGCGCGGCGCTGCTGACGGTCTCCCGCGGTCGCGGCTGATCGCACTCGTTCATTTGCCTGCCCGGAGCTTGACGACGACGTCGCACGGAGTACCTTGAGATCCGTGCTGACCAATGCGGTTCAGTTCGGTGGATTGAGGTTCCATCCCGGGCAGGTGAGCCTGATCGGCCCGCTGATCTTGGTGGCATTCGTCATTTGCGTTGGGGCCATCGCCGTTCCGCTGCTCGGCCTGGCGATCTCCAGCTCCCGCGGCGCCGTGCGCACCTGGCGCGGGCGCCGGCGGCGCGTGCGCGCGGCCGCGAGTGCCGAGATGCGCGCCCGGGCGATGATGAGCGAGCTGTGCCCCTACGGATGGCGCGCTCAGATCACGATGTTCGCCGCCGGCGAGGAGGACGAGCACGGGCGCCGCGCGCACGTGGCGCTCGACTGGACCGAGCTGCGAGACGAGAGCGGCCGTCCGGCGGTGATGCGACGGGTGTGGGCACCGACGATCGGCGAGGCGCTCGACGCGATGGTCGCCGACCGGCGCACGGATGAGACGCTCGAGCAGATTGAGCAGGGGGCGGTGGCCGACGGCGCCCTCTGGCCGGATCTCTAGTTCCGCCGGCTGCACGCCTCGGCCTTTGGGTGTGGCCTGACTCCTGATGAAGGAGGCCGAGATCGTCATCGGGCTGCTCGCGGGAGTGGCGCTGCTCGCGGCGATCGCTCGCCGTGCCGGACTGCCGTACGCGGCCGTGCTCGTGCTCGGCGGTCTGGTGCTCGGCCTGATCCCGGGGATCCCCACGGTCCGCCTCAACCCGCAGCTGGTCCTGCTCGGCTTCCTGCCCCCGCTCGTCTACGCCTCGGCGTTTCAGGCGGCGAGCTACGACCTGCGGCCCAGCATCGTCCACATCCTGACGCTGGCCACCGGACTCGTGCTCCTCACGGTCCTGGTGGTGGCGGCAGCGGGACGCGTGGTGGCGGGCCTGCCCTGGGTCAGCGCGTTCGTGCTCGGCGCCCTCGCCGCGCCGACCGACCCGGTCTCGGCCAGCGCGGTGATGCGGCATGTGGGCGCGCCGGAGCGGATCATGGCGATCCTGGAGGGCGAGTCGCTGATCAACGACGGCACCGGCCTCGCCGCGTTCCAGGTCGCGGTCGTCGCCGCGGGCGGCGGGATCTCGATCGGCTCCGGCGTCCTGCGCTTCATCGCCATCTCGGTGGGGGGCGCGGCGGTGGGGCTGGTGGTGGGGTGGACCCTGGTCCACATCCGCCGGCGTCTCGACGAGCCGTCGCTGGAGATCGTGCTCGGCATGCTCGCGGCGTTCGGGTCCTACGTGGCCGCGTACGCGATCGGCTGGTCCGGCGTGCTCGCCGCCGTGACCGCCGGGCTGTACGCCGGCCGGTACGCCGAGGACATCAGCTCCGCCGGCACCGAGCCGTTCTGGGACGCATTGACGTTCGTGCTCGAGTCGGTGCTGTTCCTGCTCATCGGGCTCCAGCTCCCGTCGATCGTCTCCGGCCTGCGCGGGAGCCTTGGGACCGGCATCGCCGACGGGGTGGTGCTCGTCGTGGTGGTGTTCGCGGTCCGCGCCGCGTGGATGGGAGCCCTGCGGGTCATGCCGCCGGCCGTTGGGCGGACGGTCGCCGCCGTCGTGGAGCGGCTCCCGGGAGCCCATCGGCTCGCGAGCGCCGCGGGCGAGCCGCTCTCCGGCCGAGAGCTGACGGTGCTCGGCTTCAGCGGGATGCGCGGCGCCCTCTCCCTAGCGGGCGCGCTCTCGATTCCGCTCGTCGTCTCCCACCACCCGTTCGCGGCGCGAGACCAGGTCATCTTCCTCGTCTACATCGTCGTGATCGGCACGCTCGTGCTCCCCAGCCTCACGCTCGAGTCGCTGGTGCGACGCCTGGGGCTCGCCGGCGAGGATGAGCTGCGCCGGCTCGATCTCGACGCTCGGACCCGGGTCGTGCAGGCCGGCCTCGCGCGCCTGGACGAGCTGGCGCCGGAGGCCGGCGTGCCGCGGGATACCATCGAGCGCCTGCGCGCGATCCTGGAGCTGAGGATGGACCGCCTCGACGCCCAGCGCCGGCGAGACGGCGCCGGACCCGGCGACGACGCCGATGGGGCCGACCTCGAGACGGCTGTGCACCGCCTCCGGCGGGAGGTGATCAGCGCCGAGCGCCAGGCTCTGGCCGAGCTGCGCGACCAGCGCGAGGTGCCCGCCCAGGTGCTGGCCGGGATCCAGCGGGACATCGACCTCGACGAGACCAGGCTGAATTAGGCGATGGCGTCACCGGCCGACCGGATCCGGCGCGTGGCACGCGAGCAACTGGGGTTCGAGCGGCTGCGCCCGGGACAGCTCGAGGGGGTCGAGTCGGTGCTGGCCGGGCACGACACGCTGTGCGTGATGGCGACCGGCTCCGGCAAGACCGCCATCTACGAGCTCGCCGGCCTCATCTCCGACGGGCCGTCGATCGTGGTATCGCCGCTGATCGCGCTCCAGCGCGACCAGGTGGAATCGATCGAGGGCGACCGGGCGGTGATGCTCAACTCGACGCTCGGTGCGAGCGCGCGCCGCCGGGCCCTGGAGAAGGCGGAGGGAGGGGAGGCCACCTTCCTGCTGCTGGCGCCGGAGCAGCTGACCCGCGAGGACGTGCTGACTGAATTGCGCGAGGCGCGGCCGTCGGTGTTCGTCGTCGACGAGGCACACTGCGTCTCCGAGTGGGGCCACGACTTCCGTCCTGACTACCTGGAGCTCGATGTGGCGATCCAGGCGGTGGGGCGGCCCCCGGTGCTGGCGCTGACGGCAACCGCCGCCCCGCCCGTCCGCAAGGACATCGTCTCGGTCCTGCGCCTCGACGATCCGGACGTCATCGTCCGCGGCTTCGACCGGCCGAACATCCACCTCGCGGTGGACCGCTTCTATGACGCAGATCACAAGCGCCGGGCCCTCATCGCGGCGGTCGTCGAAGCCGAACCTCCGGGGATCGTGTACGTCGCCACCCACCGCGTCAGCCAGGAGCTGACCGACGACCTGATGGACGCCGGCGTGCGCGCCCGCGCCTACCACGCCGGCCTGGGCGCAAAGCGCCGCCGGGAGGTCCAGGACGCGTTCATGCACGACCAGGGGTGCGACGTGGTCGTGGCGACGATCGCGTTCGGCATGGGAGTCGACAAGTCCAACGTGCGCTGGGTGTTTCACGAGCAGATCAGCGAGTCGGTGGACAACTACTACCAGGAGCTGGGACGGTCCGGCCGCGACGGCGAGCCCGCCCGGACGCGGCTGTTCTACCGCGAGGAGGACCTCGGCCTCCGCCGCTTCTTCGCCGGGGGCGCTGGCGACCGCGACACCATCGCCCGCGTGGCCCAGCTGCTCGCCGTCGCCCAGCGGCCGGTGGATCCCGCCGACGTCCTGGCGGCGGCGTCGATCTCCCGGACGCGGCTGCTGACGATCGTCCACGGGCTGGAGGAGGCCGGGGCCGTCGAGGTGCGCGACGACGGCCGGCTGCAGGCGACAGTTGGGACCGGCGAGATGGAGGGCGCCGTCGACGAGGCGGCCAAACGGGCGCGGGCGCGTCACGCGTTCGAGCTCTCGCGCGTCGAGATGATGCGGGCCTACGCCGAGCGCCGCGGCTGCCGGCGGGCGTTCATCCTCGGCTACTTCGGCGAAGACTTCACCCCGCCGTGCGGCAACTGCGACAACTGCGACCGGGGCCTGGTGGAGGGCGACGTGGAGCGATCCGAGTTCGCCGCCGGCGACCGGGTCAGGCATGGCGAGTGGGGGCCGGGGACGGTCGGCCGGGTGGAGGGAGGCAAGATCACCGTCGTCTTCGACTCGCTCGGCTATCGCACGCTCGACGAGCGGCTGGTGTCAGAGCGTCGCCTGCTGGCGCGGGAGTGAACGGTTCGCGGTGGGCAGCGAGCTCAGACTGAGTTGCTGCGGCCGTGGGCGGGCCCGGGTCGGAGCGGGTCGGAGCGGTGCCGGTGGCCGAACGACTGGCATCGAAGGAGGGATGGGCGGCCGGCGGCAGGCTGAATCCGGGCGCGGGCCGTGCCTCACGCGCCAAATCACCCCGGCCCCGGCTGGGCCCGGTCACACGTCCGCCTGCCCACAGGCTTTGGGGGCTCATGCGTCCTATACACGAGTAATCCCCCAAACCCCCTCCCGGACGCGCACCGTCACTGCTGACGACGCGGGGGAGCGAACTGGAGAGCCGACTTGCGCGAATCGCACGGCGGATCCGGTGCAACGCCCTCGGACAGCCGGTCACCCTCCCTTCGTTGCGCCGTTTTGTCGTTTCGCGTCCGGTCGCGGCCTGCGGACGACTCGTCTGGCAACGAACGAGGGATGGGCGGCTGGCGACGGGCTGAATCCGGGCGTGGGCCGTCCATGACGCGCCTCTCTCTCCGCATCGTCTGCGGCCCCAGGAACGTCTCGAATCGAGACACTACGCGAGATGAGTGAGATCTACGGCGGCGTTGAGACGGGCGGCACGTGGTGCGTCTGCGCGCTCGGCACCGGGCCTGACGACATCGTCGCCGAGGAGACGTTTCCCACCGGCGAGCCCGCCGAGACGCTCGACCGGATAGTGGCGTTCTTCTCCGATCGCCCCCGCCCGCGAGCGATCGGCGTCGGCGCCTTTGGGCCCCTGGACCTGGACGAGGACTCGCCAACCTGGGGTCAGGTGACGACAACCCCCAAGCCGGGCTGGGCGCACACGGCGGTGGCGAGCGTGATCCGCGACCGGCTCCGCGTCCCGGTGCGGTTCGACACCGACGTCAACGCCGCCGCGGTGGGTGAGCACCGGTGGGGAGCCGGACAGGATGTCGCCAGTCTCTGTTACCTGACGGTCGGCACCGGGATCGGCGCCGGGATCATCATCGACGGCCGGCCGCTCCACGGGCTGATTCATCCGGAGCCAGGGCATCTCCGGGTCCCGCACGACCGCCGGCGCGACCCGTTCGACGGTACGTGCCCGGTGCACGGTGACTGTTGGGAGGGGCTGGCGGCCGGCGGCGCGATTGCCGCGCGGTGGGGCGCCTCTCCGCCGGAGCTCGCCGACGATCACCCGGCCTGGGCGCTGGAGGCCGATTATCTGGCGCTTGGAATCCTCAGCATCGTCTCCGTGGTGTCCCCACACCGGGTGATCGTCGGCGGCGGGGTGATGGAGCGGGAGGGGCTGCTGTCCGCCGTTCGGCAGCGGCTGCGTGAGCTCGTCGCCGGCTATCTCGACACGCCGCTGCTCGGCGGCCGGGTGGCTGAGTACCTGGTGCCGCCGGGTCTGGGCGACCGGGCGGGAGTGCTCGGCGCGATCGCGCTCGCCGCCGGCGACTGAGCCAGCCGCCGCCTCGCGGCATCAACCGCTACAGGTCTGGGACACCCGGACCGATAACGCGACTGATGTCGCGCTCAGATGCTCTTCTCCCACAATCGCCCGGTCACCGCCCGAGCGAGCAGTCGCCCACGCCCGCGCCCGCCGATCCCCGGCAGACGCTTGGCTGGGGTCACCGCCGTCACGACCGCTGGCTGGAGCGGTGGATCACCTCGACCGAGGACCTGGCTCGGCTGCAGTACAGCCACCGGATGGTCGATGCCGTCATCGAGGAGATCGATGGACGGGACATCCGGATCGGCGACCAGTGGCTGACCGATTACGCCTCCTGTAACTACCTTGGTCTCGACCTCGACGACGAGATCATCGAGGCGGTCCCGGAGTACCTGGCCCGGTGGGGAACGCACCCCAGCTGGTCGCGCCTGCTCGGCAGCCCGGTGCTGTACGAGGAGATCGAGACGCGGCTGACCGGCCTGCTGGGCTCGGAGGACAGCCTGGTGCTGCCGACGATCACCCACATCCACATGTCGGTGATCCCGGTGCTGGCCGGCGGCGGGACGCTCTTCTTGGACCGGCGCGCCCACAAGACCGTGTACGACGGGTGTGCGATCGCTCAGGCGCGCGGCGCGGCCGTCGAGCGCTTCGCTCACGAGGATCTCGACGAGCTCGCGACGCTGCTGCGGAAGGACGACTGGCGCCGGCCCGGGATGATCTGCATCGACGGCGTCAACAGCATGACCGGGAACGCGCCGGACCTCGGCGCCTTCGCGGCGCTCGCCCGCGAGCACGACGCCCTGCTCTACGTCGACGACGCGCACGGTTTCGGCGTCATCGGCGAACGCTCGCCGATCGAGACGAGCGCCTACGGCCTCCGGGGCAACAGCATCGTCCGTCATGTCGGCGAGACCTACGAGAACATCATCCTCGTCGGCGGGTTCTCCAAGGCGTACTCGTCGCTGCTGGCGTTCATCGCCTGCCCCTCGGCGGTCAAGCGCGTGCTCAAGACGGCCGCGCCGCCGTACCTGTATTCCGGCCCCTCGCCGGTGGCCTCGCTGGCGACGACGCTCGAGGGCCTGCGGGTCAACGAGCTGCGCGGAGAGGACCTGCGGGCCAAGCTCAGCCGCCTCACCGCGCGCGTGCTGGATCGGATCCACGAGCTGGGGATCGAGACGCCGAACCGCTCCGGGTTTCCCATCATCGAGATCCCCCTCGCCGAGGCCGACAGCATCGGCGCCGTCGGCGACATGCTCTTTGACCGTGGCATCTACACGACGATGGCCGCCTACCCGCTCGTGCCGCGTGACGAGGTCGGATTCCGCCTGCAGCTGACCGCTGCCAACACGGACGAGCAAATCGACCACTTGTTGGTCGTTCTGGGCGAAGTCGCCGAGCGCTTCAAGCTCCGAGACCAGTCTGCCGACTAACGCGAACATGATGAGCGCTCCTCCGATTGCCGCCCTGCTCGATCGCCGCCGACTGTGGTGGGTCTTCTTCGCGTTCGGCGTGTTCGTCTGCGCGCTGTACGTGCTCGTCCCGCCGCTGAAGGGCAGCGCCCCGGTCATCAACGGGGTGGGGCTGTACGGGATCGTCGGCGCGATGGCCGGCATCCGCATGTACCGCCCCCGCGCGCGCCTCGCCTGGTGGCTGCTCGTCGTCGGACTCGTCCTCTACTGGATCGGCGACGTCTACACGTACAGCATCCGGATCCTCTTCAACGTCACCGTCCCCTTCCCGTCCTGGGGCGACGCGGTCTACCTGGCCATGTATCCGGTCCTGATGGTGGGGATCATGGCGCTCGTCCGCCGGCGCAATCAGCAGGCGGACGGTCCGGGCGCGCTCGACGCCCTGATCATGACGCTCGGGCTGGCGCTCCTGTCCGGGATGGTGCTGATCGCGCCGTATGTCCACGACCAGACGCTCGCGCCGCTGCCCAAGCTGGTCTCGATCGCCTATCCGCTGGGCGACATCCTTCTGCTGGCGGCGGGGATCCGGCTCGCCGTTGACGGCGGCAAGCGTCAGCCGGCGTTCTACCTGCTGATCGGCGGGATCGTCTCGATGCTCCTCACCGACGATGTCTACGGCTGGCTGACGCTCCACAACGCGTTCACCCACCAACTGTGGCTCGACGCCGGGTGGATGTGCTTCTACCTGTTCTGGGGCGCGGCGGCCCTGCATCCCTCGATGCGGGAAGTGTCCGAAGTCGAGTCCGATCGCCAGCCCCGGCTGACCGCGCTCCGCCTTGCGCTCCTCGCCGCCGCCACGCTGATCGCACCGGTGTTCGAGCTCTTCAAGGTCGTCCCGCTGCACAACTGGGACCTGCTGTTCGTGATCGGCACGTCGCTCGTCCTGTTCTGCCTGGTGATGGCGCGGATGGCGGGGATCGTGCGCCAGCGCGAACGCGCCGCCGCACGTGAGCGGGCGCTCTCGGCCGCCGGCGGTCTGCTCGTCGCCGCCACCGCTCCGCGCGAGATCGTGATCGCCACGCTGCAGGCGGTCGCGGACTTCGGCGACGAGAAGATCGAGACGCGACTGTGCCGGCTCGAGGGCGATCACGCCGCTGTCGTGGCAATCGACGATCGCGGCGCGCTCGGCGATTGGACGATCCCCAGCGAGGTCTCGGCGTTCCTGGAGGACCGGCACGCGGTCGTGGTGTCCAGGCTTCCGGTGTACGCGCGCGAGGAGCTGCGCCTGACGCCGAGCGATGACCCCGTCATGTGCCTCGAGCTGCGGCCGGGGAGCGCGGCCAGGCCCGGGCTCATCCTCGTCATCTCCGGAACGCCCGTCGGCGAGGAGGAGACCCGCCTGGCGCTGCGGACGCTCGCGCACCAGGTGGCGCTTGCCCTGGGCAGCGCCGAGCTGGCGGAGGAGGTCCATCGCCAGGCCTCCGAGGCGCGGTTCTCGACCCTCGTGCAGAACTCGAGCGACCTGATCACGGTCCTCGCCGCCGACAGCACGATCCTGTATCAGAGCCCGTCGATCGAGCGGGTGCTGGGGTACACGGCCGAAGAGGTGACGGGGCGCTCGTTCGAGGAGCTGCTGCATCCAGACGAGCAGGGGCGGTTGCTGCGGCGGCTGACCGACGGTGCCGGCGCGAGCGGGCGGCCGGAGGTGATCGAGTGCCTGCTCCGGGACAAGCAGGGCAACCTCCGCCACTACGAGATCCTCCACACCGACCTGCTCATGGATCCGGTCGTCGGCGGGATCGTGCTCAACGGCCGCGACGTGTCGGAGCGCAAGAAGTTCGAGGAGCAGCTCGCCCACCAGGCGTTCCACGATCCGGTCACCCACCTGGCCAACCGCGCGCTGTTCAACGAGCGCGCGCGTCACGCCGTCGCTCGGACGCTGCGCGAGGGCGTCGGCATGGCGGTGCTGTTCGTCGATCTCGACGACTTCAAGACCGTCAACGACAGCCTCGGACACGCCGCCGGCGACCGCGTGCTGATGGAGGTGGCCCAGCGCATCTCCGGCAGCGTCCGGGCGGCCGACACCGCGGCGCGCTTCGGCGGCGACGAGTTCGCGATCCTGCTCGAGGACGTCCACGACCTCCAGCACGCCGCCGAGACCGCCGAGCGGGTCCTGGAGTCGCTCGGCCGCCCCATCGAGCTCGACCACAACCTCCTGACGATCCGAGCCAGCCTCGGCATCTCCGTCGCCGAGCCCGGCAAGCCGACCGACGCCGACGAGCTGATTCGCAATGCCGACGCGGCGATGTACATCGCCAAGGCCGACGGCAAGGGCGGCTACCGGATCTTTGAGCCGGCCATGCACGAGCAGGTCGTGGCCCGCCTGGAGCTGCGGGCCGACCTGGAGCGGGCGCTGGCCCAGTCCGAGTTCGAGCTGCACTACCAGCCGCTCGTCCGGCTCCAGGATGGAGTGATCACGGGCGTCGAGGCGCTGCTGCGGTGGCATCATCCCACACGCGGGCTCGTGCCCCCGCTGGACTTCATCCCCTTCGCCGAGGAGAGCGGGCTGATCGTGCCGATCGGCCTGTGGGTGCTGCGGGAGGGGTGCCGCCAGGCCAAGGTCCTCCGAGACGCGATGACGGGGCCGGTGCTGCCGACCGTCGGCATCAACCTGTCGGTCAAGCAGCTGTTCGGCTCCGACATCGTCGGTGACGTCGCCGCGGCCCTGGCCGAGGCCGACCTGGAGCCCAGCGCGTTGACGCTCGAGATCACCGAGTCGGTCATGATGACCGACACCGAGCTGGCGGTCGCGAAGCTGTGCGAGCTCCGCGACCTGGGGGTGCGCCTGGCGATGGACGACTTCGGCACCGGCTATTCGTCGCTGAGCTACCTGAGCCTGTTCCCGCTCAACGTCCTCAAGATGGACCGCTCGCTGCTGGCCGCGGGCGCGTCCCCGGTCACATCCGGGCTCGCCTCCGCGGTGCTGGGGCTCGGCGAGACGTTCGCGCTGGAGGTCGTCGCCGAGGGGATTGAGTTCCCGGAGCAGTCGGCCACGTTGCGCGACCTCGGCTGCGAGACCGGTCAGGGCTTCTTCTTCGCCCGGCCGATGGCGCCGGACCAGCTGCTGGGCTACCTGCGCGAGCACGCGGGCGAGACCGGCGAGACGGTGCTGCCGGCCGGCGCCTGAGCCGATGCACCACAGCTACGAGGGGCTGGACCGTGGCGGGGGCTTCAGTCGCGTTCGTCTGCTGGCGCCGCTCGCCCACCGCGATTACCGGCTCCTCGTCGGCGGGATGTCGATCTCGCTGCTCGGCGACGGGTTGTTCCTCGTCACGCTCGCCTGGCAGGTGTACGCCCTATCGGATGCGCCCACGGCGCTGGCCGGAGTGGGGATAGCGATGACCATCCCCACGATCACGTGCCTGCTGATCGGCGGCGCCGTCAGCGACCGCTACGACCGGCGGCGGGTCATGCTCGTCGCCGACAGCATCCGGGCGGTCCTCCTGGCGGCGCTTGCGGCGCTGGCGCTCGCCGGCGCGCTCGCGCTGTCGGAGCTGATCGCGATCGCCGTCATCTACGGCGCGTGCACCGCCTTCTTCGACCCCGCCTCCGACGCCCTGGTTCCGGAGTTGCTGCCGGACGACCTGCTGGCGCAGGCCAACTCGCTCGACCAGCTGATCCGGCCGGTCGCGCTTCGCCTTGCGGGACCGGCGGTCGGCGGCATGCTCGTGGGGCTGCTCGGCACCGGCCCGGCGTTCGGCCTGGACGCCGCGTCGTTCGTCGTCTCCGCGGCCACGCTCGTCGCGATGTCGCCCCGGCGCGATCACGTCCGCGACGCAGGCCAGTCGGTCCGGCGGGAGATCGGCGCCGGCCTGCGCTACGTGCGCAGTCACCCGTGGCTGTGGGCGACGCTGCTGAGCGCCGCCGTCGCCTACCTGCTGTTCATGGGACCGACCGAGGTCCTCCTGCCGTTCATCGTCAAGAACCGCCTGCGCGCCGGAGCCGGCGATCTCGGCCTGATCTTCGGCGCGGGCGGGCTGGGCTCGCTGGCCTGCGCCGTGTTGATCGGCCAGCGCGGGCTCCCGCGCCGCACCATCACGTTCATCTACGTGGTGTGGACCCTGGCCACCCTGGCGGTCGCCGGCTACGGGTTCGCGACCGGGCTCTGGGGCCTGATGCTCGCCAGCGTCCTGTTCAACACGCTGGAGACGGCGGGCACGATCGCCTGGGCGACGGCCAAGCAGCGCCACGTCCCGCCCGCTCTGCTGGGGCGCGTCTCCAGCCTCGACTGGCTGATCTCGATCGGCCTGCTTCCGGTGTCGTACGCGCTCACCGGGCCGGTCAGCGCTGCGGTCGGAGTCCGGACCACGCTCGTCGCCGCCGGGATCCTGGGCGCCGCGGTCACGTTCGCACCGCTGCTCTTTCGACGGGTGCGCGCCCTCGACGTCGCCGAGGCTGGCGCGCCCGTTCCGCCGGCGGCCGAGAGCGTGCTGGGCGCCGGGGTGTAGGGCGGGCCTGGCCGCGCGCGATCACCTCTCCATGGCCAGCGCGACGTCTCACTCCCCGTGCAGCCACGCGGCGAGCTTCTCCGCCGCCGTCAGACGTTGCGCAGCAGGCCCTCCGCGCGAGCCCACTCCACTGTCCTGAGGACCGTCTCCCTGGGAGAGGTGTACCGCAGGCCGAGCTCCCGTTCGGCGCGGGAGCCATCGTAACGGTGGCCGTGCAGCAGCGTGCGGACCATCTCGCGACAGACGGGGGGGGTGCGACGGCGCAGACGAGAGCCGGTCTCGATCACGGCCCCAGCGGTGGTCGCCACCGCGCGGGGGACGAGCCGCGGCCGGCGGTCGACGCCGGCCACCTCGGCAGCCAGCGCCAACGCCTCGGTGATCGTCAGGCGAATCCCGCTGAGGAGATAGCGCTCGCCGGCGGCGCCGCGCTCCGCGGCGAGCAGATGACCCTCCACGCAATCGGCGATGTCGACCATGCTCACATTCGTGTTGACGAACACCTTCAGCCGGCCGTCGAGGAACGCGAGCAGGAAGCGGCCGGTGCCGCTGGCCCGTCCCGGGCCCTGGACCGAGGACGGGTTGACGCAGACAAGATCCTGGCCCACGTCACGCGCCGCGGCCAGCGCCGCCCGCTCGCCCTCGGTCTTCGTGCGCTCGTAGGTCGAGAGATACCACCCGCGGTGGCCGGTCCACTCGTTGGCGATCGTCCCAGCGGGCTCTCCGATGGTGGCCGCCGATGACGTGTGCACGAGCCGGGGGACGCCCGCGCGGGCGGCGGCCCGGACCGCCGCGACGGCGCCATCGACATTGGCCCGGCTCATCGGGCCCGGGTCGGTGACGCAGAGCGAGTTCACACCGGCCAGGTTGAACGCCAGCGCGCATCCGGCCATGCCGTCGGCCAGCGCCCGCTCGTCGTATACGTCCCCACGGGCCACCTGCACACCGCGCTCGCCGAGTGCCTTCGCCGACGCCTCGGAACGCGCCAGCGCGACGATCTCGTCGCCGCGGTCCTGCAGCCGGGCCACGAGCGCTCGGCCGATCACCCCCGTCCCGCCGGTGACGAATACCCGCATATTCAGCCCTCCAGGACGGCGGAGGAGCGAGCGAGGTAGTCGGCTCCGGACCAGGCCGTGACCACGGCGGCCACCACCATCGCCCATTGGTCCAGATCGGCGCCGGCGATCGTGACCTCGGGACGCAGCATCGCGAGAATGATGGCGACGAACTGCACGGTCGTCTTCCACTTGCCGAGCATCGACGTGGAGAACTGGGCGCCCACGGCAGCGACGGCGGCGCGCAGCCCGAGGATCGTGAACTCGCGGGCGATGATGATCAGCGCTATCCAGGGCGAGGCCCGGTGGACCGCGACCAAGCCGACGAGCGCGGTCGTGACCAGCAGTTTGTCGGCGGTGGTGTCCAGGAACGACCCGAGCCGGGTGGCGACGTCCCAGCGGCGGGCGAGGCGGCCGTCGAACCAGTCGGTCGCCGCCGCCACCGCGAACAGGATCGCTGCCCAGGTGTAGGTGTGCCCAAGGAGCAGCGCCATGATCACGGGCGAGACGACGATCCGCACGCCTGTGCCGACAGCGAGCACGCGAGATGAGCGCAACACGGTCAGAGTACCCGCCTCCACAGTGGGGACACTATGTCACAGCAACCGGAGGGCGAGACAGCGAGTCGGATGCCGCGGAAGCCGAGAAACGGGTGGGCCTCCGGCGGCATCGGCAGAGCCGGAAGCGGCTTGTCGGCGCCGGGGTCGAGCGTGTGCACGACCAGCGGGCGTCCGTCCAGCCTTTGACCCCGTTGACCGCCGGCTACGGGGGAGTTATGGGAGCATCCCGGCCAAGCCCGTACGCGCGGTGCAGGAAGTCGATCGGATGGACCGACGGCCGTTGCGTCCCTTGGGTGATCTGCCAGCGGCAGGTCTCCGAGTCGCACGCGACGCTCGACGCGCCGGACGCCTGGACCTGCTCGAACAGCTCCCGGCCGACGTTCATCGCGACGTCGTACTTCTCGACCTTGAGCCCGTAGGTCCCGGCGATCCCGCAGCAGCGGGCGTTCATCTCCTTGACCTCCAGCCCGGGGACGAGGGCGAGCAGCTCAAGCGCCGGCTTCCCGATCCAGTGTCCCTGTTGCTGGCACGGAGCGTGATAGGCGACGGTCTCGTTGACCGTCGCAAAATCCGTCTTGAGCTCGCCCCGGTCGTGCATCTCCAGCAGCAGCTCGCAGATGTCGTACGTGCGCTCGGACACCCGCCGCAGGTCCGGGTCGTCCTCCAGGCCGAGGATCTCCCGCGCCTCGCGCTTGAGCATCAGCGTGCAGCTCGTGGCGTTGCCGACGATGATCGTGTCGTCGTCGGCGACGTGCGGGGCCAGGTTGCGGGCCAGGCGCACCACCACCCGGCGAGCGTCGTCGAACAGCCCGCTCGACTGCAGCGGCAGGCCGCAGCAGTCCTGCTTGGGGACCACCACCTCGAAGCCGTTGTGCTCGAGCACCTGGACGACCTTCTCGCCCTCCCAGGGCTCGTAGTACTCGGTGCCGCAGCCGTGGAAGTAGACGATCCGCCGCCCCGTGCGCGGCGTCGCGTGCCCGCGCATCCAGCGCGAGAACCGGCGCCCGGCGAACTTCGGTGCCGGAGCGTCACGGTGGACCCCCAGCAGCTTCTCGGCGAGCACGCGTAGCGGGCGGAACGTCAACATGAAGTTGGCGATCGGCGCCACCGGGGTCGCGGCCCTCCCCAGCCAGGTGGGGCGAGTGATGATCCGATCGCGGAGGGGGACGCCGTTCTGGCGCTTGAGCTTGTTGCGCGCCTGGGCGTTGATCTCGGCGATCTTCACCCCCTGCGGGCAGACCATCGAGCAGATCCCGCAGCCGCTGCAGTAGTCGACCGACCACTCGACCGACGGCTCGTCGGCGACGCGGAAGCGCTCGGATTGCGGACCGGCGTACTTCGGCCCGGGAAACAGTGGGGTCACGTTGGAGACGGGGCACGCCGTCTCGCAGATCGTGCACTTCACGCAGTGGTCGAGCGATCCGCGGAGCAGTTCGTGGAGCACGCCGTCGCTCATGCCGCGGCCTCCGCCGGCGTCTTGGACCCGGAGGCGATCAGGTCGGCCACCCGGTAGCCACTGGACAACGCGATCCCCTCTCCGGAGCCCTCGCGCCACGGGATCGCGCCGGGGAGGGCGGCGCCCGCCACGAACACGTTCTCGGTCCCCTGAGCCCGCAGCTCCGTGTCGACGGCGACCCCCACCCGCGCGATCGGCTGCTCGCTGAGATACGTCGGCACGAAGCGGGGCTCATCCGGCCCGGGAACCCCGTGGAGCGGCAGCCCCAGGACCCGCTCGTGGGTGACCCAGCGGGAGTCGAGCTCGATCGCCCCGGAGGCGAAGCCGCCGGTGGCGAGCACGAACGCGTCGGCGCGGTAGCGGGCGTCGTGCCCCGCTGCGTGCGTGCTGACCGCGTTCACCCGGTGCTCGTCGCGCTCCACCGCGATGACCTCCGCGCCGAGGATCAGGCGGCCGCGGTCGGCGCGCAGTGCCGAGGTGAGGATCTCGAACATCCGCATCCCCGGCACCGACGGCGGCAGCGACGGGATCTCGAACACCTGCCGGCCGAGGCGGTGCTCGAGGTCGGCGCGGACGCCGTGCGGATCGCGCAGGCCCAGCGCCGCCGGCAGGCCGACATGATCGTCGGCGCCCAGCAGGGGCGAGAGCTCGGCGCAGAAGCGTGCCCGCCAGGTCGGATCGTCAAACCGACGCGCGATCCCCAGCGCGTTCATGTCGGCCCGTTCGAACTCGAGCGGGATCGTGACCGAACGCGCCTCGATGCCGGCGCGGCGCAGGTTGGCCGCGCACAGGGCCGGGTGGAAGTCACGCAGCGAGCCGGTCCCCACGATGCAACAGCGACCCAGGCCCGGCGCGTCACCGGCGGCCATCGTCTCCGGCACCATCGCCGAGGGCCGCAGCACGCCGATGGCGGTGGGCAGCCGGAGATTGCGCTCCAGGCCACCGACGTAGCCGTAGCCGGGCAGCGGCCCGTCGGCGACCACGCCGCTGAACCATCTCAGCGCGTCATCGACGACCTGGCGGCCGATCTGGGCGTACGGGTGATCATGACGAGCCAAGACCAGCTTCTCCAGCGCCGGTCCGGGTTCGTCCACGCGGGATGGGCCGTACCCCAGCACGTCGATCGTCGCCGGCGAGAGGTGGGTGGAGCCGATCCCCTTGGCGAGCACGCACACCCGGGCTCCCTGTTGGGCCATCCGGGTTCCCGCCACCAGCCCGGCGGTGCCGGCGCCGATCACGACGGCATCGAAGCGCAGCTCTCTCGTCATGACGGCAGGTGCTCCACGTCCAGCACTCCCTGAAAGATCCAGTCGTCCAGCCGGGCCTGGCGGAGTTGGTCGCCGTACAGAACCGGCCAGTCGCCCTTCCACCGCTCCTGCAGGAAGTCCAGGAGCGCCGCGTCGGCCTGCGCGGCGCTCAGCCCGCCGAGCCCGTGCAGGATCCCGGTGGCGCGGTAGATGCAGAAGCCGCCCTGGCAGGGTCCCATGCCGAGCCGCAGCTGCCGGCGGATATCGTCGAGATTGCACGTCCGGGTGCGGGCGATCGTGTCCTCCAGCCGGTCGCGCGAGACGAGCTCACACTCGCAGATGATCTGTTCGTCGACGAGCTTGGCCTCCTTGCGGGCGAGACGCTCACCGAGGCGATACGTGGCGCCGGACTCGGATCCGGGGAGCGGCTCGGCGTGCGTCGAGCACGGGCGGCTCTCGCCCAGGTTGCGGCAGACGGCGTCGACGGTCTCCTCGGCCATGAGGCGGAACGTCGTCAGCTTGCCGCCGGTGATGGTGATGAACCGGCGGACGCCGTCACGCTCGGCGTGGTCGAGCAGGGCGTGGGCCCGGGTGACGTCGCGGGTCTCGGTCTCGTCGGCCTTGGCGTCCTCGAACAGCGGGCGGACCCCGGTCCAGACGCGGAGCGCACGCGCCTGGCGGAACCCCGGGACGAGCTTCTCCCCGTCGTCGAGCATGGCGTCGACCTCGTCCCGGAGCACGGTGTGATCGTCGGGATCATCGGTGTGCTCGTCGGTCGTTCCGATGACGCTGACGGTGCGGATCGGAACGATGATGTCCCCGTCGGTCGGCATCTGGCAGCGGTTGATGACCGTGTTGACCAGGCGGTGGTTCATGGCGATCATGATCCCCCGCCCGGGGAGGACCCGGACGCCCTCGATCCCGGCCAGATCGGCGATGCGGCCCGCCCACGCGCCGGTGGCGTTGACCGTCACCCGGGCCCGGACCTCGATCTCGTCGCCGGAGCGCGCATCCCGGAGCCGCGCCCCGGTGACCTCGTCGCCGTCGCGATGGATCGCGACCGCCTCGTGGTAGGGCAGGATCCGGGCGCCGCGCTGCTGAGCGCCATGGCTGAGGGCCCAGACCGTCTTCCAGACGTCGATGCTGGCATCGGGAACCCGGAACGCGCGGGAGATCCGCGGCTCGACCCGCGGCTCCTCGCGCAGCGCCTGGGCCGGGCTGATCTCCTCGCAGTCGACGCCGGTTTCGCGGCAGCCGACGATGAAGCGATCGGCGTAGGCGGGGTCGTCCGACGGCGTGGTGACGAACAGTCCGCCGGTGTCGTCGATGCAGTCCGCCGCCACCCGCCGGAGGATGCGGTTCTCGGCAATGCACTCCTCGGCCGCGCGCGGGTCCTTGACGGCGTAGCGCCCGCCGGAGTGCAGGAGGCCGTGGAAGCGACCGCTCGTCCCCTGGGCGAGGTCGTGGCGGTCGGCGAGGATGACGTCGAGGCCGCGGAGCGCCGCATCCCACGTCACCCCGGCGCCGGTGGCTCCACCTCCGATCACCAGGACGTCGGTGCTCAGCGTGACCATGACGTGAGCCTACCTCTCTGAGTGGGTGAGCGGGGCGGCCGAGGAGACCGCCCCGCCTGGGTGGGTGGGGTATATCTACGCGTCGAACCAGTCGAACGTGCGGGTGACCGCCTTCTTCCAGTAGGTGAAGTACTCGTCGCGCTTGGCCGCATCCATCTGGGGCTCCCAGCGCTTGTCTTCGGCCCAGTTCTGACGCAGGTCCTCCTGGCTGTCCCAGAACCCAGTGGCCAGACCGGCGGCGTAGGCGGCGCCGAGCGCGGTCGTCTCCGCGACCTCCGGACGGATGACCGGTACGCCGAGCAGGTCGGCCTGGAACTGCATGAGCAGCTCGTTGGCGACCATGCCGCCGTCGACCTTGAGCGAGTCCAGCGTGACGCCTGAGTCCTGGGCCATCGCCTCGACGATCTCCCGGCTCTGGTACGCGGTGGCCTCCAGCGTCGCCCGGGCGATGTGCCCGGCGTTGACAAAGCGCGTCAGCCCGGCGAACACGCCGCGCGCGTTGGACTTCCAGTACGGCGCGAACAGCCCGGAGAAGGCGGGCACGATGTACAGGCCGCCGTTGTCCTCCACCGACTTGGCCAGATCCTCCACCTCCGGCGCGGCCTTGATCATCTTCAGGTTGTCCCGCATCCATTGGACGAGCGCGCCGGTGATCGCGATCGACCCCTCCAAACAGTAGATCGCAGCGCTGTCGCCGATCTTGTAGCCGACGGTGGTCAGTAGCCCGTTCTTGGACTGCACGAGATCGGTCCCGGTGTTGAGCAGCAGGAAGTTGCCGGTGCCGTAGGTGTTCTTGGCCTCGCCGGGCGAGAAGCACGTCTGGCCGAACGTGGCTGCCTGCTGGTCACCGAGGTCGCCGGCGATCTGTTTGCCGGCGAAGCTCCCGGACGCCACCTCGCCGTAGACGTCGCTGGAGGCGCGGATCTCCGGCAGCATCGACATCGGCACGCCGATGGTGGAGGCGATCTCCTCGTCCCAAGAGAGCGTGTTGAGGTCCATCAGCATCGTCCGGCTGGCGTTGGACACATCGGTGATGTGAAGGCCGCCGTTGGTTCCCCCGGTCAGGTTCCAGATCACCCAGGTGTCGATGTTGCCGAACACCAGGTCGCCGGCCTCTGCCTTGGCCCGGGCACCGTCGACGTTGTCCAGGATCCACCGGACTTTCGGCCCGGAGAAGTAGGTCGCCAGCGGGAGGCCGACCTTCTCCCGGAACCGGTCCTGCCCGCCATTGGCGCTCAGCTCGTCGACGAGCTTGTCGGTGCGGGTGTCCTGCCAGACGATCGCGTTCATGACCGGCTCGCCGGTGGTGCGATCCCAGACGACGGCCGTCTCGCGCTGGTTGGTGATTCCCAGCGCGGCGACGTCGTCGAGGTTGCCGCCCGCCTTATCCAGGGCCTCGCCCAGGACCTCCTGGCAGCGAGCCCAGATCTCCTTTGGATCATGCTCGACCCAGCCCGGCTGGGGGTAGATCTGCTCGTGCTCCTTCTGCGACACGGACACGACCCGGCCGCTGTGATCGAAGATCATCGCTCTCGAGCTGGTCGTGCCCTGATCGAGTGCTGCTGCGTACTTCGCCATGTCCTCTCCTTCTCGTTAGCCTGACAGCGCCTCAGCGGCACTCTTGAACAAGTCGTCGGTGGAAGTGCCCCCCAGGTCCTGATGGTCCTCCCGATCGACCGGCACTAGACCCCCCAGCGCAACGCCGCCGCGTTGACCGGCGCGTCCCAGTAGCGGAGCATCTCGTCGTCGAGCTTGAGCAGTGTCATGGAGCAGCCCTGCATCTCCAGCGACGTGATGTAGCTGCCGATCAGGTTGCGCTCGATCGTCAGGCCGTGGTCGGCGGCGATCTTGGCCACCTCGGCGTACATCACGTAGAGCTCGAGCAGCGGCGTGCCGCCCATGCCGTTGACGAAGGCGAGCACTCGGTCACCCGAGGAGAACGGCAGATCCTCCAGGATGGGGGTCATCAGCCGCTCGGCGACCTGGGCAGCGGCCCCGCCCGCCCCGATCTTCTCGCGGAAGCGACCCGGCTCGCCGTGGATGCCGATCCCGATCTCCACCTCGTCGTCCCCAAGCTCGAAGCTCGGCTCTCCGGACGCCGGCGTAATGCACGGGGTCAGTGCCATGCCCATCGATCTCCCCTGGGCGTTGACCCGCCGCCCCAGTTCGGCCACGTCCTGGAGGCTGCGGCGATCCTCGGCAGCGCCACCGCAGATCTTCTCGACCAACACCGTGACCCCCACCCCCCGGCGCCCGGCCGTGTACAGCGAGTCCTCGACCGCCACGTCGTCATTGGTGAGGACCGTCTCGACAACGATGTTGTCCCCCTTGCCCATCTCGGCGGCCATGTCGAAATTCATCACGTCGCCGGTGTAGTTCTTGACGATGTGGACCACGCCGGCGCCGCCGTCGACGGCCCCGGTGGCCTCGAGCATCTGGTCAGGCGTGGGCGAGGTGAAGACCTCCCCCGGGCAGGCCGCGTCGAGCATGCCCATGCCGACGAAGCCGCCGTGCATCGGCTCGTGGCCGGACCCGCCTCCGGAGACGAGTCCCACCTTGCCCTGGACCGGGGCGTCGATCCGAACCACAACGGCGGGGTCATATGAGACCCGCACACGGTCGCGGTACGCCGCCGCAATCCCATGCAGCGCGTCCTGAACGACGCTGTCAGGAGCGTTGATCAGCTTCTTCATGTCCCTTTCCCTCGTTATCGATCTCGCCGGGCGCGGAGTCACGCTGGACCGCCGCCGCTCCCTGGGGCGGCGGCACCGCGCCGGCGCCGCCGCCCGTGGTTGATGCGTCTAGATATTGCCGGGAGGCCGGGCCTCCTGGACCGTCTCACCTTCGCCCATCACCCCGGGCTCCGGACCCCTGCGCGCCTTGAGGATGTCGCGGATGGCGAAGTCATAGAGCAGCGATGCGAGTGCTGCGCCGATTAAAGGCCCGACGATCGGCACCCAGAAGTAGTTGCTGATGTTGACGTAGTCGCCAGGCATCGCCACCCTGCCCCAGCCCGCAATCCATGCGAACATGCGCGGACCGAAGTCACGAGCCGGGTTGATCGCGTACCCCGCGTTGGCGCCGAACGAGACGCCGACCGCCATCACGATCAGGCCGACGATGAACGGTGCCAGGTTGGAGCCGACCGGCTGGTTGTACTCGTCGGTCACCGCCCACACGAACAGCGCCAGGAAGAACGTACCCACGATCTGGTCGATCAACGGCCCCCAGACCGTGTGGAAGTAGGGCGCCGGGAACGTGGCGAACGTACTGTATGTGGCCACTGATGCGGGGTGGCCCTTGACGATGTGGTTGACCTGGTCGAAGTGGTTGATCGCGTTGTTGTAGACGAGGAACACCAGGGCGGCGCCGACGAAGCAGCCGAGAACCTGCGCCACCCAATACGACGGCACCCGGTTCCACGGCAGATTCTTTCGGATCGCTGCTCCCAGGGTGATCGCCGGGTTGATGTGAGCCCCGGAGATGCCGCCACTGACATACACGGCGAACGTGACGGCCAGGAACCACCCCCAGGTGATCAACAGCCAGTCGCCGGACGACTGGAGCGGCCCGGCGGCGCTGCGCCCGGAACCGGCCAAGGCCCACAGCATCGCCACCACCCCGTCCCCAAACGAGATCAAGATGAAGCATCCGAAAAACTCGGCCCACAGGTCTCCGGCGAGCCCTCGCCGCCAGGCAAGCGGCAGTCCCCGGGTTGTTATCGCCTCGCTTGCGGTTGCCACGGAACCTCCTCCGACGACGGTGGGTTAGCTGACGGTTCCCGAGTGGACCGAAGCCGCCGACACGATCGTCAGAGGCTGGCAGTGCCCGCGCCGAAACGAAGATCGCAGCTCCGATCCGCCTCGGTCCGAAGCATCAGCTGCTACCAGCTCGCGGTACGAGCCGACCGCAACTCTCACCACCCTCATCCTCACCTGGTCGGCTGATAGTGACTCACTAGCGCCCTCAGGTGACCGCGAGATTATCAGGGTGTACGACAATGTCAAACGCAGTTGCGTTTAACCACACGCTGGCGCCATCATGATCAGCCGCTGCTCCACTCCGGTTTTCCGAGATACTCCGATTTCGCTCAGGCCAGTGATCACCCTTCAGCATCGGGCACAGCTTTAGGTCGCCCGTGCCTGGAAATATCCAGTCCATCGAGCGCGCGGCGGCCATCCTCCGGCTGCTCTCCGGGCCCACCCATCGCCTGCGTGTGGTCGATCTGTCTGGGGAACTCGGCCTGTCCAAGGGGACCGTCCACGGACTGCTCCGCACCCTTCAGCATGTCGGTTTCGTCGAGCAGGACAGGGAGAGCGGCAAGTACCAGTTGGGGCCCGCGCTGCTGCACATGGGATCGAGCTATCTGGACGGAAACGAGCTGCGCACCCGTGCGCTGAACTGGTCTGACTCGCTGGCCGGCCGCACCCAGGAGGCGGTTCGGATCGGCACGCTTCACGAAGGGCAGGTGCTCATCGTGCACCACGTGTTCCGGCCTGACGACAGCTTTCAGACCCTCGACGTCGGTTCGCTGCTCCCGGCTCATGCGACGGCGCTCGGCAAGGTGCTGCTCGCTGGTCATACCTACCTGGTAGCGGAACTGGCCAAGCGGGGGTTCGCCTCGTTCACGGAGGCGACGATCAGCGACGAGGGGCGGCTCGAGCGCGAGCTCGCCCGTGTCCGCGAGCGCGGGTGGGCGACCGAGATGGGCGAGATGACGCACAACCAGGTGTCGTGCGCAGCGCCGATCATCGATCGAAGCGGTGTGACCGTGGGAGCGATGGGTATATTCGGGCCGCCCGAGCGGCTGCTAACGGCGCGCCAGCCGCGCGGCGAGCTGCTCGCGTATGTGCGGGACGCGGCGCGTGCCGTTTCCCGAGAGCTCGGCGCGATCCCCTGGTGAGAGAGAGATGGGATGAAAGAGCGATACGTGGCCGCGATCGATCAGGGGACAGCGTCATCGCGGTGCCTCGTCTTCGACCGGTCGGGGCGAATAGTCGCGGTCGCCCAGAAGGAGCACCATCACATCTACCCCCGGCCCGGATGGGTCGAGCACGACGCTGAGGAGATCTGGCAAAACGTCGAAGAAGTGGTGAGCCGCTCCCTGGCCGAGGCTCGACTGGAGCCGAGCGATCTCGTCGCCATCGGAATCGCCAGCCAGCGGGAGACCACGATCGTCTGGGACCGCGAGACCGGCCGGCCGGTGAACAATGCCATCAACTGGCAGGACACGCGGACCGACCATCTCGTGCGGGATCTCGTCGCCGAGTACGGGCACGAGCACTTCCGGGAGCGCTCCGGGCTGCCGTTGGCCACGTATTTCTCAGGACCCAAGCTGCGCTGGCTGCTGGACAACGTCAATGGGCTGCGCAAACGCGCGCTCGCCGGCGAGGTGCTGTTCGGAACGATGGACTCGTGGCTGATCTGGCGCCTGACCGGACGCCATCTCACCGACGTCACGAACGCCAGCCGGACGCTGTTGATGAACATGCACACGCTGGAGTGGGACGACGAACTGCTCGAGGCGATCGGAGCGCCCCGGGAGATGCTGCCTGAGATCCGGCCCTCGGTGGAGGTGTACGGTGAGGCCGGAGGGCAGCTTGCCGGGGTCTCGGTGGCGGGTGCGCTCGGCGACCAGCAGGCGGCGCTGTTCGGTCAGACGTGCTTCGCGCCCGGCGAGGCCAAGTGCACGTATGGGACCGGAAGCTTCCTGCTGCTCAACACCGGCGAGCGCCCGGTGCTATCGAGCAGCGGGCTGTTGACCACCCTCTGCTGCCGGGTCGGTGAGGAGCCTCCGACGTATGCGCTCGAGGGCTCGATCGCGGTCACCGGCGCGCTCGTTCAGTGGTTTCGCGACAACCTCACCCTCATCGGATCGGCGCCTGAGATCGAGACGCTGGCTCGTACCGTCGACGACAACGGCGGCTGCTACTTCGTGCCGGCGTTCTCCGGGCTGTTCGCCCCGTACTGGCGCAGCGATGCCCGGGGTGTGATCGCCGGCCTGACCGGCTACATCACCAAAGGGCATCTCGCCCGCGCTGTGCTCGAGGCGACCGCTTGGCAGACGCGCGAAGTCGTGGAGGCGATGATCAGCGATTACGGGGATTCGCTGAGCGCGTTGCGAGTCGACGGCGGCATGACGGCCAACAACCTGCTGATGCAGATCCTGGCTGATGTGCTCGATGTGCCGGTCGTGCGCCCCATGGTGGCCGAGACCGTGTCCCTGGGGGCCGCATATGCCGCCGGCCTGGCGGTCGGCTTCTGGCCTGACACAGACGCGCTGCGCGCAAACTGGCACATCGCCGCGCAGTGGCGGCCGAGCATGGACGCCACGCACCGCGCCCGCGACTACCGTAAATGGCGCAAGGCGGTGACCCGGGCGATGGACTGGCTCGACGAGGACGACGACTGAGCCGGACTAGCTTCGGGAGGCCTTCTGCGCCACCCGGCGGTACGGCGACGGCGACGGGCCGCCGTTACCGCTCTCGAAGAAGCTCTGCACGCGCTCGATCAGTGCCGCTGTGTCGCCGAGCGGAGGGATGGGCTCGCCGAAGGAGACGTCGATGCGATGGCGCTTGGTCAGTACCGCACCCTGAAGGCGCTTAGGCCACAGCCGCCCGGGGGGCATCGCCTCGGCGGTGCCGGTGACGCGGATCGGGACGATCGACAGATTGTGCGATGAGGCGAGGACGGCTGCGCCGCGCCGTACCCGTCCGGGCACGCCACCGCGCGAACGCGTGCCTTCCGGATACAGCAGCAGGCTCCAGCCTTGGTCGAGCAACGAGTCGAGATGGCTGCCGTCCTTGGACAGGCCGCCACCACCCTTGCGCTCGATCGGCACCGTGTTGAAGATCAGCGAGACGACCGAGGCCACCATCCGATTGCGGTAGAAGTAATCGGCCGCAGCGGCGACCGCGGTGCGCTTCCGCAGCTTGCGCGGGAGCGCCGACAGGATGACCGGGGTGTCCATGTGGCTGGCATGGTTGGCAACCAGGATCACCGGCGCCTTCAGCGAGGAAAGATTCCCGCGCCCGGTGGCGCGGCGGGCCGCGTAGTAGTCCATGACCGGGTTGAGGACGAACCGCATGAAGTTCTCGCGCACCATCTGCGCCGGCACCGACCGCGCCCACGGGAGATCGAGCTGGGCAGCGGCGCCGCGCAGCTCTCGCCCGCGTTGCGGGGCCTTGCGTGCCGCGTCGGAGACACGGCGCTTCCATGAGCGCTGGCGGCGGATCTGCAACACCGACCTTGGTACCCCCTCGTGTGACAACCGTTACATTCGCCGGGGAGCGGCGCCGGCCCGTCAGACCGCTCCTTCAGCGGCTACGCGCGCTGACGACTCGCCGCGGCCACCCGGTGCTCGCGGGCGCCCGCGGCATCGAGGAGCGCCGCGTCGCGACGGGGATAGGCCCGCGGCGGGCTGAGCAGCTCCGGATCCTCGCCTTCCAGCGCCATCCAGGCCGCGCGCATCCCGTGGCTTCCGGCGACCGCCAGCGCCGTCAGCCGGTTCTCCAGTTGACCGATCAGCAGCGCGTCGGCGGGCGGGCGGATCACACACACGGCCGGTGACGCGGCGGCGTCGTTGGACTGGCCCTGCAGCTCCGCGCTGAGGCGGTCGTAGCGCTCGGAGCGGGTGCGCCGGAGATCGACCAGCGCCGGGTTGATCCTGCTCAGGTAGCGGTCGGTGAGGCGCGCCACCATGCCGGAGAGCGGCGCGTGATCGACTCCGTGTGGCCTGGTCTGCAGTACCAGCATGTCGGTGGCCGAGTTCTGGGCGGCGTGCACGGGGATCGCCTCGGCGAGCGTGGCGTCCAGCAGCCGGCGCCCGCGAAACTCGACGGGCGGCCCGGCCAGCCACGGCAGGCGGGCGGAGGCCCGCAGTGCACCGCGGATCTCCTCCCCGTCGGCGAGGTCGGTGAGATCCAGGATCGCGCCGCGGTCGGCGTCGGTCGCGGTGCAGTGCAGGTCAATCGCGCTGGACAGGATCTCGTCGACGCGCAGCGGTCTCTGGCGCCTCCACACCTCCCCGATCACGTAGTCCATGTCGAACAACGGACGGCCGCGCAACGCTCGCCGCAGGCTCACGAAGCGGGGGTCGCCGAAGCCGTGCGGATAGAGCGCGGTCAGGTACGCGGCCTGGCCGGCGAGGAGGAACGCGCCGTTGAAGGCGCCGGCCGACGCGCCGTGCACCTCGTCGAACGCATCTCGCAGGCCCAATTGCTCGATCGCCGCCGTCATGCCCGCGGAGACGACCCCGCGCATCCCTCCGCCTTCTATCACGAGCGCGATGCGACGCCCGTCGGTGCGCGCCCCGGGACGGGATCCTTCCGCCCGTCGGCGACGGATCGCCTCGATCACCGGGTGATCTCGCTGGTCCTCGGTCATCGTGGTGCGAGCACGGAGGTGGTCCGACGCGAAGTGGCGGAGGATCATCCGCCGGAGACTACCCGCCGGGGTATCGTGCCTGACATACCGGTGAAGCTGGGTAGACCGGCCACCCCAGGCAGAAGGCGAATGTGTAACAGGCGGCCGCCCGGCGGGTAGGCCATTCTGCGATGGATCTCGAACGCGTTCACCGGCGGACGAGGGAGCGCGGCGTCAGCCCGGTCGTATACGGCATCGTCCGCGTCCTCTTCCAGTCCTTCTTTCACGTCTACTTCCGCATGCGGCGGATAGGGCGCGAACACATCCCCCGCAGCGGACCCGTGATCATCGCCGCCAACCACCGCAGCTTCCTGGATCCATTCGTGATTGCGTGCATGGCACGGCGGCCGATGTACTACGTGGCCAAGAAGGAGATCTTCGCCTACCGTCCCGTCGCTTGGATCCTCGGCGCACTTGGCGCCTTTCCGGTCGACCGCGGCGCCGGCGACGCCGAGTCGATCACGACGGCGAAGGCGATCCTCGCCCGTGGCGGCATCGTCTTGATCTTCCCGGAGGGCACGCGCACCCGTCCCGGGGCGCTGGGCAAGCCCAAGCGCGGTGTCGGTCGTCTGGCGCTGGAGACGGGCGCCCCCGTCGTGCCGGTAGCGGTGATCGGGACCGAGGCGATCCGCAAGGGGTGGCGCATCCGCCCGCACAAGGTCCGCATCCGTGCCGGCCGAGCGCTTCGGTTCCCGCACGTCAGCGAGCCCTCGGTCACCCTGGCGGGGGCGGTCACCGATCGAATCTGGCCGTGCGTGATGCTCCAGTGGGAGTGGCTCGGCGGTCTGGCGCCCTTGCGACGCGCCGCCATCATCGGCGCCGGCGCCCGCGGGACGAGCCTGGCTATCTGCCTGGCAAACGCGGGGCTGGAGGTAGATCTGGGCTGCCGAACGCTCGAGCAGGCACGAGCTCTGGAGGCGGCTCGGGAAAACGAGCGCTGCCTACCCGGGGTGGAGCTGCCCGGCACGGTTCGGGTTCTGCCCGCCGGCGACCTCAGTCTGGAGACACACGACATCGTTTGCTTCGCAGTGCCCGCCAAGGCGCTGCCCGCGGCGCTGGCCGCCCACGGCGCCCAGATCTCCAGCCACGTCGGCGTGGTGGTCGTCTGCGAAGGTCTGGTGCCACCGCTGGGAGCGCTGCCCTGCGCCTTTGCCGCCGACCGCTGCAACGCCGGCGCCATCGCGGTGCTCGGCGGTCCCGCTACAAACGGGATGCTCATCGCCGGCGCCTCGATCGTGGTGGCCTCGCTGGACAAGGCGCTCGCCAGGCGACTGGCCGACGCGCTGCGGGCAGCCGACCTCGAGGTGTCCATCACCTCCGATGTCATCGGAGTGCAGCTGGCCAGCTGCGGCAAGAACGCGGCGGTCCTCGCCGCAGCCGCAGCCGCCCCTCAGGCCGGAGCGGCCGGGGCGGGCGCCGCCGCCGGCAAGGTGCTTGCCGAAGTCAACGCGCTCGCCCGGGCGCGCGGTGGCCGGCCCGAGACATTGGCCGGCTTGGCGGGCACCGGCGCGCTGGTCGGCGCCGTCGTCGCCGGCAACTCACCAAACCAGCGCGCGGGGGAGCGGCTCGCGCGGGGTATGCCGGCGGCAGACATCGGAAGCGACGGAGCCGACGCGGTCGACTCCGTCTCTCTGCTGGCGACAGCCGCCCGCGCGGCTCATCTCGAGGCGCCGGCCATCGACGGCCTGGCCGCGCTGATCGAGGGCCGGATCAAGCCCGCTCAGTGGGCGGCCACCGTGTTGGAGCCGCCCTACGCGGACCGCCTGGCCGAGCCCGCCGGCTGAGCGGCACGCGTCAGATCCCCGCGGAAATCACATCCGTGGTTCGGAGTCTCTGAACAGCGGCTCTACGCCGGCGGTCGCCAGGCCCTCGCAGTAGCAGATCACGTCGTCGAGCGCCCGCTCGGTGGCGTGGGCGTTCCGGGGGGCGATGCAATAACTGCGCTGATCAAGGCGGGGTCCCTGCCAACCGTTCAGGATCTTCGCCGCCGTGGCCCCGCGGAGCATGGCGCGGATGTCTCGATCAGTCATGACTTCCGCCCCGGCGCGGGGACTTCACGGGCTTCGCCTCCAGCCACGCGCGTTCCATTGCCACACGCGCCTTTACGAGATCCTGGTCGAACAGTTGCTGCTCGTCGGTGTCGAGCACCCCTCGGGGTGCGTTGAGGTAGGCAGCGTAGGCCTCCGTCGCCGCACCGACGTCGTCCGGAAATGCGGTCATTGACTCACCTCCTCCCGGCTCACCTCTGGAAGCCTGCGGATGGCTTGCAGCGACCGCCACCACAGGCGAAGGTGCGCATTGGCGCAGGATCGCTGAGACGATGGCGATTCGAAGCTGTTCAATGGGTCAGAGCACGCGCTCCGACGGACCAACCGAGCTCCCTCAGGTCAGAAGTCGCTCCGCGACTTCGTTGGTCGTTCTACGTCGTGCGCCTTGCGGACGGGGCCACTAGCTTGGCCGGGTACGTTTCCGTCGTTTGCCGCGGGACAGCAGGAACTGAACGAAGATGATGAAGGCGGCCACGATCAGCAACAGGAATCCGAAGATGGCGATCCACCACACGATGCCGTCAACCGATGTGGTGCTGTGGTCGTTGAAAGCCGCCGCGATCAGGAACAGCACCACGTCGGCGGTAGCAAGATACACACACGCGCGGCGGGTCGCGGCCATGTGCGCAGCCTATCTGAGTGCTTTACGTCCAGCAGGCGATCCGCCGGCCCGCCGCTCAACTGATCAGCGGCCGCGAGCGGGGGTAGTCTCGGCTCATGGAATTCGGTATCGGATACTTCCCCACTCACGACGCGGTCAGCCCGGGGGCGTTTGCCCGCCTGGTGGAGCAGCGCGGGCACGAATCGCTGTTCTTCGCCGAGCACTCGCACATTCCGGCGAGCCGCGACAGCCCGTACCCGGGCGGCGGCGAGCTGCCCCGCAAGTACGTCCACTGCTACGACCTGTTCGTGGCGCTGACCCACGCGGCGGCGGCGACGTCGAAGCTGCGCGTCGGCAGCGGCATCTGCCTGGTGATCCAGCGCGACCCCATCCACACCGCCAAGGAGGTGGCGTCGATCGACCACCTGTCCGGCGGACGGTTCGAGTTCGGCGTCGGCGCCGGCTGGAACCGCGAGGAGATGTCCGACCACGGGACCGACCCGCGCACCCGGATGCGGCTCATGCAGGAGCGCATTGAGGCGATGAAGGAGATCTGGACCCATGACGAGGCGTCGTACTCCGGGGAGTTCGTGTCGTTTGAGCGAATCTGGTCATGGCCGAAGCCGGCCCAGCGCCCGCATCCGCCGATTCTGGTCGGCGGCTACGGGGAGACGGTGCTCGACCGGGTCCTCGCGTTCGGCGACGTCTGGTTTCCCAACTTCGGCCCGCCTGACCTGCTGGACCGGGTGGGCGAGCTGCGCCGGCGCGCCGATCGCCGCATCGACGTGATGGCGATGGGGGTGCCCGCGGACCCGAGCGCGCTCGAAACGCTGGAGAACGCCGGCTTTGCCCGGGTCGTGCACTGGATCCCGTCCGGAAACCTCGCCGTCGTCCTGGCGGCGCTGGAGCGCTGGGAGTCGGCGATCGCGCAGCACAACGGCGAGGCTTGACCGAGTCCGAGGCCCGCTCGCGGTTCGCCGCCGCGCGCGTGGCGCGGCTGGCGACGGCTGGCGCCGACGGGCGGCCGCACCTGGTCCCGGTGGTCTTCGCGGTCTCCGGAGACCTCATCTACAGCACCGTTGACGCCAAGCCGAAGCGGACCACGTCGCTGCGCCGCCTGGCCAACGTGCGCGAGAACCCGGCGGCGTCGCTGCTCGTCGACCATTACGACGACGAAGACTGGGGTGCGCTGTGGTGGGTGCGGGCCGACGGGCGCGGCCGGGTCCTCGATCCGTCAGGCGAGACGCCGTGGGGCACCGGCGACGATCTCGCCGCCGAGGCCGCCGAGGCTCGGCGCGCGATCGACCTGCTGCGCCGGCGCTATCCCCAGCAGGAGGCGGTCGGCGCCGTGCTCGCCGTCGACGTCGAGCGCTGGGTCGGCTGGTCGGCCCGGTGACGCCTGATCGTCTCGCCGCGTTGATCGACGGGGGACCTGGGCGTCTAATCGGCCTATAGATCCGATTTCTCGCCCAGGTCCGGCCCGGGGGCATCCGGCCCGGGCCCGCCCGGCCCCGGGCCGTCCGGGTCCGCGCCGCCCGGGTCCCCCAGTCGGTCGTGCTCGTCGCGCGCCGCCCACTCGAGCAACGGCTCCAGCGAGAACGCGCTGTCGTCGATCCCGGCGTGGAGGTCGCCGAGCCGCGCGTATCGCTCCGGCATCGACGCGATCGTCAGCTCGGCCGGCTGCACGTCATCGATCTCGCCCCATGTGATCGGCGCCGACACCGTTCCGTCGACCACGCCGCGCACGGAGTACGCGCAGGCGATCGTGTGATCGCGAGCGTTCTGGTTGTAGTCGACGAACACCTTGTCCGGCTCCCGGTCCTTGCGCCACCAGGTGGTGGTGGCGTCCCCGGGCGCCCGGCGCTCGACCTCGCGGGCGAACGCGAGCGCGGCCCGGCGGACGTCGGCAAACCCCCATCGCGACTCGATGCGCACGTAGATGTGGATCCCGGACCCGCCGGACGTCTTCGGCCAGCCGACGGCGCCGATCTCGTCGAGCACCTCCTGGGCGATATGGGCGACGCGGCACACGCGGTCCAGCGGGCAGTCCGGCATCGGATCCAGGTCGATGCGCCACTCGTCCGGATGCTCGACGTCCCGCCGGCGAGAATTCCAGGGGTGAAACTCGACCGTTGACATCTGCACGGCCCAGATGACGCTCGCCGGCTCGGTCACGCACAGCTCGTCGGCGTGGCGCCCGTAGCGCGGAAACTCCACGCGGACGGTCTCGAGCCAGTCCGGCGCCCCGGACGGAACACGCTTCTGATGCACCTTCTTGCCGTCCACGCCGCTCGGGAACCGATGCAGCATGCACGGGCGCTCACAGAGCGCGCGCACGATGCCGTCGCCGACGCTCAGGTAATACCGCGCGAGGTCGAGCTTCGTCTCGCCCCGAGCGGAGAAGTAGACGCGGTCCGGGCTGGTGATCCGCACCGTCCGCCCGCCCACGGTCAGATCGACCGGCTCGCTCTTGCTGGTGGCCGCCATCTGGCCAGCCATGGTCTCATGCGGACCCTCCGCCTTCCTATCGTGAGGTCTTTGCCCTGGAAGCGACGGATTGGAGCAGCAATGGAGAAGCGCAAACTCGGATCGCTGGAGGTTTCCGCCATCGGACTGGGGTGCATGGGGATGTCGGCGTTCTACGGGACGGCCGACGAGGCCGAATCGATCGCCACGATCCAGCGGGCGCTGGAGCTGGGGATCAACTTCCTGGACACCGCACAGCTGTACGGGCCGATGACCAACGAGGAGCTCGTCGGACGCGCGATCAAGGGCCATCGCGACGAGTACGTGATCGCCACGAAGTTCGCCCGCCGGATCGAGCCGACGACGAAGCCCGGGGATCTGTCGACGCTCGGTCCGCTCGACGGTTCGGCCGCGCACGTGCACAGCTCGATCGAGGGGTCACTCCAGCGGCTCGGCACCGACCACGTCGACCTGTACTACCAGCACCGCGTCGACCCCAACGTCCCCATCGAGGAGACCGTGGGCGCGATGGCGGAGCTTGTGCAGGAGGGCAAGATCCGTCACATCGGCCTCAGCGAGGCGTCGGCCGAGACGATCCGCCGGGCCCACGCCGTGCATCCGATCACGGCGGTCCAGACCGAATACTCGCTGTGGACGCGGGACGTGGAGGCCGAGATCCTGCCGACGTGCCGCGAGCTCGGCATCGGCTTCGTCGCCTACTCGCCGCTGGGGCGTGGCTTCCTGTCCGGACGCTTCACGTCGCCGGACGATCTCGATCCCGGAGACTTTCGCCGCAACGGACCGCGGTTCACCGGTGAGAACCTGGACGCAAACCTCGCGCTCGCTCGCAAGGTGGCCGAGATCGCGGAGGAGAAGGGCGTCCCGCCGGCGCAGCTCGCGCTCGGCTGGGCCCTCGCCCAGGGCGAGGAGATTGTGCCGATCCCGGGCACGAAGCGGCGCGAGTACCTGGAGCAGAACGCCGCTGCCGTCAACGTGAAGTTGACTCATGAAGACCTGGCGCGTATCGACGCCGAGCTGCCCCGGGTCGCCGGCGACCGCTATGACGAGGCCGGGATGGCCGCGATCAACCTGTAAGCGGCGATTCGGGAGACGCGCCGGCTATCTGGCCGGCGCGTCGCGCCGGTACTACAGCGAGGTCAGGCCGAGGCTCGTCAGCCCAATCGCCGTCAGCCACAGGCGGCGATCGGTGGACAGCGCGGCGAGCGGGATCAGCCACGCGATGTACCACGGCATCAGGAGCCCCGCCGAGATGAGCAATCCCACGACCGCCCAGCCGGCAGCCGTGATCCAGTCCAGTTCGCCTCGCCACACCCGGCGGATCAGCCACGCGAGGCTGATGGCGTACGCGACGTGGAGCCCCTTGCCGAAGGCGGCGTTGAACCGGCCCAGCCCCACCGCATTCAGGACGAAGCCGGTGATGCTGTGGGAGCCGCTCGAGCCCTGGATTCCGGTCAACGTGCCCAGAAGGTGAAGCGGGCCGGAACCGAACAGGGCGAGCCCCAGGACGCCGAACACGACCGCCGCGATCGCGGCACCGGTGAGGAGGCGGGCTCGGCCTGAGGTCGCGACCCGGCGCCCGGCGCCGGCCGCGAGGGCGAACGGCAGGAGCATCCCCGCGGTCAGCTTGATCGCGGTGGCGGCGATGATCATCGCCCCGCCCGCCCCGTCGCGGTGGCGCAGGAGCACATAGATCCCGGCGACGAGGATCGCCAGCATCAACAGGTCGTTGTGGCCGCCGCCCACGCCGTAGACGAGGATCACGGGGTTCAGACCCACGAACGCCACCGCCTTGACCGGATCCATGCCCCGCAGGCGGGCGGCCTTCCAGGTGAGGGCGACGATCACCAACAGCGACAGCGCGGCGATCCCCTTGTAGGCGAACACGTTGGCGGCGATGCCGAGCCCGGCGAGCGGATAGCTGAGGGCGGTGAACAGCGGTCCGTAGACGGTCGGCGTATGCGTCCACTGCACCCCGATCATCTGATACAGCGGATCGAACGAGATCACGTTCGGGCCATGGAGGTACGGGTTGATCCCGTACGTCGCGCCCAGCCGGCCGTAGGCGATGTAGCTGAAGAGGTCGCTGGACAGCAACGGCGGCGCCACCAGCACCAGGACGGTGAGCGCTGCGATGCTCGCCAGAACCGCCCGCCGCGACAGCTGCTTCGTGGCCCCCACGGCGAGCGCGTAGGACAGGAACATCAGCGAGAGCGCGATGATGAGACCTGGCAGGCCGATGTCCAGGCCGACGTGGCCGAAGGCGCCCGCCAGCCACGTCGGCACCGGTCGCAGCGATCTCGGCAGCAGCAACTCGGTGTGGGCTGCCGACAACGAGATGAGCAGCACGGTGATGAGCAGCCCGGCGAGGCCCACCCGCCCCCGCGGGGATGCCAGGGCACTGGGGCCTCGCCCGTCGACGGATCCCAGCTCCAGGCTGACGCCCGGCGGCGTGGCCCCCAGCGGCTCGCTTAGCCTCATCGAATCGATGATGGCAGTCGCGCAAGCGGAATGTCGGCGGCTTCCGGTGATTTTCCGCGTCCGGGCCACAGATCGGCTTCCGGCGTAAGAACCGTGTCAGGTTTGGCGGCAGGTGAGAGCATTCTCACGCGCCCGGGCGGCCGGTGACCCTCCCGCTCGGCGGGGCGGTCGCTGACTCAGCCGCCGCGCAGCAGCGACGGAAGCTTGATCACGAGCCGCGGGAGGTCTCCGCGCGCTGCCGACAGCGCCTCGCTCAGCGCCGGCGCCGCCCCGGATTCGATCGGTTCCCCGTGGCCGACGAGCAGTCGCTCCGGCTGCCGGGCCGACAACGCCGCCGTGGGCGGTGTCAGGCGCAACATCGGATGCACGCCGACCCGGCGACCCAGGGCGAACACGGGCGCCGTGCCGACCGCTTCCGCGATGACGAGGGCGCGCTCCTGCTCCCACCACAGGGCGACCTCGTGCCACCACCGTTGCCTGACGACCGGGATCACCTCGAACGGCGAGTCCGGGATCGAGGCCGGGACCCGCAACCGGGGCACCTCCAGGCGCTGCGCGATCGAGGAGCAGTCGCGGTCGTGGCGGTCGAGCAGCTGGATCACGCCCGCCGGCCGACCCAGTTCCGCCGCGGCGGTCAGCGCCGCCTCGTCCTCGAAGGGATCGATCAGCCACACCCGGTCCCCGCTGTGCAGCGCATGGGCGGCGCGGCGCATGCCGCCGGTCTCCAGCCAGGTGATGCCGAGATCGTGGCGGTGGATCGCTGTGCTCATCGGAAAGGGGGACCTTAGAGTGTTGGGCGCCACGTGTCGCCGTCCGACGACAAGCCGCCGGTCCTGCCGCACTGGCCGGCGGGCACCGTCCTCGTCCTGGTGACGGCCGGCGAGTATCCCCACGCGATCCCCATCTCGGCCGCGGTGCGGGCCGGGGAGCGCCGCGTCCTGCTGGGGCTCGCGCGCAGCCGCGACTCGCTCGCCCGGCTCCGCGACGATCCCCGGGTGGCCCTGGCGATCAACGCGGGCGGTGACGTCGCCGTCACCGCCTACGGCACCGCACGCGTCCTCGACGACGAGCTCGTCGACGGCGTGGCCGCCGTCGAGCTGAGCGTCGACCGGGTTCAGGATCACAACCGCGCCACGTTCGTGATCCAGGACGGCGTTCGGTGGCGGTGGACCGATCCGGAGGCGGAGGAGCGAGACGCCCGGGTACGGGAGGCCCTGATCCGCTTGGCCGGCGGCTAGCCCGACGCGCCGGTGCGTCGCCGTCTCGTCCTAGCCTGAACGTGATGCCTGAGCTGCCTGAAGCCGAACGCGCCCGCGGAGCGCTCGAGACCGTGCTGGGACGGCGGATCGTCCGCGTCGACGATGCCGACACCTATGTCTGCCGCCCGCACGCCCCCGGCGAGATTGCCGACGCGCTGATCGGTCACAAGCTGGCCAGCGCCCATCGGCGCGGCAAGTTCCTGTGGAGCGAGACGACGGACGGGCCGGTCCTGGGGCTCCACCTGGGCATGGCGGGCCACATCGTCGTCGACGGCGCGAACGACGCGTCCAGCTATGACCGGTTTGCGATCGAGTTCGAGGACGGAACCCGGCTCGCCCTGCGCGACAGGCGGCGGCTCAGCCGTGCGGTGCTCAACCCGGATTTCAGCCACGTGGGCCCGGACGCCGCGGACGTCGGCCGCGACGACTTCCGGCGGCTCATCGGAGCCGGGCATACGGCCGTCAAGGCCCGCCTTCTCAACCAGCATGCGATCTCTGGCGTTGGGAACCTGCTCGCCGACCAGATCCTGTGGCAGGCGCGGATCGCCCCCGCGCGGTCGACATCCGACCTCTCCGAGGAGGATCTGGATCGGCTGCGCCGGGAGCTGCGCGCCGCCGTCCGCTCGGCGATCCGCAAGGGAGGCGCGCACACCGGCGAGTTCATCCCGGCGCGCGAGCGCGACGGGACCTGCCCACGCTGCGGCCACCATCCGCTGTCGCGCGACCGGATCGGTGGGCGCACGACGTACTGGTGCCCGGTCTGTCAGGACTGACCCTGGTTGCGGGTTCAAAACCGACCCGGATCCGGCCGGCGAGGATTGAACCCACGGGGAGTTGAGGTAGAAGGAGCTGACCAGCCGTCCGGCAGCCCCCTCTGAATCGATGCCCACACAGGTCCCCGGCTCGCTCGAGCAGCTCACCGATCGCTACGACGCCTCGGCGTTCGAGCTGGCGCGGCCCTCGGCGCGCGTCCGCCTCGCCGGCGCGGGGCCGGAGCCGATGGACGCCGTTCTCGACGGGAGCGGGGCCACGCTGGCGCCGGCGTCGAACGGACGACCTGATGCGCTGCTCGCCGCCGACGAGCGGACCTGGGCGGAGATTGCGCAGGACATCCGCGGCGGGATGGCGGCATTTCGCTCGGGGCGGCTGACGGTGCGCTACGACCTGCACCTGGGCGTCGGTTTCCTCGCGGCAACCGCGGCCGGCGGTCCGGACGGGCTGCGCTTCTCGCACGTGCACACGAGCGAAGGTCCGATCTCCATCAGCCAGGCCGGCTCCGGGCCTCCGGTCGTGATGCTCCACGGCCTCGGCGCGACCAAGGTGTCGTTCCTGCCGACGATCGCTGCGCTCGCCCCTTCGCACCGCGCCATCGCCATCGACCTGCCCGGCTTCGGCGATTCGGTCAAGCCGATCCGCGCGGCCTACGACGCGCGGTACTTCGCCCGGGCGGTGGTTGCCCTGCTCGACGCGCTCGAGATCGAGCGTGCCCACCTCGTCGGCAACAGCATGGGCGGCCGGGTCGCCCTCGAGGTGGGGCTCCGATCGCCGGAGCGGGTGCGGCGGCTGGGGCTGCTGGCGCCGTCGCTCGCGTGGCTCCGCGGTCGGCCCTGGGCGCCGCTGCTCAAGTTCGTGGCGCCGCAGCTGGGGTTGATCCAACCCGCGCCACGCCCCGTCGTCGAGGCGATCGTCCGGCGCGTGATCCCGGGAGCCGACGAGGAATGGACCGCCGCGGGAATCGACGAGTTCCTTCGCTCGTACCTGACTCCGCGCGGGCGGGCGGCCTTCTACGCCGCCGCGCGCAACATCTACCTCGAGGATCCGCGCGGGCCCGAGGGGCTGTGGACCCGGCTGCCCCGCCTCGAGCCGCCGAGCCTGTTCGTCTGGGGCAAGCGCGACACGCTCGTGCCGATCGCGTTCGCGGACCACGTCCGCGAGGCGCTTCCCGCAGCCGAGCACCTGGTGCTCCCGGGCGGCCACGTCCCCCAGTTGGAGAATCCCAAGCGCACGCACGACGCGCTCTCGCGGTTCCTCGCCAAGGGCTGACGGCGGCCGACCGGCACCGGCTCGGCTCGGCTCGGTGAGGTGAGGTGAGGTGAGGTGAGAAACGACGGTCCCGGGAGCGGCGGCATGCACCATGCGCCAAATTACGCCGGCGCCGGGGCTGTCGGATCACTCGCCGCTGCTGGCGACTATAAGCTGGACCCCTCGGGGCTGACGCGTCAGAGGAGGAGGAGTCGATGGTCTGGAGCATTCGGCATCGCCGCGGGCGGGCGCTCGCGCTCGCGGTCGTCATCTCGCTGGCCTCGGCGGCATCCGCCACGGCTGCCGTGGCCAAGCCGCTCACGGTCACCTGGATGAAGAGCTACGCCTCACCGGGGACACCGGCCCGGTACGACAAGGTGGGGGTGATCAAGGTCGGCCGGCCGAGCGCACGCAACGTCCTGGTGCTGGAGCCCGGCACCTCTGCCGGCGGGGCGTACTTCGTGCCGCTGGCCAGATGGATCGTCTCCAAAGCCCCTGGCTGGCAGGTCTGGTCGGTCGAGCGCCGCGAGAACCTCCTCGAGGATCAGTCCGAGCTCAACCGCGCCAAGCAGGGCAAGGCATCGGCGACCCAGCTGTTCGACTACTACCTCGGCTACCTCGCCGACCCGAGCATCAAGCAGCACATCACCCCGGTTCCGGACTCGAGCGTCGGCTTCGCCCGCCGGTGGGGGATGACGGTCGCGGTGCAGGATCTCCACACGGTCATCGCCGCCGCCCGGCGGCTCGGTGGGCGGGTCGTGCTCGGCGGTCACTCGCTCGGCGGATCGGTCATCACCGCATATGCGACGTGGAACTTCGGCGGCCGGCCCGGCGCCGATCAGCTCGCCGGCCTCGTGTACGACGACGGCGGCAGCGCCGCGACGGCCGTGACGGCCGGCACGGCGCGCCAGGAGCTGAAGACGTTGAGCACGGGGACGCCGTGGCTGGCGTTCAGTGGGGTTCCGGCGCCGGATCTGGGCCTGTTCTCCGCCGTCGGCTCGACGGCCGCCCTCATCGCCCCCAACCAGCCGTCGCTGTCGCAGTCGTTCCCGTTCACGCCGGCGGCGCTCAAGCCGCCGACGAACGCGACGAACCTGGCGACGTTCGGCTACGACACCGACACGAAGACCTCCAAGCTGGTGTTCGCGGCCCAGGCGCACCTGGGAGCGCTGAACGCGAGCGTGGCGCCGGCCGGGTGGAGCCGAGACGGCGCGATCACACCGATCGCCCGCTACGCGGCGATGCTCTCCGGCGCGGGCATGACCAACGTCGACGGGACCGAGTGGTACTTCCCGCAGCGACTGACGGATGACACGGGCGCGGTCGATCAGGGCAACGCCAACCCGGCGCAGAAGGTGCTCGGCCTCCGGGCGACGATGGGCCACAGGCTCCCGCGGTCGCTGCGGATCTATGCGTTCGGCGCCTACGGTGGGTCGGCGATCACGGGCGATGCGGCGGCCCTCGCCGGGCAGTCGCGGATTCCGCGATCGCACCTCCTGCTCGTCGACCGCCACGGCAGCTATGCCCACAACGACCCGGCCGCGGCGTATCCGCACAACGCCTTCTTCAGCAACCTGATCAGGTTTTTGGGCACGATCGCCAAGCATTGACTCTGCGGCGTCAGCAGGCGACTCGCAGGGGTAGCGTTGAGGCAGCCGCACGCGCCCAATCGCAGGGAGGACAGCCATGTCAGCAGCGGAACGCGTTCCCGTCCCGGGGAGCGAACGCCAGATCGACCCGGGCCACCGCCGCATCGGCGACGTCGACCCACGGGACGATGTTCAGCTGACGGTGTACGTACGCCCGCAGGCGCCCGCCGACTGGGTCGACGAGGAGGCGGCACGTCCGCCCGGGGAACGCCGCCGCCTCAGCCGTGAGGAGTGGGCTCGCGCGCACGGCGCCTCGCCGGACGACATCGCCGCGGTCAGATCATTCGCCGAGGGGGCGGGGCTGACGGTGACCGGGGTCGAACCGGCGCGGCGCGCGATCCACGTACGCGGCCCGCTGGACGCGGTGGCCGCTGCGTTCGGAGCGCAGATGGAGGGACGCTTCGCTCCGGCGGAGGGCGCCCCCGCGTACCGGGGCCGTCGCGGTCCGCTGACGGTGCCCGCCCCGCTGGGGGATGTGATCACGGGCGTGTTCGGGATCGACGATCGCCCGCAGGCGCGGGCCCAGCTGCGGCGGGCGGCGGCAGCGGCGACTTCGTTCACGCCGGTTCAGATCGCGGACGCGTACGCGTTCCCGGCCTCGGCGACCGGCCAGGGGGAGACCGTCGGCATCCTCGAGTTGGGCGGCGGCTTCAGCACGAGCGACCTGCAGACGTACTTCACCGGCCTGGGTTTGACCACGCCGGCTGTGACCGCCGTCGGCGTCGACGGAGGCACGAATTCTCCCGGGGTCGATCAGGGTGCCGACGGCGAGGTGATGCTCGACATCGAGGTCGTGGGAGCCGTTGCCCCCGGCGCCAAGATCGCCGTCTACTTCGCGCCCAACACCGACCAGGGATTCATCGACGGGCTGTCGACCGCCGTCCACGACAGCGCCCACGCCCCCTCGGTCGTCTCGATCAGCTGGGGCCAGTCGGAGGACGCCTGGAGCGGCCAGGCGCGAGCCCAGATGGAGCAGGTCCTGACCGAGGCCGGGGCCATGGGGGTGACCGTCACGGTGGCGGCCGGCGACAACGGGTCGACCGACAACGTCGGCGACGGCCAGCAGCACGTCGACTTCCCCGCCTCCGCGCCCCACGCGCTCGCCTGCGGCGGCACGTCGCTGCGGCTCTCCGGTGCGACGATCGCGTCGGAGCGCGTGTGGAACGACACGGGCGACGGCGCCACCGGCGGCGGGGTCAGCCGCCAGTTCCCGCTCCCCAGCTACCAGTCCGACGCCAAGGTGCCGGACAACGTCGACACCGGGTCGCCGGGCCGCGGCGTGCCTGACGTCTGCGGCGACGCCGACCCCCAGACCGGGTACGGGATCCGCGTCGACGGCTCAGACGAGACGATCGGCGGCACGAGTGCCGTCGCGCCGCTGTGGGCCGGCCTCATCGCCCGGCTCAACGAGCACGTCGGCGCCCCCCTGGGGTTCGCCCAGCCCCGGCTGTACCCGCTGCTCGGCACGGCCGCGTTCCACGACATCAGCCAGGGCGACAACGGCTCATACCGGGCCGGGCCCGGCTGGGACCCCTGCACCGGCCTGGGGTCGCCGGACGGGACCGCGCTGGCATCCGCCCTGGGGCCGGCGGCCGGCGGCAGTTGATCAGCGGCCGTCCCCGTCGCCGTCGTACAGCTGCGCGAAGGCCGCCTCCGCGGCGTCGATCTGCCGCTCCCCCTCGCCGACCGCCCACCGGCGCGACGCCCGGTCGACCGCGATGACCGTCCACCCGTGCCCGTCCTCTCCGCTCAGGTGCACGAGGATCGTGCGGCGGTTGTGCTCGACACGCACGCGGTGCTGCGCGTTCCCCTCCTCGTGCAGGATCCGCGGGCGCTCGTCGTCCGGGTCCGCGACGAACGACGTCCACCGCGTGGGGTTGGGCCGCGTCAGCTTCGGTTCCGCGGGCACGGGATGATTGTCCCAGCAGGCCAGCGCGATCGTGATTTGGCGCGTGGTGCATTGTCGGCGCCCGGCATTTCGGCCGGCGACGCGTCGACTGCCCCTTCTTCGTTGCCGGATGTTCGTCCCTCGGCACCGCCTTGCCAGACGTTCGTCGCAGGTCCCGCTGCGCATGCCGCTACCCGGGAACGCCGGCGTCCTCGCGGCGCAGCCGCGCGCCGAGCCCGGATGCCCGGGCGACCGGGCGCCTGATCGCCTCGCGCACCGTCTCCTCGGTCCCCACCAGGATCAGGCGGCGGCGGGCGCGGGTCACGGCCGTGTACAGCAGTTCCCGGGTGAGGATCCGCGAGCCGGGCTCCGGCAGCAGCACGGCGGCGGCGTCGAACTGCGAGCCCTGGCTCTTGTGGATCGTCATCGCGTACACCGTGTCGACGGCGCCGAGGCGGCTGGGCGGGTACTCGATCGCCTCGCTGCCGCGCTCGAAGGCCGCCGCCACCCGGTCGTCGCCGGCCTGCACGATCACGCCCGTGTCGCCGTTGTTGAGCCGCAGCTCGTAGTCGTTCTCGTTGACCAGGAGCGGCCGGCCGACGTACCAGCGGTCCTCCGGGTCAAAGCTGGACAACTCGACCGACAGCCAGCTCTCGATCCGCGCCGTCCAGGTCGAGACGCCGTGGGGGCCGCGGCGGTGGGCGCACAGGAGCCGGAACCGGCCCAGCGACTGCAGGGCATCGGCCGCTCGGCCGGCGCGCGCGGCCTCGATCGTGGCCACGGCGGCGTTCAGCGCGGGCTCCCGCACCGCCGCGGGTGCGTCCGCGGCCGCAAGATCGGCCGCGAGCCAGGTGACGTCGTCCGGGGGATCGGTCAGAAGCGCGAGCGTGGCCTCCTCGTCTCCGGCGCGGATCGCCGTCGCCAGCCGGGCGATGCCTCCGCCGAAGCGGTGCACGCGGCGCAGGACGGCGATCCCGGGGATCGGCCGCTCGCCATCGCGGCCGGCGATGTCGTCCGGGCCGACGATGTCGCCGAGGACCGCGCCGGCCTCGATCGAGGCGAGCTGCCCCGGGTCGCCCACGAGGATGAGCCGCGCGCCGGAACGCAGGGCCTCGATCAGGCGCGCCATCAGCGACAAGGAGACCATCGACGTCTCGTCGACGATGACGACGTCGTGGGGCAGCCGCGTGAACCGGTCATGCCGAAACCGGCTGTTGCTCCCCGGCCGCCAGCCGAGCAGCCGGTGGATGGTGGACGCCTGCAGACCACGCAGCTGGTCGCGCACGCGCTCGTCGATGTCCAGGCGCTCGCCCTCCTCGTGGACGGCCTCCTCGAGGCGGGCGGCGGCCTTGCCCGTCGGTGCCGCCAGCGCGATCAGGGGGGCCGCCCGCGCTTCGGCCGCCCCCGCCTGCTCGTAGCCCGCCGCCTGCTCGCAGATGAGCGCCGCAATCCGCGCCACGGTCGTCGTCTTACCGGTACCCGGGCCGCCGGCCACGACCGCCAGCCTCCGCTCCACCGCGGTGGCGGCGGCGAGTGCCTGCTCGCCGCCGGGGTCGTCGAACAGCCGTGCCAGTCCGTCATCGAGGAGCCCGCGATCCAGTCCGGGCGTCGGATCGGCCGCCATCCGGCGCAGCGCGCGGGCGACCTGAACCTCCTCCGACCAGTATCGGTCCAGATAGAGGCGGGAATCGGACAGGCGGAGCGGGCAGGCCTCCTCGCGTGCCCCATCGGCGTCGCCGTCGCGCACGAGCGGACTCGCCCGGGTCCGGCTCACCCATCCGCCCGGCTCCGGCCAGTCGAGCGCAGCGAGGTCGACCGGGTCCTCGGCATCGACCGCGGCGGTGTCGCGGATCTCGGCGAGGTCGACATGCACGTGCCCCAGGCGCGGAGCGCGGACGGCGAGGGCAACCGCGAGCAGCACGGTCTCGTCGCGCTCGCCCGCCAGCCGTCCCAGCCGCCGCGCGACGTGGACGTCGGCGGCGTCGAGCACGCCCGCCTGGTTGAACTCGCGCAGCAGCCCGGAGGCGCCGCGCACGAACCGGGCCTCGCGCGGGTCGATCTCGCGGACGGCCTCACCGGCCAGGCCGGCTCCGGGTCCGGGCGGGTCTGCGGCCAGCGGGTCGGTCATCGCGGCGGCTCCCCGTCACTCAGTGCGTCGCTCAGGGCCGGGACGAGTCCGGGCGGCGCCGCCCAGCCGAACACGCCATGCGGGGTGCCGTCGGCGGCCGCTCCCTCTCGTCCCGTCATCCCGCGGACGAACAGGTACACGACGCCGGCAAGGTGCCGGGCCGGCTCGTATCCCGGCAGGCGCCAGCGCAGGAACCGGTGCAGCGCGACGGCGTACAGCAGCGCCTGGAGGGCGTAATGGTGGCGGAGCATCTCGGCCGTCATCGCCTCCGGCCGGTAGTGCCACGCGGTCAGCGGCTCATCCGGCGGGCCGAGCCAATTGGTCTTGTAGTCGAGCACGGCGAACCTCGGCCCCTCCGGACCGGTCATACGGAGCACCAGATCAAGGCTCCCCGTCAGATACCCGCGAACGCTCTGGCGCAGGCGAGGGTCCTGCAGCCGCTCGACGTATGCCCGGAGCGGGTCGCCGTCCGACGTGTGCTCCCGCAGGGCATCGGCGATCCGCCGGAGCGTCAGCCAGCCGCTCGGCTGGTCCCCGCCGGCGAGCGGCAGCTCGAAGCCCAGCTCGTCCAGCCGATCAGGCCGGGCGAAGTCACGCAGCGCCGCGTCCCCCAGGACCGGCCCCAACGGGGTCTCGATGACTGCGCGTAAGCCCGCACTCAGCGCCGCGGCGGAGCCGATCTCCACCGCTCGCCGGCCCTGAACCTCTCCGATCCGCGTGGCCAGCTCCGCGTCGATATCCGGGGCGGCGAAGTCCGTCGTCTCCATCACCCGGTGAACGAAGGTGCCGACGTCGACGCCGACGGGCATCTGCCCCAACAGGGAGCGGGTGTCGAGCGACAGCTGCGGCTGGGCGCCCTGCGCCGGCGGCGGCGCGGCCGGGACGGGCGGCTCGTCGGCGAGCAGCGGCGACTCCGGCTCGCTCGTCACCCACGCGTCATGGCTGGCGACGGTGATGTCGCTGTACGAGGTCCGCCGCCACCGGAGGTCAAGCGGTCGGTCGAACACCGAGACCGCCAGCTCAGCGGGCTCCGGGAGCGGCGGACTCCAGGCCGGCGGGCCGCCGAGCGCGGCGCGCTCGACGCTGATCCGGTGCGGCCCACCCGCGCTCTGGGCGAGCGTGTCCAGGCGCGCCAGCACCGCCGGGTCCCCGGGGGTGTGCGTGCCGACCGGGGCGACGTCCCCGGTCTCGCTTCGGAAGAACAGCAGCCGTCCGAGGGGAGAGTTGCGGCTGTCGAAGGAGCCCGCCCACCAGACGACCGCCTGGTGGCGCGCCCGGGTGAGCGCGACGTACACGAGTCGCAGATCCTCGCCGCGCTGTTCGGCGATGAACTGCTCGCGGTGGGTCCGGTAGTCGCGGCCCTCGAGGGCCACGTCGACGGTCCGCGCGTCGCCGGCGGCGGGATCATGGAAGAAGACCGGATCCGCTTGGTCGCGGATCCGGCCGAAGTCCCACAGGAACGGCAGGTAGACGACCGGGAACTCCAGCCCCTTGCTGCGGTGGATCGTGAGCACCTGGACGGCTTCGGCGTCGGACTCCAGGCGCCGGCTGCGCTCCTCGTCGGCGGTGTCCTGCTCGGCCTCGGCGATCCGTATTCGGAGCCACGCTGTCAGCGCCGTCGGGCCCAGCTGCTCGGCGGTGGCGGCGGCGTGCAGCAACTGGCCGATGTGGCGGACGTCGGTCAGGCTCCGCTCGCCGGCCTCCTCTCCCAGCACCCGGGCCGGGAGGGCGCGGCCGTCGGCATTCTCCGACCGGTGGCGCAGGATCGTCTCCAGCAGCGACGCGAGGCCGCGGGTCCGGAGCACCCGTGCCCAGTCGTGGAGCCGCCGGTGGATCTCCTCCCACGCCCACGAGTCCTCGTCGGCGGCAGCCAGGCGTTCGGCCGACCAGCCGATGAAGCACGTCAGCGCGGCCGAGTGCGCGCGTGTGATCGAGGCGGGGCGCTCCAGGGCCTCGAGCAGGCGCAGCCACTCCCGCGCGGGCTCGGTCCCGAACACGCTGCCGGCCCCGTTGATGACCGCCGGAACGCCGGCCTCCTCGAGCGCTTCCCGGATCATCGCCGCTTGGCGGTTGGTTCGGACGAGCACGGCGAGATGGCCGGGCTTGACCGGCTCATCGCCGCCGCCGCCGTCCTCCGGAGAAGCCGCCACCCGAGCTCCTGAATCGAGCAGTGAGACGATGTCGCCGGCGACGTCGCGCGCGACGTACTCGCGGGCGCTGGGGGCCGACGCGTACCCGGAGGGCGTCAGCGAGAGTCCCGGATCCTCGCGCAGCGCCACCCTGAACCGCAGCGGCGCCGCGACCGGCGCGCCCGTAATCCGTGGCCGCCGGTGCTCCGGCGTCGCCCGCACCTGGCGATAGGCGATCCCCTCGTGCCCCAGCTTGACGCCGGAGAAGAGCGCATCGTGGGCATCGATCAGCCCCTGATCGCTGCGCCAGTTGACCGGCAGCGTCGCCCGCTGGGTGGCGCTGGCGGCGGCCTCGAGGTAGGAGTAGATGTCGGCGCCGCGGAACGCGTAGATCGCCTGCTTGGGATCCGCAATCAGCACCAGCGTCGCCGCCTCGTGGCCGAAGGCGCGCTGCATGATCTCCCACTGGGCCGGGTCCGTGTCCTGGAACTCATCGACGAGCACGACCTGAAAGCGCTGGCGGAGCTGCGCGGCCGTCGCCGCGCCGCCCGGCCCGTCGAGCGTGGTCTTCAGCCGGGAGACAAGGTCGTCGTAGGTCATCACCGCCATCGCGCGCTTACGGCGCTCCAGCTCCTCGCGCGCCTTGAGCGCCAGCCGGCCGCGCATCTCGGCGACCGGGCCGCCGGCACTGACGATCGTCGCCTCCGGGTTCTCGATCGCCGCCCGCACGATCGCCGCCGCCTCGGTGCGGCCGAACGGCGGTGGGTCGCCGCGGCTGAACCGGCGCACGTACAGATCGTCGACGACATCGGAGACCAGGTCGGAGAGGTCCTCGACGAATGCGACGTCCGGCTCGAGGTCTCCGGCGATGCCGAGGCCGCCCAGCACCTCCTGGCAGAAGCCGTGGGTCGTCGCGATCGTCGCGGCGTCAAAGCCGGCGACAGCACGGGCCAGCCGCTCGCGGGCGGCCGCGGCGTCGCCCGCGGCGAGCAGCGCGACCACCGGATCCTCCTCGCTGTCCTCGGCATCCCCGGCGAGCCGGCGGGCCAGCCCCCGCTCGACGGCGACCAGGCGCTCGCGCACCCGCTCGCGCAGCTCCCCGGTGGCGATGCGCGTGAACGTGACCAACAGCAGGCGCTCGAGCGGCGTCCCCTCAGCGACATAACGCGCCGTCAGCGCAGCGATCGTGTACGTCTTGCCCGTCCCGGCGCTCGCCTCCAGGACCGTGACGCCGCGGGGAAGGGGTCCGCAGACGTCGAACTCCAGCGGCTGGAGCATCAGCGTGCCGGTCATCGCGAGCTCAGCTCCTCGCGCTCCAGCAGGCCCGCCCACAGGCGCCGCGCGTAGCGGCCGAACCGCGACCCCTCTCCCGGCGGCCAGCCCTCGCCGTCTTCGCCGGCGGCCGGGGCCATTTCGAGAATCTCCGCGAACTGGAGCACGCCCCCGAGGACCATCCGGTGCTCGAGCTCGCGATCCTCGTGGTCGTAGCTCCACGTGCTCTCCCACTCCGCTGCCGCGGCAGGGGCGGCGTCCTGCCCGCGGTGGGCGCCGCTCGCGTAGGCCTCGGAGGTGCGGCAGAACACGGGGACCGGCTCGCGCATCCCGCGGTCGTACAGATCGACGAGCAGGTTGAGCTGCTCGGCGGCGACCCGTCGACGTTCTTCAGCGGTGCCGGCGAGCGGCGGGATGTAGGCGACCCGCACGTCGCCCCCGCCGGCTCGCCCCACGGTCGCCGCGGAAAACGCGCGCTCCGGGCGCGTCGCGGTCAGGGCCAGCAGCCGCGCCCAGGCGGCGATGCGGTGCTTCGCGGCGACGCGGGAGAAGGTCGTCGTCAACAGCACGTCGCCGTTGACCCCGGACACCGTGCCGGTCAGCAGCCGCCCGTCGGCCAGTGCGACGCGCACATCGACCGGGTCGCCGCTCGGTCCGGCGGCCATCGCCGGAGCCAGCTTGGCCGCCTCGGCGACGATCGCGTCGACCGTGGGGTACAGCTCGTCGATCACCGGCTTGCCGAGCACCCCCGGGGGGAGCGTGCCCCGGGCGATCTCGGCGAGCCCGGCCGTGCGCCCGTCGACCCCCTCCAGGCGGGATTCGAGCAGCCGCTGGCCCACCGCCCAGCGCTCCAGGGGGTCCAGCTCGACCGCCAGTCCGTCCTCAACCTCGTCGCTGCTCGTGCGCAGGCTGATTCCCAGCCGCTGGCGCAGGAAGGCGCGCACCGGATGCTCCAGGAAACGGACGAGGTCGGTCAGCTCGACCACCCGGTCCGTGCGCGGTGGGAGTGGAGCGTTGAGAAAGGGCGCCGGGGTCGTCCGCGGCCCGGCCAGCGCGCGAGCGCCGGCAAGCGCCACGGGGTCAAAGCTCCAGGGCGACGCGCCGGCGATCCGGCCGGCCGTGAAGTTGCGCGGGTCAAACGGCTGGAGCGGGTGGCGGACGACGATCCGGCCACTCGCCCCCCGCCCGGAGGGGTCCGTCTCGTCACGCACCGTGGCATCGACTGTGTCGAGCAGCTCGCCGACCGGCACCGCCGGTGGCCGGGGCGCGTTGGTGCGCTCGTCGTTGCCGGTATACGTGATGATCAGCTGCTCGGTCGTCGCCATCAGCGCGTCGAGCAGCAGCTGGCGATCCTCGCTGCGAGGGTCCCGCTCGCCGACCAGCGGCTCCGAGAGCATCAGGTCGTCGCCGTCCCGTGGCGCCTTGCGCGGGAACGCGCCGTCGTCCAGGCCGAGCAGGCAGACGATGCGGTGCGGCACCGAGCGCATCGGCAGCAACGTGCAGACGGTCAGATGGCCCGTGCGAAAGTTGGCACGCGTCGGTCGCCCCTCCAGGCGCTCGGCGATGCACGCTCGGATCTCTCCCGGCGCGAGCTCCGCCGGCGACGTGCTCCCAGCCTCGGCGATCATCTCGTCGAGCACTCGCTGAAGCTCGGCCCGCTGCCAGCGGTCCCCCGGCGACGTGGCGGCGAGTGCGTCGGCGGTGTCGGCGATCGACTCCGCCCAGGACGCCAGCGGCTGCGGGGCGCTCAGCGACCGTACGGCCTGGGCGATGCGGGCCACCAGCTCGGCAAACCGCCCGGCGAGGTCGATCGAGCGGCTGTCGACGTCGTCGAGCGGAAGCACGTTGGCAAACAGCGGCTCGCCGTCCTCGGTCATCGTGACCCCGAGCAGCAGCCGGTCGAGACCGGCTCTCCACGTGCCGTTGTCGAGCATCTGCAGGTCGTAGGGAGCGCGATGTGCGGCATCCAGCCCCCAGCGGACGCCGGCCTGCGAGATCCATTCCTGCAACCGGGTGATGTCGTCGTCATCCAGCCGGAAGCGGCGGCGAACCGGTCCCCGGTCGATGAGATCGAGCACCTGGGACGCGGTGATCCGCTGCTCGGCGAGCTCGAGAAGCTGGGAGACGACGCCGAGCACGGGGTTGGTCTGGCGCAGTGACCGGTCGGCCAGCCTGACCCGCAGGTCGATCGGCTCATCGTCTCGGCCCGGGGCCGAGTCGCCATCAACGCCGGACGTCTCGCCTGCGCCGAACGTCGCCTGGATCAGCGGCGCGAACGTCTCGATGTCCGGGCACATAACGATCACGTCCCGGGGCTCGAGCGTCGGATCCTCGGCCAGCGCGTGCAGGATCGCGTCACGAACGACCTCCACCTGCCGGGCGCGGCCGTGACACGAATGGACCTCGATGCTCCGGTCGCCGGGGGCCAGCGGCGGGCGGCGCTCACCGGCGGCCGGCGACGGGGGGCCCGGGGCGGCTCGGTCGGCGCGGATGTCGGCCTGGATCCGGCCGAGCAGCGTCTCCGCCGGCGGCTCTCCGGGGTGGACGTGATCGGCGGGGGCCGTCCCGCCGGCCGTCAGCACGAGCTCCATCTCGCGGGCATCGCGCCCCCACGAGGCGAGGAGGCGGTTGGCGGGCAGCATCGCCGTGGGGTCGGCGGCGCGGGGCAGGACAACGCCGTCCGGCGGAGCGGCGTCGCCGAGGCGCGCCGCCACCTCCTCCCACAGTGCCGGCGACGGGTGAAGGAGGAACAGGTGAAGGTCACGGCCGGCGGCGAGCGCGCGCAGGATCTCCAGGTGGCCGGCCGGCAGCCGCGTCAGGCCGAATACCGAGACGCGGGCGGGGAGATCCAGGATCTCCGGCTCGTGGAGGAGGCGCCCGCGGGCGGTCGCCGAGCGCTCAGCGAGATCGGCCACGCCGATCCGCGCCCGGAGTCGCCGCCACACCTCCGCCTGCCAGGCACACCCGGGCGGCAGGGGGGCGCCCGCGGCGTCGACGTCCCGGCCGGCGCGCCACGCGGCGAGCATCTGCGGGCGATGGAGCGCATACCGGTGAAAGAGCGCGGCGAGATGGCGCAGCGTCGTCAGCCGCCGGCCGTGCTTGACCGCATCCACGGTTCCGCCGGCGACGCCGAGGTACGAGGCCAGCGTCGCCAGCCACGGCTCGCCGAGCGAGCCTTCGACGACCTCCAGCAGCGGCCAGACCGACCGCTCCGGCAGCCAGGGGTCCTCCTCCGGGTCAACGCCGGAGGCCGTGGCCACGGCCTCCGTGATCAGCCGGTGGGGCGGCGGGAACAGGACGTTCGCGCAGATGCCGTCGACCTGGCCGGCACGCGCCCCCAGCACTGCCGACATCCGCTGCGACAGCCATCGCTCCATGCCGCGCGTCGGCACGCCGACGATCTCGGCGGTGAATGGATCGCCGAGGGGCTCCGCCAGCAGCTCGGCGAGCGCGTCGGCGAGGGCGTCCGCCCGGACGGCACGGTGGATGTGCAGCACGCCTTCGGAGGTTATCCGCGCGACAGGCAGCTTCCCGTCGCGGCCGTTCGCGCGGTGTGCCGATGTTGCAAATTAATTGTGTCTTCTTGCTTGCAATCGTTAACTGGCTCGGTTACTCTTGCGACATCCTCGTTGGAGTCACCTCTATGTCCCGGATCTTCACCACTCTCACCTACACGAAGCGGAACACGCCGGCCGGCGTCGCATTTCGTATGTCGACGACCCGCACGGCCGATGCTGCGCGTGATGATTCCGTCCTTGCCGCGAGAGGCGCAGGCTGATTGAGCCCGCGTCAACACCTCTCGAAGCAAGGGCGACCCGGCGGGTCGCCTTTTTTGTGCCCGTAGCCGCCGGAAGCTCGTCAACCGATTACCAACAGTCAGGGCGCCCGCTTCTGACTGACACCTGATCACGGCCGAGTGACACTCGCGCTGAGCAGTGACACCTGTCCATTTCACGGAAGGCTTACCCATGTATTACAACCGAGCGGAGTTCATGTTGCTCAGCCGCGGAGGTCGGCTCCCGCCCGCGACGGGGGAGGGGCCGCCGGGCCGCCTGTATGACTACGGCGACGGCCAGTACCGGCGACTGCCGCCGGGCGAGCCGTGGCTTCTGCAGCTGCTGAGCGCCGCGGTGCGCGGGATGCTGCGCCAACCCCGGGCCGGCAGCTACGCCGACCGCGACTCCTATCGCGAGCTGGAGTTTGCGGTGGGGTTCGGCGCCGACGATGAGCCGTGGCTGTGACCGAGGAGCGCCCGGCTTCACGGGAGCCGAGGGCCACCCCGGGGCGGGTGGCCCTCGGAGCCGGCCCCGGTGCTATGTCTACATTCGGCTATGAGCCTGGTGCAGACACGGCCGCGGGACTTCGCCGCTGATGAGGCGCTGCTGACCGACGTCCTGCGCGAGGTCGTCACGATGGGCGGCGGCGCGAGTGCCCTGGACCTGCTCGACCGGACGGTGGCGCTGGGGCGTCGGGCGCGTCTCGGCGACGAGCGGGCGGCGGATCGGCTCGCCGAGCTTGTCAGGGGGCTCGAGCTCGAGGAGATGGAGATGCTGGTGCGGTCGCTGACTCGCTGGTTTCAGCTCGTGAACCTGGCCGAGGACAACGAGCGGATCCGGCGCCTGCGAGCACGGGACGCGGCCGACCCGGGGACGCCCCGGGCGGGGTCGCTGCGCCAGGTGATCGGCGACCTGCGCCGCACGGGCGCAACCTCGGCCGAGGTCCAGGAGATGCTTGATCAGTCCGAGCTGCGCCTGGTGATGACGGCGCATCCCACCGAGGCGCGCCGCCGCACGACGATCGACAAGCTCACGCGCGTGTTCGACGTTCTCCGGGAGCTCGACGAGCGAGAGCACGTTCCGCCGCAGGACGCGCGGCGGCGGCTGCTGGCGACCGTCCAGGAGCTGTGGGGCTCCGACGATCTCCGCGCCGCCGAGCTGACGGTCACCGACGAGGTGCGGGCCGGGCTCATCCACTTCGCCGCGACGCTCGCCGACACGATTCCACGCATCTACCGCGACCTGGAGGAGGCCGTCGCCGAGTTCTACCCGGCGGCTGACGGCCGCTCGCAGCCGACCATCCCGCCGATGCTCGGATTCGGCTCCTGGATCGGCGGCGACCGGGACGGCAACCCGTTCGTCACCCCGGAGACGACGGTCGAGGCGCTGGAGCTGATGCGCGAGCAATGCCTGCGGCTCATGGAGTCCCGGCTGGAGCAGCTCGCCGGGCGGCTGTCGCTCTCCGAACGGCTGACCGGGCACGCTCCGGGCCTGGAGCCGATCCTGGCCGCCGGAGGCGGCGCCTTCCCGGAGTTGGCGGAGCGGCTGGGGGCGCTGAACCCGGAGGAGCCGTACCGCCGGGCCTTGACATTCCTGCGCGAACGGGTCCGCCGCACCCGGACCCGCTCGCCCGGCGGTTATCTGGATCCCGGCGAGCTGCTCGGCGATCTGCGGCGCATCGAGACATCGCTGCAGCAGGGCTCCGGGGCGCTCACCGCCGGCGCCGACCTGCGCGACTTCATCCGCCAGGTGGAGGTCTTCGGCTTTCACTACGCGCGCCTCGATATTCGCGAGCACGCCCGGATCCACCGGCGAGCGCTGGCCGAGATCTACCGGTCGCTGCGGGTCTGTCCGGACTACGAGGAGCTGTCCGACGAGGATCGGCTCGAGCTGCTCCAGGCCCAGATCGCCGACCACCGGCCGCTGATCCCCACGGACATCGAGCGGTTCTCGGCGTCGACGCGGGAGACGATCGAGACGTTCCGGACGCTGCGCGAGACGCTGGAGGGCCCCAACCGGGGCGCCATCCAGACGTACATCACCTCCGGGACCGAGGGCCCGGCGGACGTGCTCGAGGTGCTGCTGTTGATGAAGGAGGCGAGCCTATGCCACGCGGGCGGCGCGGCAGCCCGGCTCCGAGTGGTGCCGCTGTTCGAGGCGGGCGCCACCCTCGCCGCCGCGCCCGCGACGATGGACACGCTGTTGGCGATGCCCGTCTACCGCGAGGCGCTGCGGTCGGTCGGCGACGAGCAGGAGATCATGATCGGCTACTCGGACTCCAACAAGGACGTCGGCTACCTGGCGTCGGCCTGGGCGGCGTACACCGCCCAGGTCCGCCTCACCGAGGTGCTGAGCCGCCACGGCGTCAGCTGGTGCTTCTTCCACGGCCGCGGCGGGGCGGTCGGCCGCGGCGGCGGCCCCACCAACGTCGCGATTCTGGCGCTGCCCCCCGGAACCGTCCGCGGCCGGCTGAAGATGACCGAGCAGGGCGAGGTGCTGACGGCCAAGTACGCGGTCGGCGAGATCGCCCACCGCGAGCTCGAGCTCGCAGCGAGCGCCACACTCGCCACCGGCCGGGCCGGCCTCCATGAGGAGAGCGTCCGCTTCGAGGCGCTGCTCGCCGAGATGGCCGAGGACTCCGCCTCCGTGTACCGCTCGATCGTCCACGACGACCCGGACTTTCCCGCGTTCTTTCAGGCGGTCACGCCGGTGCAGGAGATCTCGCGCCTGCGCCTGGGGTCGCGGCCGGCGAAGCGCAGCCGGGACGGCGGAATCGACGATCTCCGCGCGATCCCGTGGGTGTTCTCGTGGACGCAGTCACGGATCGTGCTGCCGGCGTGGCTTGGGCTGGGCACGGCCCTGCGCCATGCGCGGGAGAGGCACGGCCTGGAGCTCCTGCGTCAGATGGCCGCCGAGTGGCCGTTCTTCACAAGCGTGCTGTCCAACGCCGAGATGGGATGCGCGAAGGCCGACCTGGGCATCGCGCGACGGTATGTGGCGCTGTGGAACAACGCCGAGGCGCGCGAGCGGATCTGGGGAGCGCTGGAGCAGGAGCTTCAGCGCACGATCGAGGAGCTGGTCCTGATCGGCGGAGGCGAGCGGCTGCTGAATGCCGACCCGGTGCTCCAGGCGTCGATCGACCGGCGCAACCCGTTCGTCGATCCGCTGTCCTTCGTCCAGGTGGAGCTGCTGCGCCGGCTGCGCGAGCACCCCGACGATTCGCCTGAGCAGCTGGGCCGGGTGAGCCTGCTCACGATCAACGGCATCGCCAGCGGCCTGCGGAACACCGGGTAGCAGCCGTGCGTGGCGGCGCCGGACCCGCGGGCTTGGGCGATCGGCGATCATTAGCGCAGGGAGGCGACGCTGCACCGCACTCTGAGTCCACCTCTTGCCCTACGCACCAGACCTGTCCGGCTGCGCCCTGGATGAGCGCTATGAGCTCCACGCCCTCATCGGCGAGGGCGCCTTCGGACGCGTCTATCAGGGACGCGACCGCCGCCTGGACCGTCCCGTCGCCGTCAAGGTCATCAAGCCGTGGTGGACGGAGGATCCGGAGTGGGTGGCGACCTTCGACCGCGAGGCGCAGCTGCTGGCGCGCGTCAGCGACCCCGGGATCGTTCAGATCTTCGACGTCGGCCGTGCTCCGGAGGGGGTCTACTACGTCTCCGAGCTCGTCGAGGGTGAGAACCTCGCCGCTCGCCTGCGCCGCGGACCGCTGCACCCGGAGGACGCCTGCGGCGTCGCCGTACAGCTCTGCCGGGCGCTGGCGCGGGCGCACACCCAGCGGATCGTCCACCGGGACATCAAGCCGGCCAACATCCTCCTCTCCCGACACGGTCAGGTGAAGGTCGGCGACTTTGGTGTCGCCCGGCTGGCCGAGGGCAGCACCGGGGGCGCCGCCGCGTCGATCGTCGGGACCCCGCGCTATATGGCGCCCGAGCAGGGCCGGGGACTGCCGATCTCTCCCGCCACCGACGTCTACAGCGTCGGCGTCGTGCTCTACGAGATGCTCTCTGGCCGGCCGCCGTTCATCGGCGAGTCCGTCGTCGAGCTCGCGCTGCGCCACCTGCAGGATCCCCCGCCGCCGCTGTCGGCCCGGCTGCCCGGCGCGCTGGTGCAGATCACCGGCCGGGCGCTCGCCAAGGACCCGGCCGAGCGCTACGGCAACGGGGCCGAGATGGCCGAGGCGCTCGTGCGGGCCGGACGGCACTCGCCGACCGAGCGCCGTACCGGCGTCACACCGGCCCGGGCGCGGAGCGGCTCGCATGCCCCGGCGAGGGCGGTCCTCGCGGCCGGTGCCGAGCTGGCCGGCACCAGTGCCCGCGGGTCGCGGATGCCGCCGCCGATCCCCCGCGTCTCCGTTCCCGGGCTGCCGTCGGTCCGAATCGACGGGCTGCCTCCCCGGCGCGATCACCCGGCCGCTCCTGCCTACCTGCCGGACGAGACCCGCCCGGCGCCCGTCATGTCGCCTCGGCGCAACGTCAACCCGCCGGCGCGGCGCCGGGCCACCGCCGCGCTGGGAATCGTGCTCCTGCTGCTGGCCGGGATGGTGGCCGCGGCCGTCGTGTTCGCGCCGCCGGCCCGGACGCGGGTGCCCGGTCTGACCGGCCTGCGCCGGGGCGCGGTGAGCTCGGCTGCCCGCCGCGCCCACCTCTCGATCAGGTGGGGCCGCCGCTACGCCTCGGTGCCCGCCGGCGTCGCCGTCGCGCAGCACCCGGGCGTGGGAGCGCTCGTCGACAACGGGACCCGGGTGACCGTCGTCCTGAGCCGCGGCCCGGCGCCGGTGATGCTGCCGTCAGTCCAGCGCGAGAGCCTCACCGACGCCCAGCGGTCGCTCACCAGCCTCGGACTGCGCACGGTCGTCCGTCCGGTCCCGGCGCCCGGAGTGCCGCCCGGCACGGTCACCGGACAGGCGCCTGCCGGGGGCAGGCCGGTCCCAGCGAGATCGACCGTGGCGCTCTCGGTGGCCGAGACACCGCAATGGCGGGCGGCGTCGAGCTTTGACGGCCGCAGCTCCGGGGTGTTCCACATCACCGGCGAGCGGTGGCGGATCGTCTACTCGATGGGGTTTCAGGGGACGTGCACGTGGATCCTCTTCTGCAACGGACCGTCGGCGCGCGTCATCGATACGGCCACCGGTCAGACCGTCCGGGGCTTCGGTCTCGCCGACGGCAGCGGCCACGCCGAGTCGCTGGCCACCGGCCCCGGGTCATACGAGATCCAGGTGACCCCGGGCGGCGACACCGCCAACTGGACGATCCACGTCGAGGACTACTTCTGAGCCCGGCGGCGGCATGAGCGCCACGGCTGATCTCATCAGCATCGTCGATGCCGATCCGGAGCTCGCCGATCTGCTCCCTGAAGCCGAGCGCGAACGGGCCCGGAGAGAGACGCTGACGCGGGTTCGGCGGCTGTCCCGAGGAACCTGGAACCCCGCCGACGCGCTGGATCCGAAGTCCCATCACCGCGGCTTTTTGGTCATCGACGGGCTCATCAGCCGCGAGGTCGACGTGCTGGGGCGCCGCGCCATCGAGCTGATCGGACCGGGCGATGTGCTGCGGCCGTGGAGCTGGGACCAGGAGGGTTCGCACGTACACGCCGAGGTGGGCTGGATGGTGCTCGAGCCGTCACGCCTGGCCGTGCTCGACCACCGCCTCGTGCTGCGCATGAACCCGTGGCCGGAACTGGGCCTGGAGCTGTTTAACCGCGGCACCCGGCGCGCCCACCACCTGGCGGTCGCGCTGGCCATCGCCCACCACCCGCGCGTCGATGACCGGCTGATGCTGACGCTGTGGCATCTGGCCGAGCGATGGGGCCGGGTTCTGCCGGACGGGATCTCCGTCCCGTTGCCGCTGCCCCACCAGCGCCTGGCCGACCTCGTCGGAGCCCACCGCCCCGCGGTGACCAGCGCGATGGGCGAGCTCACCCGCCGCGGCGCCATCAGTCGGCGGGAGGACCGCACCTGGCTGCTGCACGGCTCACCCCCTGAGGAGCTTCGCCACCACCGGCTGGTGGCGGCGATGACCTGACCCGCCCGGGGCCAGAGCGCGCTCCGGCCCCGTCTGGGGCCGGAGCGGCGTGATGTCAGATCGCCGCGCCCCGGCGATGGCTGAAGAACAGCGCGATCGCGACGATCGCCAGGATGAACAGCAGCGGGTGCACGATGACGCCGCCGGCGATGGCGATCACGAGCAGGATTGCGGCCAGGATGAGAAGCATGAGAGCCCTCCTTCGGGGTGTGCTCTTCAGATAACCCGGCCGGACATGGTGAGAACGCCGAGCCGTCCGGCGGAGAACGTACGCATGCGGACCCCGGGGTGGTGCCGGGCGTTCTTTGCCGATCCACCGCCAACCGGCTTGACGTCCGCCCGGACGGGCGCAGACAATGCGGCCGGCAACCCAGGCTCGAGGAGAGGGCATGACCACCTATGACTACGTGATCGCGGGCGCCGGATCGGCCGGGTGCGTGCTGGCCGCGCGCCTGTCCGAGGACCCGGACGTGACCGTCTGCCTACTCGAGGCAGGTCCGCCGGATGCCGCCGACGAGATCCACCTGCCCGCCGGCCTCCTCGCGCTAGGGCAGAGCAAGTACGACTGGTCGTTCATCTCCGACCCGGAGCCGGGGCTCGCGGGCCACCAGCGCTACCTGCCGCGCGGCCGGACCCTCGGTGGGTCGTCCTCGAGCAACGCGATGGTCTACATCCGCGGCAACCGCGCCGACTACGACGAGTGGGCGGCGATGGGACTGACCGGGTGGGGCTGGGACGACGTGCTGCCGTACTTCATCCACGCCGAGGACAATGAGCGCGGCGCCGGCGAGCTGCACGGAGCCGGCGGCCCGCTGAGCGTGATCGACAGCCGCAGCCGGTACCGGACGTGTGAGGCGTTCATCGAGGCCGGCGTGCAGGCCGGGCTGCCGCGCAACGACGATTTCAACGGGCCGCGGCAGGACGGCGTCGGCTGGTACCAGGTCACCCAGCGCAACGGGATGCGCTGCTCGGCCGCGGTCGGCTATCTGCATCCGGTGCTTGGGCGCGAGAACCTGACGGTGCTGACGGGCGCGCACGTCACGCGCGTCCTGCTCGACGGCGTCCGCGCGACCGGGGTCGAGGTGGACCTCAACGGTGAGCTGCAGCCGATCAAGGCCGAGCGCGAGGTGATCCTGTCGGCGGGAACGTATCAGAGCCCGCAGATCCTGCTGCTGTCCGGGATTGGCCCAGCGGAGCACCTCCAGATGGTCGGCATCCCGCCCGTGCACGAGCTACCGGTGGGGGAGGGCCTCCAGGACCACCCCAATACCTGGATCACGTACACGACCGACCAGCCGTCGTTGCTCAGCGCCGAGAGCGAGGAGAACCTGGGGCTGTTGACGACCGAGGGCCGGGGGCCCCTGACCTCCAACTTCGCCGAGTCCGGGGGCTTTCTCCGCACCGACGACAGCCTGGACGCGCCGGACGTCCAGCTGCACATGATCCCGGTGCTGTTCCCGGAGGCGGGCGCCGGCGAGATCCTCGTCGACGGGTGGGCGCTGTCGGCGTGTCTGCTGCGCCCCGTCAGCACGGGCTTCGTCAAGCTCCGGTCGCGCCTGCCGACGGCGGGACCGCGGATCCTCCACAACTACGTCCTCGAGGGCGAAGACCGGGAGCGGCTCGTCACGGGGGTGCGGCGCTGCCTCGAGATCGCCGCCCAGCCGGCGCTCGCCGACGTGACCACCGGCGCCTACGGGGCCCCGGCGGGCGACGACGACGGCAGCATCATCGCCCACATCGAGCGCAACACGACGACGGTGTATCACCCCGTCGGCACGTGCGGAATGGGGCGGGTGGTCGACGCCGAGCTGCGCGTGCTCGGGATGGAGTCGCTCCGGGTTGTCGACGCATCGGTGATGCCGACGCTGGTACGCGGAAACACGAACGCGCCGACGATCATGATTGCCGAGCGGGCCGCCGACCTCATTCGCGGGATCCCCGCGGCGAACCGGGTCCCGTCCCAGGCCGCCCTCAACGCAACCGGCTAGCCCCCGGCTAAGCCCGGTCCCGGCGTGGAGGGCGACCCGGGACGATCGGCGTGAGCTTCCCCCTCAGCCGCACTCGCCGATTCTCCGGACCGCGTAGAACGAAAGTACGGGGCGTGGGTCCGGCTGCAAAGCGGGAAAACCCTACAAGCAACCGGAGGCGGAATCAGGCGGGCGCGACCGGCTCATCGTCGTCAGGCAGCGCCCGTTGGAGCCCGGCGCGCGAGCGGATCCCCAGCTTGCGATAGGCGCGCGTCAGATTGGCCTCGACGCCCTTGACCGTCAGGAAGGCCCGCTCCGCCACCTCCTGATTCGTCAGGCCGGATGCGGCGAGCTCGGCGACGCGCCGCTCGGTCGGCGTCAGCTCGGCTGGATCGACGGATCGCTCCCCGGCGCGCGCCAGCTCACTCTGCGCCGCGTCGGCCCAGAGGGGGGAGCCGGTCTTGACGAACAGCAGGTGCGCCTCGCGGAGCGCCTTCCGGGCGCGTGCCCACTTCTTGCGCCGCCGGCGGACCCGGCCGAGGGCGAGGAGGGTCCGGCCGCGCTCGAAGGGCATCTCGACCCGGTCGTGTTCCGTCAGCGCTCCCTCCAGCAGCCCGATCGCCTCATCGAGCTCGCCGCGTGCGGCGGCGAGCAGGCCGCGTCCGCGCGCGGCCGCCGCCGTCGCCCACGGCCGGTCGTGGGCGTGACCCAGGCGGTCCAGGAGCTCGATCAGCGGCTCGGCGTGCTCGAGCTCGCCGAGGGCGATCAAAGCCTCGATCTCATCCGGGACGAACACCAGGCCGGCCGGATCCGCCAGGCCCATGGCCGGCAGCGCCGCCGTCAGCGGAGCCAGCGCCGCGTGCGCCTCAGCGGGCCGCCCGGCCGACAGCTCCGCAAATCCCAGGGCCCAGCGGGGCCAGACGGTTCCCGTTCGCCACTGGAGCGCCGACAGATGCTCGAGCGCTATCGCCGCGTCCGCGCGCGCGGTGCCGAGCTCTCCGCGCTGCGCGCTGACCAGCGCGCTCGCGCTCTTGACCAGGGCGATGAGCCCGGGGCGGTCACCCAGCAGCTCGGCGGCGGCTGCGTCCTGCGCGGCCAGCACGCGGGCGCGCTCGGTCTCGCCGAGCCACAGGTACGCCCAGACGAGGTACAGCGAGAACAGCGGGATGTCGCTCTCCACGCCGCGCTCGAGGCGCTCGGCGCGCAGCTCCTCGAGCGTGCGCACGGCGTCGCGCAGCCGCCCGGTCCAGACCAGGAGCAGCCCGGCGATGTACCGCGGCGCCGTGAACAACGCCCGCGGCCGGTCTGGCTCCTCGAGGGCGAGCGCTCGATCCAGCCGCTCCTGGACGAGGCCGTCCCCGCTGAGGAAGGCGACCATCGTCGCGACGGCGAGCGCGTCGGCGAGCACACCGGGATCCTCGCCGGGGAGCTCGGCGCGCCCCACCGCGGCCTCGGCGTGGCGCAGCGCGTCGCCCATCTCGCCCAGTCCGACAAGGTAGAAGGCGATGTCCAGCTCGATCGCTGCCGCCAGCGACGGCACGCCGGCGGCGGCCGTCAATGCCTCAGTCGCTGTCTGGAGCGCCGCGGGGAAGCTCTCGGAGTTGCTCTCGAGCGTCGCCCGGAGCCGGAGGGCCCGGGCCCGCAGCCGGTCCGGGGCGGGCTCCTGCAGGAGTGTCGCCAGCAGCTCGCGCGCCCGCTCCGCGTTCCCGGCGTCCGCGTGCAGGGCGGCGGCCCGCTCCAGCCGCACGAGCCGGCTGTGGTCCTCGCCCAGCGGAGTCTGGAGCAGCGCGAGCTCCAGCAGCTCCGCCGCGGCATCCGGGGCGCCGCGGGAGCACGCCAGCTCGGCGGCGGTGTCGAGTTCGGCCGCGACCGCCGGGTCCGGGCGCGACGAGCCGAGGGCGAGATGCCGGGCCCGCTCCTCGGCGTCGACGACCTGGGCGGCGGCCGCGCGGTGGGCCTCGCGGCGTTGTGTTGTGGACGCCGAGGAGTAGATCGCGGCGGCGAACAGCGGGTGGGAGAACTCGATCCGGCCGCGCGGGTCGACGCGCACCAGGCCGATCTCCTCGGCCGGCGCCAGCGCGTCGGCGTCCACAAGCCGGATCTCCGGTACGGCCAGCACGACGGCGCGCAGTAGCGCGGCGCGTGTGCGCTCCGGGAACGCGGCGACCCGCGATTGTGCCAGTGAGCGGACATCTTCAGGTACCGGAAGCTCGGTCGCCGCCGCCCCGTTGGGCAGCAGCCCCGCCACCTCCAGCGCGTAGAACGGATTGCCGCCGGATGCCTCGGCGATCCGCGTGAGCAGCGGCAGGGGAAGCGGGCGCATCACCCGCTCGCTGATCAGCCGGCGCAGCGGGTCGATTTCCAGAGGTCCCAGCCTGACGCGCCCCACGCGCTCGCGCTCCAGCGAGTCCAGTAGTCCGAGCCCCGGCGGGGTCGGCCGAAACGCGCACACCACGCCGACCGGCTCGCGGTCCAACCGGCGTGCGGCGAACGTGAGCACGCTGCTCGTCGGACCATCGAGCCACTGGGCGTCGTCGACGGCGAGGATCACGACGCGGGTGGCCGACAGCGTGCGCACGAGCGACAGCAGGGCGGTGCCGACCAGGCGCGGGTCCAGCGCCGGTACATCCGGCGCGGCTCGGAGCAGAGCCACCTCGAGGGCGTTGCGCTGTGGCGCGGGCAGCCGCCCCAGCACCTCGGAGCCGACGCCCGCGAGCATGTCCGACAGACCGGAGAACGAAAGCTTGGCCTCGGCGGCGGCCGGGCGGCACGAGAGGACGAGGGCGCCGGCCTCACGCGCGCGCCGGAGCGTCTCGTGCCAGAGCGTCGTCTTCCCGATCCCGGGCTCCCCCTCGATGGCGAGCGCGCAACTGGCCATCTGTAGTCGGATGAGGAACTCGTCAACCTCGGCGAGCTCGGCATCGCGCCCGACCGCTGCAGAAGCAGGCATTCACAAGATC
>DASZMU010000070.1:0-22055 GCA_035551695.1 Solirubrobacteraceae bacterium
GCCGGGTCGCGGACCGGATAGTGATCGAACGCCACGGTGTAGCGGTCGCCGAACAGCGGCTCGAGGACCTGGCGCACGTCCGGGTCAAACCCGGCGTGGCACGAGAGCAGGAGCCCGTCCTCAGCGTGGCGCAGGTCGCCGTCCTCCACGGCCAGCTCGCCGCCCTTGATCACGTACCGGGGGGTGGCGAACATCTCCTCGCGGTCGGTGCGGTCGTGGTAGATCGTCACGTCGGCGTCGGCGCCGACACCCAGGTGGCCCTTGTCGCGCAGGCCGAGCCGGCGGGCCGGCGCGGCGCGGGTGATGATCGCGATCTCGTTCAGGGTGTACTCCCGATCCAGCCCGTCCGGCAGGGCGGTGCGCCGGATGGCGCGCTGGTTGGCCCGGCCCATCTGATCCTCGCGGAAGCCACGGTCCATGAGCAGGCGGATCAGCTTGGGATAGGAGAGGAACGAGCCGCCGTTGGGATGATCGGTGGACAGCATCACCTGCCAGGGGTTGCGGCCGAGCAGGAACAGCTCCAGCCCGATCCCCCATTGCAGGGCATGCACGTAGTTGCTCGCTCGGTACGTGTAGGGGACGATCCCGCACCCGGTCTCCACCTCGGTGTCGTGGTTGAGCCATTTCCCCCCACCGATGTCGCGGAGCACGGCGGAGACGGGAGCGTCGGCCGTCATTGTCACCGCCGGCCCGAACATCACCTGGCCGACGTCGGCGGTGATCTCAGGATGGCCGTCGAGGTACTCGACGAGCTCGGATGCTCGCGAGCGCGGCTGCCCTCCGGCACGGCCGCCGTAACTGTGGAACTGGAGGTGCGCGAAGTGGGCCTGGCGACCGGAGAGCGTGCGCATCGTGTCCAGGGTCGTGTCGGCGTTGCCGGGCACGCCGAGGTTGTTGGCGTGGACGTGGACGGGATGCGGCAGCTTGAGCTCGTCGACCGCCCCGCCGATCGCCTCCAGCACCTGGCGCGGGGTCACCGCGTAGCCCGTCACCTCATCGTCGAGCGAGTGCACGTTCCCGTTGGCCTGCTTCCACGGCTCCACCCCGCCGGGGTTGACCAGCTTGACCCCATAGCCGCCGGTCGCCTCCAGCCACCAGCCAACCGCGTCGCGCAGGCGCGCCGACGCGGCCCCGCCGGACTCGCGAATGAGCTCGAACAGCACTTGGTTGTTACCCATCAGGATGAGGAACGCCTTGTCGATCATCGGCGTGTCCCGCAGCTCGGAGAGGACGTGGCGCGCGGCCAGGGGCGGGGCGGCCGCCTCGACGACGGTGGTGTAGCCCAACAGCGAGTAGCGATAGCCGGTGGCGAACGTCGATGGGACGAGACCGCCGGTGCCTGAGCGCAACAGGTCGGTTCGAGCCACGGGATGGCCGCGGCGCTCCTCCGGGGACAGCTTGCGCGCCGCGTTGACCGCGGGGCCGGCGATGTGGGCGTGGATGTCGACGCCGCCGGGCATCACCACCATTCCCCGGGCGTCGATCCGCCGGGCCTCGGGGCCGACGTCGGCGACCACCTTGCCGTCCTGGAGGCACACGTCGCGGATCTCGCCGTCGACGTCGTTGGCCGGGTCGTGGACCTGGCCGCCGCTGATCCGGATCGCGGTCACCGTTCCACCTCCGCCAGCAGCCGCGTCAGCAGCGCCGCCGCCGTCGGCACGTCGCCGCCCGCCGGCGCCTGGAGCGCCAGCGGGACTCCGTCCAGCCGGTGCGCCGTCCCGGCCGCCTCCACACCGGCTGCCGCCGTGCGGATCGACACCACGACGTCGCGTTCCGCGGGGAGGCTGCAGAGCGCGATCTCCGCGACCCGGGCGGGCAGCTGCGCCGGGGCACCCTCGATGCACAGGGCCACGTCGACGCCCTCGTCCGCCGCCAGCGGTCCCGTCGCGGTGACGAGCTCCGGATGACCGCCGGCGAGATCGACCGCGCCGCCATACCCGGTCTGCCAGGCGAGCACGTCATCCGCGCCTCGGGTCCCGGCGGCACCCGGCAGCGTCAGCGTGACGACGTGGCGGTCGTGCGCCAGCGCTCGTACCAGCTCGTGCAGCGCGAGCGCTCGCCGCTGACCGCCGACGCCGGCGGTGAGGCCGGGTCCGTGGACGAACGCGAGGTGGGGCACCGCGGTGACGCGCTCGAGCAGCTCGCCGAGCGGCGCGCCCACGTCCACGTCTGCGGGAGCCACCCCGCGGTGCAGGGCGTGCAACGTGAGCAGCGCCTCGAGGTCGCGCTCCGGGGGCCAGCCGAGCCGCAGACCGGCGGCCTGTGCGGTTGCGGTGTCCCGGTCGTCGACCACGACGAGGGTCCGGTCGGCGCCGAGCCGGGAGGAGGAGTCGCCGCCGAAGCCGAGCCGCTGCAGCAGCCGCGGGTGGGTGGTCTGCGGATCCTCCCGCCAGATGACGACCAGTCGCGAGCGGTCGCGGATCTCACCCAGGGTGGCGCTCGAGCCGCCGCACAGGGGCACCGCGGCGGCTCCCGGCCACGGACCGACCACCTCGTCGGTCGCGACCAGCGCCCCCAGTCGGTCGGCGAGGGCGACGGCGGCCCGCGCATCCTCCACCGTGGCTCCGTCGAAGCCGTGCAGCAGGGGACGGCGCGCCTGCCGCAACAGCTCGGCGGCCCGGGTCAGGGCCGTCTCGACGTCGGCCGGCCGACCATCGACGGTGGCCGATGGACTCGCCGGGCGGCCCAGGCGCGCGGCGAACCAGTCGGCCCCCAGCCGGCACTCGGGCGCCAGGCGCACGGTGTCGCCGGAGCCCTCGACGATGACGTCGTCGCAGAGCAGGCCACACCCGGCGCAGGTGACCGGCCGGACGTCAGCCACGGGCGAGCACGGGCTCGGGGAGCGCGGACAGAAGGCGGGTGCCGCGCGCGGTCAGCTGCGGCACGCTCGCGGTGGCCGAGATCAGCGTGCAGACCGGGGCTCCGCGTTTGATCGTCTCACCGGCCTGGGGGAGGTCGCGCACGAGGTCCGCCGGCCACCAGGCGGGATCCGGGGCGCGCACGTCGCGATCGGCGAACAGCACCAGCTTCACCCGTGCACAGCGTGACGTTGGGGCCACGCCGGCGGGAGGGAGGCTGAGGCCGCGGACTCCCCGGACGTGGGCCTCGAAGCTGCCGGGGCCGAACAGCTCCAGCCCGGCCGGCGGCCGCGGGTTGACCTCCAGCACCCACGCGTGGCGCCCGTCCCAGACGGCGTCGACGCTGAATGCCCCGCGGACGCCGAAGCGCGCCGCCACCTCGGCGCAGACGGCACGAAGCTGGACGCCGAGCTCGGCCCGCTCTCCCGCGGGCAGGCGCGGAGGAGTCACGTTGCCCGTCCATTGAAATCCCGGTGCGCGATGCAGCTGCTCGGTGAGGCCGAGCACCGACGCCCGGCGCCCGTCGCCGATCGCCACGGCCGAGCAGGACAGCCCATGGACGCGGCGTTGCAGGATCTCGGTGGAGCGCAGCGGCCCACCCGCCCACCGGCGCACGCCGCGTCCGCCGCCGCCCTGCCGCGGCTTGCGCAGCCAGGCATCGCTCGCGAGATCAGGGACCTCGGCGGGCGACCGCGTCTCCGGGGCGCGGGCACCCGCGGCGCGCGCGGCGGCGCCGATCGCCCACGGGTCGCGGACGGCGGGGAGCAGCTCCGGCGGCGTCCCCAGGAGCTCGCGCCGCCCGGTCATCCGCGTGACCAGATCCGGCCGGTTCTCAAAGCCGGCGCCGTACACCAGCGCATCGGCAGCGGTGCCGGCGGCGAGCGACGCGAGCGCGTCGTTGCTGCGAGCCGTGGCGCCGGGGGCGATCGCGCGCAGGTCGACGTCACCGAAGCGGTCCAGCCCCGTCACCTCATAGCCGTCGGCGACCGCCAGCTGCGCGAGCATGCGAGCGCTCACCGCGGCCACGAGCACCCTCACCGCAGTCTCACTCCGGATAGCAGCGCGGCGAGCAGCGTCGCGGCCACCAGGTCGGCGGTCGTACCGGGATTCAACCGGTGGTCATCTGCGCGCAGCGAGGCGTCGAAGTCCTCGAGCGTGCGCGTTCCGGCCTGCACCTCGCGAGCCGCCGCGGTCACTGCGCGTGCGGCGCTCGCACCCGCCTTGCGCTCGATCAGCGTGTCCGGACGGGAGGCGAGCAGGCCGACGTGCAGGGCCACGATCGCGTGCAGCGTGGGCAGGCCGTCGTCCAGAGCTTCGGCCAGCAGCGGCATCCCGGTGTCGAACACGATCGCGTAGCCGGTGGCGTATTCCGAGGCGATGCTGTCGCGCTGGGCGGCCGCCGCCATCGCCTCGCGCAGGGAGACCCGCGCCGGCGCGTTGACGTCATGCTCCGGCGCCTCGCCGAGGCCGCCGGGGCGGGCCCGGACGATCGCCGCGAAGGCGGCGGCGGCATCGTCGACATCGAGCTGCGCGAGGACCCTCTCCGCGGCCGACCGCAACGGTTCGCCGGGCTGTTGGACCGCGGCGGCGCGCGCCAGCGGCGCGAACAGGAGCACGATCCCCAGGTTGGTGTTGGCTTCGGCGACCCGGGCGGTCGCCCGCACTCCGTCCGCGATGAGCTCGCCCACGCGACGCCGGCTGACCCGTCGGCGCGTGAAGACGGGCCCCAGTGCCACCGCCGAGCGCACCATGTCGGCGTAGCTCGTGTCGGAGAAGTCGTGGGCCGGCGTGATGTTCCCGGGCTTGTTCGCCGACACCTCCAGCAGGCACGCAAGCTGGACCTGATGCTCAAGTCCCTCCCGGCTCGCCCTGAAGTGAGCTAGGGTTGCACCCACCCATATCACGATACGCCAGGAGAGGGAGGGACGCAGCATGGCGATCACTCTGGCAACGGGCGAGGCGCTGACCGGCGACGGTAATGAGCTGGCCCATATCGACCTGCTCATCGGTTCCAAGGGCGGACCTGTCGGTGAAGCATTCGCCTCGGCCTTCACGAACGAGAAGGAGGGTCACACCAATCTGTTGGCGGTGGTCACACCCAACCTTCCGGCCAAACCGGACACAGTCATCAGTAACAAGGTGACGATCAAGGGTGAGAAGCAGGCCGTGCAGCTCTTCGGTCCGGCACAGGCCGCGGTGGCGCGCGCCGTGGTGGATTCTGTCGCCGAGGGCATCATCCCGCGCGATCAGGTCGATGACCTGTGCCTGATCGTTGGTGTCTTCATCCACTGGGAGGCGACCGACGACAAGAAGATATTCGACTACAACTACGAGGCCGTGAAGCTGTCGATCGCCCGCGCCCTCGGTGGTGAGCCGAGCCTCGACACGGTGCTCGCCGAGACGCCGAACGCGCGTCACCCGTTCGCAGGCGGTGCCGAAGGCTAGGGGGAATCGCAAGCGATTCCCTTGGGGAAATCGCAAGCGATTTCCCGGCGCACGGCTGGGTGGGAGTACTTGACTGTGCAGATCGGAGAGTCGCCGCTCGCCGGTCTGCGCACCGTCGTCACCGGAGCGAGCTCCGGAATCGGCAGGGCGACCGCACTGGCCTTCGCCGCCGCGGGCGCCCGCGTCGGCATCGGCTTTTTCCGCTCGTCGGAGGCCGCACGCGCCTTGGCGGACGAGCTCGGTCCCGTCCATCCTCTGCTTCAGGCCGACCTCAGCACGCCGGACGGCTGCACGTCGATCGTGGAACAGGCGTTCGGCGCGCTGGAGAACGTCGACGTCTGGGTCAACAATGCCGGCGCCGACGTACTCACCGGCGAGGCCGCGCGGTGGCCGGCCGAGCGCAAGCTCCAGGCGCTGCTCGAGCTCGACCTCATGGGCACGGTGCGCTGCTCGCGGCTCGTCGCCGCCCGGATGCGTCCCGGCGGCTGCATCCTCAACGTCGGCTGGGATCACGCCACCATCGACGGGATGGCGGGTGACGACCCGGAGCTGTTCGCCGCCGTCAAGGCCGGGGTGCTCGGCTTCTCGAAGTCGTTCGCGCGCTCGGTCGCGCCTGACGTCCGCGTCAACGTGCTGTGCCCCGGCTGGATCGAGACCTCGTTCGGAGCGGGCGCCGACCGGGCCCTCTACGACGAGGTGGCGGCCAACACGCCGCTGCGCCGCTGGGGCCGGCCGGAGGACGTCGCCGGCGCGGCGGTCTGGCTGGCCTCACCGGCTGCGGCCTTCGTGACCGGTCAGGCGGTCAACGTCAACGGAGGGACGGTTGGCTGAGACGCTGTTCGTCACCGGTCGACTGGCCGAACCGGCGGTCCGCGCGGTGGCGTCCGCGCTGGGCATCGACCACCAGATCGCCGTGATGAACATCAGCGTCGCGGCGCTGATGACCACGCGCTGGATCGCGAAGCGGCTGACCGTGCTCCCGGAGGTCGACAACATCGTGATTCCGGGGCTGTGCGAGGGCGACGTCGACGCGCTGCAGCAGGCCACCGGCCTGCCGGTGCGCAAGGGTCCGGCCGACGTCCGCTCGCTGCCGGAATGGTACGGGCGCGAGGCCGTCCGGGCGGAGCTCGGTCCGCGCGACGTGCGCGTCTTCGCTGAGATCAACGACGTGCAGTCGCTGTCGCGCGAGCAGGTGATCGACCGGGCCGAGGCCTACCGAGCCGAGGGAGCCGACGTCATCGACCTCGGCCTGTCGCTGGATCGCTCCTGGCTGGCCGAGGGGCCGCCGACGATCGCGGCGCTGCGCGAGCGCGGGCTGTCGGTCAGCATCGACACGCTCGACCCCGAGCACATTCGCATGGCCGACGCGGCCGGGGTGGATTACGTGCTCAGCCTCACGCCGGAGACCATCGAGCTGGCCGACGGTCTGCGGGCGACCCCGGTGCTGATCACCGAGGATCCTGAGGACCTCGACGGCCTCGACCGGATGGCCGTGCGGATGGATCACCTCGGCGTGCCGTACCTGCTCGACTCGATCCTTGCGCCGATCAACTCCGGCTTTGCCGCGTCGCTGGCCCGCTACGTCGAGGTCCGCCGCCGTCACCCGGAGGCCGACATCCTGATGGGGATCGGCAACCTGACGGAGCTCACCGAGGCCGATTCGACCGGCGTGACGGCGCTGCTGATCGGCTTCTGCCAGGAGATCGGCATTGGCGCCGTGCTGACGACCGAAGTGATCGGATGGGCGCGCGGCGTGGTGCGCGAGACCATTCTGGCCGCCCAGATCATGCACGTGGCCCAGCATCAGGCGCGGCCGCCCAAGCACATCGACTCCGGCCTGGTCACGAGCAAGGACGAGTCGATGCGGGCTCCTTCAGAGGAGGAGCTGCGCGCGATGCAGGCCCAGATCTCGGACGCCAACTACCGGCTGTTCGCCGACGCCGACTGGCTGTACGCGTTCAACGGCGAGCGGTTCGTCCGCGAGGCCAACCTGTTCGCGGTGTTCGACCAGCTCGACGTGGACGACGCCTCGCACGCCTTCTATCTCGGCAAGGAGCTGATGAAGGCGACGATCGCGCGCGGCCTGCACAAGAGCTATCGGCAGGAGGGCCCCCTGGACTGGGGCATCCTGAGCTTTCCTGAGCCTCGACGGGAGGACATCTGATGAAGAAGATCCTGATCCAGCTCGACACCGATGAGCATCCCAGCTCGTTCGATGCGATCGCCGCCTACGACGCCGACGTGGATGTCGTACTGGGGTTCGGCCAGATCACCCCTGACACCCTGGCCGGCGTCGTCCAGGGGGCGATCTTTCCGCGCGGGCCGGACGGCCTGGCCAACACCGCCTTCTGGGTGGGAGGATCGTCGGTGCGCCAGGGTGAGGCGGTGTTCGAGGCCGCGCGGAAGCTGTTCTTCGAGCCCTTCAGCCCGTCGATCATGCTCGACTCCGACGGCTCCAACACCACAGCGGCGGCTGCCGTGGCCCTCGTCCGCAAGGCGGTGGACTTGAAGGGCAGCCGGGTGGCGGTGATCGGCGTCGGCCCGGTTGGCCTGCGCACGGCGGAGCTGCTGCGGGGCGAGGGGGCCGAGGTAACCATGCTGACGTTCCCGCCCGATGTGATGAAGGGCGGCTACCGGCGCGCCTCCGGCATCGCAGTGGCCGAGGAGGCGGGTTTCCAGGTGGTGGAGCCGGCGTCCAGCGACGAGGTCGACGCGGCCCTGATCGGCGACCTGGCCGTGTTCGCCGCCGGACCGGCGGGCACCCAGATCCTGCGGCGCAGCGGCTGGGCGGATGTCGAGGGCCTGCGGGTGGTCGTCGACTATTCGGCGGCCGAGCCCGTGGGGGTGGAGGGCATCGACCGCATGGACGAGCTGAAGGAGGAGGATGGGGTCCTCAAGCTGGGGGCGCTGGCGGTGGGCGCCCCAAAGATGAAGCTGCAGAAGCGCTGCGTGCAGCGCATGTTCGAGACCAAGGGCACGGTGATGGACCTCACCGGTATCTACGACGTTGCCCTGGAGGTGCTGTGAACTCCAGGCGCCGCGCTGTCAGCCGCGAGCGCCAGACGGCGACTTGGAGAACACGAACTTGCCCATCGGGCCGCCGAGCGGGCTGTCCGGCTCAGGCCGCCACAGGATGGTGTCCTCGATCTTGCGCGCCAGGGTGAAGTCCTTGTCGGTGATGCCGCCCGCCGAGTGCGTGGCCAGCTTGACCCAGAGCTTGCCCCAGGTGACGTTCAGGTCGGCATGATGACCGGCGGCCTCGCACAGGTACCCCACCGCGTTGACGGCCATCAGGGTCGTCGGCCACCCATCGGTGTTGTACTTGCGCCGGATCCAGTTGCCCTCGAGGTACCACTCGTCAAGGCCCAGCTCGGACAGCTTGGCGGGGATCTCTTCGTCGGTGTACTTCCTCTCGTTGCTCATCGCCCAATGATATGCCCCGGGTAGCCGGCGTCGACCCGGGAACGGTCTCGTTTGACCTGTGCGTCCTTCAGGACGGCGAGCCGGTCCTCGAGCAGGTGTTCCCGACTGGCTCGCTCGGCAAGGACAGCGGCCCGCTGTTGCGGGCGCTCGAGTGCCATGGCCCCTATGACCTGGTCTACGGTCCGAGCGGCTACGGCCTCCCGCTGGTTGCGGCCGCTGACGTGGGGGACAGAGAGCTCGCCGAGATGGTGCTGGTGCGACCGGACGAGGCGCGGGCCGATACCGGAGTCGGCGGGATGCGCTCGCTGCTGCGGGCACTGGCCCGCAGCGGCCTGCCGGTCGTGTTCGGCCCGGGCGCCATCCACCTGCCGTCGGTTCCGGTGCATCGCAAGTACAACCGGATCGACCTGGGAACCGCTGACAAGGTGTGCGCGGCCGCCTACGCGATCCTCGACCAGTCCACCCGGCTGGCGCTCGCACTCCGCGAGACGGCGATGGTGATGCTCGAGTTGGGGGGCGCCTTCACCGCGGCCCTGGCGATCGCCGGCGGCCAGATCGTCGACGGCCAGGGCGGGTCATCCGGACCGCTCGGCGTCCGCGCCGCCGGCGCCTTGGACGGGGAGGTCGCCTACCTGCTGGGGCCGGCGCTGCGCAAACAGACGCTGTTCACCGGCGGCGCCCTGGATCCGACGGGCACTCTCGATATGAGCGACCTGCCCGGGCGGTGGTCAGCTCCGGCGCACGCCACTGGCTGGACGGCGCTCCTGGAGGCCGTGGCCAAGGCGGTGCGCTCCCTGCTCGTCAGCGTGCCGGAACCGCACGAGATCGTCGTCTCCGGCCGTCTGGCTCGCCTGTCCGAGCTGGTCGCGGCGCTGGCCTCGTCGCTGGGTGACGTCGCGCCGGTGGTCGCGCTCGTGCCCGGGCAGGCCAGCGCGGCGGCGCGAGGTGCCGCGTTGCTGGCCGACGGGCTGGCCGGCGGCCGGAACGAGGCGCTGGCCGACGCGCTGGGCGTGCGCGAGTCGAGCGGCACCGCGCTCGACCATGTCCGCCTGGCCGGCGCCGAGGCGATCTCGCTCGGTTGATCCATCGACCAACGGCCAAAACCGCCGTATTTTAGCTTGTATCGCGGACGCGCCGCTGTTAGGTTCTCGGTGGTCGATTTTTTCGCAGGGAAAGGAGCGAGGCGCCGTGACTGCCACTGCAGACAAGACCGTTCTGGAGGGGTTGGAAAAGCAGAACGGGGTGACGCTGGGCCGGGTGCTCGGCCGGGGAAGCGTGGGGGAAGCCGAGGAGGGATCCGACGGCAAGATGCACGCCACCGTCCGGATCCCATTGGACGAACTGGTCTTTGAGCCCAGGCTCCTCGTCCTCCCCCATGGGGGGGACCTCGAGCTTGAGATCATCAACGATGACAACAACTCTCACTGTGCCGTCCTGCCGAGCAACGGCGACCTCAAGTTCATCTGGTTGGAAAACTTTGCACGAGGAACGGCGAGCCTCAACCTCGACGGGCCGGGCTACTACTGGTACGGCTCCCGCACAGGCAACGATGAAGGCCGCGGCCTGACCGGCACGATCGTCGTGGGAGGAGAGGTTCCCGAGGAGGCTCGTCTCGACCGCCCGCACCAGCCACGACCGTAGAAAGGAGGAGATGATGGCAACTGAGACTAAATACGTAGACGCAGGCGCGGCGGTCGACTTCAAGACCCTCAGCACCATGGTCGGGAGTGCGCCGCCAGTGGCCAAGGGCGTCGCGTACGAGCGGATTCTCAACGCCCGCACGGAGGAGCCGCACAACTGGCTCACCTACTACGGCGCGTACAACGGGCAGCGCTACAGCCCGCTGGACCAGATCAACGCCGGAAACGTCAAGAACCTGACTCCGGCGTGGGTCTTCCAGTGCGGCTCGATGGGCATGCACTCCGGTGCGTCGACGTACTCGTTCGAGGCGTCCCCGATCGTCGTCGACGGCGTGATGTACGTCACCGGCTGGGATGGCTGGGTCTGGGCGCTGGACGCCAAGACCGGCACGGAGCTGTGGCGTTACAAGCACGCGTCCCCGTACGACGTGTCGCTGTGCTGCGGCAACGTCAACCGCGGGTGCGCCGTGGCCCAGGGGAAGGTGTTCGTAACCACCCTCAACGCGCACGTGCTCGCGCTCGACGCTGAGACCGGCGAGGTCGTCTGGGACAAGGTCTACGGCGATGTGCGCGCCGGTGAGAGTGCAACGGTCGCCCCCCTGATCGTGAAGGACATGGTCATCGTCGGGAGCTCCGGCGGGGAGTTCGGGGTGCGTGGTCACGCCGACGCGTTCAAGCTCGAGACCGGAGAGCGCGTCTGGCGTTGTTACATGGTGCCCAAGCCCGGCGAGCCCGGGTCCGACACCTGGCCGGCCGACGGCGAGGCGTGGGCGCGGGGTGGCGCGAACTGCTGGATCACGCCCACGTACGACCCGGACCTCAACATCCTGTACTTCAATACCGGCAACCCGTGCCCGGACTTCGACGGGGCCGTCCGCGAGGGCGACAACCTCTACACGGACTGTGTCGTCGCGGTCGACCCTGACAGCGGCGAGATCCGCAACCACTACCAGTACACGCCACACGACGTGTGGGACTACGACAGCACCATGGAGAACATCCTGTTCGAGCTCGACGGGCAGAAGCTGCTCGGGCACTTCGACAAGAACGGGTACTTCTTCATCCTGGATCGCACGGACTGCAGCCTGGTCCGGGTGGTCCCCTTCGTCGATCGCATCACCTGGGGCGAGATCGACGCCAAAGGCAAGGTAACGCCCAGGCTGTTCCCAGAAAAGGAGGGGGACCCCGTCCACTTCTGGCCGGGGCCGGCCGGCGCCAAGGAATGGACGCACGCGGCCTACAGCCCGAAGACGGGACTCTTCTACGCCCCGGTGCAGGACATCGGTGCGACGGCCACACGCCGGCGTAGGGAATTCAAGGAGAGCATTCCGTACTGGGGAGCGGGCGTCGCCGTGGACACCGAGGACGTAGCCGGTTACGTGTCCGCCTTCGATCCAGCCACGGGCCAGGAGAAGTGGCGCTGGACCAATGAACAGCCGATGTGCGCTTCGGTACTCGCCACGGGCGGTGACCTCGTGTTCGCCGGCGCTCCCTCGGGTGAGTTCAGGGCGTACAACGCGAGCAGCGGGGACATGCTGTGGCAGTTCCAGTGCGGAAGCGGCCACCACTCGAGCCCCTCGACCTACACCGTCGACGGCAGGCAGTACATCGCCGTGCCGACGGGGTGGGGTGCCTGGACCGAAGGGTTCCTCCCCGGGATGCTCGGGGCGGCCGGCGGAGCCGCGCTCTTCGCGTTCGCGCTGCCGGAGTAGTACCGGGAAGAACGTCAGGGATCTGTCACGTCTCGCTGGGGCGTGGCAGATCCGGCCACACGGCATGGGGCATTGACGGGCATGAACTGCACCTGCGGCGACCGGCGCCAGGCGATTTCGCGCGCCGACGGCGTGCTGACCAGATGATCGGCAGCCTTCTTCTCCTCGGATTTGCTCTCAGCTTTGACAACTTCCGGACGGCAGTCGTGCTTGGGGGCGGCCGGTTCCGCTGGGGGCGGGCCGTCAAGATCGCCGTCACGTTTGGGTTCTGGGATGGCGTGGCGCCACTGGTGGGCATCCTCTTGGGGGACTACGTCGGCGAGAAGATCGGCTCGACGGCCGACTACATCGGGGCCGGTGCGCTGGCGGCGTACGGCGTGTACCTCGTCGTCCAGGCCTGCCGAACCCCGGCGCCGGAGGAGTTGGACCACCGATTCGCTCTGTTCGGGCTTCCCCTGCCGTTGAGCGTGGACAACGTGGTCGCCGGCACGAGCCTCGGCCTGCTGGGGTACTCGCCCTGGCTCGCACCCCCGCTGTTCGGCGTGACGACGGCGGTGATGACGATCGCCGGACTGCAGGTGGGGCGAGTCGCCAGCCATCTCATCCACGTCCGCCCTGATCTCCTGACCGGGGGCGCGCTGGTCATCATGTCCGTCCTCCTGGGGCTGGGAGTGATCGGCTAGGTCCCTCCGCCAACCAGGCTCCACCGAGACAGTCACTCACGGCGCCGGAGCGAAGGCGATGTGCCCCTCACCGTGGGCGATCGCCGGCCCCACTGCCACGAGGCGGGTTCGGCAGGCACGTCCCGAGCAGCTGATGGCGTCGGTGAGCGCGCCGCCCTCGGTGCTGACCAGGAGGTCTCCGGGTCGGACGCCGGCGGCCCGGAGCGCGCCCGCGCCGATCCGCAGGACGACGTCGTCGCCCGGGTGGCGATTGCCGGGGGTGAGACGGTCGGCCAGGAACGCATCGGCGTGCGGATTCCGGGGGACGAAACCCTCGCTCTCGACGCCGATGTCCCCGCCGTGGGGGAGCCTCGAGTTTGCGAGTAGTTCGGTCCTTCCCTGCGGCGTGATCGCGAAGATCTGACCGGTGGTCTCACTGGACGCGATCAGGTCACCGGCAAGGTGACCGAATGACGACGGAGCGACGGCGATACCGCCCTCCACTCGCGGTGCCGTGCGGGTGACGGTGGCCACGGCACCATGTGGGTCGATTGCCTCAACGATCGTGCGGGGGCCGGCATTGCTCGTCACGAGCAGCCTGTGCCCGAATCGCCCGGTTTGATCGAACGTGATCCCGTCGAGCAGCCCCGGGACGCTCAGGTTCGCGAAGCGCTGAACACGGCCGGCAGGGCTGACGGCAACCACACCCCGTCCGGCGGTCAGGCGCAACACGTAGACGGTGCCGGTTCCATACGACGGGCTTGCCGAGACCGTGATGTATGGCTCCTCTCCGCCGGGGCTGCGGTAGCCGCCGGGGCCGGAGGCAAACGGCACGACCTTCCCGGCCGGCGTCAGGAGCGACAGCCGAGCGTTGGCCGCCAGCACGAGCGATCCGTCGCTGAGCGGACCGGCCACGTCCAGTGGTCGCAGAGCCCCCACCAACGTTATCCAGTGCGCGAGCCGCGAAGCCCTGGGGGCGGTGACGCGGCCGCTGGCGGTCGCCCCACAGGCGCTGATCACAATGGCGGCGAGCAGGGCGAGGAGGACGCCCGCCGAACCGGCCGTCAACCGCGCGCGGGCAGGCTGTGATCTTCGATGGGGATTCATGCTTTTCCTCCCGGTCAGCGGGGCCGATCTACGAGGCAGCATAGTAGATTGATCCGAGGATGCAACCCCGGGAGCTATGTTCGTTCGCTGGCCTCTCCGAACGTAGGGCTCTGCCCGGGTTCCGGCGGGGCGGTGTGCGGCACATCCGGCGGGGCGGCGCGCGCCACGTCCGGTGTCGGCCGCTGTCTCGGCCGCTCAGCCCGCGTGTACGCTGCTCTGGCCGGCGGGGTGGTCGCCGAGCTCTTCACGCAGCGCGAAGAGGTTGATGGCTCCGTACGGGTCGCCACGCTCCGCGGCTCGCCCGTCCGCCGCACGGGCTCCGGCTGTCTCGCCCCCGCGCTCGAGTGCTACGCCGGGGTTGGTAATTGCGCTGGCAGAGGCCCGGGGTAAGGACGATGTGCGCGATGCCCTTCGCGGCGAGACGTTGCGAGGCGTGGAGCGGAGTGGTCGACGCGCGCGTGAAGCTCGGATCGAACACCATCAGGCCATTGCCCGTGCGATGCGCCTGGGCCTCTCGACGAGAGAGATCGCCGCTGCTGCGGGTGTCAGTCATGGCACGGTGCGGGCAATCAGTAACCGCGTCGTCGGCGGTGACGCTGACGACGCTCTGGCAATCTGAGTAGCCGGACCCAGTGGAGCCGGACTCGCCGCCGTGGCGGCTGACGTGCAATGTGCGGCTGTGTGCCCGTTTGTGCCCGAAGACGTAATTCCAGGCCGGCCTTGAATAACTCTGCTGGTCGCCCGGACCGCCGCCCGTGCACAGCTGACATCGGGCACCTACCGGGAGGTGAAGGCCATGTCCTTGCCGCTGCTCCGACCGTTCGCCATTCTCTGCTGCATCGGCGCTTAGTGCCACGAGCGCTGCGACTGCGACCAGCTCCACGGGACTGCCCACGGCCAAGTTCGTGCTTCATGCCGGCTTGGCGTTCGGCGCGTTTCACCACTGGATCTACAAACCAATCAAGGCCGGCGTGCTGAAGCATCCGTTCTCGCACAAGCTCACGCTTGTGAAGGCGGGACTGGCGGCGCTGTTCGTCTCCCACGAGCTGAAGATCGCGGTGCAAGACGCCAAGGCCAGCAAGGTGTTGAGACCCGTGATGGCTCCGCTCGAGGCGGCGGCCACCAAGCTCAGCGACCTTAAGTCCTCGATCACCGGCGGCTCGGTCAACCCCTCCGACGTGAACGGGGTCAACTCGCAGCTGAGCCAGGCCGCTCAGACGGCGAAATCGGCGGGCCAGCCGATCACCGAGTCGGTGCCCAGCGCGTCGCAGCTCACCGCGGGCTCGAGCTGAGAGCACCGGCGACGCATCGGCCTCAGCCGCCGATCTCGGACGCCATGTGCTGCTCCGACCCGCTTGACCGTGCACTGCCGGTTTGCGCTGGTTGATGCATGAACGTGTAGAATCCGGCAAATATGCTGACCGACGAGCGGCGCCACCGGATCCTCGAGCACCTGCAGGTTCAAGGACGGGTCCTCGCCTCCGACCTCGTCGCCGAGTTCGGCGTCTCGCCGGACACGGTCCGGCGCGATCTGCGGGACCTGGATGAGGCCGGGATGCTCCGCCGGGTCCACGGCGGAGCGCTGCCGCGCCGCGGCGATACCGATCCGCTACCCCTGCGGGCTCGGCGGGCGCCGGAGGCGAAGGCGTCGATCGCGCGACGCGCGGCGCAGATCGTCCGGGATGGCGAGGTCGTCATGCTCGACGGCGGCACCACGACGTTGGAGGTGGCGCGCGCTCTCCCGGAGCGTCTGACCGCCACTGTTGTCACCAACAGCCTGCCGATCGCCCTGGCGCTGGCCGATCACCGCTCGGTCGAGGTGGTGGTGGTCGGCGGCAGCCTACGGGCGCGAGCCGGCGTGACCGTCGGCGCGGCGGCTGTGGCCGCGCTCGCCGCGGTTCGCGCTGACGTCCTGTTCCTCGGCGTCTGCGGGTTGCACCCGGAGATTGGGGTCAGCGTCGAGGACGCGGAGGAGCGCGAGGGCAAGCGGGCGATGATCGCCGGCGCAGCCGCGGTCGTCGGTCTCGCCGACCACGACAAGCTCGGCACGGCACTGCCGTTCGTGGTCGCACCGCTGACCGAGTTGACCACGCTCGTCACCGACGCGACGGATGATGAGGTGCTGGCGCCATACCGCGCGCTCGGGGTCGAGGTGCTCCAGGCGTGAAGGCTCGGTCGGCGATCACCACAGTGTTCTTCGTCGACGGCGCTCTGTTCGCGTCCTGGGTGTCGCGCATCCCGGCGCTGGCGACCCACGCCGGCGCCAACAGCGCGACGCTCGGACTCGCGCTCCTGGCCCCAGCCGTCGGCGCTCTCGTGGCGATGCCCGCGGTGGGCCGGTGGCTTCCCGGCCGCTCCAGCCGTTCGCTCTGCCGGTTCGCCACCGCCGCACTCGCGGTCGCGGTCGCGCTCCCGCCGTTGGCGGGCTCTGTCGTCCTGCTCGGCCTGACGCTGCTCGCGGTCGGTCTCGCCATGGCGACGCTCGACGTGTCGATGAACGCGCACGGCGTCGCCGTTGAGCGCCGGCTCGACCGGCCGGTCCTGTCGTCGCTGCACGCGGCATTCTCGTTCGGCGGCTGCGCCGGCGCGGGAATTGGCGCGCTGGCCGCCCTGGCCGAAATCAGCCCGGCGGCTCACCTCGCCGGCGCCGGGCTGCTGTTCGGCGCGGTGGGGCTGGTCGCCGGCCGGTGGCTGCTGCCCGACGACGCGGCCTCCGAGGGTGCCCCGGAGCGGCTACGGATCATGCGGCTGCCCGTCCGCCTGGCGCTGCTTGGCGCCGCGTGCTTCTGCTCATTCCTCGCCGAGGGTGGAGCGGCGGACTGGAGCGCGAAGCTCGTCCGCGACGACCTCGCCGGCAGCGCCGCTCTCGGCGCGATCGCCTACGCCACCTTCAGCCTGGCCATGGGATCCGGGCGGCTGCTCGCCGACGCGATCTGGTCGCGTTGGGGACCGGTGCGACTGCTGCGGCGCTTCAGCCTGGTGGCTTCAGCCGGCTTCGCCGCCGCGCTCCTCGTCGGGACCGCACCGGCGGCCGTCGCGGGTTTTGCCGCCCTTGGGCTGGGGCTCTCCGCGGGGGCGCCGACGCTGTTTCGGTCGGCGGCCGGGCAGCCCGGCGTCGCCACCGCGCCCGCGCTGGCCACAGTGAGCATGCTCGGGTACACGGGCTTTCTCGCCGGACCGCCGATCGTGGGGGGCGTGGCCCAGCTGACATCGCTGCGCCTGGCCTGCGGGTTGTTCGTGCTCGCGGGGCTCCTCGTACTCAGCCTCGCCTTCGCCGCGCGCCCGGCAACCCGCGACCCCCGCGATCTGCAGGCGGTGGCCGCCAGATGAACGCCCGCGGCCTGGCCGAATCCGCCGAGGCGCTGCTCGTCGATCTCGACGGGACGCTGGTGGACTCCACCGCTCCCGTCCACCGGGCGTGGAGCGAGTTCGCCGCCCGCCACGGGCTCGATCCAGAGCACGTCCACCGTTTCGCCCAGGGACGACCGTCCCGGGAATCCGTTCGCCTGCTCGCACCCGGCGCCGACCATGCTGCCGAAGCCGACGCGCTGGAGCGAGCGGAGCTCGGCGACTCGGATGGCATCGTCGCGCTGCCCGGCGCCGCCGAGCTGTTGAGCGGCGGGTGGCGGCTGGCGATCGTCACATCGTGCTCCCGCGCGCTCGCGACCATGCGCCTGCGCGCGGCCTGCCTGCCGATCCCCGCAGCGCTCATCTCCGCGGACGATGTGGAGCGCGGCAAGCCGGATCCGATGTGTTACCTGCTGGGCGCCGGCCGTCTCGCGGTCGACCCCGCGCGGTGCCTCGTGCTCGAGGACGCGCCCGCGGGCATCTCGGCCGGGCGGGCGGCCGGCGCGCGAGTGCTCGCCGTGCGCACGACGCATCCTGATGACGAGCTCGGCGACGCCGACGCGATCGTCGACGACCTGAGCGAGATCGGCATAGGCTCTGACGGGCGTCCGGCTCGTTCAACCGCTGCACCGTAGGGGCCGGAACCGCCCGCGCCGGCTGCCTGTGCCCGGCTCTGCGGTGGCTGGGCCCGCGCCCCTTCCGGCGAACCCGCCATCCGCGCCATGCATGAAGCGACAAATCAGGAAAGTGGAAGATGATTTGGCGCGTATTCGCGGCCGAGCCTGCACTGGGTGACAGATCCTCGGCCGCGTTCATGATTTGGCGCTCCAGGCACGCTGGAAACCAGAGCAACGGCCGCCGACAGGCACCGGACGGGCCGCTGGTCCGCGCCGCGGCCGGTCGTTTACGGGCCGTCCGCAGGCGCCTCGTCGAAATCCCCGCGCCAGGCGCGGGCCAGTGCCCGGGGAAGGACCCATTCGCCGACGGGCGTCAGACGATCGTCGGAATCGGTCAGCCCCAGCACGTGCCAGGGCAACGCGACGATCCCGAACGCAGTTTCGATGTGGTATGCGTCGTCTTCATCGAAATCGTCGTCGGTCTCGATCTCCGGACAGCTCAAGATGCCCTCGACCAGGCTGCGCGGGCGTGCGTCGGCGCGGGGACCCTCGCGGACAACGCTGATGATCGCGCCCAGCCAATCGGCCTGCTGCAGCGACCCGATCATCGCTTCCTCCTCGATGTCCAGTCCCGTCTCCTCCTCCGGCGAGATCGTCGCGGCGGTGCAGCGGATGAGGAGCTCGGCGTCGTCGGCCGGCAGTTGCTTGCGATCGAGCCCCGCCGCGCGCCGCACCCAGGCCGACGGTTGGCCGGTCTCGGCCAACCGCGCGCGCGCCGCGGAGGCGCCCTCCTCGAGCGCGGCCGGAGGCGGGACTCCGACGTGCTCGCTCAGAGCCTCTCGGAGAAGATCGACCGCGGCGCGATCAGCCTCTTCCCACTCCGCCTCCCATTGAGCCTCGAGCTCCTCGTCGAACATCTCAAAGGGATCGTCAGGTGCGCCGTTGCTCCCGCTCCCGCTCACGTCTGCCAACGTATCGCAACTCGCGGCCGGCGTGGCGATGAAGAGAGTCGTCGGGAGGACGCAACGGCACCGGTGACGTTGGAGCGGCCGGAGTGCGCCGACGAGACGCGTCTCACCCGTTGGGGAGCACCTGCACCTTGATCCCCTCGCCGGCGCGCATCGAGGACAGCGCATCCTCAAAGCCGTCGAGCGGGAACGTGTGGGTCAGCAGCGGCTCGGTCTGCACCGTGCCGCCCCGCAGGAGCTCGATTGCCTGCACGAACGTGTAGAGCACCGCCATCGATCCGATGATCGTGACCTCGTCGTTGTAGATGCGAAACGGCGAGAACTCGACGCGTGCCTCCTCCGGCGCGACGCCGAAGACCATCAGCTTGCCGCCGCGGCGCACCGCATCGAGGCCCTGCCGAAGGACCGTGGGAACTCCCGTCGCGTCGACGACGACATCGAACCCGTCCGGGTGATCGGACGCGACGGCGGCCACGTCCGTCTCCACCGTGTCGGCGCCGAGCGAGCGCGCCACGTCGAGCCGCTGCTCGTTGCGGTCCACGACCGTGACGCTCGCCGCGCCGCCCTGGCGCAGCAACTGCAACAGCAGCAATCCCATCGTTCCCGAGCCCGTGATCAGGACCGAGTCCCCGGTTCCGACCTCGAGCCGGCGGGCCCCATGGACCGCGCAGGCCAGTGGCTCGACGAGCGCCCCCGCCCGTATCGACGTGCCCTCAGGGAGCTCGTAGGCGTTGCGCGCCGGCGCCTTGACCAGCTCGGCAAAGGCGCCGTCGACGGTGTCGCCGATGGCGTTCCAGTTGCGGCACAGGTTCCCGCGCTGCACGCGGCAGTAATCGCAATGGCCGCAGAACAGCGAGGGGTCGACGGCGACGTACGCCCCGACGGCTACCTCCTCGACGTCTGAGCCGACCTCGATCACCTCGCCGGCGAACTCGTGGCCGGGGACGATGGGGTACGGCGTTGGGGGAAACTCGCCCTGGGCGATGTGGACATCGGTGCCGCACATCCCGCACGCCCCCACTCGCACGACGATCTCCTCCGGGCCGGGAGACGGATCAGGCCGCTCCTGCACCGCCAGCTCTCCCGGGCTCTCCCATACCGCTGCGCGCATGACTTACCTCCCCATGTTCGCCGGCAACAACATGTCGTTTACGTACCCGCACGAGTGGACACCACAACCCTAGAGGAGAGCGTCAGTCCGAGAGGAGGGGACTCTCATAGGCAGCGGGACGCGCATCGCGGCGACCGTGTCGGCGGCCATGCTGGCATTGGTGATTGCGGGCTGCGGCGTCGCCGGAGCGGGCGGCGGCGGTGGCGCCGGTCCGCACGGCGTCGCTCTGAGGGTGGCGATCGTCGCCAACCCCCAGATGCAGGACGTCGAGCAGTTGACGAGCACCTTCGAAAAGCAGAACCCGGGCATCAAGGTCAACTACGTCACCCTTCCTGAGAACGAGTCCCGGGCGAAGATCACCGCGTCGGTTTCGACCAAGAGCAACGAGTTCGACGTCGTCATGATCTCCAACTACGAGACGCCGATGTGGGCGCGCTACGGGTGGATCACCAACCTGCAGCCGTACATCACGCGGACGCCGGGCTACGACGACAGCGACTTCATCCCGTCGATCCGCAAGGCCCTGTCCTACCGCGGCGACATGTACTCCGTCCCGTTTTACGGAGAATCGTCCTTCCTTGTGTACCGCAGGGACCTGTTCGCCAAGGCCGGGCTGACGATGCCCGCTCATCCGACGTGGACCCAGGTCGCCGGATTTGCCAAGAAGTTGACGAACAAGAAGCAGGGAATCGCCGGGATCTGCCTGCGTGGTGAGTCCGGCTGGGGCCAGGTGCTGGCGCCGCTCGACACCGTCATCAACACGTTCGGCGGGCGTTGGTATGACACCCGCTGGCACGCGCAGCTGACCTCGCCGCCGGTCGAGCGCGCGGTGTCCTTCTACGTGAACCTGCTCAACAAGTACGGCGAGCCGGGAGCGGCCGGCGACGGCTTTGCCGAGTGCGGGACCCAGTATGGACAGGGCAAGGCGGCGATGTGGTACGACGCCACCTCGGCTGCGGGCACGATCGAGAGCGCGTCCACCAGCAGCGTCGTCGGCAAGAATGGGTATGTCGCCGCGCCGGTGCTGAAGACCCACAACTCCGGCTGGCTGTACACCTGGTCGCTGGCGGTCCCGGTGACCTCGCCCAACAAGCAGGCGGCCTGGAAGTTCATATCCTGGGCGACCTCGAAGGGCTACATCCAGCTGGTCGGCCGGAAGCTCGGCTGGGCCAACCTACCGCCGGGCAGCCGGCTGTCGACCTACGCCAACCCGCAGTACCGCAAGGCGGCGAAGGCGTTCGCCCAGCCGACACTGCGCGCCATCGAGACCGCCGATCCCAATCACCCCACGGTCCAACCTGTGCCCTACACCGGGGTGCAGTTCCTGGACATCCCTGAGTTCCAGGACCTCGGCACCCGCGTCAGCCAACAGATAACCGGCGCGATCGCCGGGTTGGAGTCGCTGAAGAGCGCCCTGTCCACCTCGCAGGGGTACGCCCAGACCGTCGGCGACGGTTACCGGAAGTGACATGGCCACCGTAACCGCCGACAAAACCGTTCACCTCCCCGGCGCCCGGGGTCAGGAACGGCGTACCAGTGAGAACTGGCTCCGGCGGATCCCGCTGCTGCCGGCACTGCTGTTCACCGTCGTCATCACCCAGATCCCGTTCCTGCTGACGATCTACTACTCGCTGCAGTCCTGGAACATCGCCAAGCCGGGATCGCCGCGCTGGGTGGGACTCAACAACTACGGCGCCGTCTTCTCCGACCCCGTCTTCTACGCCGCGGTGCTGCACACGATCGAGATCACCTTCGGCTCGGTGCTCATCGCGACCCTGCTGGGGCTGGGCCTCGCGCTCCTGCTCGACCGGAAGTTCCTCGGCCGCGGGCTGGCGCGCACGCTTCTGATCTCGCCGTTTCTGATCATGCCGGCCGCTGCCGCCCTGCTGTGGAAGACGACGATGCTCGACCCGGTGTACGGGATCGTCAACTGGGTCATCGGCTGGTTCGGATTTGCCCCGGTCGCGTTCACCACGAGCCAGCCGCTCGCATCGGTGATCGCGACGGTGGTGTGGCAATGGACCCCGTTCGAGATGCTGATCCTGCTCGCCGGCCTCCAGAGCCAGCCGCGGGACGTGCTCGAGGCGTCCCGCGTGGACGGCGCCAGCGCCTGGTCGACCTTCCGGGAGCTGACGCTGCCGCACCTGCGCTCCTATCTCGAACT
>DASZMU010000071.1:0-58130 GCA_035551695.1 Solirubrobacteraceae bacterium
CGGAGTTAGCTGACGGGCTCGCGCTCTGTACGAGAGCGCTTCCCACGGATCACCGTGAGACTCGCCCCAACAAATTGGGTTCCCCGCTTCCCGGGGCGGCAGTCCGGGAACTCGGCGAGCGGCAACCTATCAGAACGCGCCGAAGGATGTGGCGGGTTCAGCCGGAATTGTGCGCAGGATCGGCGATGCCGTCGCGACGCCGCTCCTCGATGGTCTGCTTGATCCGGTTGACCGTGTCCTCGGACATGCGCCTGATCTCCCAATGGGTGAGCTTGATCAGCCGCATCGGCGAACTGGCGATCACGTCGGCATTGCGCGGTCTGCGCTCCAACAGTCCCATCTCGCCGATCAGGTCACCCGGCTTGAGTGTGGCGATCGTCTTCCCGCCCTGGATCACGTCGGCGGTTCCCTCGTCGATCGCGATCAGCTCGACCGAGTAGTCGCCCTCCTTCATCAGCATCTGGCCTTCGGCGGCGCTCGTCTCGGTGGCGAATGTCGCCAAGCGCTTGGCCTCGTCATCTGAGAGGTGCGAGAAGATCGGTATCGATTTCAGCCGGTTGGGGTCCATGGGCGATCCTTGGGGCGGGTGGTTTACGCGACTCTAATCCCCGTGCCCGGGCGTACGCGCCGGCTCCTATAGCGCCTGCACCTCGGCGGTGACGTCGCTGACCGACTGTTTGGCGTCGCCGAACAGCATCGCGGTCTTGGGCTCGTAGAAGAGCGGGTTGTCGATCCCGGCAAAGCCGGAGGCCATCGAGCGCTTGAGCACGATCACCGAGCCGGACTTGTCGACCTCGAGGATCGGCATGCCGTAGATGGGGCTGCCGGGCTCGTTCTTGGCGGCCGGGTTGGTGACGTCGTTGGCGCCGATGACGAGGGTGACGTCGGTGCGGGAGAACTCGGGGTTGATGTCGTCCATCTCGCGCAACAGGTCGTACGGCACGTCGGCCTCAGCCAAGAGCACGTTCATGTGGCCCGGCATCCGTCCCGCGACCGGGTGGATGGCGTACTTGACGGTCACGCCCTTGGACTCCAGCGCGCGTTCGAGCTCGCGGACCGCATGCTGGGCCTGGGCGACCGCCATCCCGTAGCCGGGAGCGATGACCACCTGGCGGGCGTAGGAGAGCTGGATCGCGACATCGGCCGGCGAGGTCGACCGCACGGTGCCTCCGTGGTCGGCGCCGCCGCCGGCAGGCGCGGCGATGGCGCCGCCGAAGCCGCCGGCCACGATCGCCGGCACCGACCGGTTCATCGCCTTGGCCATCAGGTTGGTGAGGATCGTCCCCGAGGCGCCGACGATCATCCCGGCAACGATCAGAGCCGTGTTGTTGAGCGCCACGCCCGTGGCGGCCGCCGACAAGCCGGTGAACGCGTTGAGCAGCGAGATCACCACCGGCATGTCCGCGCCCCCGATCGGCAGCACGACCATGTTCCCCAGCACCCCGGCCGCGACCAGGATCCCGACGATGAACAGCCCCTGGGAATGCGTGCCGGCAGCGAGCACCACCGCCGACGCGACGCAGACCGCAAACAACACGCCGTTGATGATCGACTGGCCCGGTAGCTTGATCGGCCGGCCGGGCAGGATCTCCTGAAGCTTGCCGAACGCGATGTTCGAGCCCCAGAACGAGATCGAGCCGACGATCGCGGCAAACAGCGTGGGGATCTCGGTCTTCAGCGCCCAGGGATGGCCCGACGCGAAGAAGTGGTGGCGGTACTCGATCCACGCGATCAACGCCACCGCCCCGCCGCCGACCCCATTGAACAACGCCACCATCTGCGGCATCGCGGTCATGTGCACCCGCAGCGCAGCCGGGATCCCGACCGCGGTCCCAATGACCAAACCCAACAGGATCAGCCAGACCGTGCCCGAGCCGCTCAGCACATGAGGCGTCAGCAGCGTAGCCACGAACGCGATGGCCATGCCGGTCGCGGCGATCAGGTTGCCGCGGACCGCCGTCCGCGGGCCGGTCAGCCCGCTCATCCCGTAGATGAAAAACGAGAACGCGACGATGTACAGCGCGTCGATGAAGTTGGTGCTCTGCAGGAAGATGGTTCCGACGCTCATCCCTGAGCACCCCCGCCAGAATCGGCGCCGGCCGATTCTCCCCCGGAATTCGCGCCAGCGGATGTCGCGGAATCCACGCCGGCGGATGTCGCGGCCCCAGCCGATTCTTCAATCGAATCCGCGTCAGGCGACTTGCCCAACTCGGGCTTGGCCTTGAACATGCCCAGCATCCGGTCGGTGACGAAGAACCCGCCGAGGACGTTGATCGTCCCGAACGCGATCGCGATCACAAGCAGTCCGTGTTCGAGCACGCCCCGGGCCTCGTGCATCAGCAACAGGCCACCCAGCACGACGATCCCGTGAATGGCGTTGGTCCCGGACATCAACGGCGTGTGCAGCGTGTTGGGGACCTTGGATATCACCGCATACCCAACGAATCCCGCCAGGACGACGATGGCCAACTCGGTGATGACACTCATGCGCCTGTCGCCTCCTGCTCGCCGGCCGCTCTTCTGGCGCCCTCGTGGACGATCTCGCCGCCCCGGGTGATGCACGCCCCGGCGATGACCTCGTCCTCGAAGTCGAGCGACAGCTCCCCGGCATCCGAGACCATCAGCCCCAGCAGCGCCTGGATGTTCCGCGCGTACAGCTGGGAGGCGTGCTCGGCCATCGTGCTGGGGACGTTGAGCGGCGCGAGGATCTTGACGTCATGGCGGATGACCGACTCCCCCGGCTCAGACAGCTCGCAGTTGCCGCCCGCCTCCCCGGCAAGGTCAACGATCACCGACCCCGGCTTCATCAGCTTGACCGCCTCCTCGGTGACCAGGATGGGAGCGCGCCGGCCCGGCACCAGCGCCGTGGTGACGACGACGTCGACCTTGCCGATCGCCTCGGCCATCAACTCCTGCTGGCGCGCCTGCTGCTCGGCCGTCAACTCCTTCGCGTAGCCGCCGGCGCCCTCCAGATCACCGCCGAGATCAAACTCCAAGAACTTCGCGCCGAGCGACTCGACCTGCTCCTTGACTGCCGACCGCACGTCAAATCCCTGCACAACCGCGCCGAGGCGTCGCGCGGTCGCGATCGCCTGCAACCCCGCCACGCCCGCGCCGAGCACGAGCACCGTCGCGGGACGGATCGTGCCCGCCGCGGTCATCAGCATCGGAAAGAACCGGCCCAGCTCCTGGGCGCCGATCAGCGCGGAGCGATACCCGGAGATGTTCGCCTGACTCGACAACGCGTCCATCGACTGCGCACGGCTGATCCGCGGAATCGCCTCCATCGCAAAGCTCGTGACGCCCGCGTCGGCGATCGCCCGGACTCCCTCACCGTTGGTCAGCGGGCCGAGAAAGCCGATCAGCGTCGCGTCCGAGCGCAGCCGGCCGATCTCCTGCTCGCTGGGTGCCGCGACCTTGACCACCACGTCGGCGTCAAACGCCGCCGCCGCATCGTCGACCAACTCCCCACCGGCATCGGCATACGCCTGATCCGGGATCAGAGCCCCGGCTCCCGCCCCCCGCTCCACCACGACCTCGAGCACGGACGCGTCGTCGCCGGCCGAGCCGCGCACGAGCTTGCCGACGACCTCGGGCACCAGCGCCACGCGCCGCTCGCCATCTGCTGTCTCCTTCGGGACACCGATCCGCATTCGGGCGGTGGAGCGTATCGGTTGAGCCAACGTAACGTTTTCTGGTCAGAAGCACGGAGGCGCCTGGCCAGGAGCGCCCGCGCGTCCAACCGACGTCTATCCGAGCCCCACCGGCGCCAGAACGAGCGCCGTCAGAAAGCCCGCGGCGGCCGCCAACCGGTTCATCGAGGGCAGCGTCGCCGGACTCGCGACCGCGTTGGCGTGGCGGGCGGATGCGGTGGGCTGTGGCGGAGGCGTCGGCGCTGGCACGGGCAGCGGCTTTCCCTCCATCGCCATCAGCGCCTCCGCGGTGACCCACACCGGCGTCTGTGTCTGGCCCCGCGCGTACCGGATGAGCCCGCCGGGAGCGGCCAGCGAGTCGAGATACGACAGCGGCGACGGCGATCCGGCGCGGTGAAGGCCGTCCGGCGAGATCCCGGCCGCGTCCAGCCCCTGGATCGCCCACGCCGTGGATTGGGCGTTGGACCCGCTGCCGGGCTGCGAGGGAAAGCCGCCGTCGCGATCCTGCTGGCGGCGCAGGAACGAGATCGCACGCGAACGGACGGCTCCGGCCGCCGGGTCCCCCGCCAGCGCCTCGAGGGCGGCGCCGGTGTCATCGACGTCGCTGCCGGAACCGGCGGTGGCGAAGCTGAACCCGCCGTCGCGGTCCTGCTGGGCGGTCAGCCAGCGCTGTGCCCGGTCGATGGCCGCCCCGCCGGCGCCCGCGCCCCGCAGCGCGAGGATCGCAAACGAGGTCAGGTTGACCTGATCGGAGACGGAGCCGTTGGCGCCGATCCGGCGCTCGAGCTCGGCGACGAGGTCGTGACCGGCGAACTCCCGCGCCGAGGTGGCCCCCGCATCGACGACGAGGATCGTGCGCTCGAGTGAGCCGACGTCCCCGGTCGCGCCCGCCCCGCCCCGGACATACGTCATCAGGCCGGCGCCCCCGCGGCCAAGGAGGTTGAGGTCGTGCCCGGCCGCCGCGAGCCCCAGGGCCGCCCAGCCGGTGAACAGCTGGCTGGAGGGCTGGCCGGGCGCGGCACCGAAGCCGCCGTCGGAGTTCTCAGCGGACAGGAGGTAGGAGGCGGCGGCATCCCTGACTGGTGCGGGCGACGTGGCAGCGGCGCGGGCCGCTGCGGCGGTCATGGTCAGTACGGCTGCCGCGGTCAGCGCCGCGGCGAGGAGGCGTCGTCGTGGCGGATGGTCAATGGCGCGTTTTGCGGGCTCGTCCGGGACGATCGCCACCCACGCCGAGTCCGCCCCCTCTTCCTTGCCAGATGTTCCGGCGGCGGCTCCCGTTGGGGGCCTGAATGACGCGCCCGGACCATCCTCCGGGCCACCGACCGGAACCCACGTCACCTGCAGCCGCCGCGCAAACCGCTCGATCGACCGGATCAGCGCCGGGCCGATCGCCAGCGCAAACACGAGGCACCCACCGGCGTGGACGGCGTCGAACCCAAGGCCCTGACCGACGTAGACGCCCAGGGCGGCCAGGCTGTGGTCGCTGTAGGTCACCCAATCCCCCACGTCCTGTACGGCGGTGAACGCAAAGCCGACGACACAGCAGATGACCGCCAGCGGCCAGCGGCCGATCACGCGCCCCCTCATCCCCCACGCCAGCGCCGCCCCGGTCACCCCCGTCGCGCCCCAGGCGGCCATCTGCCACGGCGTCCACGGGCCCTGGCCGAAGAAGAAGTTGGAGCTCAGCCCGGCGAGCGCCCCCACGGCGAAGCCGGGGCCGCCGCCGAGCGCGTAGCCGGAGATCAGGACGATGTCCGTGGTCGGCTTGACGTTGGGCACCGCGGCGAACGCGATCCGCCCCAACGCCGCGAACGCGGCGAGCGTCCCGACGAGCGCGACGATCCGCGCGTCCGGTCGCGCCCGCTCGTACCAGACGAAGCCGGAGCCGAGGGCCAGGGCGAGCAACGCGAACGATCCGAGCTGCCAGGTCACACCACCGCCTCCTGTGCCGGCAGGCGGTCGACGAGCAGTTGCCACCCCTCCTCCGGGGTCAGTGCCCCGCCCGCCCCGCCGAGGATCCGAGCCGTCTCGGTTGCGAAGTAGCTCCCGCCGGAGAGGATCGCCGCCGTGCTGCCGTCGGCGATCACGGCGCCGTCCGCCAGCAGCACGACCCGCTCGGCGAACGCGCTGGCGAACTCCGGGTCATGGGTGGCGACGACGACGGCCGCGTCGAGCCCGGTCAGCAATCGCGCCAGGTCGTCCTTGTGGTCGCGGCCCATGCCGCGCGTGGGCTCGTCGAGGCAGACGGCGGCCGGGGGATCGCTCGCCTCGCCGAGCACCACGGCGAGCGCCAGCCGCTGCTTCTCGCCCCCGGACAGGTCGCGCGGGTGGCGTCGGCCGAGCGCCGCAGCGTCGAGTCCGGCCGCCGCCAGGGCGGCGGCCGGCGCCTCCTCGTCGACGGACTCGTGGACGAGGTAGTCGGTGGGGTTCTGGAGCAGGAGAGCCACGCGGCCGGCGGTGCGCAGAGTCCCCCGGGTGGGGTCCATGAGCCCTGCCGCATGGCGCAGCAGGGTCGACTTGCCGGCCCCGTTGCGTCCCATGAGCGCGATCCGCTCGCCGGGAGCCACCGTCAGCGAAACATCGCGCAGGATCGCCGGCCCGGAGCGCAGCTCATGCCACACACGCCTCAGCTCGAGAGCCGCGCCGCCGGACGGAGGCCTCCGCCTGGACAACCGACGGCTGCGCGGAGCGACGGCAGAGGTGGGCACGCCGGCGGTCGAAACGACGGCCGGCGATGGCTCGGCGCCGCCCCCGCTCGCGGCCTCCGGCAGCAGCTGCCGCGCGCGCAGGGCCGCCCGTGCGCGCTTGACGCCCGGGACGGGCGTCAGTCCGAGTGAGCCCAGCAGCTTGGCGCCCGGCGTTTGAAGGGGCGGCGCCGAGCGAGACGCCCACTCCAGGAACACCGTGGGGTCGGCGTCGCAGACGACGCGTCCGCCCGCGAGCGCCAGCACCCGGTCGGCGGCCCCCAGGCACCGCTCCAACCGGTGCTCGGCGAGAATGATCGTGGCGTCGAAATCCTCGTTGGCGCGGCGCAACAGGCCGATCAGCTCATCGCCGGCAACGGGATCAAGCTGCGACGTGGGCTCGTCGAGCACGACGACCGCCGGCCGGCCGGCGAGCGCCGCCCCCAGCGCCACACGCTGCAACTCCCCGCCGGACAGTTCGGCGGTCGACCGCTCGAGCAGGCTCTCGATCGCCAGCGCGAGCGCCGTCTCCTCCACCGCCCGGGCGACCGCCGCCGGCGCGACACCGCGGTTCTCCAGCCCAAACGCCAGCTCGGCGCGAACCGTTCCCATGACCACCTGGCTCTCCGGGTCCTGAAACAGCGTCCCGACCGCCGCTGCAAGCTCTCCGGGCCCGTGGTCGCGCGTATCCATCCCGGCGATCGTCGCCCGGCCGGCGTACGTCCCTCCGTAGAAGTGCGGCACCAGGCCGCTGATCACGCGGAGCAACGTCGACTTGCCAGAGCCGGAGCCGCCGGCGACGACCACCAGCTCGCCGGGAACGATCTTAAGGTCGACGTCGCATAGGGCCGGACCCGCCGCTCCCGGATACGTGTACGTGACGCCCGCGAGCGAGACGGCGTTCACGGCCGCAGCCCCCGACGGTCGGCGAACGGAAGCATCGCGACCGCGAGGAGTCCCGCTGCAACCCCCACGGCGCCGGCTCCGGTCGGCGCCTGCAACGCCGGGTAGGCCGCGAACGGCGCCAGATCCGCGGCCCGGCTGACGATCGACAGGGCAACGATCCCGACCGCCGATGCGAGGAAGGCCAGGTCGTGACGCGAGTACGGCATCCGCGCACGCCGGACGTCCGACCGGCGGACGACGCCGTAGCCCCGCACCTCGAGCGCGGCTGCGGTGTCGAGGGCGCGATCCAGCACCCCGCTGCACGCCGCACGCATCAGGGTCAGCCGCGAGGGCGCCCGGCCCGGCCGGCAGCGCTGAGCGTCGGCCAGCCTGCGGCCGTCACGGACCAGGATTGGCACGAGGCGGGTGGCGAGCGTCGCCGACAGCGCCGAGCGGAACGACACGCGGCGGAACAGGCGGAGCACCTCGTCGGGGTCGACGGCGATCGTGTACAGCATCCCGCAGAGGATCAGCGTGACCGCTTTGAGACCGAGGATTGCGCCGTAGACGGTCGCCTCGAGCGTGACGTCCGTCTGTCCGAGCGCCGGGAGGTCGCCGAGCCGCGCGATGACCGTCAAGCCGTTGCGGTTGACCAGCGCGTTGATCACGGCGATGGCGACCGCCACCGGCAGCGACATCAGCGCCGCCCGTCCGAGCTGGCGCCCGACGCCTGCCGCGACAGCGGCCAGCAGGACCGCGCTCGTCACCGCAGCCAGCTCCAACGGGTGAGACAGCGTCAGCGCGGCGACCGCCAGAGCCGCGCAGTACGCGCACCCGGCGGCCGCGCGCGCGGTGTGCAGCGGACTCGCCCGGCGGCGGTAGATCACGGCGAGCCCTGCAACGGCACGGGCACGTCGGTGCTGCCGTCGACGGCGAGCGCGAAGTGGTTATGCAGCGCCTGCGCGGTCAGCGCACGCGCGGCGGCGTTCACGCCGGCCACGTCGGTTCCGGTGATCATCCACGTGGGGACCGTGGACTGGGTGCCGGTGGCGGCGACCAGCCCGGCACCGGCACCGAGCGTCCGGCCGATGTGGCCTCCGGGGTTCAGGAGCGCCAGCTCACTGCCGCCGTGAACGAACCGGGCGTACACGCCGCTAGCTCCGGGACCGTAGGCGATCAGCTGGGCGCCGACCTGCGCGCGGATCTCGTTCCACTTGCCGACGACGATCCCCAGCGTGTCCGTCCCTGAGCCGGTGCCGAGCAGCTGCGGGGCGGCGGGGACGTGAGCGGCGTTCATCGCGGCCGTCACGCTCTTGCAGGCGGCGCTGACATCGTTGGCGCACTCGATCGTGACCGGATAGCGCTTGCCTCCGACGCCGTTGACGAACGGCTCCGGGAACGAGCCGACAACGGCGGGGATGGTCTGAGTGGCGCTGTAGTCGTGCAGGTCCCACCAGATGTGATCGCCGGCGTGGACGGACGTGCCGGCAGCGCCCTTGGCGGCCAGGACCCCGTTGACGTAGTAGAACCAGTCGGTCTCCGGCGAGCTCGGCCCGAGGCCGTCGATCGACTGGACGAACCCCCCGCCGTAGCGCGTGGTGATCGGAAACGACCGCTCGAGCATGCGCATGACGGTCTCCGCGCCGGGGACGCGCGACTTCTCGATCACCGCCACCTGATGCGTCCCGAACCCGCGTGTCACGGTCAGGCTCACCTTCGAGGTGCCGGGGCCCGGCCCCAGCCCGCACCCGGCGATCGCGATCGAGCAGACGATCGCGATCGCCGCGGCTGCCGTGCGGAGGGTCATCGACTCACGGGCGAGACGCGGAGGACTGCCTCACTTCACGACCTTGAACAGCAGCCGCTCGCCGGCGTGCAGATGAACCGCGCACGCGCCCTGGCTCGAGGGCTTGCCGTTGACGTAGAGGCTCCAGTAGTCCGGGCTCGTCGGCGTCACGCCGAGAATCGACGTGACGAAGATCCCGCCCACGCTCGCGTAGTACTTCCCGCTCCATTTGCCGTGCGTTGCGGCATTGAGAGCGCCGGCCGCGCTGTTGCCCGGGCACTTGCCGCGCGGCGTTCCACCTTTGGTGATCCATCCCGTTTGGCCGTGCACGACCACCTGGCGGACCGTCTTCGTCAGCGTCTTGATCTGGACACGCACGGACGGGCCGGAGCCGGCGGCCAGGGCCGAACCGGCGGCCGCCACGGCGATGATCATCGCTCCAAGCAGGGCGATCAGGGTCTTGCGATGCATGAGGGCCACCCCTTTCCACGAGGGCTCTTGGCGTTGTGGTCGGAGGCTGGTCTCCTGGCTTCCGGGCCTATCAATCACGCCTTCCCGGCCGGCGGCTTGCCGACCAGTGGCATTCGCGGTGACTGACGTCCCCCGGTCACAGTGGCGGGTCCGCGCCGGACTCTCACCGGCTTCCCATGACCACCGACCTTGAACGGGCTGATCGTATCGTCTGGCGGCCTCAAGACGGCCTGAGGCTCTTAGACTGGACGTCATGACCGTCAACCTGACGCGCATCTACACCCGCCTCGGCGACGGCGGCGAGACGCACCTGGGCGACATGAGCCGCGTGGCCAAGACCCACCCGCGCATCGAGGCCTATGGGACGGTCGACGAGCTCAACGCCCAGATCGGCGTGGCGCTGACGATCAAGGGGATGCCGCCGGCTTACCGCGAGTGGCTGGGGCGCGTGCAGAATGACCTCTTCGACGTCGGCGCGGACATCGCGGCTCCGGACGATCCCAAGCGGGAGCGCCTGCGCGTCCTGCCAGAGCAGACGCAATGGCTCGAGGAGCGCTGTGACGAAGTGAACGCCGGCCTCGCGCCCCTCAAGTCGTTCGTGCTCCCCGGCGGAACTCCGGCGGCCGCGCATCTGCACGTTTGCCGGACCGTTTGCCGCCGGGCGGAGCGGATGGCGATCGCGTGCGGCGCTGACTGCAGCCCGGAGGTGGTTCGTTACCTCAATCGCCTCTCGGACCTGCTCTTCATCCTCAGCCGCGGCGCCAACGCCGGCGACGAGCCCCTCTGGGAGCCCGGCCGCTACCGCTGACCGGCGTCGGCTCTCTCGCCCGTCGCTCGAACGTGCCTGATTTGGCGCACCGCGCACGCTGAAAACCAGAGCATCGGCGTGGGCACGCCCGGTCACCCGCCCGGCGGCCGTCACCCCCGGCGCAGCATGAGCGTCAGGCCGGCCGCCAGCAGCAGGCCGAGCGCGCCGATCGCGGCCACTCCCAGGACGAAGGCCTCGTGCCCGCGCGCGTATGCGATCACCGGCGCCGGGCGCGCGAGCAGGATGAGCGCGACGCAGACGCCAACGACGCCGAGCAGCGCTCCCATCGGCGTGAGCGCCTGGGCGACGGTCACCGCCGCGGGTCGCGGAGCGCCGCGCACGGGCGCCGGGATCGCCCGGGGCGCCTCGCCCGGTGCCGGGATCGCCCTCCGCGCCTCGTAGATCGAGAGCGCGGCGATGCCGAGCAGCGTCCACGTCGCGGCCACGAGAAAGCCCCCAAACACGTCGCTGGGGTAGTGCCACCCCAGCTCCAGGAACGAGTAGCAGACCGCCAGCGCGAACGCGACCATGGTGGCCGCCGCCGCCGGGCGCCAGCGGGGAGGAGCCGCGATGACCGTGCACAGGGCCAGGGTCATCGACGCCGTCGCGTGCCCGCTCGGCCAGGACGCCTGCGAAATCGGAGACCACCAGACCGGGTCGCGGGGCGCGATCAGCAGCGGCTTGAGCAGCTGGGTGGTCTCGTTGGCGCCGAGGAGCACCACCGCGATCATCGCCGCCACGCGCAGCCGACGGCGGGCGAGGGCGATCGCCAGGGGAATGACGGCGAGGAAGACGTACCACTGCGGGTCGCACAAGCTCGCGATGAAGTTGGTCAGGCGGTCCAGCCGGGGTCGGTTGAGCTGCGCGAAACCGAGCAGGATGCTGACGTCCACGCGCCTGAGGAAGGCGACGTAATGGGAGAGGTACCACGTGACGGCGACCAGCACGACGCCGATCGCCGCCCCGGCGAGCGCCATCCGCGCGCGTCTGGGCAGGGTCATCAGCATGGGCCCGAGGGTACCGCCGGCCCTTCGCCGGCCCTTCGCGGAGCCTAAGCGGCGCTCAGTAAGTGCGGGACGGGGGTCCTGGGCGGCGGGGGTTCGTTTCTGAGCGGCGGGGGCGCCCCGCCGCCCAGGAACCCCCCGCGGCGTCTCAGGTCTCTGGCGTGAGGTCGACCCGGTCGCCGGACCCGTCCGGGCGCGACGACCCGTCCGACTGCGAGGACCGATCCGGCTCCAGGGGCGCATCCGGTTGCAGCGGCCCATCCGGTTGCGAGGACTCAGGCACGGAGCGCGTCACGCGGAACTCAGGGGCGCTGCCGGTCCGGCGCACGTGCGAATAATGCTCGAGGTCCTCAGGCGCGGCGACCTGGACGCTGACCTCCTCACAGAGGTCAAAGCGGTTGGCCTCGTACAGGAGCTCCTGATACCGCGCGCCCGCGTCCGAACCGGTATGGAGCTGGCCGGCCGGCGCAGATGGCGTCGCCGCGTCACCCGCGGCGTGGTGTCCGGAGCGCTCGACGTCGAGGTCGTACTCGCCGAAGCGCAGCATCCAGCGCCGCCCACGCGCGAGCTTCTCGCCGCTGAGCTTGACCGGCACGGTCTCGGATCGCGCCGCGCCGCCCGGGAGTCCCCGCTCGCTGCGGAGCCCGGCGTGCTCGGCGATCAGGGCGCGGGCCAGGCGGTCATAGTTGCGCCCGTAGGGCGCGGGCACGATCGCCACCGCTCCCTTGGCGGTGAGGTCGCCGCGGATCGCGTGGCCGACCGGGCCGACGACGACGTAGTCGATCTTGTTGGCGTTGAGCCAGCGCATGACGGCGATGGCCTTGGGCTCCAGGTGCTCGAACCCGGCCCGCAGCTGGGCGGACGTCGACTCGATTCCCGGTGGGCGGTTTCTCAGGAGCATGCTCGTGCGATTCGCCTCGCGGACTGTGAGTCCTTCCTCAACTGCCTGCGTCGCGCGCGAACCCGGCGATCCAATCCGCGACCTGGACGGGCTGGGTGCGGATCGCCCAATGCGACCCCCCGATCGTCCTGCGGCGCAGATCAGGGGCCACCTGCTCGGCGGCGTCGTAGTACGACGCGGAGATGAACCGGTCGCCGGACGGCACGATCAGCTGCACGGGAGCATGCGGTGCGCGCAGCGCCCGGCGGCCCAGCAGGCGACGGGGGATGTTCCGGCGGTAGAGCTTGGCGCCGTTGAGGCCGTCTGCGCGCAGCGTGGGGCTGGGATAGCCGGCATCGGTCGAGACACCCTCGAGCTCCAGGAACCGGCGCCACCTCCGGGGGCCGAGCAGCCCCCGCCACAAAAGCCACGGGCCGCCGGGCAGGCACAGCGGGACGATGTACCAGGATCGGCGAACACGTCCGAGCGCCCGGCTGACGCGTCGCGCGCGCAGCGCAGCGCGGGTGGCGCCCACCGCGTGGCCGAGCGCAGGTCCCGCGATGCTCGTGAAGGACGCGATCACTCCGGCGAAGCGAGGTGCGGTGACGAACTCCCAGCCCTGGATTCCGCCCCAATCGTGGCCGACCAGGTGGACGGGCTGCCGCGGTGACACGGCATCCCGGACGGCGGCGAAGTCATCGGCCAGCCTGGCGAAGTCATAGGCCGCGGCCCGGCCGGGCGCGCTCGAGCGTCCGGCGCCGCGGACGTCGTAGACGACCACGTGGAACTCGTCGGCCAGGTGCTCGACCACCGGTCCCCACACCTCCTTGGTGTCCGGGTAACCGTGGATCATCACGAGCGTCGGCCGGGTCGACTCACCCGCCTCCGCGGCGGCGAGCGAGACCTCGCCGGACCGCACCGTCCGCGTGCGCGTCTGGATGGGCACTCAGTGTCTCGTCGGACAGTGCACGGGTGGCAATCTATACGCTCGTTTCGCCGATGGATTCACAGCACTTCCCCAGCCGCCGCGCCGAACGCGCCCAGGAGCGGCGCCGGCGGATGATCCGCCGCCGGATGGCCGTCGTCGGCTGCCTTGTCCTCGTCGTGGTCGCGGCCGCCGTCGCGGTGGGAGCCACCGGCGGAGGATCTCCGCGGAGCGCGCCGGCGTCGGCCTCGGCGGGTCACGGCGCCAGCGGGCACCGGCGGACGGGCGCCCACCACCGTGGCGCCCCCCGTGGCGCCACGACCGCGCGCGGTGGATCAACTGCAGCGGCGCTCGGGGCGCCGACCGGACATCCCGGAACGGCGTCCGTGCCAGTGCTCATGTACCACGTGATCGCCGCACCGCCGGCCGGGGCGCCGTACCCGGGCCTGTACGTCGCGCCGGCGGAATTCCAGGCCCAGATGCAGGCGCTGAAGGCGGCCGGCTGGACCGCGGTCACGCTCGATCAGCTGCGCGCCTACTGGTCAGACGGGGCCAAGCTGCCGCCGGGCAAGCCGATCGTGCTCACCTTCGACAACGGCTATCACTCCCAGTACACGGAGGCGCTGCCTGTGCTGCGCCGGCTCGGCTGGGTGGCCGACGAGAACATCCAGCTGACCGGCCTGCCGCCGTCGCAGGGCGGGATGACCCAATCCGAGGTGCGCGCCCTCGTCAACGCCGGCTGGGAGCTCGACACCCAGGGCATGAGCCACGCCGACCTGGCGACGGCCGACGCCGCCGAGCTCCGGTATCAGATCGTCACGGCGCGCTCGATGCTGCGCCGGGAGTACGGCGTGCCGGTGAACTGGTTCTGCTACCCGTCCGGGCAGTACAACGCGACCGTGATCGCCGCACTGCGCGCCGACGGGTTTGTCGGCTCCACCACGGTCGTCCCGGGGTGGGCGGGTCCGTCCACCGACCCGTACCGCCTCCCGCGCCTGCGAGTCCTCGGTGGCACGAGCCCGTCGGCCCTGGTGGCGCAGATCGCCACCGCACGCAGCAACGGGCCCCCGCCCAGCACCTACGAGACCTCGTGATGTCAGGCGAGCGGACCGGCCGGCGGGAGACCCGGGGATGGGCCGCTCAGGTCAGCGCGGCCACGCTTCGGGACCGGCGACCCCGCCCCATCACCGGAATCGCCGCCGCCGCCTGCGGAGTTGGCGCGGCGACGCTCGCGATCTACTTCCTGCGCGGGATTGCCCCGGTCGTGTCGCTCAGCGTCGTGTATCTGCCGGTGATCCTTCTCGTCTCGACGTACTGGGGCCTGATCCTGGGGCTCGCGACGTCGTTGCTCAGCGCGGCCGCCTTCAACTTCTTCCATCTCCCGCCCACAGGCCGGTTTGCGATCTTCGACAGCCACAACTGGGTGGCCCTGGCCGCCTTCACCATCGTCGCGGTCGTCGCGAGCACGATCGCCGAGCTGGCGCGCTCGCGCGCCGTCGAAGCCGAGCGCCGCCGGGCGGAAGCCGACCTGGCGGCGACCCTCGCCCATGAGCTGCTGATCGGCGTGGACACGCAGGTCGCCCTCGGGAGCGCGGCCCATCGCGTCGCCGAAGCGCTCGGTCTGGCCTCGGCATCGATCGAGCTGGGAAGCGCCGCGGCCGATTCGCGGCGGATGGCCTTCCCTCTCCGCGGCGTCGATGGGCAGCCGGTGGCGACCCTGCTCGTTCCGGCCGCGCTTGCCGCCGACACCGAGCTGCGCCTGGGCTCCCACGTCGTCCCGACGCTCGAGGCTCTGGTCGCGATCGCGCAGCGTCGCGACGCCATGCAGGCGGAATTGGTCGAGACGGCCGCGCTGCGCCGCTCCGACGACATCAAGACAGCGCTCCTGCGGGCTGTGTCACACGATCTGCGCACCCCGCTGACCGCCGTGGTGGCAGCCGGCCACGCCCTCGGAGCCGAGTCCCTGACAGACCAGGAGCGGACCGAGCTCAGCGCCGCTGTGGTCGACGAGGGCACCCGTCTCGCCGGCTTGGTCGACAACCTCCTGGCGCTGTCGCGGCTGCAGGCGGGAAGCGCCACGCCTCGCTCCGACTGGGTCTCGATCGAGGATTTGGTGTCGGCCGCCGTCGAGGGGCTGCGCGGCGAGGCGGTGGACCTCCGGCTCACGGTCGACCCGGACGTTCCCGAGGTGCGAGCCGACGCAGCCCAACTGGAGCGTGCGTTTGCGAACCTGCTCGAGAACGCCCATCGATACGGTGGAGGCCTGCCGACGTTCGTCCATGCCCGCCGGGCCGGCGACCGGGTCGTCGTCAGCATCGTCGACCAGGGACCCGGCATCGATTCGGCGGAGCAGGAGCGGATCTTCGAGCCCTTCTACCGAGGACGGGCGGCGACGTCGCGGTCCTGGACCGGCTCAGGCCTGGGGCTGGCCATCGTCAAGGGCTTCGTCGAGGCCAACGGTGGCTCGATCTCGGTGCAGTCCCTCCCGGGCCAGGGCACCAGCTTCGTGGTATCGCTCCCGATCGGCCCGCGTTCCCCGGTGCCGACGACTGCCCGCGCCGCCGGAGCCGGCTGATGGCCACTGGCACTCGTCAACAGATCCTCGTCTGCGACGACGAGCCTCAGATCCTCCGCGCGCTGCGCGTGATCCTGCGCGACGCGGGATACGAGGCGTTGCCGGCAAACAACGGCGAGGAGGCGCTGGACCTCGCGGCGGTGTCGCACCCGAGCGCGGCGATCATCGACCTGGTCCTGCCTGACATGGACGGCGTCGATCTGTGCCGATCGCTGCGGGAATGGAGCGACATGCCCGTGATCGTCCTCTCGGCGGTGGGAGAGGAGGAGGCCAAGGTCCGAGCCCTCGCGGCCGGCGCCGATGACTATGTGACCAAGCCGTTCGGTCCGCGGGAGCTCATCGCCCGAGTGCAGGCGAACCTCAGACGCGTTGAGCCTGATCACGAGGAGTCGACGGTCACCGCCGGAGATCTCACGATCGACCTCGCGGCGCGCATCGTCACCGTCGCCGGTCAAGACGTTCATCTGACGCCAACGGAGTTCGACCTCCTCCGGCTACTGGTGCGAAACCGCGGGCGCCTGATGACCCATCGCGACCTGCTGACTACGGTCTGGGGAGACAGGTACAGCGAGGACACCCAGGTCCTCCGCGCCCACATCGCGAATCTGCGCCGCAAGATCGAGCCCGGGGACTCGTTGGGTGGGGCCGGCGGCCACCGCTACATCCGAACCGATCCGGGAGTCGGGTACCGGTTTGCCGGGTGATCTAGGCTGGGCTCCGGGAAGGATGTCAGCCATGGCCGGGTATATATTTGCGGGTCCGCGCCGGGTGCCGTCGTGGCCGCTATCGTGGGGTTTTCTGGTGCGAACACGTGTTTCAGGGGCAGCGCATGCCCGACGATGACGCCGGCCGCGGGACGCGCGCGGTGACGCCGGCGCCAAGCCGGCCGGCCGGACGCGACGCGGAGGCTCAGCCCGGTTCCTCCGCCCCCGGGGCGTCCACTGCGGAGGCTTCTCCACCACGCGTCAAGCGCAACTTCAACGAGGCCGCCCACAAGCTCGGTCACTGGCCTGTCCGGCCCGCTCCGGTCAAGGACACGGAGCCCTCCGAGGCGATCAAAGCCGCCGCGAACGACGAGCGGGATGTCGTCGCCCACGCCGGCCGACTTGTCCTGGCGCTGGGCGCGCTCGGCATCGTGTACGGCGACCTCGGCACGAGCCCGCTGTACACGATGCAGGTCGTCTTCAGCCAGCACGCCAACGCTGCGCACCCAACCCCGGCCGGCATCTACGGGATCGTCTCGCTGATCTTCTGGGCGCTGATGATCATCGTGTCGACCAAGTACGCCGTCGTCATCATGCGCGCCCACAACCGCGGCGACGGCGGGATCATGGCCTTGACGGCGCTGATCCAGCGGCGGAGGGTCCCGCGGGCAGCGACGCTTGCCACCCTCGGCCTCCTCGGAGCCGGTCTGTTCTTCGGCGACGGGATGATCACTCCCGCCATTTCGGTCACGTCGGCAGTGGGCGGCCTCAACGTGGTCGATCACAGCCTGTCGCACCTCGTCGTGCCGATCTCGCTCGCCATCCTGATCGCGCTGTTCGCGGTCCAGCGCTACGGCACGGGGGCCGTCGGCTGGATGTTCGGCCCGGTGATCCTCGTCTTCTTCACCGTGATCGGTGTGTTTGGGCTGCTCAACGTCATCCCCCATCCAGAGGTCCTGCAGGGCCTCTCCCCCACCTGGGCGGTGCGTTTCCTCGTCGCCCACGGTGTCGAGGCGTGGCTGACCCTCGGAGCAGTCGTACTGTGCTGCACAGGCGCGGAGGCGCTGTATGCCGACCGCGGCCATTTTGGGGCCACGCCGATCCGGATGACGTGGTTTGGGATCGTCTTTCCGGCGGTGATGCTCTCTTACCTGGGCCAAGCGGGCTACATCCTGGACCACCCTCACAGCGTGGTCGCCCCGGGCTTCAACCCCTTCTTCCAGCTCTTCCCCCACGCCCTGCTCGTCCCCGTCGTCGTGCTGGCCACCCTCGCCACCATCATCGCCTCGCAGGCGGCGCTCACGGGCTCGTTCTCGGTCGCCAAGCAGGCCGTGCAGCTCGGCTTCCTGCCCCGGTTGCGCATCGTCCATACGTCTGAGCTGGAGGGCCAGATCTACGTCCCGGTCATCAACTGGTTCCTCGGACTCGGCGTCGTCACGCTCGTCCTCGCGTTCCAGAGCTCCACCCGTCTGTCTGACATCTACGGGGTCGCGGTCACCGGCACGTTCATCCTCGACACGACCCTGTTCGTCGCCGTCGCCCGCTCGCTGTGGAGGACAGCGACCTGGAAGCTGGCCGTTCTCGCCACGGTGTTCTACGTGGTCGAGGTGTCGTTCTTCACCTCCAACCTCACCAAGGTCACCCACGGGGCGTGGCTGCCGCTGTTGGTGGGCCTGGCGGTCGCCACCGTGATGGCCACCTGGCGCCGCGGCCGTGACATCCTGACGCGCAACCGCAGCGTGCAGGAGGGATCCCTCGAGGAGTTCCTCGACGAGGTCCGAACCGCCGATCCGCCGATGGTGCGCCTGCCCGTGACGGCGATCTTCCTCAATCCGGGCAAGAAAACGACGCCGCTGGCCCTTCGCGCCCAGGTGGACCACAACCATGCCTTCCACCAGAAGGTGCTGATCGTCTCGATGGACCCGGTCAGCATCCCACGAGTCGACAAGAAGGACCGGTTCGTGTCGGAAGTGCTCGGCAAAGGCCTGTTCAAGATCGTGCACCTCACGATCCACGTCGGCTACCACGACACCTGGAATGTGCCGGCAGCGCTGGCCGAGGCTCGCAAGCGGGGCTTGCTGGACCGAAACCTCGACCTCGAGCACGCCTCCTACTTCGTCTCCCGGATGACGATCGTCCCCACCGATGGTCCCGGGCTGGCGCGGTGGCGCAAGAGGCTCTTCATCACGATGGCCCGGAACGCGACGAGCCCCATTGACGCCTTCAGGCTGCCGAGCGCTCGCACCGTGATGACCGGCTGCCAAGTCGGCCTCTGAGCACCGCCCGCTCGCTGATCTTCACAACATCTTGATGCCGGGCGGCCATTCCTGCATGAGTCCTTGACGACGGCCGACGCAAGATGACCCCATGGGTCATACGGCCAGTTCTCCGGTGCAATCACGATGGCGGGAGCCGAGCCGCGGGTGCGGAGGCCGGACGTGAGCCGGGCGCCGGATCGGCCGGCGCCTCCGGATCGCGCTCCTGTCGTCAATGGCCATCAGGCCGACGAGCTCGTGACGAGGCCCCAGCGCCGGAAGCGGACCTTCAACGAGGCCGCCCATAAGCTCAGCGAGTGGCCCGTCCGGCCGGCGCCGCCCAGGAAGGAGAGCGGCCCGTCGGCGGCGATCCGAGCGGCCACCGACGACCAGCGCGACGTCGTCGCTCATGCCGGGCGAGTGGTGCTCGCCCTCGGCGCACTCGGGATCGTGTTCGGCGATATCGGCACGAGCCCGCTGTACACGGAGCAGTTCATCTTCACAGCCCACCGAAATGCCGCTCATCCGAACGTGGCCGGGGTCTACGGGATCGCGTCGCTGATCTTCTGGACCCTGATGATCGAGGTGTCGATCAAGTACGCCGGATTCATCATGCGCGCGCACAACCGCGGTGACGGAGGCATCATGGCGCTGACCGCACTGATTCAGCGCAAGCGGATCGGCCGGACCGCGCTGCTGGTGACGTTGGGCATCTTCGGCGCCGGACTGTTCTTCGGCGACGGCATGATCACCCCGGCGATCTCGGTCACGTCGGCGGTGGGCGGCCTCAACGTCGTCAGCCCCAGCCTGTCGCACCTCGTGGTCCCGCTCTCGTTGGCGATTCTCGTCGCGCTGTTCGCGGTCCAGCGCTTCGGTACCGGGCGGGTGGGCTGGCTGTTCGGTCCGGTGATCCTCCTGTTCTTCCTCGCGATCGCCGGGTTCGGACTCGGCCAGGTGTTTCAGCATCCCGGAGTGCTCCAGGGCCTGTCGCCCACCTGGGGAGCGCGGTTCATGGTCGACCACGGCGTCGACGGCTGGCTCACCCTCGGCGGCGTCGTGCTCTGCTGCACCGGTGCCGAGGCCCTGTATGCGGACCGCGGCCACTTCGGCGCGATGCCGATCCGCATGACCTGGTATGGGGTCGTCTTTCCCGCCGTGATGCTGTCGTACCTGGGGCAGGCGGCCTACATCCTCTCCCACCCCGCTGACGCGTCGAAGCCGTCCTTCAACCCGTTCTTCCAGCTGATGCCCCAGAGCCTGCTCGTGCCGATGGTCATCCTGGCGACGCTGGCGACGATCATCGCCTCACAGGCGGCCCTCACCGGGTCGTTCTCCGTGGCCAAGCAGGCGGTTCAGCTGGGCTTCCTGCCGCGTCTGAAGATCGTCCACACCTCGGAGATCGAGGGGCAGATCTACGTGCCGATGATCAACTGGGGGCTGTGCATCGGCGTGGCCGCCCTGGTGCTCGTGTTCAGGTCCTCCAACCGGCTCGGCGACATCTACGGCGTGGCGGTGACCGGCACGTTCATCCTGAACACCATCCTGTTCCTCGCGGTTGCCCGGGCGCTCTGGCGCACTCGCAGGTGGCGGCTGGCGATCCTCGGCGGACTCTTCCTGACCGTCGAGGTCGCCTTTTTCAGCTCCAACATGGCCAAGATCTCCCAGGGCGCCTACCTCTCGCTCGCGGTCGGCCTCGTGATCGCCGCCATCATGGTCACGTGGCGCTGGGGATTTGAGCGGGTGACGCGCAACCGCACCGAGCAGGAGGGTTCGCTCCCGGACTTCCTCGACGCCTTGTGCGCGGCCAAGTCGCCGCCCGCGCGCCTGCCCGGTACCGCGGTCTTCCTCAATCCGGGCAAGCTCACGACGCCCCTGGCGCTGCGGGCGGAGGTCGAGCACACCCATGCCTTCCACGAGAAGGTCCTGATCGTCTCGCTGGATCCGGTCTCCATCCCCCATGTCGAACGGGACGACCGGTTCTCGGTTGAGGTCCTCGGCAAGGGCCTCTTCAAGATCGTCGCGCTCACGATCCGGGTGGGGTATCGGGACCCCCAGCACCTGCCGGAGCTCCTGGCGCTCGCACGCAAGCGTGGGCTGCTGGAGCGCAATCTCGATCTGGAGCACGCCTCCTACTTCGTCTCGCGGATGACGATCGTCCCGCGCGGTGGCCGGGGCCTCACGGCCTGGCGCAAGCGCCTGTTCATTGCGATGGCACGCAATGCCAACAGCCCCATCGAACACTTCGGGCTTCCGAGCGAGCGGACGGTCATGGTCGGCTCGCAGGTTGCCTTCTAAGCTCCTCGGTACACCTGCCTGCCGGCTGGGTCTCGGCAAATGGTCTGGAACTTCTGCGTCCCGCGCGGGACAATGGGTAGCCAACGGACAGTTCGCCAGCTACGGGAGGCTCGATGAGCAGCGATTACATCCTCTCCTACGGGACCCACGCCAGGCCGGAGGACGGCCGATGCGCAATGGAGTGGGTCAGTCACCTCGCGGGAGAGCCCCACAGCGATGAGCCGTCGTGCGTGAGTCCGGTTCTGCGGGCGATGTGCATCGCGCTCAACGACGGCCTGGAGCACGAGCCTCGGCAGAGGCTGAGGCCGTATCTCGCCCGGACGATCGGCACGGCCGACGACGGTCTGGACACGGAGCGGGGCTGGATGGCGATGGACTGGCTGATCCGCGTCTACACGCCGGCGTGGCTGAGGACCGCGGGGCTGGTCGAGGCCGGCGCGGCGCTCAGCGAGCTGGAGCCCGTGGGCCACGCTGCGTCGCTGCGCAGGGCGCTCGGCAGCCTGGACGCGGCGCGGCGCGAGGCACGGGCGGCGCGGGCCCGGATGTTTGGGGTCCCCCACCCCACCGGGTGGGCCGCTTCTGTGGCCGCGGGCATCGCGGGTCGCGAGGCGGCGTGGGCGTGCGCCGGAGCGGCCGCGTGGGCGGCGGCCAGGGTGTCGATCGGCGATGCAGCCGGTGACCGTGCCCGGGCGGCCACCCGCGCCACGGCGGGTGACGCCGCCGCGATCGCGGTCCGCCAGTCGCGCGTCGCCGCGCGCCACGGCGGCGCCCGCGAGGCTGCCCGTTCCGTGCTGGCTCCGACGCTCGAGATGCTGACCGGCTCGGCCCTGGACCTGCTTGGCCGCATGCTGCCGACGGAGTGGCTCGAGCTGCCGCAACCGGCGAGAGAGCGGGACGCGTCCACGGTCCTCGCCTGACGTCGCACGGAGGCGCCCCCCGGCGTCTCCTGGCCGCCGGACCAGTAGTTCACCGTCACGCGGAGCGGTAGCACTGGGTGCCACCGGGCCCCTACGGTCAGGCCGTGGTGTCTGCCCGCTGGCGCCTGCGCGCCTTCACACAATCTGTATGCGACCGCGCGGTTCCTGCATGCGTCCTTGACGATCGCCGCACGAAGATCTCGGCATGGACGTCGTAGCCGTCGCATTGGGAGTGCTCATGTTCGCCATCCTGCTGGCGCTCGTCTGGGGAATCGACCGGATATGAGTAGCTGGACGACTCGCGCGGCCGCCTATCAAGCGAGCCAGCTGGATGACTCGGGCGCTGCCCAATCCGGCGAGGCAGGATGCCGAGCGGGCAGCAGGCCCGAGGGCGAGCGGCGGCCATGAGCGCGAGTGATCTGTTTGGGCTGATCGTCTCGGCGATCGTCTGCATCTATCTGTTGTATGCGTTGTTGCGCGGGGAGAGGTTCTAACCGCGATGACGTTCACCGGGTGGCTCACGATTGTCGCGTTTGTGGTGATCCTGACCGCGCTGGCGATGCCTTTGGGGTCGTACATGGCGGCGGTGTACGGCGGCGAGCACACGGTCATGGACCGGATCGTCGGCGTCCCGGAGCGTTTTTTGTACCGGGTCATGCGCGTCGATCCGGGGCATGAGCAGGATTGGAAGGCGTATGCCAAGAGCATGATCGTGTTCTCGCTCGCGGGCTGGCTGGTGCTGTATCTCATTTTGCGCACGCAGGGTTTGTGGAGTTTCACGGGGCTGAACCCTCAGGGGTTTCATTCGGCGCCGTGGAATGTGACGTTCAACACGACGTCGTCGTTTTTGACGAACACGAACTGGCAGTACTACGGCGGCGAGACGACGCTGTCGTATTTCAGCCAGATGGCGGGGCTGACGGTGCAGAACTTCCTGTCGGCCGGGGTGGGGATCGTCGTCGCGGTCGCGCTGATCCGGGGGATCATCTCGCGCAGCGGCAAGAGCCTGGGCAACTTCTGGCACGACATCGTGCGGACGGTCTTGTACGTGCTGATGCCGTTGTCGATCGTCGTCGCGCTGGTGCTCGTCTCCCAGGGGGTGTTGCAGACCTTCGGCGCGTATTGGACGGCGCACGGGGTCACCGGGCTGACGCAGTCGATCGCGCGGGCGCCGGTCGCGTCGCAGGAGGCGATCAAGCTGTTGGGGACCAACGGCGGGGGGATCTTCAACGTCAACTCGGCGCATCCGTTTGAGAACCCCACCGGGTTCTCGAACTTCGTGGAGATGCTGGCAGTGTTGGTGATCCCGGCGGCGCTGGTGTTCATGTACGGCAAGCTGGTCGGCAACCGCCGCCAGGGGTACGCGATCTTCTCGACGATGATGATCATGTTCCTCGGCGCGGTGATCGTCGCCTATATCGCCGAGGCGCACGGGTCGCCGGCCCAGCACGCCGCCGGGCTGCACACGAGCGTGATCGCCGGGTCGACGGGTGGGAACCTGGAGGGCAAGGAGCAGCGCTTCGGGATCGCCGGATCGGCGCTGTTTGACGTGATCACGACGGTGACGTCGTGTGGTGCGGTCAACAGCGCGATCGAGTCGTTTACCGGGATCGGCGGGGCGGTGCCGTTCGCGAACCTGTCGGCGAGCGAGGTGATCTTCGGCGGGGTCGGCACGGGCCTGTACTCGATCCTGCTCTACGTCTTGTTGGCGGTGTTCATCGGCGGGTTGATGGTCGGCCGCACCCCGGAGTACCTGGGCAAGAAGATCGAGGCGCGGGAGATCAAGCTCGTGGCGCTGGGGATCCTCATCACGCCGCTGGCGGCGTTGTTCTCGACTGCGCTGGCGACCGCGTCAAGCGCCGGTCGGGCCTCGATCTCGGCGGCGGCGACCGGTCCGCAGGGCTTCGCTGAGACGTTTTACGCGTACCTGTCGCAGGCCAACAACAACGGGTCGGCGTTCGCCGGCTACGGCGGGTTCGTCCAGCCGGCCGCCGGCAATCTGGGGTCGCACGGGATCACGTTCGCCGACCTGCTCGGCGGGTTCACGATGCTGTTCGCGCGCTACGCGCCGATCCTGTTCGCGCTCGCGGTCGCCGGCAGCCTGGCCGGCAAGCGGATCGGCCCCGCCGGCCTGGGGACGATGCGGACCGACAACGGGACGTTCGTGGTGCTGTTGATCGGCGTGATCATCCTCGTCGGCGCGCTGACGTTCTTCCCCGCCCTGCTGCTCGGACCGATCGTGCAGGGCCTGACCGGACACCTCTATTAGCCAAGGCATTCATGGCGCTCAGGAAAGACATCATCACCTCGATTCTCGGGATCCTCGTGTTCACGCTGGTGTGCGGGATCCTGTACCCGCTCGTCATCACCGGGGTCAGCCAGGTCGCGTTCCCGGGTAACGCCAACGGCCAGCAGGTCCACGTCGGCGGCCGGCTCGTCGGTTCGGAGCTGATCGGCCAGAGCTTCGCCGACCCGGTGGTCAAGCACGGCAAGGTCGTGCTCGACAAGAACGGCAACCCCGTCACCGTCCCCGACCCCAGATATTTTCAGACCCGGCCGTCGGCGACCGTCCCATCCGACAACGCGGCCGCGACCACGTTCTCCAACCTCGGGCCCAACAGCGTCGCGACCCTCCAGGCGCTGCAGGCCAACATCGCCGCGTACATTCAGCTCAACCGGCGCTACTACCCCGGGCACCTGACCGCGGCCACGGTCCCGGTCGACGCCGCCGACACCTCGGCCTCCGGGATCGACCCCGACATCTCGGTCGCCAACGCCCACATCCAGGCCTACCGCATCGCCGCGATCCGCCACCTGCCCCTGCCTGAGGTCAATCGGCTGATCGCGACGTACACCGGCGGCCGGGGCCTCGGGTTCTCCGGCGAGCCGACGGTCAACGTGCTCGAGCTCAACCTCGCGCTGAACCGCGTCTCCGGGAGGTAGATAGATGGCGATCAACACCCCGGCCCCGCCCTCTGAACCCCGGAAGGCCACCAGCCCGCGCTCCGAGCGCCGGGCGGTGTCGCTGTTTCGCCCGGACATCGTCCGGCGGGCGCTGATCGACAGCCTGATCAAGCTCGACCCCCGCGTGCAGATCCGCAACCCGGTGATGTTCGTCGTCGAGATCGGCGCCGTCATCACCACCGTCACGTGGCTGATCCAGGTGTTCGGCGGCCAGGCGCTGGGAGGCAACGACCCCGCCTGGTACACGTTCGTGATCTCATTCTGGCTGTGGCTGACGGTCGTGTTCGCCAACATGGCCGAGGCGTTCGCCGAGGGACGCGGGCGCGCCCAGGCCGACACGCTGCGGTCGATGCGCCAGGAGACCGTCGCCCGGCTCCAGGACGGCACCACCGTGAAGGCGTCCGAGCTGACCAAGGGCGACCTCGTCGTCGTCGAGGCCGGAGAGCTGATCCCCGGCGACGGCACCGTGATCGACGGGATCGCGTCGGTCGATGAGTCCGCGATCACCGGAGAGTCCGCGCCCGTCATCCGCGAATCCGGCGGCGACCGCTCAGCGGTCACCGGCGGCACCCGAGTCCTGTCTGACCGCATCGTGGTCGAGATCACCCAGGAACCCGGCCACTCGTTCCTTGACCGGATGATCGCCCTGGTCGAAGGCGCGTCGCGGCGCAAGACCCCCAACGAGATCGCGCTCAACATCCTGCTCGCCGGGCTGACGCTGATCTTCATGATCGTCGTCGCCACCCTGCGCCCGTTCGGGCTGTTCGCCCACACCCCCATCTCCGAGACGACGTTGATCTCGCTGCTCGTCGCGCTGATCCCCACCACCATCGGCGCGCTGCTCTCGGCGATCGGGATCGCCGGCATGGACCGCCTCGTGCGCCGCAACGTCCTCGCGCTCTCCGGCCGCGCCGTCGAGGCGTCCGGTGACGTCGACGTCCTCCTGCTCGACAAGACGGGCACGATCACGATCGGCAACCGCCTGGCGTCTGAGTTCATTCCCATGCCCGGGGTCGCCGAGGCCGAGCTGGCCGAGGTGGCACAGCTGTCCTCGTTGGCCGACGAAACCCCGGAGGGCCGCTCGATCGTCGTCCTGGCCAAGCAGTACGGGATCCGCGAGCACGACATGGCCGCCATGCACGCCGAGTTCGTCCCGTTCAGCGCGCAGACCCGGATGAGCGGCGTCGACTTCGACAGCCGCCAGCTGCGCAAGGGCGCCGGCGACGCGATCATCGACTTCGTCACCACCGAGGGCGGACGCCCCCCGGCCGAGCTCCAACCGGTCCTGGACCGCATCGGCCGCGAGGGCGGGACCCCCCTCGCTGTCGCGCGGGATGCGCAGGTGATGGGCGTCATCTACCTCAAGGACACGATCAAGGAGGGGATGCGCGAGCGGTTTGACCACCTGCGCCAGATGGGGATCCGCACCGTCATGATCACCGGCGACAACCGCCTCACCGCCGCCAAGATCGCCGAGGAGTCCGGCGTCGACGACTTCCTGGCCCAAGCCACCCCGGAGGCCAAGCTCGCGCTGATCAAAGACCAACAATCCCAAGGCCGGATGGTGGCCATGACCGGCGACGGCACCAACGACGCCCCCGCGCTCGCCCAGGCCGACGTCGGCGTCGCGATGAACACCGGCACCCAAGCCGCCCGCGAGGCCGGGAACATGGTCGACCTCGACTCCAACCCCACCAAGCTCATCGAGATCGTCGAGGTCGGCAAGCAGCTCCTGATCACCCGCGGCGCGCTCACCACCTTCTCCATCGCCAACGACGTCGCGAAGTACTTCGCCATCCTCCCCGCGATCTTCGTCACCACCTACGCCGCCACCCGCCACGGCACCGGACCCCTCCACGTCCTCAACATCATGAGCCTCGGCACGCCCCGCTCAGCCGTCATCTCCGCCATCATCTTCAACGCGCTCGTGATCCCGCTGCTCATCCCCATCTCGCTCAAGGGCGTCGCCTACCGGCCGATCGGCGCGAGCGCACTGCTCCGACGCAACCTCTGGATCTACGGGCTCGGCGGCTTGATCGCCCCCTTCATCGGCATCAAGCTCATCGACCTCATCATCCACAACCTCCTCGGGGCGTGAGCGCCTCCGGTGGGCGGGCTCGAGGCGTGAACGATGGCGGTCAGCCGGGGTCGATACAAGGTCTTCCTCGGCATGGCCGCCGGTGTCGGCAAGACGTATCGGATGCTCCAGGAGGGGCAGGCCGAGGCGCTCGAGGGGGTTGACGTGGTGATCGGCTATCTCGAGCCGCACGGTCGCACCGAGACGATGGTGCAGGCCGATGGCCTGGAGGTCGTCCCCCGCCGCCGCCTCGAATACCGCGGCACCCTGCTCGAGGAGATGGACCTGCCCGCCATCCTTGAGCGCGCGCCGGAGCTCTGCCTGATCGACGAGCTCGCGCACACCAACGCCCCGGGCACCGAGCACCCCAAGCGCTATGAGGACATCGCCGATGTGCTGACGGCCGGGATCGACGTCTACTCCACGGTCAACGTCCAGCATCTCGAGAGCCTGAATGACCAGGTGGCCGAGCTGACCGGCACCCGCGTCCGCGAGACGGTGCCGGATGCGGTCCTGACGTCCGCCGACGATGTCGTCCTGATCGATATCACGCCGGACTCGCTGATCGAGCGCCTGATGGCCGGCAAGGTCTACCCGGCGGAGCGCGTCCAGACAGCGCTGAACAACTTCTTCAAGATCGAGAACCTGTCGGCATTGCGCGAGGTGGCCCTGCGCCAGGTCGCCGAGGAGGTCGAGGCCAAGCGCATTCCCAGCGACGGGAGTACCGCGAGAGGCCGCGAGGAGCGGCTGATGGACGGTCACAGTGCCTCGGCGATCGCCGAACGGCTGCTGGCGCTGGTGACGCCGGAGCCCGCCTCGCAGCGGGTTGTGCGCCGCGCGTGGCGCTCGGCCCAGCGACTCGGTGCAGAGCTCGACGTCCTGTGGGTGACCGATGCCGAGCCGACCGACGAGGAGCGCGAGCAGCTCGCCGCGCTGCGGCGGCTGACGAGCGTGCTCGGCGCCCACCTGTTCGTCGAGCGGGGTCCGGATGTGGCACTCGTCGCACAGCGCTTCGCCCGCGAGCGGGGGACGACGTACGTCCTGATGGGGGCTCCGACCCCGCAGAGGGGACTCCGCCGGCTGATGCATCCGGCGCTTCCGTTCCGGCTCATCAGCCTGCTGCCCGGCGTCGACGTCCGGATCGTCGCCGACCGCAGTCTTCGCGTGAAGGAGGAGAGATGACCGCCGCCCTGATCGGCGTGATTGTCGTACTGGTGCTGGCGCTGGCGGCGGTGCTCGTGCGCCGGCGGCCCGATGGCAGTCCTCCGGAGAAGCTCGTACCGGAGCCCGGCGCCCGGCGCACCCTGTTCCCGTTCGTGGCGTCCGCCCTCTCGCGGCGGGCTCTGGACGCCGCTCTACGCCTCGCGCGGGCGGAGAACGCGACGCTCGTCCCGGTGTTCCTGGCGCGGGTGCCGCTGCACCTGCCCCTGGATTCGCCGCTCCCGCGGCAGGCGGCGATCGCGATCCCGCTCCAGGAGGCGATCGAGCAGCGTGCCACCGCCTATGGAGTCCCCGTCGACTGTCGCCTGGAGCGCGGCCGCACCTACCGCCACGCACTGCGCCAGACGATCGCCGACGAGCGATTTGACCGGATCGTCATCGCCGCCGCCGTCGGCGGCGCCCACGGCTTCCTGCCGGATGATGTCGCCTGGCTGCTGGCCCACGCCCCGGGCGAGATCCTCGTGGTGCGCCCGGGCGCGGAGGATCAGCTGGTGCCGATCGCTCCGCGCCCGCCGCGGCGCGCTGCGGTCAACGGCCGGCGTGCCTTGCGTGGCCGCCGCGACGCCGTTCGTTCCTCGTGACCCATCCGGCGTGGGTGCCGGTGCCCGGGGTGAACGAGACCCCGCGCACGACCTGGGCGTAGCGCGGCGCCAGGACGGTGTGGAACGCCTCGCCGGCGCTGGCCGAGGTCGCCGACGGGTCGTCGGTGACGGCGACCAGCTGGTTGGGATCCGCGCCCTGGTCCCCGCTGCCGCTGACGGTCGAGGTCACACCCCAGATCGTCGCCGACCCATCCCGGTTGACGCGCCCGGTGATGTTGGGCAGCCCGTCGGTCGCCGGCGCCCACGGCAGTCCCGTGGCCGCGTTCGTGCCCACGGGATAGCCGGCCACCGTGTACGGCTGACCGAGGTTCAGGCCGCTCTGGAGCGCGTGGGCCAGCCTCCAGGCCTGCGTTGAGGAGTCGAACACCCACTTCTGCAGCCCGGCTGTCGTGGACGCCGCCGCGGCGGTGTATGTCCCGTTCGAGTACGTGTTCGTGCCGTCACCTTCGTCCGCGACGTAGAGCGTCTTCGGATTGGCGAACCAGATGCCGAATGGGAACGAGTTGGTGCTCGTCTTCGCCAGTGTCGTGTTGAACCCCTTGAGGATGCACATGTTGCTGGTCAGGCCCGTGGTGGCAACCGTCGCCGGGTCATACGGGATCGACGAGGTCGGCAGCTTCGCGCCGGGCACCGGGAGCCCCACGCCGTTCGGACACGCCTTGCCGGTGGTGTCCACGAAGTAGACGGTGTCGACCCCGTTGGAGCCGCTGCCCTTCGTGTAGTTCAGGACGTTGTTGTAGACCGTCAGCCCCCGGAAGTTGTCGTCCTTGCCGACCTTGTCCGCCTTGGTGACACCGGTGAGCTGGGTGATGCTGAAGCTGCCGGCCGGGGTCGGCGCGCCGGGGCTCTGATCGGCCTCTGGCTTCAGCGACGGGCTGAAGATCTGGGCTCCGGCACCCTCGACCACTCCGGCCGGCTGCGGGTTGGCCCCGTTGCCGGCGTTGCCGGCGGTGTAGTAGACGTCGGCGCCCGGCTCGTCGTTGAGGAGCGCTGCGCGCCCGTTGTTGCCGCTGTACGCGTTGGTCTCGGTGAACGACATGTGCCCGTTCTCGTCGAGCTGCGCCACGGCACGGTAGTAGGCGCCGGGCACCGGGTTGGTGGGATCGATGGCCCCGGGCCCCAAACGTCGTGTCATCGGGATCTCTCTCTATTAGTTGGTGTGTGCCCCTGCGGACCGGCACCGTACGCGCGCAGCGACGGTGCGCGGGTGACTATTTCGTTACCGAAACCTCGGAGCGGCGCGGCAAACGCGCAAAGGTGCAACGAACGAAGGGGCGCGGTGGGCCGAGCCGCGCCGGTGACCCCGCCGGTGCATTGGTCCGGTTTTCAGCGTGCGATTTGTGCGAAATCTCGGCGACGCCTCGCCCCCTCCCCACTTCGTTGCGAGGCTTACCCCTGCTGCGTGCGCTGGATCTTTTGTGCCGCCCGCACGACCGCGCCCGCCGTCCCCTCAACGTCGGCGACGACCCGCTGCTCCGGTCCGGCGATCGACAGCCCGGCCAGGATCCGGCCGCGCCGGTCGAGAATCGGAGCGGCCACCGCGGCGGCGCCCGGGTCGAGCTCGCCGACGGTGAAGCCAAACCCGTTGGCGCGGATCTGCTCCAGCTCCTCGAACAGGTCCGGCCGGCCGGCCGTGGCGACGAGGCGCTCGAGTTCGGCGGCGTCGAGGTAGGCGGCGAGCACCTTTCCGGAGGCGCCCCGATGCATGGGCGCGCGGCGGAAGCGGGGGTAGGAGAGCCGGACGGAGTGGCGCTCGGTCTCGACGGCGTGCAGCACGATCGCCTCCAGCCCGCACGGCGCGGTCAGGATCACGGTCTCGCCGACCTGGTGCGACAGCTCCTCCATCACGCCCGTCGCCGGACCGACGAGGCGCTCGTGCAGGCCGGCCTCCGCGGTCCGCCCCAGCGCGACGAGCCGCGTACCGAGGGTGACGGTCCGGTCGGCTGCGCGTGCCACCAACCCATGGGCCTCGAGCTCGGCCAGGAGACGGTACGCGGTGCTGGTCGGCATCCCGGCATCGCCGGCGAGCTCGGCGACCGTCCGCTGCACCGGCCCTTCGCCCAGCCGGTGCAGCAACTCGACGGCCCGCTGCAGCGCCCCCTCCGGCATTCAGCGGTCGCCTAGATCCCCGGGGGCTCGTGCTCGGAGAGCGCCGGACGCGCGCCCGCCACGCGGGCCACGCGGTGCGCGAGCGCGCCGTCGGCGACGAGCCGCGCGAGGCCCTCCACATCGGCGTTCCACTCGGTCTCGTCGGTCAGCGTCCCGGCATACCCCCGGACGACCGAATACGCCCGCCCCGTGCCCCCTCCGAGGCGATCCGGCCCACCGCGGAGGTCGACGGCCTGCGCCGCCACGATCAACTCGAGCGCCACCAGCCGGTGGACGAGGCTGACGAGCGACGACGTGGTGCTGACCGCCAGGGGCGCCATCGACGCGTGGTCCTCGACCCCCTCGGCCAGCTGGCCGCGGTAATCGAGCGAGACCGGGTTGGCGAGCATCCGCGCCTCCGAGGCCAGCGCGGCGAACTCCCGCCCCAGTGGACGCAACCCGCCCGTCGGTCCGTCCTCCCGGGCCAGGCCGGTCGGCAAGCCGCTGAAGTGACGCCACAGCAGCTTCTGCACCCGCTCGTTGGCGACCTGCGCGGCGTGCGCGATGCCGACCCTCAGGTAGTCGAACGCCATCGCCAGCGACGACACGTCGAAGTTGCCGACCGACACGATCGTCGACTCCTCGACCAGGACGAGCGGATTGTCGGCTGCGGAGTTGAGCTCGATCTCCATCAGCCCGCGCACCACCGACAGCGTGTCGTAGAGAGCGCCATGCGTCTGCGGCACACACCGGACGGAGAGCGGGTCCTGAAGGTTGCGGGCCGCGCCCGGCTGCCACAGCTGAGAGTCCTCGAGCAGCTCGCGCAGACGGGACATCGCTCGCTCCAGCCCGCTGTGGGGACGCGCGCGGGCCGCCGCCGGATGAATGACCGACAGGTTGGCCATGAAGGCCTCGAAGCTGAGCGCCGCGGCGATCTGCAGGCTCTCTATCAGGTCGGCGACATCGACCAGGACGAGCGACCCCCGGCCCATCGTCACACCGTTGGAGCTGATCAGCCCGAGCGCCTCCTTGGGACCGAGCGCGATCGGCTCCAGACCGACCCGCTCCAGGGCCTCTCCTCCCGGGATCATCTTCCCTTGGTACTCGGCCCAGCCGCGGCCGATCAGCACCTTGCCGATGTCGGCCATCTCCGAGAGGTCGCCCTGCCCCACCGATCCCACCATGCGGACGACCGGGTGGATGTCGAGGTTCAGGAGCCTGACGAGCAACTCGATGAGCTCGCGCCGGACGCCGACGCCGGCCTTCAGCATCCCGTTGACGCGGGACACCATCATCGCCCGCACGACATCGGTCGGCAGGGGCCGCCCATACGATGAGACCTGGTCGGCGACGGTGGCGAACGAGAACGCCCCGATCTCATCCAGCGAGATGCGGTGGCGGGCCAGGGACCCCAGGCCCGTGTTCAGGCCGTAGACCGATTGGCCGCTGGCGAGGACCCGCTCGACGACCTCGCGCGCCGCCCGGACCCGCAGCAGCGCGGCCTCGTCGAGCTCGACGCGGACGCGGCCGCGGGCGACGGCCAGGACGTGATCGACGGTCAGGCCATCTCCGTCGAGGATGACGCTCTCGTTTGTTGAGACAGTGGCCACAGCAGCATCGTAATGTAACCTCCGGGCATCTCACCGAGCGAGAAGATTTGCGGGCACATCCTGAGGCCTGACGGATCCACCGTCCGCGCCGGTCTCACGCTCGCCGACGGCCGGATCCAGGACGTCGGGCCGCCGGACCCAGCGGGCGCCCTGGACTACGGCGATGCCCTCCTGCTGCCCGGCGCCGTCGACGTTCACGTCCACACGCGCAGCTATGCCGGCGAGGGGATTGAGCGGTGCACACGCGCCGCCGCGGCCGGAGGCGTGACGACGGTGGTCGACATGCCGTATGACGACGCTGAGGGGCCGGTCGACTCGCTGCGCGCGTTCGAGGCGAAGATCGCCGACGTCGAGCGTCAGGCCGTCGTCGACGTGGCCCTCTGGGCGACGGTCCCCCCGCACGGGCCGATCGACGACGTGGCGGCGCTCGTCGCCGCCGGCGCGGCGGCCTTCAAGCTCTCCACCTTCGAGACGCATCCGCGGCGGTTCCCGCGCATCCCGGATGGCCAGCTGCTCGCCGCGTTCGCAGCGATCGCTCGCGCCGGGGGGCTGGCGGGAGTCCACGCCGAGAACGATGAGATCGTCCGCGCCGGGATCGCGGCCGAGCAGGCGGCCGGCCACGCCGGCGATCCGCTCGCCCATGCGCGCTCGCGCCCTTCCGTCGCCGAGCACGAGGCGATCGCCCGCTGTCTGGAGCTGGCGCGGGCGACCGGCGTGCGGCTGCACGTCTGCCATGTCTCGACTCCGCGCGGGGTGACGCTCGTCGCCCAGGCCCGCCGTGACGGCGTTGACGTCAGCGCCGAGACGTGCCCGCACTATCTGCTGCTCGACGAGACCGAGCTCGCTCGCCGCGGCGGCGAGGCGAAGATCAATCCGCCGCTGCGGGACGCGGCGCTGCCCCCGGATGGGCTTGACCTCATCTCCTCCGACCACGTCGGCTGGCCGGTCGAGCGCAAGCACGGGCCGGACATCTTCGCGCTGTCGGCGGGTGCTCCCGGGGTCGAGCTGATCGTGCCGCTCGTCCACGACGCGTTGGGAGCGGCCGAGCTCGTGCGCCTGGTCAGCGAAGGCCCGGCCCGGCGCTTCGGCCTCTGGCCGCGCAAGGGCAGCCTGGCACCCGGGGCCGACGCCGACATCCTCGTGCTCGATCCCCACGCCGAATGGGAGATCGACCCGGCGTCGCTGGTCACCGCCGCCGGCTGGAGCCCCTACGCCGGCCGGCGGGTACGGGGGCGGGTGCTGTCCGCGTTCTCTCGCGGGGTCCAGGTATGGGATGGCCGGCACGTGCAGGCCGGCGCCGGCCACGGGCGGTTCGTGGCCGCCGCGACGGGCCGGCGCGCGCCGGCGACCGCCCTTGTCTGAGCTCGAGCTCCGCTGCCGGGGGTGGCGCCAGGAGGCCATCCTGCGGCTCCTGGAGAACAACCTCGCGATCGCGGAGGATCCCGAGCGCCTGGTCGTCTACGCCGCCCACGCCAAGGCCGCCCGCGACCACGCCAGCCTGCGCGGGATCGTCGACGCGCTCCGGCGCATGGACGACGGCCAAACCCTGATCGTCCAGTCCGGCAAGCCGATCGCGGTGCTGCCGACCGGGCCCCGCTCCCCCGTCGTGCTCCTGGCCAACGGGAACCTCGTCGGCCGGTGGGCGACACCGGAGACGTTCTACGAGCTCGAGCGTCGGCAGCTGATCGCCTGGGGTGGGCTGACCGCGGGCTGCTGGCAGTACATCGGCTCCCAGGGCGTCCTGCAGGGCACCTATGAGACCTTCGCGCAGGTGGCGCGCGAGCACTTCGACGGTTCCCTGCGGGGGCGGCTGGTGGTCAGTGCCGGGCTGGGCGGCATGGGGGCGGCCCAGCCGGTCGCGATCTCCCGGATGCTCGGCGGCACCTCGCTCATCGCCGAGGTCGACGCCGCCAAGGCCGACCGGCGCCAACGGGAGGGCACGGTCGACGTCGTGTGCGAGGACATCGACGAGGCCCTCGATGCAGCGCTCGCCGCCGCCGGCAACGGCGAACCACTCGCCGTGTCGGTCGTGGCCAACGCGGCGGATCTCCTCGAGGGCCTCGTTGCCCGCGACGTGATCCCGGATGTGGTCACCGACCTCACCGCGGCGCATGATCTCCGCAGCGGCTACCTGCCCGCGGGGGTCTCGCTCGACGAGGCGGCGGCGCTGCGCCGAGGCGACCCGGGCAAGCTCGAGTCGCTCGCGCTGGCGACCCTGGTCCGCCACGTCCGGGCGATGCTCGTGCTGCGCGACCGCGGGGCGGTCGTCTTCGACTACGGCAACAACATCCGCCCGCACGCGGCCGCCGGCGGCCTGCCGGAGGCGCTGGGCATCGACATCTTCACCGCACGCTACCTCCGTCCGCTGTTCTGTCAGGGGATCGGGCCGTTCCGGTGGATCTGCCTGTCCGGCGAGGACCGCGACCTCGACGTCGTCGACGAGTTGTGCGTCGAGCTGTTCGACGGCGTCTCGCGGATCACGGACTGGATCGGCCTGGCGCGGGCCCATGTCACCCGTCAGGGACTGCCGGCGCGCATCGCCTGGCTGGGGCACGGCGAGCGCAGCCGCCTCGCGCTGGCCGTCAACGACGCGGTCGCCGAGGGCCGGCTGCGCGCCCCGGTCGCGTTCACCCGCGACCACATGGACGGCGGAGCCATGACCCACCCCAACATCATCACCGAGGGGATGGCCGACGGCTCTGATCCGATCAGCGACTGGCCGCTGCTCAACGGCCTGCTGACGACGGCCGCCGGCGCCGACCTCGTCGCGTTGCATGCCGGCGGGGGCGGGTACGCCGGCTACTCCCAGAGCGCGGGCATGACGGTCGTGGCGACCGGGACCGCCGACGGCGCGGCCCGGCTGGGCGGAGCGCTGTACGTCGACACCGCGCTGGCGGTCCTCCGTCACGCCGACGCCGGCTACGACGCCGCCCGCGAGAGCGCTCGGCAGCACGCGCTCGGTCTCGACACCGTAGGGTCCACACCGTGAGGGAGCTCGACCTGCACGCCGTCCATGCCGCCGTTGCAGGCGGTTCGGTCCTCGCCGCGGGCGGAGGCGGCTGGGTCGATCACGGCCTGCTCGTGGGGACGACGGCGGTGCAGTACGGAGCGCCCCGGCTCGTCTCGTTGGACGAGCTCGATCCTGACGCGATGCTCGCCACGGTCAGCGCCATCGGCGCACCGGCGGCCGTCGGCTGGGAGATGCGCCCCAGGGACTACGTCCGCGCGCTGGAGTTGCTGATGGAGGCCGTGCCGGAGCCGGTCATCGGCACGGTGACCGCCCAGAACGGGTCGTCGACCACCTGCAACGGCTGGGTCGCCTCGGCTGTCCTTGGGACCGTCGTCGTCGACGCCGCCGGCGATGGGCGGGCCCACCCCACGGGCAAGATGGGCTCCTTCGGCCTCGCCGCCGACGACGACTACGAGACGGTGCAGGCGGTCGCAGGCGGCAACCGCGCGGAGAGCCGGTACCTGGAGGTCGTCACGCGCGGCACCGTGCGGCACACCGCCAACGTCCTGCGGACGGCCGCCGCACAGTCCGGTGGCTTCATCGCCGCTGCGCGCAACCCGCTGCCGGCGTCGTTCGTGGCCGAGCACGCGGCGGTCGGGGCGATCAGCTTTGCGCTCGCGCTCGGCGAGGCCATCCTGGCGGCCGAGCCGGACGGCGCGGAGAGGATGATCGGCGCCACGGCCGAGCACCTGGGCGGGGCGCTGATCGCGCGGGGGGCGGTGCGCAGCCGCGTGCTGCGAACCGAGAACGCCTTCGACATCGGCACGCTCTCCGTCGAGGACGTCGAGCTTGGCTTCGTCAACGAGTATCTGACCGCCGAGTCTGGCGGAGAGAGACTGGCGACGTTCCCGGACGTTCTGGCGACGCTCTCGGTCGCCACCGGGCGAATCATCTCGATCGCGGATCTCCGCGACGGCGACGAGGTTGTCGTCCTCCATGTGCCGAAGGCCCGCGTGCCGCTCGGCGACGGCGTGCGCGAGCCGAGCGTCTACCCGGAGGTGGAGGCGATGCTCGGAAAGCCGCTGGCGCAATACGCGCTTGCCTGACGCCGACCGCATCGCCGCGCGTCTCGACGCGCTGTGGGAGATCGCCCGGGGTCCGGGTGGCGGCGCCGATCGCCCTGCGTACTCGCACGCGGAGGCCCAGGCGATGCTGGCCGTCGCCGGGTGGGCTGGCGAGCAGGGACTGGAGCCCGCGGTGGACGCCCACGGAAACCTGTGGGCACTGCCGGCCGGATCGGATGGACCGATCGTGACCGCGGGGTCGCACGTTGACACGGTTCCGGACGGCGGGCGCTACGACGGCGCGCTCGGCACCGTCCTGGGGCTCGAGCTCGCTCGCGACCTCGGCACGGCGGCGGCGGCCGGCGGGGCCCGTGCCGGCGTGCTCGTGTGCGCCGCCGAGGAGGCGCCGCGGTTCGGCGCCGGAACGATCGGCTCGCGGCTGCTGGTGGGGACCCTCGATGAGGACGACCTCATGCGTATCACGGACTCCGCGGGCGTGACCGCCGCCGAGGCGCAGGCCGGATATCTGGCCGCGCTCGACGGGGTGCCGCGGATCGTCCCCCCAACCGACCGGCTCCGCGCTCATGCCGAGGTCCACGTCGCGCAGCGCCGCGAGCTCCGAGAGCTGGGGATCGTTACCCGGGTGGCCTCGCCACGCCGGTTCGAGCTCCGCATCGACGGTGAGGCGGGGCACTCCGGCGAGGTCTCTATGGAGGCCCGCCGAGATGCCCTGGCCGCCGCGGCCGAGGTGATCCTGGCGATCGAGGCCGCTGCTCGCGCCGAGCCCCCGGAGACGGTGGCCACCGTCGGCCGGATCGCCGTCTCCCCGGGCGCGGTCAGCGTCATCCCCGGCCAGGCGCGGCTGGCGATCGACGTCCGAGGCATCTCCTCGGAGTCGCTGGCGCACCTGGACACGGCCATCCAGGAGCGCGTGGCCGAGATCTGCGCTCGCCGCGGGGTCGGCCACGAGCTGACGATGACGCGCGCGGGCGAGCCGGTGGCGCTCGATCCCCGGCTGGCCGCCACCGCTCTGGAGGCCGCGGCCAAGCTCGGCATCCCGGCGCGCGAGACGTGGTCCGGGGCCGGGCATGACGCCCAGCACCTCAACGCGCTGGCGCCGTGCCTGCTGACGTTCGTCCCGTTGCACGGCGGCGAGAGCCACACGCCGCAGGAGGGCGCCGCGATCGATGAGATACTTCAGGCTGGCCACCTGGTCGCCGCTGTGCTCGGCCAGGCGGCGCTTGACACCAAACGCGAGTTGTGAAAGAACGGTAGCCAGTGGAAGGGCGACGAGCGAATCGCACTGGGGCGTCGCCGCACGCCGGTCTCGGCCTGGGGAACCGTCGGCTCGCTGGGCCGCCGGTCACCAGTCAATGCCCGTGCCGCCGGGGCAGGTCCAGCGCCTCGTCCAGGATCGGCGAGTTCACATCCAGCGGTTGACCTGAGATCATCCGCATCAGAAAGGGAGAGAGGGAGCATGGCCACAGACCACGGTAGGCTCGACGCAATTCGCGGCGGCCGCTCCGAGCTGGAGAACCACTACATCGACGAGCTTGTCGCGGGGCGCATCAGCCGCCGCCAGTTCATGCGCAAGGGCGCGGTCATCGGCATGTCGACCGGGCTGATGGGCACCATCCTCGCCGCCTGCGGCGGAGCCAACAACAGCTCCTCGTCAGCCTCCAGCTCCGGAAGCGCCTCGGGCACCCCGGTCAAGGGCGGCACGCTCAAGCTCGCCTCCCAGGCGCCGGCGGCGGCGGTCAACCCGCTCACCGTCTCCGACGCGGGCGGGCTGTGCATGCTCGCCCAGACCGGCGAGTTCCTCACGTTCGACAACAACATGGCGCTCCAGCTGCAGCCGATGCTTGCCACCAGCTGGTCGCCGTCGAAGAACGGCTCGGTCTGGACGTTCAAGCTGCGGCCCAACGTCAAGTTCCACAACGGGCAGCCGCTGACCGCCGACGACGTTGTCTACACGTTCCAGCAGCTCTCGGATCCGAAGAACGCCTCCAACGCGCTCTCCACGTTCACGGGCGTGCTGACTCCGTCCGGCGTGCAGAAGGTGGACTCCTCGACGGTCGCCTTCCACCTCGAGGCGCCCAACGGCAACTTCCCGTACATCATCTCGTCCGACAACTACAACGCGATCATCGTGCCCAAGGGCACCGACTTCTCCAAGTGGCAGAGCACGTTCATCGGCACCGGGCCGTTCAAGCTCCAGAGCTACTCGCAGAACCAGAGCGCGACGTTCGTGCCCAACGCCAGCTACTGGGGCGGCGCGCCGCACCTGAGCTCGACCGAGTTCACGTTCTACAGCGCCCAGCAGCCGCAGATCCTGGCGCTGCAGGGCGGCCAGGTCGACGCCATCGTTCAGTTCGTCCCCCAGGGCGCGTCCTCAATCCTCAACAGCTCCTCGTACAACATCATCAAGCTCAAGTCGGCCAACCATCGCGAGCTGTCGATGCGCAACGACAAGGCGCCGTTCACCGACGCCCGAGTCCGTCAGGCGATCGCCCTGTCGCTCAACCGGCCGGCGATGGTCCAGGCGCTGCTGGCCGGCGACGGCGAGGTCGGCAACGACAGCCCGTTCGCGCCGAAGTTCCCGTCGACCGACACCAGCATCGCGCAGCGCGCCCAGGACATCGCCAAGGCCAAGCAGCTGCTGTCGGCGGCCGGGCACCCCAACGGCTTCTCGACCGAGCTGTTCACCGAGCAGTACGAGGAGATCCCGGCGATGGCGACGGTCATCCAGCAGGCCGCCAAGGCGATCGGCATCAACATCAAGCTCAACGTCGAGACCCAGTCCAACTACTACGGCAAATCGACGTACGGCAACTCCGATTGGCTCGACGGGATCATGAGCCTCGTCGACTACGGCGACCGCGGCGTGCCGAACGTGTTCCTGGAATCGCCGCTGACTTCCACCGGGCCGTGGAACGCCGCCCGGTTCAAGAACTCGCAGTACGACTCGCTCGTCAAGCAGTACGTGGCGGCCGTCGACCTCCAGACGCAGAAGACGCTCGCCGGTAAGATCGAGACGCTGCTCCTGAACGAGACGCCGATCGTCATCCCGTACTTCATCGACGGGCTGACGGCGACCACCCCCAGCGTCAAGGGGGTCAATCCCACCTCCCTGTCGGCCATCTTCCTTAAGGACGCCTACAAGTCCGCCTGATGCTCCGCCTTCCCCACCCGCCGGTCTGATGGCCCGGTTCATCCTCAAGCGCATCGGGCTTGCGCTGATCACGCTGTGGATCCTGAGCGTGATCATCTTCTTTGCCGCCCAGGTGCTCCCCGGGGATCCGGCCCGCTCCATCCTGGGACCGCTGGCGGCCCCGTCGGCGGTGCATGCACTCGACCATCAACTCGGCACCGACAAGCCGCTCATCCAGCAGTACACGACCTGGATCGGCCACACGGTCACCGGGAACTTCGGCACCTCGTATCAGTACCAAGCGCCGATCGGCCCGCTGCTCGGCACGGCGCTCGTCAACTCGCTGAAGCTGGCGGCCCTCGCCTTCATCCTCGTCGTCCCGCTGGGGATCCTCGGCGGCATCCTCGGCGCGCTCAACTACGGCAAGGGGATCGATCGCACGATCAGTGTGTTCGGCCTGTCGGCGGCGACGATCTCCGAGGTCGTATGGAGCACCGTGCTGATCGTCGTCTTCGGCATCTGGCTCAACATCCTGCCGATCCAGGCCTCGACGCCGCCCGGCGCCGGCATCGGCACGCAGGTCTATCACCTGATCCTGCCGGCCATCCCGCTCGTCCTCATCCTGTTCGCCTACATCCAGCAGATGACACGGGCCGGAACCGTCGAGGCCCTGAACTCCGATTACGCCCGGACGGCGACGCTCAAGGGCCTGCCCCGCGGGGTCATGATCCGCCGTCACGTGCTCCGCAACTCCCTGCTGCCGACGATCACCGTGATCGCCACCCAGGTCGGCTATCTCATCGGCGGGCTGGTGATCGTAGAGGTGATCTTCCACTACAACGGGATCGGCACGCTGCTCTACAACGCCGCCAACAAGAAGGACATCCCCATGCTCGAGGCCGGCGTGCTCGTCATCGGCGTCATCTACATGGTGGCGACGCTCGTCGCCGACCTCCTGTACTCGCTGTTGAACCCGCGGATCCGCTACCGGGGCGTCGAATGAGCATCGGCACCGTTCCCGTCGAGTCCGCCGCCGCCATCGGCGCCGGCCAGGCCGAGGTCCGCCGCCGCGAGTTCCTGCAGGATCTCGTCCGCCAGAAGTCGTTCTACGCCGGCGTCGTCCTGCTCGGCTTCTGGATCCTGGCGGCGATCTTCGGCTCGCTCGTCGTCAAGGATCCCTACGCCCAGAACCTGCTGTCGATCAACCAGGCGCCGTCCGGCGCCCACTGGTTCGGCACCGACCAACTCGGCCGGGACATGTTCGCCCGCGTCATCACCGGCTCCCGGGACATCCTGATCACCACGGTCCTGGCCACGCTGCTCGGCACGGTCATGGGCACGATCCTGGGGCTGTTCATGGGCTACTGGCGCGGCGCGGTCGACGACGTCCTCGGCCGGATCGTCGAGGCGTTCCTGGCGCTGCCGCTCGTCGTCACCGGCATCCTGGGGGTCGTCGCCCTGGGGGCCTCGAACACCACCCTCATCATCATCATCGCCATCGTGTTCACGCCGCTCATCGCCCGCACGGTCCGGGCGGCGGTGCTGGTGGAGCGCGATCTCGACTACGTGGCGGCGGCCCGGCTGCGCGGCGAGAGCTCGCTGTACATCATGTTCGCCGAGATCCTGCCGAACATCACGGCGCCGATCGTCGTCGAGTTCACGGTCCGCCTCGGGTACGCCATCTTCACCATCGTGGCCCTGTCGTTCCTGGGCTTCGGCATTCAGCCGCCGTCGTCGGATTGGGGCCTTGACATCTCCAACAACTACGGTCAGCTGGGGGCCGGGTACTGGTGGGAGGTCCTGTTCGACGCGCTCGCCATCGCCACCCTGGTCGTGGGGGTCAACATGCTCTCCACCTCGATCGAATCCGCGCTGGAGGGCTGATGAGCACCGTTGAGCAGTCGCAAACGGGGGCATCCCAGCAGACCAGCGCCGATGCCCTCACCCTCTCGCACGTTGACATCACGTACCGCGTCCGGCGGGCGGACCAGCGGGTGGTGCGCGACGTCAGCTTCCACGTGGCCCAGGGCGAGTCCTACGGGCTGGTCGGCGAGTCCGGTTGTGGCAAGTCGACGATCGCGCTCTCGATCGTCCGCTATCTCGCCCGCAACGGTCGCGTCAGCGCCGGCGGCATCGAGATCGACGGACGCGACGTGCTCGCGCTCAAGGGGCACCAGCTCCAGCAGCTGCGGGCGCGGACGGTGTCGATGGTCTATCAGGAGCCGGGCCGCGCGCTGAACCCGTCGATTCTCGTCGGCCGTCAGGTCGCCGAGGTCTACGAGATCGCCGGGCTCGATCGCAAGCCGGCGCTGGCCAAGGCGCAGGAGATGCTGGAGAGGGTCAAGATCTCCGATCCCAAGGGCGTCATGGGCCGGTATCCCCACCAGCTGTCCGGCGGGATGCTGCAGCGGGTGGTGATCGCCATGGCGCTCGCGTCCGAGCCCTCGCTCCTCATCCTCGACGAGCCGACGACCGCGCTCGACGCCACGGTCGAGGCCGAGGTTCTCGACCTCATCCTCGGCCTGCGCTCGGAGTTCAACACCTCGCTGCTGTTCATCAGCCACAACCTGGCCGTGATCGCCAAGATGTGCGACCGCGTCGGCGTCCTGTACGCGGGCGAGCTGGTCGAGGAGGGGGCCGCCTCGGAGGTGTTCCGCAATCCCCGCCACCCGTACACCGTCGGTCTGCTGCGGTCGATTCCGCGCCGGGATCCGGTGGGCGCCGGTTCTGCGAGCAACGGCGGCCGTCCCCCGCTCTCCACCATCCCGGGATCGCTGCCCGCCCCCGGCTCGGTGACCGAGGGGTGCGTGTTCGCCGCCCGCTGCGGGCTGGCCGATGACCGCTGCCGGACCGAGGCGCCGCCTCTGTATGAGATCGGCGGCGGTCGCGGCTCGCGCTGTCACTACCATGAGCGCGCCCAGACGGTGCCGCTGGTGACGATGGGCGAGACGAGCGAGGTCGCCGACGGCGGCGCCGGCGAGGAGATCGCGGCCCCGGCTGCCGCCGGCAACGGACGGCGCGGCGACGTGCTCCTCAGCCTGCGCTCGGCGAGCAAGACGTTCCACATGGGCGGCCAGACCGTGCGCGGCCTGTACGACGTCGATCTCGACATCGCCGCCGGGGAGACGGTGGGACTCGTGGGCGAGTCCGGGAGCGGCAAGACGACTCTGGCCCGCGTGGCCATCGGCCTGACCGCGCCGGACGCCGGCAGCGAGGTCACGCTCGGCGGCCACGCCGTGGCGGGCGTTGCGCCCAAGCGCAGCGCCGAGGACCAGAAGGCGCTGCAGATCGTGTTCCAGAACCCGGATTCGGCTCTGAACCGGCGCCACTCCGTGCGGCGCCTGATCAGCCGCTCGCTGTCCAAGCTCGGCGGCTACCGGGGCGAGCGGCTGCAGCAGCGCCTGAAGGAGCTGATCCAGTCAGTGCGCCTGTCGGAGCGCTACCTGTCGATGCGGCCCTCCCAGCTGTCCGGTGGCCTGAAGCAGCGCGTCGCCATCGCCCGGGCGTTCGCCGGCGATCCCCGGATCGTCATCTGCGACGAGCCGACCTCCGCGCTCGACGTCTCCGTCCAGGCGGCGATCCTCAACCTGCTCACCGATCTGCAGCGCCGCGAGGACGTCTCCTACCTGTTCATCAGCCACGACCTCGGCGTCGTCCGCTACCTCGCTGACCGGATCGTCGTCCTCTACCTGGGCCGCGTGATGGAGGTGGGCCCGGCCAGCGACGTCTTCGCCGCACCGCACCACCCGTACACCGAGGCGCTCCTCTCGGCCGTCCCCACGCTCGACGACACCGAGCGCCTCCGGATCCGCCTGGAAGGCGAGATCCCCAGCGCCGCCGACCCGCCGACGGGCTGCCCCTTCCACACCCGCTGCCCGCGCAAGATCGGCGCCATCTGCGAGACCACCGAGCCGGAGCTACGCGAGGAGCAACCCGGACACGGCATCCGCTGCCACATCCCGCTCGCCGACCTCCGGCGCCTGCAGGCCGTCGACACAAGCTCGGCGCCCGCGGGTACGACATCCTCGTCGTCCGACAGCTAGACCTCGCGCCACTCGCCGGTGCTCGCCCACCCTTCTTCGCTGCTGCCGTTTTGCGCGCTTCCGGCCCCGGACACGCAGACGGGAGTCCAACCAGTCCTGGCTAACCGACCGAGCCCAGCTCCCGCAGGCGCAGCCGCACCCGGAAGCGCCGGCGGTGGCCATCCGAACCGCCCTCTCCGCCGTCGCCGGAGCGCGCGACCAGCCAGGCTGCGACCGCACATGACGGCACGATGACCGCCAGGTACCCGGCCCTCGCGCCGCCCCGCTGCTCGAGCACGCCCGCCAGCAGGGGCATCAGCACCATCGCCGCCGCCCACGCGCCGTTGAGCAGCCCAAAGACGAGGCCGTCGGCCCGCTGGACCGGGCCCTCTCCCCCCTCCCCGTTGCCTGCGCGTCCGGCACCCTCCGGCACAGCGGCCAGCGAGTACGCGATCGTGCTGACGGCCGCGCGCGGGGCCGCGGCGAGAAGGAGCGCCGCCAGGAGCGCGGCGACGCCCGCGCCGGATATGGCTGGGAGCAGCGCGACGGCGAGCAGCGTCGTCGCGGTGGCGTTGAAGCGCAGGGTGTGTGCGCGCCGGCCAAGACGGACGACGGCCGCGCTGACGGCGATGTAGCAGACCGCCGCGGCCGAGAACGCAAGCCCGATCTGCCCGGTGGACACCCCCAGGTGGTGCAGGCCGCCGGAGATCAGCAACTGGCTGACCCCGGACACCGCGCCGGAGACGATCAGGGCTCCCGTGGCCGCGCCGACCCCGGGACGCCGAAGCAGACCCGCCACGGCCTGGCGCGACATCGACGTCGCGCCGGATCCGGCATCTTTGTCCGGCGTGCGGCGCACGTGATCCGGCACCGCGACGGCAAGCGGCACGACGACGGCAGCGGAGATCGCCGCCATCGACACGAAGGGCGCCGCGAGGCCCGCCACCTGGGCCAGCATCCCGCCGACCGCCGGCCCGACCATGATCCCCACCGAGGACGACGTCACCGAGGGCCCCAGTCCGCGGCCGCCGGTTGTGGTGTCAAGATCCGCGAGCCACGCCATGCCCGTCGTCCACACCACGCCGTAGGCGATGCCGAACGCGACCCGACCGGCGAGCAGCACGGCCAGTGACGGCGTCGCCTGGGCCAGGCTCGAGACGCAGAGCAGCACCCCGGAGAGGAGCGTCATCCGGCGGGCGCCGAAGCGGTCGGCGGCCAGTCCGGCCGGGACGGAGACGGCCAGCGTGGCCAGCCCGGGCAGCGCCAGGAGAAGCGCCGTCTCGGTCGCTGTCAGAGAGAAGCGGGCCGACAGGCGCGGCAGCAGCGGGACGATCGTCGCCTGCGCGACGCCCGCAACGAAGAACAGCGCGTACAGGAGCCAGAGCCGCGCGGCCGCGGGAAGCCGGAAGCGGTTGGTGGTCGTGACCGCATACATCGCCCAACACTGTACGATTCAAATAGTCGTTTGTAGATGAGACTTTTTGCGTGTTATGACAGCCTTTATTGATCACACGTCCATCGATGTCAAGGCCCTGCGCGCGCTGGTGACGGTCGCGGACCAGGGCTCGTTCCGCGCGGCGGCCAGATCGCTCGGTTACACCCAGTCGGCGGTCTCGCACCAGATCGGACTGCTCGAGCGTGCGCTCGACGCGCCGCTGTTCACGCGCCCCGGCGGACGTGGTGCGGTGTCGCTGACCCCCGCCGGGGAGGTCGCCTATCGCCGGGCGCGCCGGATCCTCGGCGAGGTCGAGTCGTTGGGGGCCGATGTCGCGGCCGCCACGAGCGGGGAGCGCCAGACGCTGCGGATCGGCGTGTTCCAGACCGTGACGACCGAGCTCCTGCCCGGCGCCCTGCGCACGCTGCGCGAGAACCGCCCGGATGTCGAGGTCGTCCTCTCCGAGACCCACGACCGAGAGCGGACATATGACCGCCTCGCCGCCGGCCAGCTCGACCTGGCGTTCATGGTCAACCCCACCCCGGACGAGCGGGTCGCGTCACTCCCGCTGCTCGACGATCCCTGGGTCATCCTCACGCGCCGGGACAGCGAGCTCGCCGCGGCGGAGAATCCCTCGTTCGACCTGCTCGACGGTTTGGACCTGGTCGGCTGGACCCGGCGCTGGCGAACGCAGAAGGAACTGGAGGACGCCTTTCGCCGCCGCGCGATTGCTCCCCGGATCGTGTTTCGCACCGACGACAACCTGGCCCTCCAGCGGCTCGTCGCCGCCGGCTACGGGCACGCGTGCCTGGACCGGCTGGGGGCGAGCGGCGCCGTCGAGCCGTCGCTCACCTGGCTTGAGCCCAAGGAGATTCTCATCCCCCGCACGATCGCGCTCTGTCATCCTCGCCACCGCGATCCGAGCGCGCCCGCGCTCATGCTCATGGAATCCGTTCGCGGACAATTCGGCATCTGACAACCTCACGTTCTTGACAGATGCCGAGCCGTATGGGACAACGCCGCGAGTGTCGCGGGAACTGAGATGACGCAGAGCGCCCTGCTCGGACCGGTGACGACGACCGCGCTGGAGATGCGCGCCTGCGTGCTGCGGGAACCAGGGGTGACGCCGTCGGTCGAGCGCGTGCTGCTCGAGCCGCCGCGCGCCGGCGAGGTCCTGGTCCGCATCGCCGCGGCCGGCGTCTGTCACTCCGACATCCACCTCGTCGACGGCCAACTCGGCCCCGGACGCTGGCCGATGGTGCTCGGTCACGAGGGCGCCGGCGTCATCGAGGCCGTCGGTGACGGCGTCGTCGGCCTCGCCCCCGGAGATCATGTGGTCTTCTGCATGGTCGCGTCGTGCGGCGTCTGCGATGCGTGCCGCTCCGGACGCCGGACGTTGTGCGAGCCGGTCGGCGTGCAGTCACTCGCCGGCAACCTGCCGGACGGGACCTCCCGCTTGCGCGCCGGCGACGGGACGAGCCTCCAGCACGGCCTGACGATCGCCTGCTTTGCCGAGTACGCCGTGGTCGCCGCCGCCGGCGCCATTCCCATCCCCCATGACGTCCCGCTCTGGCAGGCGGCCCTCCTGGGTTGCAGCGTCGTCACCGGCTTTGGCGCGGTTGCGCACGCTGCCCGGGTCCGCATCGGCGAGCGCGTCGCAGTCATCGGTTGCGGCGGCGTCGGCCTGCAGGTGATCGCCGCCGCCCGCCTGGCCGGCGCGGCCACGATCATCGCCGTCGACCGGCGGCCGGAGAAGCTCGAGCACGCTCTGCGCCGCGGCGCCACCGATGTCGTCGATGCCGGCGCAATCGACGCCGCGGCGGCGATCGTGTCGCTCACCGGCGGCGGCGTCGACCACGCATTCGAGGTGGTCGGCACCGCGGCGACGATCCGGACGGCGTGGGATGCGGTGCGCCCGGGCGGGACCGCGGTCGTGGTGGGGCTGGCCCCGAGGGGCATCGAGGTGTCGCTTCCGGCGATCGAGTTCCTGTCGGAGAAGTCGATCATCGGCAGCTATTACGGCTCAGCCGACCCGGCGCAGAGCTTCCCCGGACTGGTTGAGCTGGTGCGCTCCGGACGCCTCGAGCTCGCTGACATGGTCTCGCACCTGATCGACCTCGACGGCATTCCGCAGGCGCTGGAGCGGCTCCGCCGGGGCGAGGGCAACCGGTCGGTGATCATCGTCGACCATGAGCTGGCGGGCGCCGAGGCCACCCTCGTGGCATGACCGGGCGGTGGCCGTTTGACTACGACGGGCTGATCGGCGAGGGCTGGAGCGGCGTCGACCCCGACGGCGCGCATGTCAACGTCGTGCTCGCCGAGCGCGGCACCGCCACGGCCGCGGCGCTCCTGACCACCTTCACCTCGCCGGCCCCCGGGCACGCTCCCATCCTCGTCGTCGTCGGCGAGGACAAGGACCACTACGAGCCGGTATGGCCGCCGACGATCATGATCAACAAGGAGACGGCGCTCGAGCCTCGCCACCAGACGATCACGTGGGGCGCCGGGCAGCTCGGAATCGCCCAGGGCGTGCTCGACGCCGTGGCCGAGGACCTCATCCCCTGCAGCGGGGACCTCCTCGTGTTCGTCGCCATCTACATCGACCCCGGCGCTACCGACGAGACCGCGGTGCGGCTCGCCAGCCGGGCCGCGACCCTCAAGGGCGTGCGCACGGCGAGGGAGGGCCGCGACCGCGGCGCGACCCAGGCGCTCGTCGACCGGCGCGACAGCCTGCGCAGCCCGTTCTACAGCGGCTCGTGAAGATCACCTCCATCGAGATTGAGCGCCTGAGGCTGCCGCTCTCTCCCCCCTTTCACGCCGCTTGGGACCCCTCGCCCCGGACCCACTTCGACGCCAGCATGGTGCGCGTCAACACCGACGAGGGCGTAACCGGAATCGGTAGCGGCGACACGATGACGGGCTTTGAGGAATTCGAGCACCTGTTCGTCGGCCGCGACCCGCTCGCCCTCGCCCAACATGCCCGGACGCTGGAGACGATCTCCTTCCACGCCGGACGCTACTGGCCGCTCGAGGCGGCGCTCTACGACCTCACCGGGAAGGCTCTCGGCGTTCCGGTGGCCACGCTCCTCGGTGGCGCCCGCGACGGGATCCCCGCGTACGCCTCGCTCGGTGAGCTGCGCCCGCCGGGACGGCGCGCGGAGGATGCCCACGCCCTGGTGGCCGAGGGCTTCCGCGCAGTCAAGGTCCGGATCGCCCGCGAGCGCGTCGCCGAGGGCGTCGAGACCGTGGCGGCGATCCGCGACGCCGTCGGCGGCGGCCTCCAGATCATGGTCGACCTCAATCAGTGGTGGCGGATGCCGGGCGACATCCTGCCCGGCCTGGACACGCAGGGCGCCCGGCGCGTGATCGACGCCCTGAGCGACCTGGGGGTGACGTGGGTCGAGGAGCCGCTTCACGGCGACGACTTCCGCGGCATGCGGATGCTGCGCGAGAGCACCGGCGCCCGCATCGCCGGCGGTGAGATGGCCCGCACGTTCGACGAGTTGCGGCGCGCCCTCGACGAGGATGCCCTCGACGTCCTTCAGCCGGACGTCGTGCTGGCCCTCGGCATCAGCGGCGCGCGTACGCTCGCCGACCTGACGCTGCGCCGCAACCGGTGGTTCACACCCCACACCTGGACGAACGGGATTGGCCTGCTCGCCAACCTCCACACGTGCTGCGGCGTCGGCGGCGGCCCCTACCTCGAATATCCCTACGACCCGCCCGGGTGGACGCCGGAGCGTCGTGACTTCATGCTCACGGAGCCGCTGGCCATCGACACCGACGGCTGGCTGGCCGTGCCAAGCGCACCCGGGCTCGGCGTCGAGCTCGACGAGCAGGCCGTCGCCCACTACACCCGCGCGGCGGCGGCATGACCGTGCGGATCGAGGCGTTCATCGACGGCCGGTTCGTGCCCGCCGCGGACGGTCGCACATTCGCCACCGTGGCCCCGCGGGACGGGTCCGAGATCGCGCAGGTCGCCCGCGGCGATGCGCGGGACGTCGACCGCGCCGTCGCGGCCGCCCGGCGGGCGTTCGAGCATGGCGACTGGGCACTGGCCGACCCCGCCCACCGCGGCCGTGTGCTCGTGCGGCTGGCCGAGCTGATGACCGAGCGGCTGGACGACCTCGCCCAGCTCGAGTCCCGTGACACCGGCCACCCCATCGGCGACGCGCGGTCGGTCGACGTCCCCAATGCCGCCCGGTGCTTTGCCTGGTATGGCGAGGCGATCGACAAGGTCTATGGGGAGATCGCGCCCACCGCCGCCGACGCGCTCGCGCTGATCGGCCGCGAGCCGCTCGGCGTCGTCGGCGCGGTCGTGCCCTGGAACTATCCGCTGATCATCTCGGCGTGGAAGCTCGCCCCGGCCCTGGCCGCCGGCAACTCGGTCGTGCTCAAACCGGCCGAGCAGTCGCCGCTGAGCGCACTCGCGCTGGCGGAGCTGGCCGCCGAGGCCGGGATCCCGGCCGGCGTGCTCAACGTCGTCCCCGGGTTCGGCGAGGAGGCCGGCCAGGCGCTCGGCCGCCACGGCGACGTCGACAAGCTCGCGTTCACCGGCTCGGTCCCGGTGGGGCGGCTGTTCCAGCGCTACGCCGGCGAGTCCAACGGCAAGGCGGTGTCCCTGGAGCTCGGCGGCAAGAGCCCGCAGGTGGTGCTCGCCGACGCCGCCGACCTGCAGGCGGCCGCGGAGGCGATCGGCTGGGGCATCTTCTACAACGCCGGCCAGACCTGTCACGCCGGATCCCGGGTCGTCGTGGAGCGGTCGGCGCGCGACGAGCTGGTCGCTCGCCTGCAGGACATCGCCGGGGGCTTCGTCCCCGCCGATCCCATGGCGCCGGACACCGTTCTCGGCGCGCTGATCAGCACCGAGCACCGGGACGGGGTGATCGGCCGCGTGGAGCGCGCGGCCGCGGACGGTGCGCAGATCATCACCGGCGGCGCACAGGCCGAGCCCGTGCCCGGCGGGGCCTACATGCACCCCACGCTGATCGAAGCCGAGGACCCGGCGTCCGCCATCGTCACAGAGGAGGTGTTCGGGCCCGTGCTCGTGATCCAGACCGCCGACGACGTCGACCACGCCCTGGCGCTGGCGAACGACACCCGGTACGGGCTGGCAGCGGCTCTGTGGACCTCCGACATCCGCACCGCCGGACGGCTCGCGCGGCGGCTGCGTGCCGGAACGGTGTGGGTCAACACGTTCGATGCCTCATCGATGGCCACTCCGTTTGGCGGGATGAAGGACTCGGGCCGCGGTCGCGACCGATCGCTCCACGCGCTGGACTCCTACACACAGCTGAAGACGACCTGGATCTCGCTCACATGACCTCCGCCCAGCCCGCCCGCGTCGCGTTCATCGGCCTCGGCCACATGGGCAGCCACATGTGCCGCCATGTCGTCGAGGCCGGGTTCGACGTGATCGCCTATGACCTGAGCCCGGACGCTGTCGCCCGGGCGGCTGCCGACGGCGCCAGCCCCGCCACCTCACCCGCCGACTGCATCCGCGACGCCGACATCCTCGTCACCAGCCTGCCGGGACCGCCACAGGTCGATGACGTCCTCTGCGGCCCCGAGGGAGCGATCGCCGCACTCCGGCCCGGGGCGCTCGCCATCGAGATGAGCACCAGCTCGCTCGAGGTTGGCCGCAAGGCGCAGGCGGCCGCGCGCGCGAACGGCGTCCAGCTGATCGATGCGCCGGTCGCCGGCCAGACGATCGGCGCCGAGGCGGGTACGCTGGCCATCTACGTCGGTGGCGAGGACAGCGCCGTCAGCCGCGCCCGGCCGGTGCTGGAGGCGATCGGCGACCCGCACCGCATCTTCCACGTCGGCGACCCCGGCAGCGGGTATGCGGTCAAGCTCCTGCTCAACCTGACCTGGTTCATCCAGGCCGCGGCGACCGCCGAGACCCTGTCGATGGGCGTGCGGGCGGGGGTGGCGCTCGACAGGCTGCACGCCGCGCTGGTCGACTCCCCCGCCAACTCGGTGTTCCTGGAACGGGACGTGCTCCCGGTGCTGGAGAGCGGTGATTACGACGAGGGCTTCGCGATGAAGCTCGTCACGAAGGATCTCGGCCTGGCCGTCGACCTCGCCCGTGACGTCGGGGTGCCCGCGGAGCTGTCGGCGCTGGTGGAGCAGATCCATCGCCGGGCTCGCGCCGCGTACGGCGACGACGCCGGCGAGATCAGCGTCATCCGGCTCTACGAGGACCTGACTCAGACCCCCCTGCGATGGCCTACGTAGTCCTCGCGAAATGGATCGCCAAGCCCGGCGAGGAGGAGGCCGTCGCCGCCGCCATCGACGCGCTCGTCGAGCCGTCACGCGCCGAGCCCGGAATGCTCGTCTACCAGCCGCATCGCGATCCGGACAACCCGCGCGTGTTCCTCCTGTACGAGCAGTACGTCGACGAGTCCGCCTACCGCGCCCACGGGGAGAGCGATCATTTCCGCCGCCACGGCCACGGGGACGCCCTGCCCCGTCTCGAGGCCCGGGAGCGGTCGTTCTACGAGACGTGGTGACGGGGCTCAGCCGCCCTCGCCGGCGATGACGAGCCCGGACTCGTAGGCGGCGACGACCAGCTGTGCGCGATCGCGCGCGCTCAGCTTGGCGAACAGCCGGGCGACGTGTGTCTTCGCCGTCAGCGGCGACAGGACGAGCCGCTCGGCGATCTCGGAGTTGGACTGCCCACGACCGACGAGGGTCAGGACCTCACGCTCGCGCGGGGTCAGCTTCTCCACCGCCTCGTGGGCGGGGCCGACGCTGACGCGGGGGCCTCCGTCGGCCGACGTGCCGCTGACGAACGCCTCGATCAGCCTCCGCGTCAGCCGGGGCGCAAGCAGCGCGTCCCCGGCCGCGACGATCCGGACCGCGTTGATCAGGTCGACCGGCTCGATGTCCTTGAGCAGGAAGCCAGAGGCCCCGGCGCGCAGCGCGCCGAACACGTATTCGTCGAGCTCGAACGTCGTGAGCACCACCACCCTGGTCTCTCCCAGGTCCGCGTCACCGGTGATCTGCGCCGTCGCCTGCAGGCCATCGACCCCGGGCATCCGGATGTCCATGAGCACGATCTGGGGTCGGTACCGGCGGGCCAGCGCCACCGCGCTCTCGCCGTCGGCGGCCTGCGCCACGACCTCGATGTCCGGCTCGGCGCTCAGCAGGGCATCGAATCCGCCGCGCACCAGCGCCTGATCGTCGACGAGCTCGACGGTGATCACCGGACCGCGCTGTCCCCTGCGGCGATCGGCAGACGCGCGCGCACCCGCCAGCCTCCGCCGTCGGCCGGGGCCGCCTCGAGCGTCCCGCCCAGCGCCGTGGCCCGTTCGACCATCCCGCGGACGCCGTTGCCGGCCCCCGCGCCGTTGCCGGCGACGGCGTCATGCGTGCGGCCGTCGTCCACCACCTCGATCGCGACCGCGTCCGCGACTTGGCGAACCGAGACGCTGACCCGTGTCGCCTGGGCGTGGCGAGCCACGTTGGTCAGCGCCTCCTGGACGATCCGGTAGCCCGCCCCCTGCACCTTCACCGGCACATCGGCCACCGAGCCGAGCTGCAGATCGACGGCGATCCCCGCCGAGCGCAGGCCGACAGCGAGCGGCTCCAGGTCGGCAAGACCCGCCTGCGGTCCCAGGGGTGCGCTCTGCGACGGATCGCGCAGCACCTCCAGCGTCTCCCGCAGGTCACGCAACGCGCCGCCGCTGGTGTGCTTGATGGTGCGCAGGGCGTCGTAGGCCTGGCGAGGATCCTTCTCGAGCAGGTGCGCCGCCACCCCGGCCTGGACGTTGATGGCGGTCATCGCGTGGGCGACGACGTCGTGGACCTCGCGCGCGATCTGCAGCCGCTCCTCCCCCATGCGGCGTCGCGTCTCCTCCTCACGCGCGGCCGCCATCCGACCGGCCGACAGCACCCGCGACCGCAGCACGTCGCCGGCCGCGATCGCCAGCAGGCACAGCGCCAGATTCCGCACGACGATCGAGATCAGCTGCGAGCTGGCGGCGAACGGCAGGACGCTGACGAACACGCACGGCACCGTCGCCACGCTCATCCACAGCGAGCGCCGCCGGTCGCCTCGTTTGGCGAGCTCGAACAGGGCGATCATCGGGATCAGGACCACGGTGTTCGGCGGATGCAGCCGCCACAGCACGAGGATGATCCCGCCGGTGACGAGCACGAACAGGGCGTGGAGCGGCACCCGCCGGCGCACCGCCAGGGGCAGGCAGCCGACGATCCCGGCAAGCACGTTGACGGCGGTGATCGGATGCCCCGCCGCGGAGATCGCCGCGTCGGCCACGAGGATCGGCGGCACCACGGCGACGGGGAGCCAATCGAGCAGGGTCGCGTTGGCGACGGCGCGTCTGGCCACGGCGCCGCTGATCATAGGGCCCCCGCGCCCCTGATCAAGCGGGCACGGGTCGCGGCTGGGCTGGCGCGAGCCGGGCACGCAGCCGGCGAGCGATCCTGGGCGACCACCAGTTCAGGTCGCCCAGCAGTGCCATCAGCGATGGCACGAGCAGGGAGCGCACGACAAACGCGTCCAGCAGAACGCCGGTGGCGACGGCGACGCCGATCTCCTGGATGAACGAGATCGAGCTGGTGCTGAACGCGCCGATGGCCACCGCCAGCAGGATCGCGGCGGCGGTGACCACGCGTCCGGTGGCGCCAAGCCCGGCGGCGACCGCCTCCCGGTCGTCGATCATGCCCGCCCGCTGGTTCTCCCGGGCCTCCTTGATGCGTCCGAGGAGGAACACGCCGTAGTCGGTGGACAGCGCGAAGACGACCGTCGCGGCGACGAGGAAGTCGGTCGGCTCGACCCCTCCGTCCGGCGTATAGCCGAGCAGTCCGGAGAGATGGCCGTGTTGGTAGATCAGGATGAGCGGCGTCAGCGAGGCGCCCACCGTCAACGCGTTCATCACGATCGCCTTCAGCGGCAGCACGACCGAGTCGGTCATCAGCCACAGCACGATGAACGTGAGGACGACGAGCAGCGCGATCGCCTCGGGCAGATGAGCGGAAATCGCGTTCTGCTGGTCGACGAACGCCGCCGCGTCTCCGGTGACCTTGTCGACAAATGGTGCCTCCGTCGCCCGGATCCGGTTGACCACCGCCTGCGCGGCCACGCCGGCCGAGTCGCCGGCCACGTCGGCGTTCAGCTGCCAGGTGGAGTGGCCCAGGAACCGCGGGATGCCGACCCGCGCCACCCCCTGCAAGCCGGCGATGTCCCGCGCGAACGCGCCCACGGCCGGCGCCTGTGACGCCGGCGCGCGGATCGCGACCGTGACCGGCGATTGTGCGGTCCGGGCGAAATCCCGCGCCAGCGCGTCGGCGACGGTGCGCGAGCTGTCGCCTCTGGGGATCACCGAGGTGTCATTGGACGACGACCAGACGACGCTCAGCGCGGGAAGCGCGGCGGCCAGCATCACGGCCGAGGTCATCGCGGCGACGGCGCCCGGCCGGCGCATCACGAGCCGCGCGAACCGGTACCAGCGATCGTTCGCGGCGGCGGCGCGCTCGGGACGGGCGAGCTTGAGGCCCCACAGGCCGAGCATCGCGGGGGTGACGGTGACCGCGGCGAGCGCGGCAACCAGCGCGACCGTCGCCCCGGCGATGCCCATGGACTTGAGGAAGTTCATCGGGAACAGCGTCAGCGTGGCGAGGGCGCAGGCGACGGTGACCGCCGAGAACAGAACGGTGCGGCCGGAGTGGGCCATGGTCACGCCGATCGCCGCGCGCACCGGCAGGCCGCGGGCGAGCTCCTGCCGGTAGCGCGTGACGAGAAACAGCGTGTAGTCGACGGCCAGCCCCAGGCCCATGCCGATCACGAGGTTCAGGGCGAACACGCTCAGCCCGTACAGGTGATTGACGCCGGTCAGGACGAGGAACGTCCCCAGCACCGACACCACGCCCACCGCCAGCGGCATCAGCGCTGCCCGCCCCCGGAAGAACACCACGGCGAGCGCGATCAGGAGCGGGAATGCGAGCAGCTCGGCGATCCCGAGGTCCTTGGTGACCGTCGCGTTGACCTGCTCGCCGGCGACCGCCGGACCGCCGACCGTGACGTCCCGGTCGGCGGAGAACGCGGTCACCGCCGATTTGGCCACCGTTGTGTCGGCGGCGCCGGCCCGGAGCGTTCCGATGATCACCACGTGGCGCCCGTCGCGGGACACCGCCGCCGGGCCGGCCGTCCGGGCAACGCCCGGCACGTGCGCGAGCCGGGCACTGACCGCCCCGATGCGCGCTCGGGCGGCGCCCGGGCCCCCTGGCGTGCCGACGAGCAGCAGGATGCCGGGAGCCGGTTCGCTGCCGGTGGCCCTCTCCAGCATCCGCGTGGCCATCTGGGAATCCGAGTGTGGCGGCGCAAACCCGCCGGAGCTCTTCAGCGAGCCCGCCAGCGGGCCGCCGATCACGCCGGCGACGACGACGAACAGAACCGTGAACAGCAGGGTGCGACGGGGATGGGAGCTGAGCCTGGAGGCGAGTGTCGAGAGCATGCCGCCATTCTCAGAGGGCCACGTGCCGGGCCGCAATCCGCCCCCGGATGTGTCTTCGATCAGACCGTCTACACCCGGGGATGTACCCCGGTACGGACGACCGCTGCCGAGGCGCATGTCGCCAGCGCCAAGCCAAGATCCTCCTCAGCGACGCCGGCGAGGTCCGGGTGATCGAGGTCGAGCTCGATCGACCGGGGCGGGTGGGCGGGTCCATCTACTCCGAGGCTCGCCCGGCCGTGGTCCAGGACCTGGCCCCACAGGTCGCCCCCCGCCGCCGCCAGCAGCGCAAACCGGGTCTCGCCCTCGCGCCGGGCGAGCGTCTCCATCTCGCGCAGCTCCTCGAACGGATCGATCCGGACCTGCTCGTCGGTGCCGATGGCCAGTCGGACCCCAGCGTCCCGGTAGCGCAGGGCGGGCAGCGAGCCGTCGCCCAGGTTGCCCTCCGTCGTCGGACACGTGACGACGATCGACTCCGACGACGCCAGCAGCCCCACATCGCGCTGCGAGACGTGAATGGCGTGGATGACGCTGGTGCGCGGACCGAGGAAGCCGCAGCGCTCGAGCAACTCGATCGGCGAGCAACCGTGCTCTGCCTGACACTCGGCCAGCTCGCGTCGCTGCTCGGCGGCGTGGACGTGCCGGACGAGTCCGCGCTCGTCGGCGTACCGTGCGATCGCCGAGAGCCAGTTGGCCGGGACCGCACGCACGCTGTGGGCAGCGACACCGACGCTCACCCCCGGGCGTTCGGCGGCCCACGCGCGCAGGGCGTCGACCCGCTCGAGGAAGACCTCCACCGACGGGTCGCAGAAGCGCACCTGCCCGGGCGCCGGTTCGCGGCCGGGACCGCCACGGTGGTACGCGGCCGGCAGCAGCACGATCTCCAGCCCCGCCGCGACCGCCGCCTCGGCGAGCGCGATCGCCATCGCGTTCGGCTCGTCGTACGGCGTCCCGTCCGGCCGGTGATGGACATAGTGAAACTCGCCGACCGTGCCGTACCCCGCGGCGGCCATCCGGCCGTAAACGCGCGTGCCGACCTCGTGCATCGATACGGGATCATGCATCGACGCCAGCCGGTACATCTCGGTGCGCCAACTCCAGAAGTCGTCGCGAGAGCTGCCGACCCGCTCGCCGGCGCCACGGAGGTCGAGCTGAAACGCGTGGCTGTGCGCGTTGGCCATGGCGGGGATGCGGGCGGTTCTCATGACCAGCTCAGCCGCGCCGCCGCCGCTTCGTCCCGGACATACACCGGCTCGCCTCCGGTGAACGCCACCGCGACCGGGTTGTGGCTGAACCGGTACGAGATCATCTCCACCGGCCCGTCGAGCAGGAGCAGGTCGGCGCGCTTGCCGACCTCGATCGAGCCACGGTCGTGGTCGAGCCCCAGCACCCATGCGGCGTTCAGCGTCGTGGCCGCGAGCGTCTCGGCGACCGACAACCCGTACAGCCGGGCGCCGAGCCCCATCACGACCGGCATCGAGGTGACGGGAGCCGTCCCCGGGTTGAAGTCGGTCGCCAGGACGAGGATGGCCCCGGCGTCGGCGAGCTCGCGTCCCGGAGCGCGGTGCTCGGCGCCCAGAAACTCGGCGGCCGGGAGCAGGACGGCCGCGCACGGTGCCGCGGCGAGCGCCGGGATGTCATCGCGGTGGATCGTCGAGAGGTGATCGACCGACCGGGCGCCGGCGGCCAGCGCCACCGGCACCGACCGGTACCCGCCGAACTGCTCCACGTGGCAGCGCAGCGCCAATCCGGCGGCCGCGGCCAACTCCCCCATCGTCGCCAGGTGCTCGTTGGAGAAGGCGATCGACTCGACGAAGATGTCCAGCGCGGTGACGCTGCCCGCGCCCAGGACCTCCGGCATCATCGCCTGGACGACGTCCATCCACTCGTCGGCGCGGTAGCCGTCCGGCACCGCGTGGGCGAGGAGCGCCGTCGACACGGTCGTCTGGGGCACCTGGATCTCGAGCTCGCGGGCGAGGATCAGCGACCGCATCTCCGCCTCGCGGGAGAGGCCGTAGCCGGACTTGCACTCGAACGTCGTCGTACCGCTCGACAGCGTCTCGGACGCCAGCGCCACCGACTGCGTCAGTACCTCGTCGTCGCTGCTCTCGCGCAGCGCTCGCGCCGAAGCGCGAATCCCGCCCCCGCCGCGCGCGATCTCCTCGTAGGGAACGCCGCGCAGCTTCTGCTCGTACTCCTGCGCGCGCCAGCCGGCGAACGGCAGGTGGGTGTGGCAGTCGACGAACCCCGGGACGACGGCGCACCCGCGGGCGTCAACGGTCAGCTCGGCGAGCGGATCGGCGTCCAGGGCGGTGATCACCCCGTCGCGCGCCGCCAGTGCCCCCGGCGCCAGCGTCTGCGCGGCCATCTCGTCGCCCCGCAGATGGGCGAGCCCGTCGGCCGGCGGCCGGAGCACCTGGGCGGCGCCCTCGATCGAGACGGTCGGAGGGCCGGAGCTCAGGTCGGTCACCGATCTGGCTCAGGATCGAGCATCGGCATCCGGATGCCGGTGTCCCGGGCGGTCGCCAGCGCCTCCTCGTAGCCGGCATCGGCGTGACGAACGACGCCGAGGCCGGGATCGGCGGTCAGGCACCGGCGAACCCGCTCGCCCGCCTCCGGGGTGCCGTCG
>DASZMU010000072.1:0-28696 GCA_035551695.1 Solirubrobacteraceae bacterium
CCACAACCGCCCAATCGCCCCGACCGGCCCGTGCAGTTAGCTTGTGCACAAGGGAGCAAGCCGCCCCCGGCGGGATAATCGTCCACGCCTGCCCGGTCCCTCCGTGAAGCGCGGCTGCTCCGCACCATGCCCCTCTCCCCCCTCATCGCCGACTACGACCACCTGCTGCTCGACCTGGACGGATGTGTCTGGGTCGACCAGGCGCCGACGCCGCACGCCCGGGAGGCTCTGGCGGAGCTGCGGGGCGGGGGCAAGACGCTTGCCTTCATCACCAACGACAGCCGGCTTGCTCCCGAGGAGTACGTCCGCAAGCTGTGGTCGATGGGCCTGCAGGCCTCGCTGGAGGAGATCGTGACCGTGGGGTCGGCGATCCAGTACGTCCTCGCCGACCGTCCGCGGCGCACGCCGACGTACGTGATCGGCTCCCCGGCCATCTTCCGTCACGTGTCCGATGCCGGGCAGCGGATCGTGAACGGCACGGAGCGCGCCACGAGCGCCGAGATCGTCGTCGTCGCCGGCCATGACGAGTTCACGTTCGACGAGCTGCGGACGGCGACCCAGGCGGTGCTCAACGGGGCGGAGATGATCGCCGCCGGACGGGACCGGACCTTCCCGGCGGGCGATGGCTACTGGCCGGGCACGGGCGCGGTCGTGGCGGCGCTGGAGTACGCGACCGAGCGGACGGCGCGCAGCGTCGGTAAGCCGGACACGATGCTCTTCGAGACCGCGCTGGATCGCCTCGGTCCCGGCCGGTCGCTCATGGTGGGAGATCGCCTGGACTCAGATCTCGCCGGCGCCGCCGCTGCCGGGCTCGACGGCGCCATCGTCCTGACCGGGGTGACGACCCGGGAGCAGGCTGAAGCGGCCGATGATCCTGCGCCCGTTGCGGTGGCCGACAGCCTCTACGCGCTGGTGACCGGGTGACGGCCGACCGCCCCGGGCTGATGGTGATCGCCAACCCAAACGCGGGTGGCGGCCGGACCGGACGCGAACTGCACCGCGTGCGTGCCGAGCTCACCCGGCTCGGGCTCGAGCACAGGTTCGAGCTCACCGCGAGCCTGGGGCACGCGCGTGAGCTGGCGTGGGCCGCGGCGGCAGCGGGTGAGCGGGCGGTCGCGTTCGGAGGCGACGGGCTCATCGCGGCCGTCGCGGGGGCGCTGGCGCCGTGCGACGGCGTCCTGGGGATCCTGCCGGGCGGGCGCGGCAACGACTTCGCCCGGGCGCTCGGGATCCCACTGGACCCCGCGGAGGCGTGCTCGGTCCTGGCGCACGGATCGATCGGCCGGCTCGACATGGGTCAGGTCGGCGAGCGGACGTTCATCGGCATCGCCAGCTGCGGCTTTGACTCGATCGCCAACCGCATCGCGAACGAGACGAGGCTCGTCCGCGGCAACCTGGTCTACGCCTACGGCGCCCTCCGCGCGCTGGCCGGGTGGCGGCCCGCTACCTTCAACGTCAGGATCGACGGAGGCGTGAGCCGGGCCGTGACGGGATTCACGGTCGCCGTCGCCAACTCCAACTTCTACGGCGGCGGAATGATGCTCGCGCCGGGTGCCAAGCTGAACGACGGAATGCTCGACGTGGTGATCATCCTGAAGATGCGCAAGGCGCGGTTCCTGCGCCTGCTGCCGACCGTCTTCCGCGGCGCCCACGTCCGGGTCGACTCGGTTGAGGTGATGCGCGGCCACACGGTCGAGATCTCATCGTCGCGACCCTTCACGATGTTCGCCGACGGTGACCCGATCGCCGAGCTCCCGGTCACGGTCCGCGTACTGGCCGGGGCGGTTCAGGCGATCGTCCCGGCGGCGATGGCCGCGTCGGCGCCGCCCGCGGTCGCCGCGACGCCCGCGGTCGGAGCATGACCGTCCTGGATGCGAAGATCGCCGCGGCTCGCACCGTCGGCGAGGTCGTCCGCCGTGCCGGGCGCGGAGGTGGCACGAGCCTCCCGGGCAAGGTGCTGACCCGGCTGGACCCCAAGGCAATCGAGCGCCTGGCCGGACGGCTGCCCGCCGGCAGCGCCGTCGTCTCGGCGACCAATGGCAAGACGACCACGGCCGCGATGGCCGCGTCCGTCCTGGAGCGGGCGGGCACCCCGCTCGTCCACAACCGCGCCGGCGCCAACATGGCCGGGGGTATCGCCTCCGCGCTCCTGGACGCGGCTCGCCGGGGTGGCGGCATCGATGGCCAGCTGGGGCTGTTCGAGATCGACGAGTTCTGGCTGGACCGCGTCGCGCCCCAGCTGCACCCGCGCGCCCTCGCCCTCGGGAACCTGTTCCGCGACCAGCTCGATCGCTACGGCGAGTTGGAGACGATCGCCGACCGTTGGGCCGCGATGGTCTCGCGGCTGCCCGGCACCGCGCGGCTCGCCCTCAACGCTGACGATCCGCTGATCGCCGACCTGGGGCGCGATCACCCGGGGGTCATCTACTTTGGCGTCGAGGATGTGGCGATGGCCACGCCGCAGATGCAGCACGCAGCTGACTCAAAGCACTGTCGCCGGTGTGGCCATGCCTACGAATATCAAGCGATCTATCTGGGGCACCTGGGCCGCTACAGCTGCCCGCAGTGCGGCCGGCGACGGCCAGATCCGAAAGTCTTCGCGACGGACATCGAGCTTCACGGGACGCGCGCGGCCGCCTTCCAGCTCCACACGCCCGCCGGGGCCGCATCGGTCGAGCTTCCCCTGCCCGGCCTGTACAACGTCTACAACGCGCTGGCCGCGACCAGCCTCTGTCTCGCCCTGGAGGTCCCGCCGGCGACGATCGTCCAGGGCCTGGCGTCCGTGAGTGCCGCGTTCGGCCGCGCCGAACGTGTTCAGATCGGCGAGTGCGAGCTCTCCATCCTGCTCATGAAAAACCCCGCCGGGGCCAACGAGATCCTCCGGACCCTCGTGCTGGAGCCCGGGGATCTCGACGTATTGGCGGTCCTCAACGACCGCACTGCCGACGGGCGCGACGTCTCCTGGGTGTGGGACGCGGACTTCGAGATGCTCGCCGGTCGCGCGAGCCGCGTGACGTGCGCCGGGACGCGCGCGGCCGAGCTGGCGCTGAGGCTCAAGTACGCGGGGGTCGACGAGGAGCGGCTCGCCATGGTGCCCGCACTCGCGGACGCGCTCGACTCGGCGCTGGCCAACTGCCCAGACGGCCGGCTGTTCGCCGTGCCGACCTATACCGCGCTGCTCGAGTTGCGCCACGAGCTGCAGCGCCGTGGGCACGTCAACGCCTTCTGGTCCCGGGAGCCCGCGGCGGCGACCACGTGAAAGCGATCTGGCACGACATCGAGTGCGGCGGGTACTCCGAAGACCTCGAGGTGTGGCGCGAGCTCGCGCGGCACAGCGGCGGCCCCGTGCTCGACGTCGGCGCCGGGACCGGGCGGGTCACGCTCGATCTCGCCCGCGCCGGCTACCCGGTCACCGCGCTGGACGTCTGCGACGAGCTTCTGGCAGCGCTTCGCGAGCGCGCCGCCGGACTCGACGTCACCACGGCGGTCGCCGACGCGCGGTCGTTTTCGCTGGACGCGATCTTCCCCCTCTGCATCGTGCCGATGCAGACGATCCAGCTGCTCGGCGGCCTGGACGAGCGTGCCCGGTTCCTGGCGTGCGCACGCGGGCATCTCGCCCCGGAGGGGCGCCTGGCGATCGCCCTCGCCGAGGATCTCGAGCCGTTCGACGTTTCGGAGGCCATGCTCGGCCCACTTCCGGACGTCCGCGAGGTCGATGGGATCGTCTACAGCAGCCGGCCGACCGCGGTCCGCGTCGCGGGTGAGGGGTTCGTGCTCGAGCGTGTGCGTGAGACCGTGACGGTCGACGGCCGCCTCGACGTCGAGCAGGATGTGATCGGCCTTGACCGGCTCGACAGCGACACGCTCGAGCGGGAGGGAGCTGCGCTGGGGCTGCGCGCCTGCGATCGGATCGAGATCCCTCCGACCGACGAATACGTCGGCAGCACCGTGGTGGTGTTCCGTGCCTGAGCGGACACTGCGGGTGTGCGCGCTGTATCCGGAGTTGATGAACATCTACGCCGACCGCGGCAACCTGATCATGCTCGAGCGCCGGTCGGAATGGCGTGGGATCTCGTTTGAGCTGCTGTCGGCGGACCTGGAGTCGCGGCTTGATCCCGACGGCGCCGACATCTACTACATCGGCGGCGGGCAGGACCGCGACCAGAGGCTGTGCGCGCATGACCTGGCCGAGAACAAGCGGGACGACCTGCACGCGGCTGCCGCCCGCGGGGCGGTGATCCTGGCCGTCTGCGGCGGCTACCAGCTGCTGGGCCACTCCTATCAGCTCGGCGACGAGTCGCTCCCGGGCGTGGGGTTGGTCGACCTGCACACGGTGCGGGCCGAGGGGCCGCGCCTGATCGGCAATGTCGCGATCGAGGTGGACCTCGACGACGGACCGGGCGCGGGTACTGGAAATGGGCCCCGGGTTCTGGCGGGGTTCGAGAACCACGGGGGACGCACGTACCTCGGCGCCGGCGTGCAGCCGCTTGGCCGAGTGCTCAAGGGCCACGGGAACAACGACCGCGATGGTCAGGAGGGAGTCCGCGCCGGCAGCGTGATCGGCACGTACCTCCACGGTCCGCTGCTGCCCAAGAACGCCTGGTTTGCCGACTGGCTGATCGCGGCCGCCCTAGGGCTTCCAAAGCCGCTCGAACCACTCGCAGACGAGCTGGAGCACGCGGCGCACGCCGAGGCGCGGCGCGCGGCCGGGCTCTAGGATCGCGCGCAGGCCGTTTGCCGATGTATCCGCCCATCCAGTCCAGATTCACGCGTCGCCTGCTCGCCGCGATCGCCGTCGCGATCGTCTGCGCTGCCTGCGGCAGGAGCGCCGCCGCCCCTGCTCCGGCCGGCCCCTCGTCGACGGTGAGCACCAGCTCGGCCAGCGCGAGCGCCACCGGGACGGGCACCGGGACCGTGACCACCTCGACGACTCCCGCCCTCCCGGGCACGGGCAGGCCGTCGATCACGGTCGGCGACAAGAACTACACCGAGCAGTTCGTGCTGGGACAGCTTTACGTCCAGGCGCTGACCGCCCAGGGATTCAGCGCGACGCTCAACCAGAACATCGGACCGACCCAGGTCACGGTCCAGGCCCTGAAGGCCGGCTCGCTGTCGATGTACCCGGAGTACCTCAATGTCTTCAACTCGGCGATCGCCGGGTACACGCACGGCTTTCGCAGCCAGCTCGACGCGTTCCAGGCCGCGCAGCATTACGCGTTCGCCCACGGGCTCCAGCTGCTGGCGCCGACGCCGTTCAGCGACACCGATGCCCTGGCTGTCACCGACGCCTTCGCCGCCGAGAATCATCTGCACACGATCCGTGACCTGCGCAAGGTCGCCAACCAGCTGACGATCGGCGGCGCTCCGCAGTTTCAGCTTGACAGCCCGGGGCTTCCGTCGCTCGCCCAGGCCTACGGCGTTATTCCGGCCGGGTTCAAGCCGATGGCCGTCGGCGACCAGTACACGGAGCTGAACGCCGCCGCGGTCCAGGCGGCCTACGTCAACACCACCGACGCCGAGCTCGCCACCGGCGACTATCAGCTGCTCGGCGATCCGAGCCAGATCTTCGGCTGGGGCAACGTCGTGCCGGTCGTGGCCGGCAAGGTGCTCGCCGAGGAGGGGCCCGCATTCGTCGATGTCATCCAGCGCGTCGACAATGTGCTGACGACCGACGCCATGCGAAAGATGAACGAGCTGGTCGACATCGCCCAGCAGGACCCGGCGACTGTCGCCAAGCAGTTTCTGGAGACGCACGGGCTCCTGACGCCCGGCGTCTACTGATCGCCGACGTCAGTTGCCGCTCGAGCCAAAGCCGCCGGCGCCTCGCTCGGAGGCCTCGAGCGACTCCACGTCGACGGCGACGGCCAGCTCGACGGCGATGACCACCAGCTGCGCGATCCGGGCACCGGGCACGACCCCGAAGGGCTCGCGGGGGTCGGTGTTGAGCAGCAGCACCCGGACTTCCCCACGGTACCCAGCGTCGATGAGCCCGGGCGCGTTGACCACCGAGATACCGTGGCGCGCCGCCAGCCCTGACCGCGGCAGGACCAAGCCGGCGTGGCCGGTCGGGATCTCGACGGCGATGCCGGTGCCGATCGACGCCCGCTCGCCGGGTTCGAGCACGGCCGCCTCGACCGCGTGCAGATCCAGGCCGGCGTCACCGGGATGAGCGCGGCTGGGGAGTTGCGCCTCCGCGTCGAGGCGCACGACGCGCAGCTTCACGACGTATTAGTCGGCGGTCGAGACGCCGGACGACAGCGCGTACGGCGCATAGCGAGCGGCGATACCGGGCGGCAGGCGGGCCCAGATCCTGACGCCGTCCGGGGTGTCCTCGCGCTCCAGATCGCCGGCCAGCTCGTGGAGCTCGGCCAGACGCCCACCCTCGTCGTACGGGACGAGCAGCTCGACCTCCGACAGGCGGCGCGCGAATTCGATCTCGATCCGGTCGATCAGCGCCGGGATGCCCTCCCCGCTCGCCGCGGAGACCAGGAGCGCTCCGGGATGGCGGTGGGAGACCTCGACGCGGCGCTCGTCGTCGATCCGGTCGGCCTTGGCCAGCACCAGCAGACGCGGGGCGTCATCGGCACCGATCTCGTGCAGCACATCGTCGACAGCCCTGGTCATAGCCTCGAGCTCCTCCTCGTCGACCGAGCCGTCGACGACGTGGAGGATCAAATCGGCCCGCCGCGTCTCCTCCAGGGTGGCGCCGAACGCGTCGACCAGCTGATGGGGAAGCTTGCGGATGAAGCCGACGGTGTCGGTGACCAGATAGTCGCGGCCGTCAGCCCGGAGCACGCGCGTCGTCGGATCCAGCGTGTGAAACAGCCGGTCGCGCACGGGCACGGTCGCTCCGGTCAGCGCGTTGAGGAGCGTCGACTTGCCGGCGTTGGTGTAGCCGGCCAGCGCGATCTGCGGCAGGTGGGCGCGTTCACGCTCGGCCCGCATCACCGACCGCGTCGAGCGCACGTGAGCCAGCCGCCGCTTGAGCGCCGCGATCCGGTCGCGGGCGAGGCGGCGGTCGGTCTCGATCTGGGTCTCCCCCGGTCCCCGCGTGCCGATCCCGCCGCCAAGCCGCTCCAGGTGCGACCACAGCCCCCGCATCCGGGCCAGGTTGTACTCCAGCTGGGCCAGCTCCACCTGAAGCTTGCCCTCGGCGGTATGGGCGTGGGCGGCGAAGATGTCCAGGATGATCGCGGTGCGGTCGATGACGGGGACGCCGAGCGCCGCTTCGAGGTTGCGCTCCTGGCGGGGCGTGAGCTCGTCATCGCAGGCGACCAGGTTGGCGTCAGCGGCCGCGATCTGGCTCTTGAGCTCGTCCAGCTTGCCCGCGCCGAGGTAGGAGTTGGGATGCGGCTGGTCGCGGCGCTGGACCACCTCGCCGACGGTGGCCACCCCCGACGTGCGCAGCAGCTCGGCCAGCTCGGCGAGCTGGTCGTCCTCACCGGCGGGCACGGCGGCGATCATCAGGGCGCGCTGCCGGGCCCGCCCGGGACGCCCACGGGACCGCTGACCGTCACGGCGCGACGGCCGGCTCCCGTTCTCTGTGGCCTTGCTCTCTGCCAACTACTGGGAGATGGTAGCCGCGTCGGACGCGTCCGGCGCGCCTCAGACCTCACAGGTGGCTCAGCCGCTGCACCGCCTCGACGAGCCGGTCATCCGGGGTCGTCAGCGAGATCCGGAAGAAGCCCTCTCCGTTGGGGCCGTAGGCGCCGCCGGGCGAGATGACGACGGCCGCCGCCTCGAGCACGTGCTCGCAGTAGGCGGCGGCAGTCTCGAACCCGGCGGGCACCGGGGCCCACACGTAGATCGTGCCCTTCGGCGGCGTGACCTGCACGCCGGCCTCGGCGAGCGCGGTGCAGACGAGATCCCGGCGCCGGCTGTAGACCGCGTTCATTGCCCGGACCTCGGTGTCCACCTCCGGCGCCAGCGCAGCGGCGCCGGCCAGCTGGATGGCTTCGAACAGGCCGGAGTCGACGTTGGACTTCAGCCGCCAGTACTGGGCGATGGCCTCGGCGTTGCCGACGATGGCGGCGCAGCGCCAGCCGGTCATGTTGTAGCCCTTGGACAGCGAGAAGACCTCCACGCCGATGTCCTTGGCCCCCGGGGTCGCCAGAAACGACGGGGCGACATAGCCGTCGAAGGTCGTTTCGCTGTAGGCATTGTCGTGGACGACGAGGAAGTCGTTGGCGTGCGCCAGCTCGACGACGGACGAGAACAGCCCATCCGGGACGATCGCTCCCGTGGGGTTGTTGGGGTAGTTGATGAACATGAGCCGGGCGCGGCCCAGGTGCTCGGCGCTGATCGCCGTCAGGTCCGGGGCGAAGCCCAGCTCCGGGCGCAGGCCCATGAGAACCGGCTCGCCCCCCGCCATGAGCGGGCCCCCGGTGTAAACCGGGTAGCCGGGATCGGAGGCCAGGGCGACGTCCCCGGGGTCCAGGAACGCCAGGTTGAGGTTGAAGATGCACTCCTTGGCGCCGATCGCCGGCATCACCTCGGTCTCCGCGTCCACGGTGACGCCGAAGCGGCGCTGATAGAACGCGGCCACCGCCTGGCGGAACTCGGCGCGCCCGCGGTTGGTGGGGTAGGTGTGGGTGCCGGGGTCGGCGAGGGCGCGCTGGGCGGCCGCGACGATCGGTGCGTAGGTGGGGGTGTCCGGATCGCCGATCCCCAGGCTGATCACGTCGACGCCGGCGGCGCGCTTCTCCGCGATCTTGCGTTCCAGCTGGGCAAACAGGTACGGCGGGATCTGCTCCAGACGCCTACTCGGTTTCATGCAGCTCCTTGACGAATTCCTCGGCCAGGGTGCCGGAGAACACCGGGACCGCCCAGCCGCTCAGGGTAACGTGGAGGTCCTCTTCGACCTCGACGACGAGCTCGCCGCCGTCGAGCACCACGGTCACGGGCGACTCACCCCCGGCGAGGAGGTGGGCGACGGCCGCCCCGGTCGCCCCGGTGCCGCTGGCCGACGTCTCCCCCACCCCCCGCTCAAAGATCCGCGCCCGGATGCGGTCGGAGGCCAGCGGCGCGTACCAGGACACGTTGGTGCGGTTGGGAAACAGGTCGTGGCGCTCGATGGCGCCGCCGATGGCCGGCAGCTGGAGGGCATCGAGCGCGGCCTCGTCCGCCACCCGGATCGCGCACTGCGGATTGCCCGCCTGAACGTGCTGGAAGCGCCACTCCCGCCCGTCCGCGGTCAGCGCGCCGACGCCATCGGCGGCGCCGGACGGATAGTCGGCGGAGCTGGTGCGCACCCGGCCGATGTCCAGGGCCGCGGTCGTCGGCGAGGTGACGGTGGAACGGATCTCGCCGGCCGCGGTCTGGATCGAGAACGAGTCCGCATCCGTCCACCCGCGGCGACGCAGGTACAGGACGGCTTCGCGCGCACCGTTGCCGGAAAGCTCGGCCTCGGAGCCGTCCGGGTTGAAGATCTGCAGGCGGGCGACGTGGCCGGGCTCATCCGGGGCGGAGAGCAGGAGGATGCCGTCGGCGAACACGCCGGTGTGCGGCGCGCACAGCTTCCGGATCCGGGCCCCGGTCAGCGCAAACGGGAGCGCGTCTCGCTCCACGATCAGGTAGTCGTTTCCCAACGCATGCCATTTCTCGAAGTCCACGCGGCGGCAGTCTAGGTGTACCGTCGCCCCGGCCATGGTTAGGCCGCGCATGCTCATCTCGGCGGCGGCGCCGCTGCTCGCCCTGCTGGTGGTGTCGGTCCTGTCGCTGGCCGCGCGCTCGCTGCTGCTCGACGAGCCGTGCATGTCCCCGTGCACGACGGCCGGGGACCACACCCTGATCTTCGACGAGGCCTACTACGTCAACGCCGCCCGGGTGATCGCCGGGATCCGGCCGCCGGCCGGCTCGCACTACGCCGACTCGCCGCTCGGGACCGATCCGAACGCCGAGCACCCCCAGGGCGCGAAGCTGATCATGGCGGCGGCGATCGAGATCTTCGGCGATGGACCGTTCGCCTGGCGGATCGGCAGCCTTCTGATGGGGTCGATCGCGATCCTCGGCATGTTCGCGCTGATGCGCAGCGCCGGAGCCGACCGCTGGTCGGCGGTCGGTGCCGCCGCCCTGATGGCCGCCGACAACCTGCTGCTGGTCATGGGCCGGATCGGCACGCTGGACATCTATGTCGCGGCGGCGATGATCTGGGCGGTCGCCCTCTACGTGCGCGGTCGTCCCTTCGCGGCCGGGGTGGCGCTCGCGGTCGCCACCTGCTTCAAGGAGATCGCGCCCTACGCCCTGTTCGTCATCTTCCTGGTGGAGCTGGGGCGGCTGGTGTTCGCCCGGCGAGACCGAGCGGCGCCGGCGGACTGGCGCCCGCGCGACGCGCTCAAACGGCTGGCGGCGACGACCTTCACCACCTGCGGTGTCTTCGTGGGGCTGCTGGCGATCATGAGCGAGATCGCGACGCCGTATGCCGACTCCCAGGGCAGGCTGATCACCGGCGGCCCGTTTGCCGAGATCTCGCACATCATCACCTACGCCTCCGGCCTGACCAGTCCCAACGGGCCGACGGGCATCGCCTCATACCCCTGGCAGTGGCTGGTCGATCTCAAGCCGATCCTGTACCTGCGGATCAACCCCTCGCTCCCCGGCCACGGGCTGTACGCCATCCACCCGGTCGTCGCCTTCTTCGGCATGATGAGTCCGCCGATCATGCTGCTCGCCCTCCCGGCGCTCGGGTTCGCCGCCTACCGTCTCGTCCGCCGTGGCCGCGGCGCCGGCCGGGTGTCCCCCGGCGACCGGCAGGTGCCGATCGTCGCGCTCGCCTGGTTCATGGGGACGTGGCTGCCGTTCGAGCTCCAGAGCCTGATCGACCAGCGCACGAGCTACCTCTACTACATGGTGATCGTGATGCCGGGCATCTACGTCGCCGTCGCCTACGTGGTGGCGCTCGGCTGGCGGCGCCGGAGCCGGTGGCTGTCGGCGCTCACGCTTGTCTGGGCGCTGGGCGTGCTCGCCGCCGTCGTCCTCATGTACCCGTTCGTGGCGGCGTTCTAGGCGCCGCCGGGTCCGCCGCCGCGCCGGCCAGCCACAGGGACAGGATCTCCCGGGCGACATCGTCGGCGGAGCGCTCGGCGCGGTCGATGACCGTCACGCCCGCCAGCTTGCGCATCCACGTCAGCTGGCGGCGCGCGTAGTTGCGGGTGCGACGCTTCATCGCGTCGAAGTCACCGGTCAGGAGCTCGTCGAATCCCAGTGCCTTGCGCGCCGTGGCCGAGGCGCCGGCCGCCTGAGCGCGGCGCACCTCGTCCTGCGCGCCGGCGGCGAGCATCGCATCGACGCGGGCATCGATCTGCTCATACAGCCGCTCCCGGTCCATGACCAGTCCGATCAGCAGCGTCGGCCGGCGCGTGCCGGCCGTCCACAGCTCCGACTCGCCGCTGGGCGGCTCCAGCTCGCCCGCGTCCAGCAGCTCAAGGGCGCGGATGATCCGCTGGCGGTCGGTCGGCTCGATGGTCTCGGCCGCCCACGGCGCCCGTTCGGCGAGCACGGAGTGGAGGGCCGCGGGACCGCGTTGCTCCAGCTCCGCCAGCCACCGCTCGCGCACGCCCTGGGGTGGGGCGGGACGGAGACTGAGCTCGGTCAGGGCCGCCCGCAGGTACAGGCCGGTTCCGCCGACGACGATCGGCCGGGATCCGGACGACAGCAGCTCATCGATCTCGGCATGCGCCAGCTCGGCGTACTGGCCGGCGCTGAAGGTCGCGTCGACGGGCAGGAATGAGATGAGCCGATGGTCGAGCTCGGCACGCTGTTCGGTGGCCGGCGCCCCGGTCAGCGTCTCAAGGCCGCTGTAGACCTGCAGCGCGTCCGCGGAGACCGCGACCGGGTCCTCGCCCTGCTCGCGCAGGTGGAGGGCCAGGCTGATGGCGACGTCGGTCTTGCCCACCCCAGTGGGACCGAACAGGGCGATGACGTCAGATCTGGGAGCCACGGAGGGCAGTATGGTGGGGCGATGGGCGCAGGTGAGTGGACATGAAGGTCGCCGCCGGCCTCTCCGCGGACCCGGATCCGCTGCAGGGAGCCGCCATGGCCGCCCGCGAGGTGGCGCGCGACCTCGACGGCGCCGAGCCTGACCTGGCGATGGTGTTCGCGAGCGGCGCTCACCTCACCGTGCCGGAGGCGACGCTGGAGACGATTCACGCCGAGCTCGCGCCGGAGGTGCTGGTCGGCTGTGGCGCAGGCGGCGTGCTCGGGGCCGGGCGCGAGCTGGAGTCCGGCACGGCGATGGCGATCTGGGCCGCCGCGCTGGACGCCGGATCGGCCCGGCCGTTTCACGCGACCGTCACCGGCGACGGGGAGACGGGCGTGCTCGAGGGGCTCCCGGAGCTCGGTGCCGAGTCGGCCCTGATCGTCCTGTCGGACCCGTACTCGTTCCCCACCGACGGGGTTCTGGACGGCCTGGCGCGCGAGGCCCCGGGGGTGCCGGTGCTCGGCGGTCTGTCCAGTGCCCGCACGCCGGTGGGCGACGCCGCCCTGTTCGCCGGCGACACCGTGAGGGCGGACGGCGCCGTCGGCGTCTGCCTCGACGGCGTCGAGATGATCCCGTGCGTCTCGCAGGGAGCGACCCCGCTGGGCCCGGAGATGACGATCACGGCGGCCGAGGACAACGTGATCCACGAGCTCGCCGGCCGGCCGGCGGTGCAGGCGATCGAGAATGCAATCGCCGAGCTGCCGCTCGATGAACGGGCCCTGGTTCTCGCCGGTCTGATGATCGGGATCGTCATCGACGGCGGCAAGCCGGAATACGAGCAGGGCGATTTTCTGGTGCGCGGCATCCTGGGCGCCGACCCGCAGACCGGGGCGGTGTCCATCGGCGCCGCCGTCGCTCCGGGCCAGGTGGTGCGCCTGCACGCGCGTGATGCCGATTCGGCCGACGTGGACCTGCGGCGCGAGCTCCGGCTGCGGGCGGCGGCGATCGGCGGCCAGCGACCGGCCGGCGCCCTCGTCTTCTCCTGCAACGGCCGGGGCCGGTCGATGTTCGGCACCCGGGATCACGACGCCTCGATGATCGAGCACGTGCTCGGAGCGCCACCGGCGGCGGGGTTCTTCGCAGCGGGCGAGATCGGGCCGGTGGGCGGGCGCAGCTTTCTGCACGGGTTCACCGCCACCATCGCCGTGTTCCCCGGCTGAGACGGGCCGGGGCGGCGGCCCGGGGGCGCGCGCCACGTACACTGCGCGGCCGTGCCCGCGGTCCGCTCGTTCCCGCTCTCCGGCAGCACCGCGCTCGTGACCGGCGCCACCGGCGGGATCGGTCACGCGATCGCCCGCGCGTTGCACGCGCACGGAGCCCGTCTGATTCTGAGCGGGCGCCGTCAGGGCGAGCTGGAGCGGATCGCCGGCGAGCTCGGCGCGACGGCGATCTCCGCCGACCTGGCCGATGGCGATGACGTGGCACGGCTGGGGTCCGCGGGCGTGGCGGCCGGAGTGGATGTGCTCGTCGCGAACGCCGCCCTGCCGGCCAGCGGGCTCCTGTTGGAGTTGGCCGCCGAGGACGTCGACCGGATGCTCGAGGTCAACCTGCGGGCGCCGATCGCGCTGGCACACTCGCTGGCGCCGGCGATGGTCGCCCGCGGCCGCGGTCACATGGTGTTCATCTCGTCGCTGTCTGGGAAGGCGGCCAACCCGGCGTCGTCGCTCTACTCGGCGACGAAGTTCGGACTACGAGGGTTCGCGCTGGGACTGCGCGAGGACCTGCGCTCGCGCGGGGTGGGCGTGTCGGTCGTCGCCCCCGGCTTCATCCGCGATGCCGGCATGTTCGCCGACACCGGTCTCCGGCTCCCCCCCGGGGTCGGCACCCGGTCGCCGGAGGAGGTCGCCGAGGCGGTCGTGGCGGCAATCCGCCGCAACCGGGCCGAGGTCGACGTCGCTCCGCCCGGGCTCCGCCTGGGCGCGGCCTTCGCCTCCGTGGCTCCGGGGGCGGCGGCGTGGGGTGCGCGCCTGCTGGGCTCCCACCGGATCGCCACCGAGATGGCGGAGCGTCAGCGCGGCGCGCGCTGAGTCGGAGGCGGACCTACCCGCGGTTGTTGCTGCCGGTCGTCTCGTGCTCGCCGGTGACCGACTGAAGCGCGACCATGATCTCATCGGCCAGCTTGGCTCCGTCATGTGAGATCTCCGGCGTCGCCTTCACGCGGACGATGACGTCATCGCCGTCGACCTCCTCCAGGTTGACCGACGCCCCGCTGCGGGTGGGGACGCCGACCTCGTGGTCGAGGATCGCCTGCACCTGGCTGGGGCGGACGCCGGACGTGAGCCGCACCTTGACGTCGACGGGATCAGGCTCCGTGAGCGGCACCACGACGGCGGCGAGCACCTGGTTGTTGGGGATCATGATCTGGTCGGCGCCGCGCGTGAGCGTCGTGTACAGCAGGCCCAGCGAGCTGACGATGCCGTCAATGGCGCCGCCCAGCGCACCGGCCTGCAGTCGCACGCGATCTCCGACCCGGAACGACCGCGCGCTCAGCAACACCATGCCGGCGAACACGTTGCCGAGCGTCTGCTGCGCGGCGAGACCGAAGATGACGGCGGTGAACGCGCCGCCGACGGCCAGGGTCTGGCTCGTCACGCCGGCGACGCTCAGCGCCGCCACCAGTGCCACGGCCATCGTCACCAGCCGGATGAGGAATCCGACGGTACCGGCGGTGGCGGGATCCAGCCGGCGCATGAACGTTGGACCGGCGGCCTTGCCGACCGCGCGCGCCAGCGCCCAGCCGATCGCAATGACCGCGATCGTGGTGACGATCGTGATCGGCGTCTCCAGCCCCGTCAGCCCATCGTTTCGCAGCGGGTGCCACTTGTTGTGGCTCACGTAGTCGTAGGCGACGATGAGCGCGATCAACAGCGGGATGAGCACGATGGCGTGCCGGCGCGACCGTTCGACGTCGCGCTCGTCGACGTCGATCGACAACCCCACCCGTTCCCACGCATCGCTGCGTGTCTCGAACATGCGCTCGAGGTTCAGGTCTCGGCGGCTTGGCTTGAATTGCCTCGGCATTGGTTCCTGGCGTTCTCCGTCGGGATTCTGGTGTATCTAACGCTTCAGCGCCGCGAAGGTTTCACCTCCGACGGATCGTCGAAGAGTGACCCCTGTGCCGGCTGGGGCGATGTCGGCGCGGACCGGGCGGCGCGGAGATGGGCGGCTCGGCCGCGTTCCGGCGGCGCCAGATCGGGCCCTTTCACGAGCCCGGACAAACGCCTACGCTCCTCAGGGGGCATATACGAACCCTTGCGGTACAGCGCACGATAGCGCGGGAGCAGGTCGGATCGGTTCTCCGCCAGCCACTCCATGAACAGGTTCCGCACCTCGCCCCGCAGGTGGAGCGCGATCCCGCTGACGTACGCCGCGCCGGCCTCGCTCGCCATCTCCAGGATCTTCGCCACCTGCTCCGGATCGTCGTTGATCCCGGGCATGAGCGGCGCCACGAGCACACCCGTCCTGATGCCGGCGCGCGTCAGCTCCGCCACCGCCTCCAGCCGCGCCCGCGGATTCGGCGTGTGTGGCTCCGTTGCCCGCCACGCGCGCTCGTCGATCGTCGGCACCGACAGCGCCGCGCTGAAATCCGCCCGCTCATTCAGCTCCCGCATCAACGACAGATCCCGCAACAGCAGCGGCGATTTCGTCAGCACCGAGCCGGGATTGCGAGCGTCGATCATCGCCTGCCAGATCCCCGGCATCAGCTTGTACCGGCCCTCGACCCACTGATACGGGTCGGTGTTCGTACCGAGCGCGATGTGCTCGCCCTTCCACGACGGCCGCGCCAGCTCCACACGCAACCGCTCCGGCGCGTTGACCTTGACGATGATCTGGCGCTCGAAGTCCTCACCGGCGTTGAAGTCCAGGTACGTGTGCGTCGGCCGCGCGAAGCAGTTGTGGCTGACCACGCCGTTGGCGATGAAGTCGCCCGTGCCGGTCGTGATGTCATACAGCGGCCTGGCGCGGCCGAGTGGCTCGATCTCAGACACTCGGAGATCGGCAAACGTCTTGACCATCTGCCCTTCGATATCGCGCTTACGAGTGATCACAGGATCCGTCAGGTGAAAGAACCGCAGGTGCTCCGACAGTCCGCCGCGGATGCGGATGGACCGGAGGTCGTTCTCGTTCAGGGCGGTCTCGATGCTGACCTGGAATCCGAGGCGCCGAAGGCATGATTCGGTCCAGGCGAGGATCTGCGGGTCCGTGTTGGCGATCCGGAGCGCGAAACAGCTGCGGCTCCCCTCCGCATCGAAGATGCCGGCAAGAAACCCGCGGCACCAATCCAGGCTCGGCATCAGCGGCCACTCGATCAGATCGGTGATCCGCTCGAACGCCGTTGCACTTCCTGCCGTGATCGCCCGCATCTCACGATGCGCGCCCGCAGCCGCCTGGAAGAGGCGCTCGCCGGTGGCGACGTCAGCCTGCAGGAGGAATTCGCGGGCGCGGCGAAGTGCTTCGAGGTCGGCAAGTGCCAACCGAAAGCCGTGACGTGTCGCCGAGTTCCTACCGGGCCGGTGATAGGTGTAGGCGCCGAGCGTGCCGTCCCCGCGCACAATCCCGCAGACGTACCCGCGCCGGTAATCCGCGTTGTGGACTGGCTGAGGGGCGAATGCGGCGGTTCCGACGAGTCTGTTTTGGGTGGTCAGATGCGGACGGTCAGGCTCGCTGCGGCCGCTGTTGAGGACGTGCTTCCAGCCACGATTCGTCAGGAGCCGGTGGTCTCCGCTGACGACCAACTCGGTACCTCCCTGGAGCCTCACGCGGTACGCCGGCTTGATCGTCATCCACTTGTCGAGCACGGTGGTGCGCACGTAGCGGCGATACCGATGACCCTGGAACTCCGTGCCGTAGATGGCCTCCCCCACCTCCAGATCGGCGATCGGCTTGTGCCGTCCGTCGGCCGTCAGGACCGGAGTTTCTCCCAGCGTGCAGTAGGCACAGGCGTGGCTGCAGCCTCGGTACGGATTGATCGTCCACCGGAACGGCATCTGCGACGCCTGCGGCACCCGGTTGAGGATCGACTTGGCCCGGACTTCGTAGAACCGGGTGGAGATCGCGTCCGGTGCGTCGAAATGGCGCACCACCGCCTCCTCCTTGTAGCCCGGAAGCTGGGTCCGTTCCTCCTCGTCGATGCTCAGGTTGCTCCAGCGCACGAACATATGTTCGCATACTGGAGGGACAGATAAATCCTCACCGACCCTGGCCCGACGGTACCGCGCCGAGGCCCAGCGTTCGCCTATCGGCGGGAGTGCGATCGCCGCATGGCGCGGCGCGTTCAGGCCTCAGCTCACGACATCATCGGTAAGGGGTGGGCAGCAGCGACGCCTGGAGGACCTGGGCGGGGCAGCCGACCGACCCCCCTGCCGTGTTGAGGACGCTCGCGAGCGAAGCGCCTCCAACGCCCTGCGCGGGTCCAAAAGGTCCCATCCCATTGGGGTTCATGAGCTGGCAGACCTGCGGGTCCACGGTGATCTGCGGGGGCTTCGCGGCGCTCGCGCTCGCCGCCGGGACGGCAACCGCAAGCGCGGCGATGACGGCTGTTAGAGCGGCCAGGGGCCTTGGGGGAGACAAGATGTGCATACACGCTCCTTCGTACGGGACGGCCGGGCCGCCCATCGACGTTTGACCGCGACTTGTGATGGTTCCGCCGCGCGGGCGCCTCGCCTGCTGTCCCGCGGGACCATTGGTGCTGGCAAGAGGAACTTGCGACGACCGGCCGAGGTGCACCCGGGCGGCTCCGTCGAGCGGAGGAGGCCACGATCGGCGCGCAGGAGGAGGCGGATCGCTCGCGGCAGTCGTACGCTCTGCGCGTGAATCCTGGCGCTGATCGGCCGCTGACGACCGCCCTGGGATGGCGGCTGCCCTCCTGGCTGGTCGACATCGTCCCGGTCGCCGTGATCTTCCTGGTGGGTGCCGCGGCGCTGATTGCGACCGCGGTACGGGGAACCTCCCGGGGCGTGCTGCTGCTGGGCCTGGTCGTGGCCGTGAGCGCGTTGCTGGTGCGCCACCGTGCGCCGATGCTGGTGCTGGCGCTCGTGCTTGTGCTGTCGATCAGCCTCGGCTGGGGTCCGGTGGTGGTGCTCCCGGTGCTCCTGGCGCTCTTCAACGTCGCCGAGTACAGCGAGCGCCCCAGGGTGATCGTGGCGACGATCGCGGCCGCCGCGGGCCTTGTCGTGACGGCGGCGGTCCACCACCAGACGATCACGATCCCGTCGATCGTGTCCCGTCTGGTCGTGATCGGGTTGGCGGTGGCGGTCGGCCTGTACCTTCGCGCGCGCGCCGACTACATCAACGGTCTACGAGAACGCGCCGAGCGGTCGGAGCGCGAGCGGGTGCTGTTGGCCTGGCAGGCCGTCGCCGAGGAGCGGGTCCGCATCGCCCGTGAGCTGCACGACGTCGTGGCTCACAACGTCTCCCTGATGGTCGTCCAGGCCCAGGCCCTGGCCGCCACCGGCGGCGGCGCCGAGCAGCAGACGGCGCTGGGCCGGGTCGCCGACCTCGGGCGCGACGCGCTGTCGGAGATGCACCGCATGCTCGGCCTGTTGCGCGTCCAGAACGGCGGCGCTGCGGAGCGCGAGCCCCAGCCGGGAGTGCATGAGCTTGACGCGCTGATCGGCCGCACGCGGCAGGCGGGGCTGGACGCTCGGCTGAACGTGGAGGGGCCCACCCGGGAGCTGCCGGCGGCCGTCGACCTGTCGGCTTACCGGATCGTGCAGGAGGCCCTGACCAACGTCGTCCGCCACGCCGGCGCCGACAGCGTGACCGTGAGCCTGACGTATTCCCCCACCGCGCTGGAGGTGATGGTGCTCGACGACGGCTGCGGCGGCAACGCCGACGGGCCCACCGGCGGCCACGGACTGGTCGGGATGCGCGAGCGCGTCGCGCTGTTCGGTGGCGAGTTGGAGGCCGGCCGGCGGCGCCACGGCGACGGCTACCGCGTCCATGCCGTGCTTCCGGTGAGCTGACGCGTGTCCAAGCTGCGCCTGCTGATCGCCGACGACCAGCCGTTGATGCGCGCGGGGTTCCGCGCCGTGCTGGAGGCCACCGGCGAAATGGAGGTCATCGCCGAGGCCGGGGACGGCCTCGAGGCGGTGGCGGCGGCGCGCGCCGCCCGGCCCGACGTCGTGCTGATGGACATCCGGATGCCGAACCTGGACGGGATCGAGGCCATCCGCCGGCTGCCCACGCACCGCGTCCTCGTGCTCACGACGTTCGGCCTGGACGAGTACATCGTCGAGGCGCTGCGCGCCGGCGCCAGCGGGTTCATTACCAAGGACGTGCCGGCCGCCGAGCTTGTCCGCGCCGTGCGGGTCGTGGCCGCCGGCGACGCGCTGCTGACGCCGGCGATCACCCGCCAGCTGCTTGACCGCGTCGCCCGCCGGCTGCCGGCGTCCGTCGGACAGGGCCCCGAGGCGCTCCAAGAGCTGACCGAGCGTGAGCGCGAGGTGCTGGAGCTGCTGGCACGCGGGATGTCGAACGCCGAGATCGCCGATGCGCTCGTTGTCGGCGACGCGACGGTGAAGACCCACGTGTCGAACGTGCTGATGAAGCTGGGGCTGCGCGACCGGGTCCAGGCGGTGGTCCTGGCCTACGAGATCGGCCTGGTCCGGCCCGGCGCTCCGCCTCCCCCCTGAGGCGGAGAGGGCCGCCGGTGTCCCCTAGGCGCCGGAGGGGTCAATCGCTCCCGCGGCCGAAGACGCCCGGTCGCCGCCCGTCGATGATGGCGCCATGACAACCACTCAGAACATCATCGAGACCCGCGGGCTGGGCAAGAGCTTCGGCCAGCGAGCGGCGGTGATCGACCTCAACCTGACGGTTCCGCAGGGATCGGCGTTCGGATTCCTCGGCCACAACGGAGCCGGAAAGACGACGCTGATCCGGATGCTGCTGGGACTCACCGAGCCGGATGCCGGGACGATGCGGATCTCCGGACGCCCGGTTCCGCAAGACCGCGCCGCGGTTCTGGCGCGAGTCGGTGCGATCGTCGAGGAGCCGCACTTCCATGGTCACCTCACCGGGCGCGAGAACCTGCGTGTGGTCGCCGCCGCCCGCGGACCGCAGGCGATCGGACGGATCGACGGGGCCCTGCGCCGTGTGGGGATGAGCGACCGCGCCGACGATCGCGTGCGGACGTACTCGCAGGGGATGCGCCAGCGGCTCGGGGTGGCCCGCTGCCTGCTGGCCGACCCCGCCCTGCTGATCCTCGACGAGCCGATGAACGGACTGGATCCCGGCGGGATCCTGGAGTTCCGGACGATGATCGCCGACCTGACCGGCGAGGGCCGGACGGTGTTCCTCTCCTCTCACCTGCTCGACGAGGTCGAGAAGACGTGCGAGTACGCGGCCGTCATCGACCGCGGGCGGTTGGTCGCCCAGGGGCCGATCAGCGAACTGCTCCACGACGACCGCGTCGAGCTCGACATCGACTGCGACGACGCCAGCACGGCGCTCGACCTGCTCGACGGCCACCCGTCGGTGACCGCAGCCCATCAGACGCCTGGCGGCCTGCGGGTCACGGTGACCGCGGCGGAGGTCGCCGCGTCCATCAACTCCCGGCTGGTGGCGGCCGGACTTTCGGTGTTCCGGCTCGAGCCGGTGCGCGAGTCGCTGGAACAGCGCTTTCTGGAAATCACGTCCCGGGTGGGAGGCCAGTCATGACCATTGCCCAACAGATGTTCTCGGCCGAGGTGCTCAAGCTGCGGCGAAACCGCGGGCTGCTGGCGTTCGCGTTCCTCCTGACGATCGGCATCGTCGCGCTCTACTTCGCCTACGGTGCGATCCGCCACGGGGGCGACCCGTCGCAGTACGGTCCCGTCGGCGGAGTGGGCGGCTTCGGCCGCGCCGTCCATATGCTGGGGCTGTACTTCGGCGCGCTCGCGGCCATCCTCATCGGAACCGAGGCGGGGACCGCCGACCTGTCCAGCGGCGTGTTCCGCGACCTCGTCACCACCGGCCGCTCCCGCTGGGCGCTCTATGCCGCTCGCGTGCCCGCCGCCATCGTGGTCACGCTCGTGTTCACGCTGGCGGCCTTCCTCCTCGGCACCGCGGCGGCGTTCGTCTTCGCCGACGGCCAGCCGACCCCCGATGCCACCCTGATCCTCCAGTCGTTCGGCTGGATCGTGCTGGCGAATGCGGTCGTCGCCGCCCTCGCGGTCGGCGTGGGCTCGCTGACGGGCTCCCGGGGCCTGACGCTGACGGCGGTCATCGGCTGGCAGACGATCTTCAGCCAGCTGGTGCTGAACGCTCCGTCGCTGGGCAGCGCTCGCGACGGGCTGCTGTCGGCGTCCCTGGGCCAGCTGATGCCGGTTACGGGCGGCATTCCATTTGTGATGGGCACCGGCGTGACCGTGGTGGTCCTGGCCGCGTGGGCCGTGGTGCCAACCGTCGTCGGCGCCTGGCGAACCCGGACCCGGGACGCCTGACGGTCCGGAGGATCAGCGAGCGGCGCGGGCCAGCAGCGAGGCCTCGCCGCTCAGCGTCTGGCTGGTGGCCCCGGTGATCTGGACCTCGACGAGCTCTCCCGGCGCTCCGAGGCCGGAGAAGTTCACGACCTTGTTGTGGCGCGAGCGGCCGCGCAGGCGCGACGGATCGGTCCGCGAGGGACCTTCCACCAGCACCTCCAGTGACCGCCCCACGAACCGCTGGGCGCGCTCCCGGGCCCGCCGCTGGACCACTTCCACGAGCCGCTCCATCCGCGCCACCTTGACCTCGTGGGGCACCTGCTCCGGCAGGGTCGCAGCCTCGGTCTCGCGCCGCGGTGAGTAGATGAACGTGAACGCCCCGTCGAAGCCGACCTCCTCGGCGACCTCGAGAGTCTGCTCGAAGTCGGCATCGGTCTCGCCGGGGAAGCCGACGATGATGTCGGTGGTCAGCGCGCAGTCAGGCACGTGCTCGCGGATGAGGGCGACGCGGTCGAGATAGCGCTCGCGACCGTAGGTGCGCCGCATGCGCTTCAGCACGGGGGTGGAGCCCGATTGGAGCGGCAGGTGGACGTGCTCGCACAGGGCCGGCACCTCGGCGTGGGCGCGGATGACGTCCTCGCGCATGTCCTTGGGGTGCGGGCTCGTGTACCGGATCCGTTCGATCCCGGGGACCGCGTCGACGGCGCGCAGCAGTTCGGAGAAGGTGATGCGGTCGGCGCGCGGCAGATCCCGGCCGTACGAGTTGACGTTCTGGCCGAGGAGGGTCACCTCACACACGCCATCGGCGGCGAGCCGGTGGATCTCCTCCACCAGCTCGGCGGGCCGCCGGCTGACCTCGCGTCCGCGGGTGGATGGGACGATGCAGTACGAGCAGACCGAGTTGCAGCCGACGCTGATCTGCACCCAGCCCTGGAAGTCGCGGGCCCGTTTGGCCGGCAGGTGCCCGGTGAACCCCTCGAACTCGAAGAAGCCCTGCGCGGTGATGGAGTCGCTGGTCAGGAACTCGGCGAGCTTGTGCACCTGGCCGGGTCCGAAGGCCACGTCGACGAATGGGAAGCGCTCGAAGACCTCCTCCTTGACCGACTGGGCCCAGCACCCTCCCACTCCGATGACCCGGTGCGGATCCTCACGCTTGAGGCGCTTGGCCTCGCCGAGGTGGGCGACGAAGCGGCTGTCGGCGGCCTCACGGATCGAGCACGTGTTGAACAGGATGAGGTCGGCGTCCGAGCGCGTGTCCGACTCGGCATATCCGAGTGACTCGAGCATGCCCTTGATCCGCTCGGAGTCGTGCTCGTTCATCTGGCAGCCGAACGTCGTCACGTGATAGCGGCGCATCGTGGCCCAAGGGTAGCGACGCCCCGGCGCGCTGCCGGGGCGTCGCACGTCGTTTGCTGTTCCCCCGTGGGATCAGCTGCAGCTGGACGCCCAAGCGCAGGCGTCGAAACCGCTGCCTGCGGAGTTGGGAGCCGACGGAGCGCCGATCACCGCGCCGCTGGAGTCGGTCAGGTCCATCTCCTCAGACGGGCTCAGCTTCACCGGTGAGGCGTTGACCGTGCCGGAAGTGAACGCCGGGTTGGTCAGGTTGGGGAGGGCGGCGAAGCCGGCGTTGGTGCCGATCTCCAGCGGCGTTTCCTCGATCCACTCGGCGGTGCCCATCGTCGAGGGGTAGGGCAGCGTCGTGGAGTACGACTGACCGGTCGTCACGTCGTTGATCGTGATGTCCCAGGCGTCGACGTCGTTGGCGACCTGGGAGACCGAGGCGTGCATCTGGTCGCCGGGATGGACGGTGATGGAGCTGATCGTCAGCGACGGGGCGGGCACGAGCTCGTACCAAGCCGAATACGACGGTGCTCCGGTCGACGAGACATCTTGTTCAGTGCCCGTCTGGATCAGGGTCGAGTCGGTCGCCGTGCATCCGGAGTCGATGCAGCCGCCGCCGATGCCGATCCAGTCCGACGATGCCTCCGCTTGGCCTGACGTGTGCTGGGTCGCGGTCGGAACCGTCCAGTCACCGCTGATCGAGTTGAACAGCTTCCCGCCCTGCTCGAGCGCTCCCTGGTTGTAGCCGAACCAGTTGCTCGAGCTATTGGCGTTGGCCCGCAGGCCCGGGGCAAGGTGAAGCAGTTGACCGTGGGCGCTCAGTGGCGCTGCGCTCGCCGGGACGGCCGTGACTGCCGCTGCCGTCAGCGCCAGAGCGACCGTTGCCGTCAAACGCGAGCGCAGACCCGCGCTTGACGGCCGAAGACCATCAATCATGGTGTCCTTTCTCGGCGGCACGGGCCTCTCGGCCGCCGGCTCCCGTCTGGGGGCCCGCCGTCCCCGCCTACCCGTTTCACCGTTTAACTGAACATGAACGTTCAGTTAAACGGCACGGCGTTCGGTGCGTCTACCTGGCGTATTCGACGGCGCGCGACTCGCGGATGACCGTGACCTTGATCTGGCCCGGGTACTCCAGCTCCTTTTCGATCTCGCGCGCGATCTCGTAGGAGAGCAGCGTCGCCGCGTCGTCATCGATCGCGCCGGGGGCGACCATCACCCGGATCTCGCGACCGGCCTGCATCGCGTAGACCTTGTCAACACCCTTGTGCCGGGTGGCGATCTGCTCCAGGTCTCGCAGCCGCTTGACGTACTGCTCCAACGACTCGCCACGGGCGCCGGGACGCGCGCCGGACAGAGCATCCGCGGCCTGCACGATCACGGCCTCGATCGTCTGCGGCTCCACTTCGTTGTGATGCGCCTCCATCGCGTGGGCCACCGCCGCGGACTCGCCGTACTTGCGCGCGAGCTCTCCGCCGACGAGCGCGTGCGGCCCCTCCATCTCGTGTGTGACCGACTTGCCGATGTCATGAAGCAGGGCGGCCCGGCGCGCGGTCTTGGCACTGGCGCCCAGCTCTTGGGCCATCATCGCCGCCAGCTGAGCCACCTCGATCGAGTGCGCGAGCACGTTCTGGCCATAGCTCGTGCGGAAGCGCAGGCGCCCCAACAGCTTGATCATCTCCGGATGCAGCCCCTGCACACCCGCATCGAACGCCCCCTGCTCGCCGAGCTCGACGATGCGGCCCTCGAGCTCGGACTTCGTCTGGTAGTACATCTCCTCGATCCGCGCGGGATGGATGCGGCCGTCCTGGAGCAGCTTCTCCAGCGTCAGCCGCGCGATCTCCCGACGGACCCCGTCGAATCCGGAGAGGACGACCGCTCCGGGCGTGTCGTCGATGATGAAGTCGACCCCGGTCAGGTTCTCCAGCGCCCGGATGTTGCGACCCTCCCGGCCGATGATCCGCCCCTTCATGTCGTCGGCGGAGAGCTGGACGACCGACACCGTCGTCTCGGCGGCGTGGCCGGCCGCGAGGCGCTGCATGCACACCGACAGGATGTTGCGCACCCGCCGCTCGGCGTCACGCTTGGTCTCCTCCTCAATCTGGCGGATCAGCCTCGCCGACTGGTGCCTGGCCTGCTCCTCGATCTCCTTTAGCAGCACCTCCTTCGCGTGAGCGCCGGACATGCCGGCCATCCGCTCGAGCGTTTGTTCAACCTCAGCTCGACGTTGAGACAGCGTCTCGCGTTCGGCGTTGAGCTCGGTCTCGCGCCGTGCCAGGACCTCCTCGCGACGCTCCAGAGCGCTGGTGCGCTCGGCCAGCGCCGCCTGAAGCGCGGTCGCCGTCGCCGAATCCCGCTCGGCAGCGGCGGCGGCAGCGGCCGGGCCGGCGCCGTGCGATCGTCCGTACAGAACCGCAGCGACCACGATTCCGACCGCTATGAGCGCTGCGGCACCGATGATTTCCATGCTGGTTCCTCTCGTCGGGCCCGGTCCGACCGGGGCCCCACATCCCACTTTTTGGTATTTGAGAGCGACCGAGCGGCCCGTACGAGAGCACGGAGGGCCAGAACCAGGCAGCGGTGGTCAGCGATCAGAGCCGGGGCGTCAGCCCCAGCGTTCCGAAACCGATCTGGACCGGCATCGCGGCCCTCTGCGGATTGGCGTCAACACTGAAGATCTCTGGGTTCGATATCTGAGATTTGCTGGCGTTTTGCGGTCCCGCGGACCGTTCGTTCACTCGTTTGCATCGTAGTACCGCGGGGGTACGCGCGCAACGGGTGACCGACGATGACCATCCTCTGCCGGCGGCGGATGCGGCGGCGGTTGAACGGTTGTCTCAGCGCCTCACTCGCCGCGGGCATGAGCGGCGAGAGCGTCGAGCGCCAGCTCGCTCTCGTAGCCCTTGCGCAGGAGCACGCCGAGCGCCCGCTCGCGTTCGCGGCGGTCCTCAGGCGGATGCGGGAACCGACGACGCAACAGCGCCAGCGCGCGGTCCAGCTCGCTCTCCTCGTCGTCGTCGTGGGCGCCGGCCTGTGTGAGCGCCGCGTCGGCCAGCTCCCGCTCGATCCCGCGCGCCAGCAGGCCCCGACGGATCCGCTCGTTTCCCCACTGCTCCAGCTCTCTCTTGTCGGAGACGAACAGCCGCGCGAAGCGCTGGTCGTCGAGCAAACCCTGCGCTGAGAGCGTCTGGACCGCGGCCTCGCACAGGTGCTCGGCGACGCCCTTGCGCTCCAGTTGGGCGCGGACCTCGCTGACGGTCCGGTCACGACGGTTGATCAGCGCGTACGCGCTGTCCAGCGCGCGCTGGAGATGCTCGTCCGACACAGCTGTCACAGAGCCGCCGTCCGCCTGCGTGCCACCCGGGATCGGTCTATGCCGCAGGTGCAACTGCGGCCAGCGGGGCCTCGTCGTGCTCGATTTCCTTGACCAGATCCCGGCTGAGGCCGAGTGCGGCGTAGACCTTGGCCTCGATCTCGCTCGCCATCTCCGGATGCTCGTCGAGGAACGCCTTGGCGTTGCCGCGGCCCTGGCCGAGCCGGTCGTCGCCGTAGGAGAAGAACGAGCCGGACTTGGTGACGATGTTGTGCTCGATGCCGTAGTCCAGCAGGCAGCCGGAGGTGGAGATGCCCTTGCCGAACTCGATGTCGAACTCGGCCTGCTTGAACGGTGCCGCGACCTTGTTCTTGACGACCTTCACCCGGACCCGGTTCCCGACCGCCTCGGTGCCGTCCTTGAGCGTCTCGATCCGCCGGATGTCCAGGCGCTGGGAGGCGTAGAACTTCAACGCCCGGCCACCGGGCTGGGTCTCCGGCGAGCCGAACATCACGCCGACCTTCTCCCGGATCTGGTTGGTGAAGACGCACAGGGTCTGAGCGCGGTTGAGATTGCCGGCCAGCTTGCGCATCGCCTGGGACATCATCCGGGCCTGCGCGCCGACCGTCTGATCGCCCATCTGGCCCTCGAGCTCGGCCCGGGGCGTGAGCGCGGCGACGGAGTCGACGGCGACCAGGTCGACGGCGCCGGAGCGGATCAGCATGTCGACGATCTCCAGCGCCTGCTCGCCGTAGTCCGGCTGTGACACCAGCAGCTCGTCGATGTCGACGCCGATCTGCTGCGCGTACAGCGGATCCATCGCGTGTTCGGCGTCGACGAACGCACACACCCCGCCGAGCTTCTGCGCCTCGGCGATGAGGTGGTAGACGAGCGTCGTCTTGCCGGAGGACTCCGGGCCGAAGATCTCGACGATCCGCCCGCGCGGCACGCCGCCGATCCCGAGCGCGATGTCCAGCGACAGGGCGCCCGTCGGGATGGCGTCGCAGTTCACGCGCGCGCCGGGATCCCCCATGCGCATCACGGTTCCCTTGCCGAACTGCCGCTCGATCTGAGTCAGGGCCCCCTGAAGGGCGGCCTGCCGCTTGGCGTCAGCCTTGGGATCAGACGCGCCGACGTTTGCGCCTTTCTGGTTCTCACTCATGCTCGCTGCGGCTCCTTGGGTGTCTCTCGCGCGTTGAACCCATCACGGTACGGTGGGTAGCGGACGGAAAAGCACGCTAGATCCTGGCGCTGCGACGAAACAAGGCCGCTTCGTCACAGGCCTGCGACGGCTGTGTGTCAATGATGAACGGGGGGTCGGACGGGCCGATCGTGGCGAGCGGCATCAGCCCGGGGATATTCGCTCGATGCGGCTGGTTCCAGGAGTGTGGCTGAGGGGCGAAAAACGGATCTCCTGACGTTTGCGTTGCGTGCGGTGTGGGTCCCCGGGTGGTGCCGGATTGGGTCAGGGGAGTGGAGAGAGAGGCCGTCCGCTCTGGGCGATGGGACGGCAACGACGGGCAACGACGGGCAACGACGGGCAACGAAGGGGGCGTGAACGGTCGCCGGGACGCTCCGGGTGGTCCCTTGGCCGTGCATCACGTGCCAAATCCGGGCGCGGTCAGACGATTTGGCGCCCCACGCAGGCTCAGCCCCACGGTTGCGCCAGATCAGCCGCGACGATCGTGATTTGTCGCCTGGTGCACGCCACAATCCGGTGTCACGGCCCGCATTCGTCTTCCGCGCTCTCCCGGGGGGTGTTTCCCCACGTCGGGGCGCTCCTGCGCTCGGACGTCATTGCCCGAGAGCGCGGCGTGGCGGCGGTGGTCGCGCCGCGCCGCCCTTGTCACGAAAAACATCCAGCGCGCCCCCACGCGGCGCGACCGACGACGATCGCCGCGCTGCTACCCAGCCCACTCCCCACTGACGTCGAACGGCAGGAGCACCCCAAATCGCCGGGCGCAACTCTGATTTGGCGCGTGAGGCACGGTCCGCGCGCCTCAGATTCGCGGGCGATGCGTCGTCCCTCGCCCCCTTCGTCGCCAAGACGTTCGCCCGGGCGCAGGCGCGCCTGATCACCCCAGCCGGACGGTCTCCAGCGCCTCGTACCGGGCGCCCCCGGGCACCAACCGCGACCGGTACAGGGTCACGGCCTCGGCGTCGAAGCGAACCGCCGGAGGCGGCGGCAGCGGCGTCGGCCGGATCCGGGCTCCGCGGGCGACGCGGGCGACCGTAACGTGCCCCAGGAACGGCCGGGTCTCCGGCTCATAGAACTCCCGTGCGGTCAGCGCGTCGGCCACCGCGGCCTGTCGCCGCGCCAGCCCGTCGTCAGCGTCGACGAGGTCGACCGCCACCACGCGCGGCCGCCGTGGCGGCAGCCACAGCGCCTCCCCCAGCGACAATCCAATGCGGGCACCGGAGGCGCCTGTGCGGCAGACGGTGCCGATCTCCCCCACCTCGTCGATCTCACGCCAGCCGAGGAAGCAGAGGGTCACGTGCAGGGAGCGCTCGTCGATCAGGCGGAGGCCGGGAATCCGGCGCAGCTCGTCGGCCGCCCACCCCGCCAGCGTCGCCCGGATCGCGGGCGGCAGCTCGAGCGCGACGAAGAGCCGCGCGCGCTCGCCGCTCACAGCAAGCCCCTCACACCAAGCCGCTCACACGGCGTCG
>DASZMU010000073.1:0-18053 GCA_035551695.1 Solirubrobacteraceae bacterium
GGCGGTTAGCGGCCCTCCCCGACCACTAGCGGGAGCACTGCCGGACCGGCGGGGCGCGGAGCGTCGCCGGCGGACCGAACTTCTGGCAACGAAGGAGGGCGGGACGAGGCGCCGCCGGGAACCGGCCCCCGCCCACCGCGCGACGTGTAGGACGTCACAAATCGGGGGCGACCCCTGGCGATTTGCGCATGTGGCCTCTCCGGTTCGTTCCCCCTCGTCGTCAGCAGTGACGGTACGTGTCCGGGAGGGGGTTTGGGGGATTACCGGTGTATGGGACGCATGAGCCCCCAAAGCCTGTGGGGAGGCGGACGTGTGACCGGGCCCAGCCGGGGCCGGGGTCCCGTCACCGGCGCGATCCAGGCCCCTCTGTCTCCATCGCTGGCGTGCCGTCAGCCGCGGCTGGGTCGTCTCGGCGCGTCCCCGTCCCCATCGGCCGCCTCAGCCGGGCCGCGCCTGAACCCGGGGTACTGAAGCGGATAGCCCACTTGCACAAATAGCACGCGGAAATCCGGTGCAACGGCGCCCGCGGGCCGCCGGCGAGCAGCGTGGCTCGCTGAGACGGTCGTCGCCCGGCGCCTGGACGCTGTCGCGGTCCCCTCGATGCGCCGTTTTCCCGCACTACCAGTCGGCAGGATGCCCGTACCGCTAAAGGCAACGGTTCGCCGGTCCGTCGGAACGATCAAGCTGCCCGCCGCGCAGCGTAGGATGCCGCTCACGTCATGGCCCGCGCCGCCCCGCCGCTGATCCCCCTCGGCTACGGCAAGTTCGTGCGCGCCGACCGCATCTACGCGCTCGTGCCGCTTGAGGGCCCGGAGCGCGGGGACGGCCGGCGGACACTCGTGCACGTGGAGGGGATCGATGAGCCGTTGATCGCCTCCCGCTCGGAGGCAGCGATCGCCCGCGACCTGGCGCTCGCGCTCGGTCAGCCGGTGCCCGGCGGACGGGCCGACGGTGGGCGAGCACCGGGGCAGGAGTCGCTGTTCTAGCCCTGGGTTCCCGGGCCGCGGGCGGCCTGCGTCCCCGGGCCGCGGGGGATCGCGAACGACGGGCTACAAAGGGGAGGTGCGGAGCTCTGGGGCGCTTCCCCGGTCCCCCGGAGCGTCCCTTGCGGAGCTCTGGCGAGCTTCCCGGGTCCCCGGAGCGTGCAGAACGTGCCAAATCCGGAACTGCCCGGCCGATCTGGCACAGGACGCAGGCTCAGCCCCAACCTTGCGACACACCGTCAGCGCGGTGCATGATTTGTCGCACCACGCACGCCGAAATCCGGAGCACTGGGCGGGGCGGCGGAACGTTCCGAGCTCCCAAGTCCGTCGCCCGGCGTGGGGGCGCCCCTGCGCCCCGACGTCGTTGCCAAAAGCGCGGCGGGCGGCGGCTGCTTGCAGCCGACGACCGGCCGCGCTACCTCCCAGCCGACGGCCGGGCGCGCTACCTCCCAGCCGCCGGGCCGCCGGCGCTACGAGTCACCAACCCAGGAAGCGCTACTCGTACGCCAGCGCCTCGAGCGGTTGCAGCCGTGCGGCCCGGCGCGCCGGGAAGATCGCGGCCAGCAGCCCGACGATCCAGGCGGCGAGGATGAACACGACCAGGGAGCCGACCGGGACGGTGAAGGCGATTGCGCTGACCCGGGCCGCCAGCAGGGCGCCGAACGCGACTCCCAGCAGGATGCCGATGACCGAGCCGATCAGGGCGGTGATCACGCTCTCGTGGCGGACCAGGCTCCGGACCTGCCGGCGGGTGGTGCCGACGGCGCGCAGCATCCCGATCTCCCGCGTGCGCTCGAACACCGACAGCACGAGGGTGTTGACGATCCCGAACAGGCTGACGAGGATCGACAGCGCCAGCAGCACGTAGAGGACGTTGAGCAGGCTGGTGAAGCCGGCGATCTGATTGTCGATGAACTGCTGGCGCGTCTGGACCTTGGCGTTGGGGAATGGCGCCAGCACGTGCCGCAGCGCGGCCTCATTGGCCGGCGTCTCACCGACCGAGGTCTTGACGAGCGTGAAGATGTTCTCCGGCTGGCTGTAGAAGCGGTCCCAGGTCGCCGCCGACATCGTCACCGGGCCGAACGGCGAGCCACCCGAGGGTGGCGTGAAGACGCCCCGGACGACGAGCGGGATGTGGCCTCCCGTCGGAGTCGTGACGACGAACGACGACCCCACCCTGAGGTGGTGGGCGCCGGCCGTCGAGTCGTCGACGAACGCACCGGTGATCCCGAGCGAGCCGAGGACGCTCTGCCCTCCGTGCTTCCAGTTCAGCCGGACCACCTGCTCGATCCCGGGGTCGACCGCGCTGAGTTGGTGGTTGCCGCCGAACACCCGCCCCTCGCCGGCCCGCACATCGCCGACGGCGGTCACCCCTGGAGCCCGAGCCGCCGCCAGGCCCGCGGAGATGGGGATGGGGGAGTTGTTGTTCTGAGCCGTAATCGCGTAGTCGCCGGTGAACAGGTCGTTGACGGCCCCCTTGAAGTTGCTGATGATCCCGGCCGAGAGCATGGCCAGGAGCGTGACCAGCGCCAGGCCGATCATCAGAGCCGACGCGGTGGACGCCGTCCGCTGGGGGTTGCGCCGGGTGTTCTCGCGCGCCAGCCGGCCCATCGCCCCGCCCACCCGGGCGGCGGGCCAACCGATCACGCCGGCCAACGCGGGCACGATCTGCGCCGACAGGAGCGCGATGCCGATGAACACGAGCACCGCTCCGGCCCCCATCAGCGCCAGCACCGGACCCGTCCCGGATGCGACGAATAGGCCGAGGAGCACCATGGCGAAGCCGAGGCCGGTCGCCGCGGCCGATCCCGCCGTGCGGTAACGGGCAAACCGGCCGTCGGGCACTGTCGCGCCCTCGCGCACCGCCGCGATGGGCTCGACGCGCGTCGCTCGCATCGCCGGCCGCAGACTCGCAAGGACGGTGACGAGGACGCCGACGAGGAGCGCGACGATGATCGTCCGTCCCTTCACGACCGTGCCGCTGCTGGGCAGCGTCAGGCCGACGGCGTTGAACAGGGCGAACAGCCCCTGTGCCAGCGCGAGCCCCACCAGCAGCCCGACGGCGGACGCCACGAGGCCCAGGACCAGCGACTCGGCGAGGATGGAGCGCAGCACCTGGCGTCGCGACGCCCCGAGGGTCCGGAGGGTCGCGAACTCGCGCGTCCGCTGAGCGATGGTGATCGACAGCGAGTTGGCGATGACGAAGCTGCCGACGAACAGGGAGACGCCGGCGAACACCAGCAGGATCGTCCTCAGCGTCGACAGGAAGCTGTTGACCGCGCTCGAGTCCTGGCCGGCCTGCTGCGATCCGGTCCGGACCTGGGCGTCGGCGGGCAGCAGTGGACGGATCTGAGCGACGAGCTGGCGCGGGCTGACGCCCGCCTTTCCGGCCACTCGGATCTCGTCGAGCTTGCCCGTCTTGCCGAGCAGGCGCTGGGCCGTGGGCAGCACGAAGCCCGCGAGCGTCGCCCCGCCGAGCGAGTTTGCCGTTCCGAACCGGACAAGGCCGGAGATGTGCATCGGCACGACCGCGCCGGTGCCCTGGGCACCGATCGCGTCGCCGGCGTGCAGGTTCTTCTTCGACGCCGTGTTGGTGTCGACGACGACCTCGTTCGGACCCGGCCAGTGCCCGCTGATCAGCCGCAGCGAACTGAACTGGGGTTGGCCCGGGTTGACACTGGATCCGAGCGTCGGGGCGCCGCCGAAGGAGATCGCCTTGCCGTTCTTGATCAGCTGGACGCTGCCGGACACGTCGCCGACGGCGTCACGAACGCTGGGCAGGCCCCGCACCCGCCCAAGCACCGACTGCGAGAACGCGGGCGCCGAGCCGCCGCCGATCCCTCCGTTTGCGCTCGTGTCGATGGCGTTGCGTCCGGTGACGGTCGCGTCGGTGCCGCGGTAGACCGTCTGAAAGATCGTGTCGAATGCGCCGGTGATGGAGTCGGTCAGCACGTAGGTGCCGGCCACGAGCGCGACACCGAGCACGACCGCCAATGCGGTGAGGGCGGCGCGCAGCCGGCGCGAGGCCAGCCCCTTGAGCGCCACCCGGAGCACTCAGCGCGCCCCGGCCAGCGCCTTCATGGCGTCGACGATCTCCTCCTCGCCGGAGCTCTGCATCTCCTTGACGATCCGTCCGTCGGCGAGGAACAGGATCCGGTCGGCGATCGAGGCGGCGCGGGGGTCATGGGTGACCATGACCACCGTCTGGCCCACCGAGTCGACCGAACGGCGCAGGAGCGCCAGGATCTCGTCGCCGGAGGCAGAATCGAGGTTGCCGGTCGGCTCGTCGGCGAACAACACGGTGGGGCGGCTGAGCAACGCCCGGGCGATCGCGACCCGCTGCTGCTGGCCGCCGGACAGCTCCGACGGACGGTGGCTGAGCCGATCGCGCAAGCCCGTCTCGTCGATCACGGTCTCGAGCCACTGCGGGTCCGGCTGCCGCCCGGCGATCGCCAGCGGCAGCATCATGTTCTCGCGGGCGGTGAGCATCGGCAGCAGGTTGAAGAACTGGAACACGAAGCCGATGTGGTCGCGGCGCAGGCGCGTGAGCTCGTCGTCGCCCATGCCGCTGATCTCCTGTCCCTCGATCGTCACCGACCCCGCGGTCGGTTTGTCGAGCCCGGCCAGGATGTGCATGAGCGTCGACTTGCCGGAGCCGGAGGGTCCCATTACCGCCGTCAGCTTTCCGCGCTCGATCTCGACCGACACGTCCCGCAGCGCGGTGACGGCGGTCTGCCCCTCTCCAAAGCGTCGTGTAACCCCTGATGTGCCTACCACCATGGCCCGCGACGCGGCGGCCAGCGGTGATGTCTCCACACGCCGACAGTACCGAAAAGGTCACTGATCACATATCCGTGATTCGCCGCACACGGCATAGACTCGCGCCATGCGGCACGTCCTCCTCCTGCGGGGCATCAACCTGGGGCCGAACCGGCGGGTGCCCATGGCCGACCTGCGTGCCCTGTTGACGGAGGCCGGCTATGCGGGCGTGCAGACATATACGCAGAGCGGCAACGTCGTTCTGACCGGCAGCGGCTCGACGGCGAAGCTCGAGCGCGACGCGGAGCGGCTGATCGCCGAGCGCTTCGGCTTCGACGTGCCGGTCATCGGCCGCAGCCGGGACGAGCTGGCGGCGGTCGTCGCGCTCAACCCACTCGGCGACGTCGCCACCAATCCCAAGCGCTACCAGGTGAGCTTCCTCGCGGCCGAACTGGATCCGGACGTGATCGCCACCCTGCGGGGCGCGGCCACCGGGAACGAGCGCCTGGCGGCGCACGGACGCGAGCTGTACGCCTGGCACCCGGACGGGGTGGCGCGGTCGAAGATGTGGAACGCGCTGGCGGGCAAGGGGCTGGGGACGACGGCGACGGCGCGCACCTGGACGACCGTGACGACGCTGCTGGAGATGGCGGACGGCTAGGACGTCTCGACGCTCAGCGGCCACCGCGATCTGTCAGACTTCGACCCCGCTTGAGACCACGGCTCTTGTCCCTGCTGGCCCAGGCGCTGGGCGGCTGACGTGCGCGACTACTCGGTCCTCGACGTGTTCACCGACGTCCCGCTCGAGGGCAACCCGGTGGCCATCTTCACCGATGGCGCCGGCCTGAGCAACGAGACGATGCAGCGCGCCGCCCGGGAGCTCAACCTCTCCGAGACGGTGTTCCTCCTGGCCGGCGAGGAGGGCGCCGATGCGCACGCGCGGATCTTCACGCCGTACGTCGAGCTCCCGTTCGCCGGGCATCCCGTGCTCGGCACCGCGTTCCTGCTCGGGGAGCGCTCGGGCGCCGAAACGGTGCGGCTGCAGACGGGCTCGGGGCTGATCCGGATCGCCCTCGAGCGCCGGGCGGGCACCGTCGTCTACGGTGAGATGCAGCAGCCCATCCCCCGGTGGCAGCCCTACGACCGGACCGAGGAGCTGCTGGCCGCGCTGGGCGTGGCCGACTCCGGGTTGCCGGTCGAGGTCTATGACAACGGGCCGCGGTTCGCGTTCGTGGAGCTGGCTGACGAGTGGGCGGTGGCGTCGCTGCGGCCGGACATGCGCGCGCTCGCCGAGCTGGGGGAGATCGGCGTCAGCTGCCTGGCCGTCGCCGGCGACCGCGTCAAGACGCGGATGTTCGGTCCCGGCCTCGGGGTGGCCGAGGACCCGGCGACGGGCTCGGCGGCCGGGCCGCTGGCGGTGCACCTCGCGCGACACGGGCGGACGGAGTGGGGGCAGCGGATCGCGATCCGCCAAGGGGCCGAGATCGGCCGGCCCTCGCTTCTGGAGGCGGTCGCCGAGGGATCGGCGGCCAAGGTCGAGCGCGTAACGGTCGGCGGGTGCGCGGTGCCGGTGGCGACCGGCGAGTACCGGCTCGACTGAGGCTGAGGCGCCGGCGGGGATTGGACAGGGGCCCGCTCGGATAGGCTGAGGTCCAATGAAGCTAGCGACATTCGAGGCTCCCGGCCGCTCGGAGCCGATCTCAGGTTGGGTGCAGGACGACCGCGTCGTCGCCTTCGGCGCGCCGGACGGCGTGCGCGAGGTGCTCGCCAGCGGTCGTGTCCCGGGTCCGTCCGGCGGCGAATGGCCGCTCGCCGACATCAAGCTCCTGGCCCCGATCCTGGAGCCGGGCACGATCTACGCGATCGGTCTCAACTACGCCGATCACATCGCCGAGACCGGCGCGCAGCGGCCGGAGCAGCCGATCGTCTTCGTCAAGGTCCGCAATTCGGTGGCGCCGCCCGGCGGGCCCATTCGCTGTCCGGAGGTCGTCAAGCGGCTCGATTACGAGGGCGAGCTGACGATCGTGATCGGCGCCGGCGGTCAGATCGGCGGCTTCTGCATCGCCGACGATGTCAGCGCCCGGGATCTCCAGAAGCGCGAGCCCCAGTGGACCCGGGCCAAGGGCGCCGACACGTTCTGCCCGTTCGGGCCATGGGTGACGACCGTCGACGAGATCCCAGACCCGGGGCACCTGCAACTGCGCACCTGGGTCAACGACGAGCTGCGCCAGGACTCCAACACCGCAAATCTGATCTTCGGCTGCGCCGAGCTGGTGGAGTTCATTGCGCAGACCTGCACGCTGATGCCCGGCGACCTCATCCTCACCGGGACGCCCAACGGCGTGGGCCAGGCGTTCGACCCGCCGCGGTTTCTCCAATCCGGTGACCGGGTACGAATTGCCATCGACGGACTCGGTGAGATAGAGCACCCCGTCGAATAATCAGCGAGCCCTCCCTCGGGCGGACGGCTCGATCCGTCCGAGAGGGAGGCGGCATGCTGAGGCTTCATCCGAGCGTGATCGATTATGTGATCCTCGGGATCTACTTCGTCGTTGTGCTCGGGATTGGGTTCGTCGCTCGGCTGGCGATCAAGACCGATCTCGATTTCTTCCTTTCCGGTCGCTCGCTGCCGGCCTGGATCACCGGACTGGCGTTCATCGCCGCCAACCTGGGCGCGCTCGAGATCCTCGGGCAGGCCGCCAACGGGGCGCAGTACGGCGTTCCCGCCGTGCACTACTACTGGATCGGCGCGGTCCCAGCCATGGTCTTCCTGGGGCTGTTCATGATGCCGTTCTACTACGGCGCCAAGGTGCGGTCCGTACCGGAGTACCTGCGGTTGCGCTTCAACGAGGCCACGCACGCCTTCAACGCGGCCACGTTTGCGGTCGCCACCGTCCTGATCTCCGGCGTGAACCTGTTCGCGCTGGCGCTGATCATCAACCTGATGCTCGGCGTGTCGATCATCACCGCGATCTTCGCGGCGGCGATCATGGTGCTCATCTACATCACGCTCGGGGGCCTGACGTCGGCGATCTACAACGAGGTGCTCCAGTTCTTCGTGATCGTCGCCGCGCTGCTGCCGTTGACGCTTGTGGCGCTGCACTCCGTCGGCGGCATCAGCGGCATCGAGGCAAAGGTGAAGGCGTTCAAGCCGCTCGGCGACGCCGGACTCCACGCCTGGAGGGGGCTGGGCATCCACCACGTGACCAACCCGCTGGCGTCGGACTGGATCGGGGTCGTCTTCGGATTGGGCTTCGTGCTCAGCTTCGGCTACTGGACGACGAACTTCGCCGAGGTCCAGCGCGCGCTGTCGGCTCGCAACATGTCGGCGTCGCGGCGCACGCCCCTGATCGGCGCCTATCCGAAGATCTTCCTGCCGGCGATCATCATCCTTCCGGGCCTGATCGCGGTGCTCACCGTCCACGGCCTCGGCGTCGGCAAGAGCCTCGCCCTCCAGTACAACACCGCGATCCCGCACCTGATCGGCAACTACCTGCCCGAAGGGATGCTGGGGATTGCGATCACCGGACTGGTGGCGGCGTTCATGGCGGGCGTGGCGGCCAACGTCACCGCGTTCAACACGGTGGTCACCTATGACCTGATCCAGCCCTACTTCGCCAAGGACCGGGACAGCGCGTTCTACCTGCGGGCGGGTCGCCTGGTCACGATCGGCGGGATCCTGATCTCGGTGATCACGGCGCTGATCGCCAAGGGCTACTCGAACATCATGAACTACATCCAGACGCTGTTCTCGATCTTCAACGCGCCCCTGTTCGCCACCTTCATCATCGCCATGTTCTGGCGCCGGGCCACCGCCTGGGGTGGGTTCTGCAGCCTGGTGGCGGGAACGGCCGCCGCGTACGCCACCAACCGCCTCAACGCCTACCACACGATCTTCAACTTCGGCTCGCCCCTGGCCGCCAGCTTCTGGCAGGCGATCATCGCCTTCATCGTCGGCGGGGTCGTGCTGGTGGCGGTCTCGCTGGTCACCAAGCCAACGGCGCCGGAGGATCTGCGCGGTCTCGTGTGGGGGCTGACGCGCGCCGAAGAGCGGGAGGTGAACGCAGATCCGCGTGACAGACTGTGGTGGCGCTCGCCGTGGCTGTTGGGTGGCGTCGCCATCGGCATCCTCGTCGTCCTGAACATCATCTTCGCCTAGGAGCCCACGATGTCATCCAGCGACAAACCATTTGGAGTGCCCGGCCCCTCATCTGAGGGTGAGCCGATGGCGTCGACGGGCGCGACCGACGTGGAGGAGATCGCGGCGGCCCGGGCCGCCAACCGGTTCGACATCCGCCGCATCATCGGCGGCGTGTTCGTGCTCTACAGCCTGATCCTGATCGCCCTCGGGATCTTCGGCTCGGAGCACGTCAAGGACAAGGCGGCCGGGATCAACATCGATCTCTGGACCGGCCTCGGCATGCTGATCTTCGGAGGGCTGATGATCTTCTGGGCGCTCGCCCGCCCCACCGTGCCGGAGCCGCGGGAGACCCGCGGCCAGGGCTCGGGACGGATCCGGAGGGCGCCGGCCACGTGATGCTGTTCGGGGCCGCGCATGCGCGGCCCCGCCGGCGGCGCATGCGCCGCCGGGGTCTGGCCGCATGCGGCCAGACCACCCAAAATCGATCTAGTGGTGCTCGATGACCCGGTCGATCAGGCCGTACTCGACGGCCTCGTCCGGCTTGAAGAACCGGTCGCGCTCCATGTCGGCGTGGACCCGCTCCTCGGACTGCCCGGTGTGGTGGGCGTAGATCTCGTCGGTCCGCTTGCGGACGCTGAGGATCTCCCGAGCATGGATCTCGATGTCGGTCGACTGACCCTCAAACCCCGCCGACGGCTGGTGGATGAGGATCCGGCTGTTGGGGAGCGAGAAGCGCTTTCCCTTGGCGCCGCCGGTCAGCAGCAGCGAGCCCATCGACATCGCGATCCCGACGCACATGGTCGCGATGTCAGGCTTGATGAACTGCATCGTGTCGTAAATCGCCAGCCCGGAGTAGATCGAGCCACCCGGACTGTTGATGTAGATGGAGATGTCCTTGTCCGGGTCCTGGGACTCCAGGTGGAGCAGCTGGGCGACGACGAGGTTGGCGACCATGTCGTCGATCGGCGACCCGACGAAGATGATTCGCTCGTTGAGGAGCCGGCTGTAGATGTCGAACTCGCGCTCGCCGCGGGCGGTTCGCTCGATGACCATTGGTACGAGGGGCATGCTCTGAGCCTAGAACATGTGCTACGGAACCAGCACGGCGGTTCCCAGGAACCTCCCAGCGCGCAGGTCGGCGAGGGCCTGCTCGGCCTCGTCCAGCGGGTATCTGGTGATGGTGCTGTGCACCGGGACCCCGGGCGCGAGCGCAAGGAACTCGTGGCCGTCCTGGCGGGTGAGGTTGGCGACCGAGCGGATGGACCGCTCCCGCCACAGATCGTCATAGGGGAACGAGGGGATGTCGCTCATGTGGATCCCGGCGCAGACGACGGTGCCGCCGGGCGCGAGCGCCTTGAGCGCGAGCGGTACGAGCTCACCCGCGGAAGCGAAGATGATGGCGCCGTCGAGCTGCTCCGGCGGGCGCTCGTCGCTGCCGCCGGCCCACGTCGCGCCGAGCGAGCGGGCGAACTCCTGGGTGCGGGCGTCCCCGGGCCGCGTGAACGCGTAGACCTTGCGGCCCTGGTGGACGGCCACCTGGCAGATCTGGTGCGCCGCGGACCCGAACCCGTACAGGCCGAGGTGCTCGGCATCGCCAGCGAGTCGCAGCGCGCGGAAGCCGATCAGGCCGCCGCACAGCAGGGGGGCGAGCTGGTCGTCGGCCAACTCGTCGGGCAGGGGGAGGCAGAAGCGCTCGTCGGCGACGGTGAGCTGGGCGAAGCCGCCGTCGATGTCACGGCCGGTGAAGCGCGCGTTGACGCAGAGGTTCTCCTGGCCACGGCGGCAGTATCGACATTCGCCGTCCGTCCAGCCGAGCCACGGGACGCCGACGCGCCGCCCGTCCTCGGTCCGCCCCACGATCTGATGGCCGAGCACGACCGGGAGCTTCGGCGCCTCGATCTCCGCGTCGCGCAGGTGCAGGTCGGTCCGGCAGACGGCGCAGGCGAGGACCTGCAGCAGCAGCTGGCCCGGGCTCGGCACCGGGTCCGGGAGGGTCTGGGCCTGCAGCGGGGAGCCCGGCTGCTCCAGCACGACAGCGTGCATTGCAGCGTATTGTCCGCGATCCGTTAGCGTTGACTCAAGGATGGTTCCGCTCAACGTCCCCAACGTGCTGACGGTCGTGCGGATGTCGCCGCCGGCACCCAGCAGGGAGTCGTGATCTCGGCCAGCGCTCTCGGCAAGCTCAAAACGGCCGCGCAGGTGGCGATGGTCATGGTGCTGATCGCGTTCGACGACCGCCCGCTGTGGATCTCGCTACTCGTCTACGCGACGGTTGCGATCACCGTCTTCTCCGGTGCCGACTACTTCTTTGGCTTTCGGCGCCTGCTGCGCGAGGGTGCGGGCACGGCGCGGACCGGCGCCCCGGACGCCGGCGCCTGAAACACGCTCTCCGCCTCAGCGGGCGTCGGCGAGCCAGGCCGGGAGCGTGGTGTGAGCCGGGGCGGGCTCCCCGGTGCGCAGCTCGTTGCGGATCTCGCCCATCGTGCCGAAGCGCTCGGCGACGACGTTGTGCTGGTGGATCGTCTCGAGGTTGACCTGGCCCGCTGACACGAACGCTCGGTCGTCGAGCTCCGGGAACTGCTCGATGACGCCGGCCACCATCTCGCGCACACAGTCCTCGACGAACCGGGGACGCCGGTGGGCCTTCTCCACCACGTGCCCCTCGTCGGAGCGCTTCATCAGCTCGTAGATCTCCGAGGACATCGACTGCTCGACGATCTTCAGCAGCATCGCGGCGTCGATCTCGTCGTCGCAGTTCTCAGGGCAGCCGACGTACAGCGTGCCCAGCCCGCGCTGGTTGTGGGTGGCGACCGGCACGGCGTCGAGGATCCGTTCGATCTCGGCGGCGCTGAAGCCGTCGGCGTCGAGGCGCTCGCGGGCGGCCCCCGCGACAAGCTCCTGGGCACATGGGCAGGCGGTCATGCCCTGGGCGGTGACGCCGGTGAGGCGCCGGGTGCCAGACTCGGTGGCGGCGGCCACCCCGTGCAGGGTGTACAGCTCCTGCGTGAGGATGTGGGAGACCGGCGCCGGCTTGTGCTCCGGGAAGCGCGCCTCAATGGTGACCTCGGCCCGCCGGGCGCCCTGGCGGGACCGCACCAGCTGGGCGATGTGCTCGGCGAGGGTCTCGGCCCGGAACGTCGAGTCGCCCAGGACGACCTCGCCGATCACGTCGTTGACGACCTCCTCGAACCGCGACATGTGCGCGCCCTTCTGGGCGGAGCCGAGCTCGATCACGCACTCAAACCGCGCGGAGAACAGCTGCTCAGAGCCGTTCTGCCGCAGGCGGATCACCTTCTCGACCGCGGTGACCCCGACCCTCGAGAGGCTGAGCGCCAATGGGGGGGACTGCGATTGCACGTCGACCAGCGTGGGGGCGGATGTGGGTGGCGTTGTCATCGCACCTATAAGAGTAGAGACGTGCCGGGAATGGGCCCGTGCGGATGATCATCGACTGAGCTGGAGCGCGGCAGCTTCGACATTCGGCGGCTTTGTGGTATCACTCGGCCGGTTGTATCGGGAGATACGAGAGGGAGCCGGTTCATCTGATGGGGCGGCTTAGAGGCCACATTCGAATAGGAGCTCAGGGGCTGTGAGCGTTGATGAGATCGTTCTTTTGAGCGACGAGACTCCGATCGCGGAGCTCGAGGAACTGCGCCCGCTGATTGCCGGTGCGCAAGAGCGCGGTTACCTGACCTTTGCCGAGCTCGAGGCATGCCTCGAGGAGGTGGAGGTGACGAAGGAGCAGGTCCATGAGCTCCACGCGTACCTGGACGAGCACGGGATCGTCGTAGTGGGGGCCGACGGCCGGCCCGCGAAGTCCGAGGCCCACAGCGTCGAGGCCAGCGCCGTGCAGCGCAGCTCCGAGTCCTCGGATCCGGATGCCCGGAAGAAGGTAGAGGTCGACCTGACCGTTGAGCCGTCGCTGGACTCGCTGCGGCTCTACCTGCGCTCGATCGGCCGGGTTTCGCTGTTGACGGCCGAGCAGGAGGTGATGCTGGCGCGGCGGATCGAGCGGGGGGACATGGTCGCCAAGCAGCAGATGATCGAGGCGAATTTGCGATTGGTGGTCTCGATCGCCAAGTCGTATCTGGGCCGTGGGCTGACGTTCCTGGATCTCATCCAGGAGGGATCGATGGGGCTGATCCGCGCCGTGGAGAAGTTCGACTACCGCCGTGGCTACAAGTTCTCGACGTATGCGACCTGGTGGATTCGCCAGGCGGTCACGCGCGCCATCGCCGATAAGGGACGGACGATTCGCATCCCCGTCCACATGGTCGAGAAGCTCAACAAGGTCGTCCACGTCGAGCGCCAGCTCATCCAGCAGCTGGGCCGCGAGCCCACGCCGGAGGAGATCGCCGCGGAGCTTGACACGACCGTGCGCGAGGTCCGCGACGTCCTGCGGATGGCCCAGCAGCCGATCTCTTTGGAGAAGCCGGTGGGCGAGGAGGACGACTCGGCGCTCGGGGACTTCGTCGAGGATCAGACGGCCGAGTCGCCGTTTGAGCTGGCGGCGGAGCGCCTTCGCCGTGAGAACCTCCGCCGCGCGCTGGCGGCCCTGCCTGAGCGCGAGCGCGAGGTCATCGAGATGCGCTTTGGGTTGACGGGCGAGCGGCCGTACACGCTGGAGGAGGTCGGCCGGGCGTTCAACGTCACACGCGAGCGGATCCGGCAGATCGAGAACCACACGCTCAAGAAGCTCGAGGCGCTGCCTGAAGCGCAGCGTCTGCGGGACGCGTCGTAGCGTGGCTAGTTAAGGCTCAGGGAGAGGGGGCCGGCGGCGATCGTCTGCGGATCGCCGCCGCCAGGTGTTTTGGGGGCGGCGAGCGTCCCGCGGATCGCCGGCCGCCAGGCGTTTTGAGCCCGGCGAGCATCTGCGGATTGCCTGCCGCCAGGGCGGGTTGGGCCGCGTCAACCTCCTCGCGGCGAGCCGTCACCCCTCCGGCAGGGGACGCCAGACGCCACACGCCGGCTGGGGCGTAACGGGGCGGGCGCCATGCACCATGTGCCAGCCGGGCGCCATGCGCCTGTGCCAGGCCGGGGCCGATGCACCTGTGCCAGGCCGGGGCCGATGCACCTGTGCCAGGCGAGTTCTCGGCGATCCTGTGGCTCCTGGGTCAGGGAGCACCCGTGTTCATGCCGATCGGTCACGGTCCTGATTACGACCTCGTGACGGACTTCGGTGATCGCGCGCTCCGCGTCCAGGTCAAGACATCGACCGTCTATCGCGTGGGACGGTGGGAGGTCACCGTGTGCACGCGTGGTGGCAACCAGAGTTGGAGCGGCACGGTCAAGCGCCTTGACCCGAGCCGCTACGACTATCTCTTCGTGCTCGTCGGCGATGGCCGCCGATGGTTCGTTCCATCGAACGTTGTGGAAGGAGGCTCCGGAATTCGGCTCGGCGGTCCGAAGTACGCGGCGTACGAAATCGAGCGGGGGCAGCCGATCCGTGCGGGAACGCCATCGCTAGACTCGGCGACGCCCTGGCGGGGTTCCCGAGCGGTCAAAGGGACGAGACTGTAAATCTCGCGGCTCAGCCTTCGCAGGTTCGAATCCTGCCCCCGCCATTAGAGCCGTCCGGCGGCCAGAAGGACGGATGGCCTCCATGTGATGCCCATCAGCAACGGCTGACCCCGTCGCGCTAGCCCTCAGGGGAAAGTCCTGCTTGTGCAGGTTTTCTTGCAACGCTCGTTCTGCGGGCGATACGCGCCAGGCGCGTGTTACGTTCCTCGACCCCCGGACTCCGGCGCGCCGCGCCGCGGCTGCCGGAGCGCGCCCAAATGCGGTCTGCCCATCGATCTTCCCCTGGCCTCCAGCGCCGCGTCCCGTCCATCGTGACGGCGGGGCTCGTGGCGCTGGCGATGACCGCGGGGCCGGCCCTCATAGCTTCGACCCCGCCCCCTGCCCGCGCCGCCAGCACCGGTCAGCTGCAGCAGCAGATCGCCAGCGGCCACCGGCGGATCTCGAGCCTCAGCAGCGCGGTCGCCTCCGACACCCGCCGCGTCAACCAGCTGACCCGTGCCGTAGCGGCGATGGCGGCAAAGCTCAACGCACTCCAGCATGACCTCACCGCAAACCTCGCCCAACTGTATGCGCTGCGTTCCGAGCTCTCCTCCGTACAGGCCCGGCTCAAGCGGCTGGAGGCGACCGAGGCCATCGACGAGCAGGTTCTGGCTGCCCAGCTGGTGGGGACGTATGAGGGCGGCCAGCCGAACATCATCGACGTCGTGCTCCAGTCCACCGGCTTCAACGACCTGCTCGAGCGTCTCAGCTTCGCGCAGCGCATCGGCCGCCAGGACGCGCAGATCGCGGCGCGCGTCAAGGCGGCCAGGACCGCCGTGGCGGCCCAGGCGGTCAGGTTGGGGACGCTCTCGGCGCGTCAGCAACGGCTGGCCGAGCAGATCTTGGCGGAGCGAAACGGCGTCGCGCGGGACAAGCTCAGCCTCGTCTCCCAGCAGCTCGCCGCGGCGCGTGCTCGCGAATCGCAGGCCGGACAACTGACGAGCGCCCGCTCCCAGGTGTCATCACTGACGGCGCAGCTCACGCAGCTGCAGGAAGCTCAGCGTGCGGCCGCGCAGCGGGCCGCCGCCCGGCGAGCCGCCGCGCAGAGCCAGCAGTCCGCGTCCGCCGGCCAGAGCAGCGGGCCTGGTAGCGGTGGAAGTGGCGGTGGCGGTGGGAGCCAGTCGCCGGCCGCCGCGCCGACGGCACCCGTCAGCGGCGGGTTCGAGTTCCCCATGCCGAAGTCCGCTGCCTCCCCGCCAGCCACCTGGTCGCTCGACGACGGCGTCGACATCTCCGCCCCCGGCGGCACCCCGGAGCTCGCGGTCTGCTCCGGGACGATCGTGCTGCACGGGATCGGCGGGTTCGGCCCGTCGGCCCCGGTCATCCATTGCGACAGCCCGCTCGCCGGCTATGACTACGTCTACTACGGACACGCGGGGCCCGGCAACTGGACGCCCATCGGTACGCACGTCGCCCAGGGCCAGGTGATCTCGGAGGTCGGCTACGGGATCGTGGGCATCTCCACCGGGCCCCACCTGGAGGTCGGCTTCGCCGACTCGAGCGGTGCACCGATCGGTCCGAGCAGCGCGCCCGCCATGATGTCGTTGCTGCAGGGCTCCTACTGACGCGCCGGCACTCGGCGCGGTTTCGCTGTCAGTGGGAGACCGCCGTGGGGCGCCGCTCGCTGGTCCGGGCACGCCGGCGGCCGGAGCTGCGGAGGTCGGCCTCGATGTCCTCGAGGCTGCGGCCCTTGGTCTCGGTGACGAAAATCTTGACGAACAGACCGGCGAGCAGGCCCAGGCCGGCGTAGCCGAGGAAGACCGGCCCGGGTCCGAGCCCGGAGAGCAGCGGCGGGAACGTCTGCGACACGAGGAAGTTCGCGGCCCAGTTGCCGAACACCGCAATTCCCATCGCCGTGCCGCGCACGGAGAGCGGCAGGACCTCGGGAATCATCGCCCACACCACCGGGCCCCACGTGGCGGCAAACGACGCGATGAACGTGCCCAGGCAGATGAGGGTGATCACCGCGGCGGGGTCACCCGGATGATGCGGGGTCGGAAGTATTGAGAGCGAGACCCCAAGCACGAGCAGGCTGGTGGCCATCCCCGCCACGCCCGAGTACAGCATCGGCTTGCGCCCGACGCGGTCGATGAGCCGGACGGCGACGACCGTCAACAGCACGTTGATGACGCCGATGATGAGGTTGGCGTATATCGCGCTGGTCTTGGCGAAGCCGACGTTGGTGAGCGTCGTCGGCGCGTAGTAGATGATCGTGTTGATCCCGACCAACTGCTGGAAGACGGCCAGCCCCACGGCAACGAGCAGCGCCGGACGCACCCAGGCGGCCATGAGCACGCCACGGATCCCGGTATCGGCCTCCTCTTCGTGCTCCACCTCACGGATCTCCTCGATCCGCTCCTGAGGACGCTCGTCCCCAGGCAGCTCCTCGAGCACGTCGCGTGCCTCCTCCTCATCTCCGGCATGCACCAGGTAGCGCGGTGTCTCAGGCATGAACAGCATGCCCGCGAGCAAGATGAGCGACGGAACCGCCGCCAGGCCCAGCATCAGGCGCCAGTTGCCCGAAGACGCGAGGATCGCGTTGACGATGAAGGCGACGAGGATGCCGCCCACGATCATCAGCTGGTTGAGCGAAGTGATCGCGCCCCTGATCTCGGCGGGGGCGATCTCGGCCAGGTACAGCGGTACCACGAGGGCGGCCGACCCAACGCCCAGCCCGATGATGACGCGCGCTGCGATCAGCACCCAGACGCTCGGCGCCGCGGCGGCCAGGATCGCGCCGCCGGTGAACACGACGGCGGCAGCGATGATCAGCCGCTTGCGGCCCACCGCATCCGCCAGCCGGCCGGAGGCCGCCGCGCCGATCATCGCGCCGAGGAGCAGCCCGGCGACGATCGCCCCCTGGAGAAACGGCGTGAGCTTGAAGGAGTTGGGAATGACGTTCCCATGGTTCCTCCCCTGCACACAATGGGTTTGTGATCCCCGCTGCAAGAAGGTGTTCCCACCGTTGCTCGGTTTGCAAACAGGAGCGGCACCGGCGACCCTCGTGCAGCGCCGGGAACAGCGACCCGAACGCGCGCTGGACTCGATACGCTGAGCGCAACGCCCTCTTAGCTCAGCTGGTAGAGCACTTCCATGGTAAGGAAGGGGTCGACGGTTCGAGTCCGTCAGAGGGCTTTCGTCGTATTTCCGGGGATTTTGTCATTGCTTACGGCTCATCTCTGTATCGCCGTTCCGTCCATTTTCCGTCCAACAGCCTTACGTGCGGCCCGGATGGACCGCTCTGCAGGGACCTGTTTTCCGTCCCAATTCGCGATCACTCCGGCGTAGTGGAGCTCGATCATCCTGACGCTCGTGCCCACCTCGCGGCCGATCTGCGTGAGCGGTATCCCCTCGTACACCCGGAGCGTCACATAGCTCGACCGTAGGTCTCGCGGCCGCGTGCCCTTGGGGGCGCAGCCAGGCCGCGCTGGCGTTGCGTTCCTCCGGTCGCGGCGCTGGCGCTCGGGCTCGCCCTTCCATGTCCGCGTCCGCCAGTTGCGCCAGTCGTCCTGGCTCCAGAAGCCGCCGTCGTGGGCAGGGAAGACCGGGCTCTTGCCGGGCGGACGGCCGGAGGCCAGGAACCACTCGCGGAGGTCCTCGGTCAGCGGCTT
>DASZMU010000074.1:0-9484 GCA_035551695.1 Solirubrobacteraceae bacterium
TCGTCACCGCTCCTTCGCTGGCTGCACGATCTCGGTTAGCACTCCGCCGGTGGAGGCGGGGTGAAGGAAGGCCACGCGCGAGCCCCGGATTCCCGTCCGCGGCTGTTCGTCGATGAGCCGCATGCCGGCGGCGGCACACGCATCCAGCGTCTGCTGAACCGACGCCACGCGATACGCGACGTGGTGCAGACCGGGCCCGCGGCGGCTCAGGAACTTGCCGACGGCGGTCTCCGGTCCGAGCGGCTGGAGCAGCTCGACGTGCCCGTCGCCGACGTCGAGCAACGCGGCGTCGACCCCCTGCTCGGTGACGGTCTCGCGATGCACGAGCGGCATCCCCAGCTTGTCCCGGTACAACTCCAGCGCGGCGTCGATGCTCTCGACGGCGACGCCGACGTGATCGATCGCGGACAGCATGGCGCCGCGGAGGATACCGAGCCGGTGGGTGGGCTACTCGCCGGCCGAGGGCCGAGCCGGATCGACGGCCGTCGCGGCGGCGATGCCGAGGTGGCCGGAGCGCCGGCGCTCCGGAGCCGCGTGGGGGATCCCGCGCATGATCGCCTCGAGGTCCGGGCGCTCCAGGACCTCGTTGGTCAACAGGGTCGTCGCCAGCTTGTCGAGCTGCGCACGGTGGCCGGTGAGGATCGCCCGCGCCGCCCGGGCCGCCTGGTCGGCGAGCTCACGGACCTCCTCGTCACGGACGCGCCGGGTCGTCTCCGACATCATCTCCGGGGCGACCTTGAGCGACGTGATGCCGTTGCCCATCGCGAACTCGTGGACCATCGCGTAGGCGATGTCCCCCACCCGCTTCAGATCATCCGCGGCGCCGGTCGTGATGGAGCCGAACACCAGCTCCTCCGCGCTGCGGCCGCCCAGGAGCATCGTCATCAGGTCGATGAGCTCCTCGCGGGTCTTGAGGTGGCGGTCCTCGTCCGGCAGGTTCAGCGTGTACCCCAGGGCGATCCCGCGGGGCACGATCGAGATCCGGTGCACCGGATCGACGGACGGCAGCAGCTCGCCGCACAGGGCGTGGCCGGCCTCGTGGTAGGCGACGACCCGCCGCTCGTGCTCGGAGAGGGTGCGCCGCGTCGGTACGCCGGCCATGACCCGCTCCAGAGCCGCGTCGAAATCGCCCATCTCGATCCGGTCCGACTCACGGCGCGCTGCGAAGATCGCCGCCTCGTTACAGATGTTCGCCAGCTCGGCTCCGGTCAGCCCGGACGTCTGGCGGGCGAGCAGTCCGAAGTCGACGTCCGCGGCCAGCTCCTTGTTGCGGGAGTGGACCTGGAGGATGCCCTCCCGCCCGGTCAGGTCCGGCGGGGAGACGAAGATGTGGCGGTCGAACCGGCCCGGGCGCAGCAGCGCCGGATCGAGCTTCTCCAGCAGGTTGGTCGAGGCGAGCACGACGACGTCGCCCTTGGCGCTGAAGCCGTCCATCTCCACGAGCAGCTGGTTGAGCGTCTGGTCGTACTCCCGGTTGGCCGCCCCGCCGGAGCGCGCGGTGCCGATCGCGTCGAGCTCGTCGATGAAGATGATCGCGGGCGCGTGGCGGCGGGCTTCCTTGAACAGGCGGCGGATCCGGGCCGAGCCCAGGCCGGCGAACATCTCGACGAACGACGATGCCGACTGGGAGAAGAACGTCGCACCGGACTCGTGGGCGACGGCCTTGGCCAGCAGCGTCTTGCCGGTGCCCGGCGGTCCGTGCAGGAGGATGCCGCTGGGCAGGTTGGCGCCGAGCCGGCGAAAGCGCTTGGAGTTGCGCAGGTAGTCGACGATCTCGCGCAGCTCGTCCTTGGCCTCGTCGACGCCGGCGATGTCGCCCCAGGCGATGGGGGGCGTCTCCTGCGGGCGGATCTCGGCCGGCCGCGTGCGCGGGATCAGCCGCATCGTCATCCCGACGAGCACGACGAGCGCCCCCATGAAAATCAGCGGCACCCAATCGTGGATCCACGTGATGACGTTGGTGTCGCCGAGAAACGCAGAGTGAAGCATCAGCTCACTCTTCTCATCGGCAGGTGGCCCGGATTGCTGAAGAGAACGCGGCTATTAAACGGGCTCGAGGCGCGGGTTGGGCGCGTAGGCCCGGCCGAACTTCGCGCACGGCTCGCCGTCCAGGAGGACGACGTCGGCGGTGAAGTCGTTCTGCCCGCGGATCAGCGACGAGCCGACGCCGTAGGCGTCGACGGGCACCTTCTTGGACTCGAACTCCCGGATTCGCGGCGCGGTGAAGCCTCCGCTGGCGACGATCTTGACGTCGGTGAAGCCGGCGCCGTCCAGTGCCCCGCGCACCTTTTCGACGAGGCGCGGGTTGACGCCGGTTGGCTTGAACGCCCCCATCTCGTCGAACAGCGAGCGGTCGACGAGCAGCTCGGACGTGTCAAGCCGGACGCCCCATAGCCGGTCGCCGAGCGCCTCGGCGACCTCGAGCGCGGTGCGAACGGAGTCGTTGTCGAAGTCGACGAGCACGGTGATGTTCATGTCCGCGTGGAAGCGATCGGCGAACTTCCGGGACGCCGTGACCGTGTCGCCGCCGTAGGCGGCGATCAGCCCGTGGGGAACGGTGCCGATCCCGCGTCCGCCCCACCATGAGGCCTGGGCGTCGGTGGAGACGCCGATCGCTCCGGCGACGTGGGCGCTCCACCCGTCCCCCGTCTGGACCAGCCAGTGGTCGTGGCGAGCGGGGAAGTAGAAGATCTGCTTCCCGCGCGCGGCCTCGACAACCTCGGCGACGTTGCGCATGATCAGCGACCGGCGCGCCAGCGAGCCCAGGTAGACGGTCTCCAGGTGGGCGAACAGCGAGTAGTCGCCCTCGATCGTCATCACGGTCTCCCAGGGGGAGATCCGGTCGCCCTCGCGCAGTGCGTGAACCTGGAGCTGATCCCAGCCGGGGATCCACTCACCGTTCTCGGAGTGGCCTGAGCACGTCTTGAGCACCGCGATCGCCTCGTCGATCCCGCCGAGGATGGAGTCCTCCTTCTGGAAGACCTGCATCGTCACATGCGGGTGGTGGCCCTCGGCCTCAAGCAGGGATTTGGTGAGGACGAAGTACGCGTCCGAGTAGTACCCGCTGCGGAGTCGATCCACCGGGAGACGGAAGATCGCGGGATCAAGCCGGTTGGACACCTGCGTGGAGATTCGGCGCAGTCTATTGCGCCTCAGCCGAGGATCTCGGCGATGGCGTCCCGGTAGAAGCCGGTCGCGAAGCCGAGGTCACGGACGTCGATCCGCTCGTCGGCGTTGTGCATCAGCGGTGAGGCCTCGAGCATCGGCTGGTGGCGCTGAGGGAAGAACCCGTAGGCCACGCATTCCGGGAACGCGTCGCGAAACCAGCGCGAGTCCGAGAACCCCGGGAGGATGACCGGCACCGCCTCGGCGCCGGGATCGTGCTCGGAGATCCAGCGGTCGATCACCGTCATCAGCTCGCTCTGCACCGGCGAGGCGTTCCCGACGACCTGCTCGGTGAACTCGACGCGCAGGTGGTCGTTCTCGTCGCCCAGCACCTGGGCGATGCGGCGGCGCACGGCGGGCTCGCCCAGGCCGGGTGGAACCCGGCAGTCGACCCGGACCTGCGCGCGGGACGGGATCACGTTGATCTTGGTCGACGCGCTCGTCATCGTCGGGGTCAGCGTGACGCCGAACATCGGCTCGATCAGCGTCCGCAGGCGCGGGTCCTCGGCCTCGATTCGCGCCAGCGCGGCCGACGGATCGTCCGGGTCCTCGCCGAGGCCGCGCAGCAGCGCCGCCGGCGCCTCGGTGAGCTCGAAGGACTCCGGCTGGTGCCCCAGCGCCGCCAGCACCGGCGCCAGCTTGAGCAGCGCGTTGTCGCCGGTGCGCGGCAGCGACGCGTGACCGGCCACCCCCGTGGCGGTGACGTTGAAGCGGAAGATGCCCTTCTCGGCGCAGCACACGCCGTAGCGGCGGCGCCCTCGGTACTCGAAGGCCTCGCCCGCGCCCTCGTTGAGGAGCAGGTCGCACCGGACCTTGTCCGGGTGCGTGTCGGTCAGCCAGTGGGCGCCGACGGCCCCGCCGGTCTCCTCGTCGGAGACGAACACGAGCTTGAGCGCGCCCCGCGCCGGGCGCCAGCCCTCCCGCGCCAGTCCGGCGGCGGCGACGGCCTCGCAGGCCACCTGGTTTTTCATGTCGAGCGCGCCCCGGCCCCACAGGTAGCCGTCGGCGACGTCGCCTGACCACGGGTCATGGCGCCACTCCGATGGGTCGGCGAGGACCGTGTCGACGTGGCCGAGGAGGCACAGGACGGGGCCGTCGGCCGCCCCCTCGAGGGTCGCCACCAGGTTGGGCCGCTCCGGCTCGGCGGCGAGGATCTCGGTCGCGAAGCCGGCCTCGCTCAGGTACCGCTCGAGGAGCTCGATCGCCGGGCGCTCGTTGCCCGGGGGATTGACGGTGTTGAGTCGGATCAGCTGCTGAAGCAGCTGCACCGTCTCGGTCTGCGGATCGTCGGCGGCCATCCCGGTGCAGCGTACCCGGCCCAGACCACCCACTCCCCGCTCGGGCAAACGACACACCTCGGCGCCACCCCGCGTCGGCGCCGCCGCTAGTGTGCGCGCCCGTGTCCGACCCCACCGATGACCTGCAGCTCGCGCTCACCCTCGCCGACGTCGCCGATGCGATGACGCTGGCCCGGTTTCGCGCCGAGGATCTGGTCGTCGAGACCAAGCCGGATCTGACGCCGGTCAGCGAGGCCGACCGTGCCGTCGAGCAGGCGCTGCGCGAGCGGTTGGCGGATCTGCGCCCGGAGGACCGGGTCATCGGCGAGGAGTACGGCGGGGACGAGGCACGTTCCGGCGGCCGGCGGTGGATCGTCGACCCCATCGACGGGACCAAGAGCTACGTCCGCGGAATCCCGGTGTGGGCGACGCTCCTGGCGCTCGAAGAGGACGGCGAGGTCGTCGCCGGTGTCGTATCGGCGCCCGCGCTGGCCCGCCGGTGGTGGGCCACCCGCGGTGGCGGGGCGTTTGCGCGCGATGGCATCGCCGCGCAGCCCCGCCGGTTGCGCGTCTCGGCCGTGCGGGAGCTTGGCGACGCGCACGTGTGTTACGGCGGCCTCGAGGAGTGGCGCGAGACCGGGCGTCTGGAGGCGCTGGTGGACCTCGCGACGCGGTGCTGGCGCACCCGCGGCTACGGCGACTTTTGGAGCTACATGCTCGTCGCCGAGGGTGCGCTGGAGATTGGGCTCGATCCGACGGTGTCGCTCTGGGACGTGGCGGCGCCGATGATCATCGTCCAGGAGGCCGGCGGGCGCTTCACCGACCTGGGCGGCACGGCGACCGCCGGCGGTGGGAGCGCCATCGCGACCAACGGCCTCGTGCACGACGCGGTGCGGGCGATCATCGGCGGCTGACGCTCGCCGTCGCCGGACGCTCGGCACCCCGTGGGAGGGGAGGCCTTCATACTCCGCTCATGGAGCGGCTGTTCGGCGAAGAGGACACGGAGCCCGCCCGGCCGGACCGGGAGCGCGCGCGGCCACGCTCAACCGACGGACCGCTGCCGGACGGCGCTCCGCTGGCGACGCGGATGCGGCCGCAGACCCTGGACGAGCTCGTCGGACAGGAGCAGCTTTTGGCGCCTGGGTCGGCGTTGCGCCGGGCGATCGAGGAGGGCCGGCCGCACTCGATGATCCTGCACGGGCCGCCCGGGAGCGGGAAGACGACGCTCGCCCGCCTCGTGGCCAAGGCCTCGGATGCCGCCCTGGAGGAGGAGAGCGCGGTGGCCGCCGGGCGAGCCGAGGTTCGCGCGGTGATCGAGCGGGCCCGCCAGCGCCTGCGCTCCGGCCGGCGCACCGTCTTCTTCCTCGACGAGATCCACCGCTTCAACAAGGCCCAGCAGGACGCGCTGCTCCCGGCCGTCGAGGACGGGCTGATCACGCTGATCGGCGCGACGACCGAGAATCCGTACTTCGAAGTCAACTCGGCCCTGATTTCGCGCACGCATCTGTACGAGCTCGAGGCCCTCGGTCCCACCGAGGTCCGCACGCTGCTCGACCGCGCGGTGGAGCGCGGGTACTGCGGGCCGCCGGACCAGGTCGATGAGGCGGCGCTCGCGTTCCTGGCCGAGCGCTCGGGCGGCGATGCCCGGTCGGCTCTCAACGCGCTGCAGCTCGCCTGCGAGGCGGCCGGGGCCGGATCTGACCCGGATGCGCGCCTGACCCTGGCGCACGCCGAGGATGCGCTCCAGCGCCGGGCGCTGCTCTACGACCGCCAGGCCGACCGTCACTACGACACGATCTCGGCCTGGATCAAGGCGACCCGGGGGTCGGATCCGGACGCCTCGCTGTACTACCTGGCGGTCATGCTCGAGGGCGGTGAGGATGCCCGCTTCATCGTCCGTCGGATGGTCATCCTCGCCTCCGAGGACATCGGCAATGCCGATCCGCACGCCCTGTCGGTCGCGACCGCGGCCGCCGCCGCCGTCGAGCACGTGGGACTGCCCGAGGCCCAGTTCGCCCTCGCCCAGGCCGCCATCTACCTGTCACTGGCGCCGAAGTCAGACGCCGCCAAACGTGCGGTGTTCGCCGCGCGCGACTACGTGCGCGAGCAGGGCGCCGCGCTGCCCCCGCGGCACCTGCGGTCATCGACCCGCAGCGACGGCGGCTACGACAACCCCCATCGCCGCGAGGGCCACCTCTCCCCACAGGAGCTGATGCCGGATCCGGCGATGGGCGCCCGGTTCTACGAGCCGGATGATGCGGAGGCCGCGCTGCGGGAGCGCCTGGCCGCGATTCGCCGCGGCCGGGGGCGGGCTGAGACGTAGCGGGCGTGTGACGAAGGTCCGCTTGTCCCCAGGCCGAACGGGCAGCCGAGGACCGACCGACGGACTGAAGCTACTACCCTGTAGGAAGTGTCACCAGGCTTTGACCCCGGCGCCCTGCTCGCCCGCCACTACGCCCTTCCCAACGGCCCGCGCGTCTGCCTGCGGCTGGTCCGCTCGCGCGACCGGGCGGGGATCCGCGAGCTGTTCGACGCCCACGGGCGGCTCGTGGACGACCTCGAGCTCACGCGGCTGGTGACCTTTGACCTGACGCGCCGGCTCGTGCTGGTGGCGACGGCGCTGATCGACACCAGCGAGACGGTGGTCGGCGTGGGCGCGATCGACCTCGGCGAGCAGGCGTCCGGAGGGCCGACCCTGGTCCTCGTCGACGACGATCGCACCGAGGGCCTCGACGATCTGCTCGCCGACGCCTTGATCGGCCACGCGTCCGCGATCGCCCGCGCCCGCGCCCGCGCGGCCTGACGCCGGAGCCGTTGACGGCAGCGCGAGTTGCACGCTGAATCCCGGTGCAAGGCCGGGATCGTGTCGTTTAGGCTCCAGGGGATGTGGCGGCGCTGGATCGTGGCGGTCCCAGTGGTGCTGGTCTGCCTGCTGGCGGCAGGCAGCCCCGCGAGCGCCCGCGCCCGCCGGGTGGTGATCGGCACGTCGGTGCGGGGACGGCCGATCGTGGCGTGGGCGCTGGGCCCGGACCAGGCCCGGCGCAAGATCCTCGTCGTCGGCTGCATCCACGGCAACGAGTGCGCGGGACTCGCGATCACCTCGGCGCTCCGCCGCACACGGCCGCCGGCGGGCGTCCAGCTCTGGCTTGTGCCGGAGCTCAACCCGGATGGCGCGGCGGCCGACACGCGGCAGAACGCACACGGCGTCGACCTCAACCGCAACTTCCCGTACCGGTGGCAGTACACCGCCGACCCCACGTACTACTCGGGTCCGCGCCCCGTCTCCGAGCCGGAGACGCGGGCGGCGATGGCGCTGGTGCGGCGGATCCGGCCGGCGGTCACCATCACCTATCACCAGCACATGGATCTCGTCGACATGGCCGGCGGAGACCGCGGTGTCGCCCGGCGGTACGCCCAGGTCTCCGGGCTGAGGCCGACGTGTCTGACCTTCCTCCCGGGCGAGGAGACGGAGTGGTCCAACCACACGTTTCCGCACACCACCTCGTTCGTCGTCGAGCTTCCCGCCGGACCGGTGACGGCCGACGCGCTGGTCCGTCACGTGCGCGCCGTTCGTGACATGGAGCTCGGCCAGCGGTCCGGCTCGGCCACCCGGTGTGATTCGGTGACGACAGCAGAGTGACCCCCACCGGAGCGACCACACCGACGGGCTACCCTTAACCCCATGCCCGCCCAGGCCTATGCCGGCAAGGAGTGCGTGTGCCAGCTCCGCAGGGGAATCTGCGACCAGTCCTGCGTACGGGACATGCTGGAGACGCCGTTCTACATCGTCTGCCTGCGCCTGAAGGGACGGCGCTGCCTGGTCGTCGGCGGCGGCGACATCGGCCTGGAGAAGGTGGAGGGCCTGCTCGCCTGTGACGCCAACGTCACCCTCGTGGCGCCAGAGGCTCACCCCGGCCTCGTCGATCTCGCGCAGGAGGGGTCGATCCGCTGGGAGCGCCGCGAGTTCGAGCCCGCCGACCTCGACGGGTCCCTGATCGTGATCGCCGCCACGAATGACACCGACGTCAACATCCGCGTGTTCGACGAGGCCGAGCGGAGGGCGATGCTCGTCAACGTCGTCGATGTCCCGCCCCTGTGCAACTTCATCCTCCCGGCGATCGTGCGGACCGGCCCGCTGGCGGTGGCGATCTCGACCGCGGGCGCCTCGCCGGCGCTCGCCAAGCGCATGAAGCGCGAGATCTCCGAGCTGTTCGGCGAGCCCTACGCCACCCTCGCCGTGCTCCTGAACGATGCCCGCGGCTGGGCGAAGGCGACCCTGCCGACCTACCAGGACCGCAAGGAGTTCTTCGAGCAGATCGTCAACGGCGAGCCGGATCCGATCGAGCTCCTGCGCGCCGGCGAGGCCGACCGCGTCCGGGAGCTCATCCAGTCAGCCCAGGCGGCGCGCACGCCCGCGGCGGCTTGAGCGCCCCGGCGGTGAACAACCCAGAACTCACCCATCTCGACGCGGCCGGCGCGGCGCGGATGGTCGACGTCGGCGACAAGCTGTCGACCGAGCGCCGGGCGGTCGCGCGGGCGATCGTGCGCGTCTCGCCGGAGACCGCTGCGAAGGTCAAGGCCGGCGACACCCCGAAGGGCGACGTCATCGGCGTGGCCCGCATCGCCGGGATCCAGGGGGCGAAGCGGACGTCTGAGCTGATCCCGCTCTGCCACCCGCTGGCGCTCTCCTACGTGGGCGTCGAGGGGTCCATCGACGTCGCCGCCGGAGAGATCGAGCTGATCGCCGAGGCGCGGACGACCGGGCCGACGGGCGTCGAGATGGAGGCGCTGACGGCCGCGTCGGTTGCCGCGCTGACCATCTACGACATGGTCAAGGGCGTCGAGCGCGGAGCCGAGATCGCCTCGGTCAGCCTGCTGGCCAAGTCCGGCGGGCGCTCCGGCGACTGGCGCCGCTGACATAGGAGTCGCCTGACGTCGCGGCGGCGCCCCGCAACTCGAACCGCCCCTCCGAGTCGAACAACGGCGGGCTACGATGAGAGGACGGGCCCGGCGCGGCAGGCAAGGACCGGCGCGACCTGCAA
>DASZMU010000075.1:0-6653 GCA_035551695.1 Solirubrobacteraceae bacterium
TACATCCGGCCTGGCGAGGGACGCGCCCGCCTGGTCAAGCACATGTCCGAGGGCAACCAGGCCAAGACCGCCGCGGCTCCCGCCGTCGCGGTCCTCGCGGCGGACACCCGCTTCCACGAGCACATCCCGACGGTGTTCCCGCTGCGGCCGCAGATGCAGGACGTGTTCGAGGAGCACGAGCAGGTGCGGCTGAAGCACAGCGACTTCAACGCCACGCTCCAGGCGGGCTACTTCATCCTCGCGGTCCGCGCCCAGGGCCTGGCGGCGGGCCCGATGACCGGCTTCGACGCGGCCGGGCTCGACGCCGAGTTCTTCCCCGACGGCCGTTACCACTCGATCCTCGTGGTGAACATCGGCCACCCCGCCGAGAACGCCTGGTTCGACCGCCTGCCCCGCCTTGACAACGACGACGTCATCAGCTGGGCCTGACGGCAGCTGGACGGCCAGCTACCGGCGCCGTGAGAACCAGTTGGCGTGCAGCCGCCTGTTTTGCTTGCCGGCTGGCTGCTGCCATCTGCGGTCCGGTCGAAGCACGGAACCGTTCGGGCTAATCGATTTTGATCTTCTGAGCTAGACGGGGCCGTGGAGGCGGGCGTTGACGCTAGCCAGGTCGAAGGCGGCAGGGTCGAAGTGCGACGGGTCTTCGAGGCCGACCCACTCAAGCATTTCCCTCGTGCTCCTTGTCGGACGGGTCGGCGATCGTCGCGCAGGTCGATCGCCCGGGCCGTGCGCCGGGCGAGCGGGATGGTGACGACCTTGCCGCCCTTGCGGGTGATGACCAGGGTCCGGTGCCCACGCTCCGGGCCTAGGAACTCGATGTCGGCACCGGTGGCCTCCGATACCCGCAGACTGTTGAGGGCGAGCAGGGAGATCAGGGTGTGCTCGGCGGGCGGACCGAGGCCGGCGGGGTCAGTCGAACCCTGCACGTGGGTCGACGTGAATGATCTTCACGTGGTCTTGATCAGCGGACTGGGAGCGACACTCCCGCAGCCTGATGCGTGCACATCGGCATCGTGCAGATCCGGATGGCGCGCTTAGACATCTGTCGGCGCTGGTCAGCACTATCGGTACCGCGTCTCGATCTGCCGTCTTGGCTGGCGCATAATGAGCTAATGGGGAGCGCGGTCATCAGCCGGGACGAGGAGCTGGCGGCGATCGGGGCGTTCATTGACGGCATCTGGAGCGGCCCGCGGGCGCTCGTCTTTGCCGGCGAGGCGGGGATTGGCAAGACGATTCTCTGGGAGACAGGCGTCGCGCAGGCCAAGGGGCGCGTCGGCCGGGTTCTTTCCTGCCGGGGCGCGGAGGCTGAGGCGTCGCTGTCGTTCTCGGCCCTGTCGGAACTCGTTGGCTCGCTCTTCGATGAGGTCTCCCCGTCGCTGGCTGCTCCACGGCGGCGCGCGCTCGCCGTCGCGCTGCTGCTGGCTGAGCCAGGCGAGGAGCGCCCCGATGCACACGCGATCGGGCTGGGAGTGCTCGATGCGCTGCGGGTGCTGGCTGCGGACGCGCCGGTGGTCGTTGCGCTGGACGACGCGCAATGGCTCGATCCTGCCTCGGCCGGCGTGCTCGGGGTCGCGCTGCGGCGGCTCGAAGATGACCACGTGGGTGTGCTGGCGACCGTCCGCACCAGTTCCCAGACCGCACTGTCACTGGAGCTCGGGCGGACGTTTCCAGATGGGCGGCTTGAGCAGCGTCTCATCGGTCCGCTCAGCCTGGGCGAGACGCATCAGCTGCTCAGGGAGCGGCTCGCGCTGGAGCTGACCCGCCTTGAGCTTGCGCGGTTCCACGAGGCGACCGCGGGCAACGCGTTCTTCGCGCTCGAGCTTGGCCGTGAACTTCTCCGCACGGGGACGAGGCCCGTGGCCGGGCGGGCGCTGCGGGTGCCGGAAAGCTTGCGCGGCCTCTTGGCCAGCCGATTGTCGCGTCTGCCGGCGGAGACCGTCGAGGTGCTCGTGCTCGCCGCCGCGCTCGCCCGGCCAACGGTGGAGCTCGTCGCGGCGACCTACGGCGACGGTGAGAGCGTGCTGACCGCGCTTGAGGGCGCATGCCGGGAGGGCGTCATCGAGCTCGATGACCACCGCATCCGCTTCGTGCATCCGGTGCTTGCGTCGGTCTGCTACGAGCAGGCGCCGGCCTGGAAGCGCCGCGCCGTCCATCGCGCGCTGGCGGACGCGGTCGCGGACGTCGAGGAGCAGGCCCGCCATCTCGCGCTGGCGGCGGCAGGCCCGGATGCGATCGCGGCTTCTCGCCTGGAGGCCGCCGCTGGGCACGCGGCGGCCCGCGGTGCCACGGCCGCAGCTGCCGAGCTCGCCGAGCTCGCCGTTGGGCTGACAGCAGACGATCCCGCGCTCAGGCGGACGCGGCGGTTGCTGGCCGCGCACTTCCACCGGCTGGCCGGCAACTCGGATGAGTCGCTCACGATGCTCGAGGCGCTTGCCGCCGAGGTCGCTCCCGGACCTGAGCGGTCCGACGTCCTGTTCGAGACCGCACTGAACTACTCAATGGGTGCTCCGACGGCGATCGCGCTCTGCGACGAGGCGCTGAGCGAGGCGGGGGCCGACGTCGTCCGCTCGACGCGGATTCTCGGCGTCCGGTCTACCTACGAGGTGATCGGGCTGAGCATCCGCCAGGCGGTCTCGGACGCGCGCGCGGCGCTGGCGGGAGCCGAGCGGATCGGCGACCCGAGGCTGATCGCGACAATGATCGCGAAAGTTGGTCACGCGGAGACGTTCGCCGCAGACCCCACGCCGGGCCTGGTCGAGCGGGGGGTCGAGATCGAGGGGAGGCTGGAGGCCGGACTCGCGGTCGTTGACAGCCCCCGGTACATCCTGGCCCGCCGGCTGCTGTTGTTCGGTGAAGTCGGGCGGGCGGACGCGGCCCTTGAGAAGCTGGAGGCTGATGCGGCCGAGCGAGGCGACGAGTACAGCCAGGACATGTTCCTCTGGCACCGCGCCTTGGCCCAGTGGGCCGCCGGCCGCCTTCATTCCGCGCTTGAGTTCGCGGACCGGGCGCAAGGGTTCGGCGGACAGATCCAGAAGTGGCATGAACGCGCCTGGGTGGGCCGCATCAGGGCGCTGGTGGAGGCGGACCTGGGGCTGGCCGATGAGGCGCGGGCGTCAGCGCGGCAGGGAATCGCGCGGGCCCAGGAGCTCTCACTGGATGCGTACGAGCTCCACTGCCAAAGCGTTCTCGGGCGCGTCGAACTCGTGGCGGGCAACCTTGAGGCCGCTGGGGTTCATCTTCGCGACCTGGCCGACCGGCTCTTCGCGGCGGGCCTGAACGACCCGGCGCAGCCGCTTTGGGCCGACATCTTCGAGACACTCGTCGGTCTGGGTGAGCTCGAGCGCGCGCGCGTCTACGTCAGACGTCACGAGCAGACCGCGAAGGCGATCGCAAACCCATGGGCGGCGGCCGTGGGAGCCCGGTGCCGGGGCCTGATCGCTGCCGCCGAGGGCGACTTCCCCGCGGCGTTTTCGGCCCTCGAGCAGTCATCGGACAACCTTGACGGCCTGGAGCTGCCACTCGAGCGCGCCCGCACGCTCCTGCGCCTCGGCGCTGTCCGGCGACGGGCGGATCAGAAACGAGCGGCCCGGGAGGCACTCGAGCAAGCCGTCGCGATCTTCGAGCAGAGCGCGGCGCGACCGTGGGCCGACAAGGCCCGCGCCGAGCTGGCGCGGATCGCCGGGCGCCGTCCAAGCTCGAACGGGCTTACCGAGACCGAGCACCAGGTCGCCGAGCTCGCGGCTGCCGGCCGCTCGAACAAGGAGATCGCAGCCGAGCTCTTCATGGGCCTGAGCACGGTCGAGGCGCACCTGTCCCGCGTGTACCGCAAACTCGGGGTCCGCTCGCGCGCCTCGCTGGGTCGCCTCTGGTGAAAGTGAGGGTAACGGCGCCCTAAGCCTAGGGATTTCCACGTTTCGGTCGTCGGACCGCAGGCCCGACGATCGAGTACATGGTCGTACGCGGCCAAGCGCAGGCGAGTTAGGTAGGGAGTCCGAGGTGAAGACGAGAGCAGCGCTGATCAGAGAGGTCGGCAAGCCGTTCGAGATCGTCGAATTCGACCTGGACGCGCCGAAGGCCGGCGAGGTCGTGGTCCGGTTCGCCGCCGCCGGCCTGTGCCACTCTGACTACCACCTGCGAACCGGTGACGCCCCGGTCCGGTACCCGATCGTCGGCGGCCACGAGGGCGCCGGCATCGTAGAGGAGGTGGGCGCCGGCGTCACCCGGCTCGCCGCCGGCGATCACGTGGTGGCCTCGTGGATGCCGGCCTGCGGGCACTGCCGGTTCTGCGCCCGCGGGCAGACGAACATGTGCGACCTCGGCCGGTTCTTCGTGGACAACTGCCTGCCCGACGGCACGTTCCGGCTGCACGAGGGCCGCACGGACGTCGGCCAGTTCTGCCTGCTCGGCACGTTCTCGCAGTACGGAGTGCTGTCCGAGGCCTCGGTGATGAGGATTGATGACGATGTGCCGTTTGAGGTGGCGGCACTGCTCAGCTGCGGCGTGCCCACCGGCTTCGGCACCGCTGTGAACGCGGGCGAGGTCCGTCCCGGCGACGTCACGATCGTTTACGGCATCGGCGGGGTCGGCGCCAACGCGCTGCAGGGTGCCGCCTACGCCGGCGCGCGGTACGTCATCGCCGTCGACCCGGTCGAGTTCAAGCGCACGTCAGCCCTTACCTTCGGCGCCACGCACGCCGTCGCCACGGCCGCGGAGGCACACGAACTGGCGCTGTCGCTGACCAACGGCGTCGGGGCGGATCAGGCGCTCGTCACCGTCGGCTTGATGACCGAGGAGGCGGTCTCGGCGGCGCTCGCCGCGGTCCGCAAGCGCGGCACCGTGGTGCTCACCGGCCTGGCCGGCCCGGCGAACAAGAACGTCCACATCGCCGGATTCGAGCTCACGCTTTTCGAGAAGCGGCTGCAGGGCGCGGTGTTCGGCTCGTGCAACCCGTTCGACGACATCCCCCGGATGCTTGACCTGTACCGGGCCGGCAAGCTCAAGCTCAAAGAGCTGATCACCAGCCGGTACACCCTGGACCAGGTCAACAACGGCTACGAGGACATGCTGGCCGGCCGAAACATCCGCGGCATGATCATCCACGAGTAAGCCCCGTCCAGGGAGGACCACGCGTCCTGACCGCGCTGGCCCGGCCGCTGCCCCGCAGCCAGCTCCGCCAGTTGCACCTGATCATCTCGCCCCGGACCCTGCTGCGCTTGCATGCTGATCTCGTCCGGCGGCACTCGGCCTGCCCGCGCCGAGCTCCCCGGCGGCCCGGGATATCCGGGCGCTGGTGCTGGAAATGGCTCAGGACAAGCCGGGCTGAGGCTACCGGTGCCTCCACGGCGAGCCGGCCGGCCTGGGCGCAACCTCGCGCCATAAACCGTCTGTCAGATCCTCAAGGACGCGGGCATCGATCTCGCGACCGGCGGTCCGGGAACTCCTGGCGAGCGTTCCTGGAAGCCTAGGTTGTCGCGGAGGCTGAGCGGATCGGGGACGGCCGGCTGGTCGCAACCGCGATCGCGCGGCTGAGCCATGCCGAGCAGCGGGTCGCCGCGCAAGGCCGCTCGAACAAGGAGATCGCCGCCGGGCTCGCGATGAGCAGGGACGGCCGGGCCTAACCTCAGGGATTTCCGGGTTTCGGGCCCTCGGCCCTCAGCCTGACCATCGACGGAATGGCGCATGCCGCCGGGGACGGCACCAAGACCGCCGTCACGATCAACTACCACGCCTGATTTCACGGAGGTAATCATGAAAAGCCAAATCATCGCAGCTATTAGCCTTACCCTGGCCGGCGTCCTGGCCGGCTGCTCATCGTCGCTCGCCGGTTCGCCGGGCGCATCCGCACCGCGATCGGGCGCCTCCGGTGCCAGTGCGACCGCGGCACCCGTGTTCACCTCCCGGCTCTACGGCTATACCGTGGCGGTCCCGGCGGGCTGGTCTGCGCAGCCAGGCCAGCGCTGGGGCGGGACGGGCGCGCCTGGCCCGGTGGACGTCTTCCGCGGGCAGCCGTACGTCGCGGCGTGGGCGTTCGCGGTCCCGCGGCCAGCCAGCCCGGCCGCGTACGCCACCACGATCACGCGGACCGCCGCTCAGCTCCCGTGCCCGACGGCGCCCCAGACCAGCCAGGCGGTCACGATCGGCGGGGTGCCGGCCAGGCTGATCGGCATGCGCTGCCCGGCGCATGGCGGCGCGCTGATGCTGACGGCGGTCACCACCCGCGGGCAGTCCACCCTGGTGATCACGTTCGAGGACTGCTCAGGCATCTCGTCCGCCGAGCAGGCCGACCGCACCGCCTTCCGCGAATTCCTAGCCGGCATACGGCTGCAGGCGTGAAACGGTCGTCCGGCACCTCGAGGAGATGACCCCAACGGTGCGCTGGAGGATGCGACCTGACGCATGTCCCTTATGAGACGCTCTGCGACTGCAGATCCTGGAATGAGATAGGTTTTCCGTGGCGGGGCGTTATTTCCATTCAGGCCAGGGTTCATGGGGATCGGACCCCCGGAGGCGGCAACTCTGATGGCAGGCAGCTTGTGGCAGAGCAACGTCCCTGACGACGGACGCGAGCCACCGAAGATCGACACGAGCGTCCCGCACGTTGCGCGGGTGTACGACTACTGGCTTGGCGGCAAGGACCATTTCGCGGCGGACAG
>DASZMU010000076.1:0-2120 GCA_035551695.1 Solirubrobacteraceae bacterium
GATCTCCTGCCACTCCTGTGGCTGGCCAGCCGCTCTCCACGGAGGCAATCCGCCGCGCGCCCGTGATGTGGCTACTTCGCTCGCCGCTGAGGCCGCAGCCAGTGGCTCCGACGAGCGCGGCGGGTCGAGGCCTGAACCGGCCGACGGGGGCCGAAGATCTCCAGGTTAGTCGGCACCGACGACCCGGACGTGCCGGCGCGGCGCTGGCCGAGCATCGAACAAACCTGAGGCTGGCTCTCACAACTGCTGTCGACGCGGCATCCCGACTAAGCGCGGTGACGGTCCACCACTCCCGGTGCTCGGCGCGGCGTATCGCGCGGGGCGAACGAAGGACGGGACGAGCGCGGGATCCCACGCGGCGAAACCCCCGTGCAACATGGCAGCCAGACCGCGCGAACCCCCAGTGTCTCGCCGGTCGGTCACGCCGGTGACAAACGATCGCAATTCGACCAGCAAGCAGGGTATAGGCCCGGGCAGCGGCAACGCTCAATCGGAGGTCGCCATGAAGGTCTTCAACACCCATTTCGTAAACGAGACGTGGAAGCCGCTGACGGGGCTGATCCTCCTCATTGCCCTCTTGTTTGCCGCCGGCGGTGTGGGGATGGCGTACGTGGCCGGCTTCGGAGCCGTCCAGCAGCGGCTCGACCACGCCCACTGGTGGTGGCTGGCTCCGTCCGGCGCCGGCGTGGTTGCCGCGTACGTCGGTTACTTCTTCGCCTACCGCGCGATCAATCGGGCCGAGGACGGGCCGACGCTTCAGTTCCCGTCGCTGCTGGCGGTCGTCACGGCCGGATTCGGCGGCTTTCTCGCTCAGGGCGGGACGGCACTCGACGAGTTTGCGATGCGCGCCGGAGGCGCGGAGCAACGTGAGGCCAAGGTGCGCGTCAGCGCCTTGGCCGGCTTTGAGCACGGGGCGCTGGCGCTGATCGTCTGCCCGGCGTCGATCGCGGCGCTGATCGTCGGCGCAGTGCTTCCGCGGCACGACTTCGTCTGGCCGTGGGCGGTGATCCCGCCGCTGGGGTTCGCCTTGGCGATCTGGCTGGCCGAGCGTTACCGGGACCGACTGCGCGAGCGTGACGGCTGGCAGGGCAAGCTCGGCATGTTCTACGACGCGATTCACCTCGTTTGGGAGATCCTCCGCCGGCCGGGCACGCACGGCTACGCGGTGCTGGGCATGATGCTGTACTGGGGCGGGGACATGTTCGCCCTATGGGCGGCGACGGCCGCGTTCGGGTTCCACATGACGGCGCTCGAGGTCATCGTGGCGCTCGGCACCGGGATGGTGCTCACGCGCCGGACCGCGCCGCTCGCCGGCGCCGGGGTCGTGCTCGTCGCGCTCGTGGCCACGCTCTGGAACGCCGCCGGCGTACCATTTGCCGCCGCCACCCTGGGTGTGGCGGCGTACCGCCTGTTCACGCTGTTCGGGCCGATGCCCGTCGGCCTGGCGGGGCTGCCCAAGCTGCGAGCGCTCGGCCGCAGGGGCGAGGACGCCGCGGGCGAGGGCACCCGGACCACCGAGGGCGGCGAGCCCGCGCTCCAGCACTGAATCGAAAATAGGGCGCTCCTGATGTTTCCGTGGGCGGGGTGAGAGGGGCGGCGCGCGGGTAGCGCGGTTGGTCGTCGTCTGTCGAGCAGCGACCGCGTGGGCGCTGTTCTCGTTGGGGTGGTAGTCGTTGGTTTGGGGGCTGCGCTGCTTGACAGGCGCCGCCCGCCGCGCTTTCTGGCAACGAGGTCGGGGCGCTCGGGGAGCGCCCGACCTCCGGGCAGGAGGGGGCGCACGCCACTCGCTGCCTCGGGTTCCCGGCTTCTTCACGGCTGGAATCTCTTGGAGGCGAATGCGACGTGCGCGGTATCAGGGTATGGGTGCGGCTGCTGGGGCTGCAACGGACGGTCGTCGAGGACATCAGGATGGGCAGCGACGGGGAGGTGATCGTGAGCGTGCGGCCGGTCTGGCGGGAGCGGGATCGCTGCGGGGTCTGCCGGCGGCGGTCGCCGGGATACGACCTCGGGCAGGGGCCCCGGCGGTGGCGGGCGTTGGATCTGGGGACCACGACGTGCTTGCTGGAAGCCGATGCTCGGAGGGTCAAGTGCCGGCGTCACGGCGTGGTCGTGGTGGCGGT
>DASZMU010000077.1:0-6044 GCA_035551695.1 Solirubrobacteraceae bacterium
CGCCAACATCCAGGGGACGACCGAGCAGCAGGCCGAACAGCTGCGCGCTGTGATGGCCGTGATCTTCCCCGAGGCCGTTACGCTCGTGCGCGAAGCGCGCGAGGGCCTGCAGTAACCCCGTCCGCGCTCGAGACTCCCAGGGACGGCGCCGGCATTGCTCGGCGTGCCCGGGAAGGAGACACGCCATGATTTCGAAGCTCACAAGCGCTGTTGCCGCGCTCACGCTGATCGTCATGGCTGCCGGTTGCGGCGGCCAGGCGGCCACGACAACATCGAGTGGCACGACACAGACGGCCGCCTCCGCGGGGAGCACCAGTTCGACGCCGACGACGTCGTCAACGACCACCTCCACTCCCACCACGGCCACGTCCACGTCCGCCTCCGCTCCGGCGTCGTCGACCACCTCGACGTCCGCCGCCCCCTCCGGAGGCGCACCGGCCGGGCCGAGCACGACCTCGTCCACAACGCGGACGAGCGGCTGCGGCAGCGACTGCCAGGCCCCGGGCACCCCAACGGCCTCCGGCAGCAAGGCACCCGTCAACGGCAAGTGCTCGCCGGGCTACTTCTATCTGCCGCCGCAGGACAACGGCCCGGCGCTGTGCATCCCCCAGGGCAGCTCGACGACGAGCACCACCTCCTCCTCGACGCCCTGACCCCGTCCGCTTGGTGTGCGGGATGTGGGCGCGGGCCGTCGGAGCGTCGTTCGCCGCGCAATTCCGGGGTGGGTCGTCCGCCGCGCTCCCCGTCATCGGCGGCCGGGCGGACCAGCACCCCGTGGCCGTCAGGCGCCGAGCGCCGCCAGGACGAGGTTGTCGTGCTCGGCCGGCTTGACCTTGCGCAGGATGTCCTTGATCGTCCCGTCCGGTGAGATCACGAATGTCGTCCGCTCGTTGCCCATGTACGTCCGTCCGTACATGGACTTCTCCACCCAGACCCCGTAGCGCTCGGCGACCTCGTGGCCCTCGTCGGCGAGCAGCGGGAACCCCAGGTCGAACTTCTGATCGAACTTGCTGATTGCCTTCACGGGGTCCGGCGAGATGCCGAACACGACCGCGCCGGCCTGCTCGTAGTCGCTGCGATGGTCGCGGACTCCGCACGCCTGGGTCGTACACCCCGGGGTATCCGCCTTGGGATAGAAGTACAGCACCACCGTCTGACCACGGAGAGCCGACAGCGAGACGCGATTGCCCTCCTGGTCTGAGAGGGTGAAGTCAGGAGCGGGATCGCCGGGTTTCAGGGTCATGGGCGCGGTGGGCGGGATCCTACTTGAGCAGGCGCGAGAGCCGCCGGTCCTTGAGGAGCTTGCCCTCTGTCTGGCAGGTGGGGCAATAGCACATCACATAGTCCTCGTAGAAGACGGCCTCGAGCTGGTCCCCGCAACGCGGGCAGGGCTCGCCGTTGCGGCGGTGGACCCGGAGCGGCATCGGCAGCTTGTCCGGGATCGGCAGCGTCAGGTGCTCCTCGTAGTGGGCGAGCGCACGCCCCAGCTCTTGGACGATGGCTTCCCGAAGCCGCTCGGCCTCGTCGTCGGACAGCTCCGATCCGCGCTTGAACGGGGAGAGCTTGGCCGCGTGAAGGATCTCGTCGACCCACGAGCGGCCGATCCCGGCGATGACCCGCTGGTCACGAAGCAGACCGTGCAGCGGCCGGGGCGCGTCGAGCAGCGGACCAAGCGGCGGTGGGTCCGGGTAGGCCTCCGGACCCAGCGTGGCGATCGTCTCCTCGGCCTCGAGTGCGTCGGACCTCAGCAGCTTCACCCACGCGGCCTGCTTGGTCCCGAACTCCCGCAGTCGGAGTTCGCGGCCGTCCTCCAGGCGCACGAGCAGCCGCGAGGTGCGGTCCCGGAGCGAGGCGCGCGTCTCGAACAGCTGCAGACGGCCGGCGGACATCAGGTGGATGAGCAGCGCCAGGTCGCCCTCGACGCCGACGACGAACAGCTTGCCGCGCCGGGTGATGCCGGTCAGCCGGCGGCCGTCGACGGCGCTCAGCGGCGGGTCGAAGGAACGCAGGGCATTGATCCCGGGGGTGAGCACTGACTCGATCCGGGCACCCTCGGTGGCGCCGCCGATCAGGCGGGCGGTGATCTCGACCTCGGGCAACTCTGGCATTGCTCTATCGAGCCTACTCACCGGACTGCGCAGGGAGAAGACCTCACGGCCCCCACCACCCCAACACCCACTCCTGGGATGCGCAGGGGCCAGTCTTAGACATCCGGAACGAATTGTTCGAGGTCCTTCAGTTTCGCTTTACGCAGCCGCAGAAGACTGCTCGCCATGAGCGAGCTACTGGCAATATTCGGACCCAGCGACACGGACTCGGGGCTGATCGGCGAGATTGCGCGACTCCACCCGACGCGGGTCACTGTGCTGATCGACGATGTGGACACGAATTGGGCGACGGACGAGTCTGCGGCCGGCGCTGAGCTGCGTGACCGCCTGGCGGCACTGATGGCGGCCATTGAACGTGACACCGGCGCGACCGTGACGGGTCTGGCCGGATCCCGGGCTCAGCTGGTGGGGTGGCGATTCGACCGAGAGGTCGGCCGCACTCCCGTCACCGTCTGAGATTCGACTTGACCTCGCCGGCTTGCGAGCCGCCGGCGACCATCGTGGCGGCCGCCGGCATGGAGGCGGCCGCCACGAGATTTAGGGGCAGCGGCCACCGCCGCCACCGGGGCCGGCCCCGCGACCACCCGGCTGCGGCGAGACCTATTAGTGTCTCGGCGATGAGCACGACGGTCGCCCCTGACGACATCGTCCGCACCCACGCCGAGGGCGCGGCCAACGCCCGCGAGCCACTGCTCGTGATCGATCCGCTGCGCGAGTTCCTCGCCGGAGCCGAGCTCGCCGCACCGGCGAACCTTGATGCCGTCCCCATCGGTGACGGCCATTCGAACGTGACGTTTGCGCTGTCGACGGATGTCGTGCTGCGCCGGCCCCCACGGGGGCCCCTGCCGCCGAGCGCTCACGACGTCCTACGCGAGGCACGGCTGTTGACGGCGCTCGAGCCCACCAGCGTGCGCACCCCCCGAGTGCTGGCGGTCTGCGACGACCCGGCGGTGATCGGCGCTCCCTTCTACATCATGGAGCGCGTTCGCGGCGAGGTGATCACCGGCACGGTCCCCCAGTCGCTCGACAGCGAGGCCCAGCGCGGGCAGATCGCCGACGAGCTCGTCCAGGCGCTCGTGGAGTTGCACGCCGTCGACTGGACGACGCTCGGCCTGGAGGGCTTCGGCAAGCCGACCGGCTACCTGGAGCGTCAGATCCGGCGCTTCGGCGGCCTCTGGGAGCACAACCGCACCCGGGAGATTGAGGAGATGGACCAGGTTGGCCGGTGGCTCGCGGCCAATCTGCCTGAGTCGCCGCCCGCGACGGTCGTTCACGGCGACTACCGGCTGGGGAACACGATGTTCGCGGAGCAGGCGCCCGCCCACCTGACGGCGATCCTCGATTGGGAGATGGCGACGATCGGCGATCCGCTCGCCGACATCGGCTACATGATGATCCACTGGGTGCAGGAGGACGATCCGCCGAGCCGGTTCACGCTGCACAGCGTGACGGCCAAGCCCGGGTTCCCCAGGCGGCGCGAGCTCGTCCGGCGCTACGAGGAGCTGTCCGGCCGCTCGGTGCAGGACTTCGATTGGTACGTGACCTTGGCGCTGTGGAAGGCGGCCGTGTTCATGGAGGGCAACTACAAGCGCGCCGTCGCCGGCAGCACCGACGACCCGTGGCTCAAGACCTTCGGCGGGGGCGTCGTCGAGCTTGCCCGGCGCGCGCTCGACGTCAGCCGCAACGGCTTCTAGACCCGCAGCGCACGATCAAGGCGGATGACACCATGACCGAGACCCCTCGCTATCGCGGGCTGCTCGTCGACTGGGGCGGCGTGATGACGACCAACGTGTTCGACTCCTTTCGCGCCTTCTGCGAACAGGAGGGGTTGTCGCCGGAGGCCGTCGGCGAGCGCTTCCGCAAGGATCCGGACAGCCGGGAGCTGCTCGTGGGACTCGAGACCGGCGCCCTGCCCGAGGAGGAGTTCGAGGAGCGGTTCGCCGCGACGCTCGGCGTCCCGTCGCCCGGGCTGATCGACCGGATGTTCGCCGGAGGACGTCCGGACGACGCCATGCACGAGGCGGTGCGGCGTGCCCGGTCGGCCGGGATCCGCACCGGCCTGATCTCCAACTCCTGGGGCACGAGCCGCTATGACCGCGTCCTGCTCGACACGCTCTTCGACGGCGTCGTCATCTCCGGCGAGGCCGGCGTACGCAAGCCGTCGCCTGAGATCTATGCGCTCGGCGCGGAGGCGATCGGCGTCCCGCCCGGCGCGTGCGTGTTCGTCGACGACCTGACGTTCAACCTGCCGCCGGCCCAGGAGCTGGGGATGGCGACGGTCCACCACGTCGACTCGGGCCAGACGATCGACGAGCTCGAACGGCTGCTGTCGGTGGATCTGCGGTGACAGGGCCCAGGGCGCGGCCGCAGGGACGACACCGGCCCGGCATGACGGTGCGCCATGCCGGGCCGGCAAACCGCGGATACGCCTGCCCGGCCTACGCGCCCTTCAGCTTGAGCTTGTCGGTGCAGGTGGTGTGGATGCCGTCGAGGGTCTTGCACGTCATCGTTCCGGTTCCGGTGACGGCCTTGTAGGCACCGGTCCCGCCGAGCACCTTGAGCGTTCCCGTCCAGTCGGTCTCGAGGAAGTTCAGCGAGCCCGGCTGCGGGGTGATGTCATAGGTGCCGTGCACCGTCCCGGTGTGGAAGTACATCGTGTACTTGGCGACGGTGTCGCCGCTGGCTGGGACCGTGAACGAATCGCTCAGGATGCCGCGGCCGAGTGTTCCGCCACATTGCACGGGGCCGTACTCGCTGCCCTGCGACACCGGGGGGGACACGCCGGTGTCGCCGTTGGCGACCATGATGCTGGTCTTGCTCGCGCACGCGACCTTCGTCACGGGCGCCTTGCTCTTGGTGCTGGCCGCGGTCGCGTTGCCAGCTATGAATGCCAGCGGGCACACGCTGAGCGCGGCACCCACAAGGCAGATACGACGTCTCACAACTACCTCCGAGTTCTTGGTATGGAGCGATCAATCCGGCGGCGGCGCACCGCCGGCACATCTCGCGGTGCGCTCCGGCCCGGTCGACAGCGCGACGGAGCCGGAGCGCGGCGTTTGCCAGCTGGTATGTCGATCAGCCGATCCGGTTGGCAGCAGCCTCGTCCGCGGCCTTGATGTTCTTCGGCAGCGGCACGAAGTCGAGCGCCGGGCCGAACGCCTGACCGGGGCCGAGCGCGTACTTGACGAACTGCTTGAGCAGGCCGCCGTTCCCCAGCGGGTCCCTCGGCTGCAGAATGCAGTAGGTGAAGGTCGAGATCGGATAGGCGATCTTGGCCCTCCGGGGCGGGTTGACGATGTGAATCTCGCCATTCCCGGCCTCGTGACCGACGGCCGCAGCGTTGGCGATGTTGCGGAGATTCGGCACCTCGAAGTTGCGTGCCTGGTTCTCGACCGCCGCGGCGCCGAGCTTGTGGGCGATCAGGTACGAGACCGCGACGTAGGCGATCCCGCCGCGCGTCTGCTGGAGCACGGTGACCATCCCGCCGTTACCGGTGCCCCCCGGGCCGATGGGGAATGCCGGCTTGGTCGCACGGCCGACCCTGCTCCGCCATGATGAGCTGACCGATGACAGGAAATCGGTGAACGCATACGAGTCACCTGACCCGTCGGCGCGGTGGATTGGCGTGATCGCCAGGTTGGGGAAGTGTTCGCCCTTGTTGAGCGAGGTGATCGCCCGGTTGTTCCAGTTCGTGATCTGCCCAAGGTAGATCTTGGCGAGCACGTTCCCGCTCAGGCGCAGGTGCGTGATGCCCGGGACGTTCCAGCTGACCCCGGTCGCGGTCAGCGCCCAGGGAATCTGGTAGCAGCCGTTGCACGCGGTGGTCGAGGCCGACAGCGGTGCGTCGGAGCCGCCGAAGTCGACGAGGCCCCTGCCGATGTCCGTCAGCCCGGCGCCGGAGCCGACGGCTTGGTAGGTCGGTGTGGGGCTGCCGGT
>DASZMU010000078.1:0-4435 GCA_035551695.1 Solirubrobacteraceae bacterium
GGTGATCTGGCGTCCGACGCCAAGCGTCGGGACGCGGTCGCCGAGGTTGCCGAGATTGCAGGGGTTGGTCGTCCCGGGATTGCGCTGGCTGCAGACCAGCACGGGACCGCTCAGATCGAGCTTCGCGTTCTGATCCAGCGCCGAGCTGAAGCTCTGGCAGAGGACCTGCCCGCCGCCGGGGATGGTGCTCGCGTCCTCCATCTCGCAGCCAATCACCCGGCTCAGGCTGCGGTCGTAGAACTCGGCGGAGGTCAGCGGAGCAGGCTTGCGCTTGACCGAGACAATCACGAACCGGCTGCCGTTCCAGCGCCAGGTGCGCGTGATCCTGCCGCCGCTGGGGTTGCAGTACGGGTCGCCGGCGCGGGGGATCGGAGAGCTCACGCTGAACTCGCCTGCGGAGGCGACCACCGGCGGGTAGATCCAGACGTGCCGGTCGGTGACCAGGTGCCAGGCGCCGGCCCGGAAGCTGAACACCGCCCATTGCTGGACCCCCCAGCAGGTGCCGGCGGCGATCGTCACCAGCATCGCTTCGCTCCGTGCCCCCGTGAACGGTCCGCACAGAACCTGCGCGACGGGCTTGGGCAGCAGGAAGTCGTTCAGCTTGTAGTGGTTGACGAGGCGAGTTGCGGTCGCCTTCGTGCAGCCCTGGCTCGAAGCCGCCGCTCCCGAGCTGGCGATCGCCAGCAGCGCGCTGACGAGACCCAGCGCGATCACGGCGGAGCCGAGATGAATTCGCTTGCGCATGGCCGGCAGCCTCAGTGCTGCCGGCCGCCAGCCTATCCCTCCCGGCGCCGCGGCGGCGGCATTTCTGCCGGTCCGCCGCGGCAGTGGCTGCTCGGAGCGATCAGGAGGGCTGCGGGACGATCCGGATGTAGGGCTTCGGCTCCTCCCACTCCCCGAAGATCTCCTTCGCCTGCTCGTTGTTGACCGACCCGGCGATGATCACCTTGTCGCCCTGCTTCCACTGGGCGGGGGTGGCGACCTTGTGCTTGGCGGTCAGCTGCAGCGAGTCGATCACGCGCAGGACCTCGTCGAAGTTGCGCCCGGTGGTCATCGGGTAGACGAGGATCAGCTTGATCTTCTTGTCCGGCCCGATCACGAACACGTTGCGGACCGTCTGGTTGTCGGCCGGCGTGCGCGATCCGGGGTCGCCCTCTACCGAGGCCGGCAGCATCCCGTAGGCCTTGCTGACGGCGAAGTCGGCGTCGCTGATGATCGGGTAGTTGGGGGCCGTTCCCTGCGTCTCCTCGATGTCCTTCGACCAGCCCTCGTTCTGGTTGACCGGGTCGACCGAGAGGCCGATCACCTTGACGCCGCGGCGCGCGAACTCAGGCTCGATCGACGCCATGTAGCCGAGCTCGGTGGTGCAGACCGGTGTGAAGCTCTTCGGGTGCGAGAACAGCACCGCCCAGGAGTCGCCGAGCCAATCGTGGAAGTGGATCCGGCCCTCGGTGGTGTCTGCTTCGAAATCAGGGGCGGTATCGCCCAGTGAAAGGCTCATGTCTCTCTCCTTATAGTTCAGTCGTCTTGTGAAGTTTAGTCGCCCGGTCGGGATCTCGAGGCCATTAACTCAGACTAGAACGCGGCGTTTGAAGTTCCGCAGGCCAACCGTCCAGAACACCGCCCCGAACCCGATCGGCACCGGGTAGATGACCTACAGGGGGCGCGTGCTGGGCGTGGGTCAGGCCGGCCCCGAGGCCATGGAACAATCATCCCGATGGATCTCGGGTTGCGCGGAAGGGCTGCGATCGTCACAGGCGCCTCGGGTGGGATCGGCGGGGCGACGGCGCGCCTGGTCGCCGCCGAGGGCGCCGCGCTGCTGCTGGTCGGCCGTCGCCGCGAGGCGCTGAGAAAGGTGGCCCGGGCCTGCACCGAGGCCGGTGCGGGGGCGGTCAGCGTGCTGGCGGTCGACCTGACCGGCCCCGAGGCGGCCGAGCGGGTGGTCGACGCCGCCACCGACGGTCTCGGCCGGCTCGACGTGCTGGTCAACGCGGCCGGGGCCTCGGGCGCGCGCCCGCTCCAGGAGCTGTCCGACGCCGACTGGCAGGAGCAGTGGGAGCTGAACGTGATGGCGCCGATGCGGCTGATGCGGGCGGCCGCGCCGGTGATGGCGGCGGGCGGGTGGGGGAGAATCGTCAACGTGAGCTCGTCGGCCGGCAAGCGGCCCTCGGGTTCGCTTGACATGCCGTACTCGGTGGCCAAGGCCGGGATGCTGTCGCTGTCGCGGGCGTTCGCCGATCTGTACGCCGGGCAAGGTGTGCTGGTGAACGCTGTGGCGCCCGGGCCGGTGGACGGTGAGCTGTGGCTCGCGCCCGGGGGCCTGGCCGACCAGCTCGCCGCGCGGGCCGGGACTGGCGCCTCGCCCTCGCCCTCTCGGTCGCAGTCGCAGTCTCAGTCCCAGTCGCGGGAGGAAGTTCTGGCCGCGACGGCCGCCCGGGTTCCGCTCGGTCGGATGGGGCGCGAGCAGGAGGTCGCGGCGGTGATCGCGTTCCTCTGCTCGGAGGCGGCCGCGAACGTCGTCGGGGCGGCTTGGAGCGTCGACGGCGGCGCCGTGCCGGGAATCATCTGAGCCACGCTCGTGTCCGCGCTATCTCCAGCTGTACCGGAAGGGATCTGCGTGGTGGTGTGCACGCGCGAGCGCCCGGAGATGCTCCGAGCCGCGCTGGCCTCGCTGGCCGCCCAGTCCGACCGCGCCTTCCAGGTTCTCGTCGTCGAGCAGGGAGCTCGCGCCGCTCTCGACGACCCGGTGGTGGGCGGCGATCTCGCCGTTCGAGTGCTGGCCGATGGTGGTACCGGGCTCTCGCGGGCCCGCAACCTGGCGTGGCGCTCGACGGAGGCGGACTGGCTCGTGTTCCTGGACGATGACTGCGCGCTCGAACCGGACTGGATCGGGACGTTCCGGCGCGTCCTGGCCTCGCGTCGAGGTTGCTGCATGATCAGTGGCCAGGTCATCCCGGCCGGGCTGGCGCGGCGGGGATCCCTGCCCTGCGGGGTCGTGCGGATCCGGGCAGACCGCGTCCGCGGGGGACGGTGGCAGCGACCGCTCTCCCTGGGGGGCGGCAGCGGCGTCGCGATCCGCCGGTCGATGATCGCGGCCCTGGGGGGATGGGATGAACGCCTCGGGGCGGGGGCGGCACGGTTTCCCTCCGCCGAGGACGAGGACTTCAACTATCGCCTGCTCCGAGCCGGGGGTACCGCGTTCACCACGCCCGCGCTGAGAAGCCATCATCTGCAGTGGCGCTCGGAGCGGGAGATCGCCCCGGTCTTCGGCGCCTACATGACCGGCCGCGCCGGCGTGGCTTCCAAGCACCTGCGCTCCGGCGATCCAGTCGGCGGAACCTGGCTGCTGGCCCTCGCCACGCTCGACTGCGCCAAGCTGGTCGCTTCGGTGCTGCGCTACCGGCAGCGATGCCGGCTGCGCATCGGGTGGTTCAGCCTGCGGGGCTTGGTCATCGGCCTTACGCGGGGCCTGCGCGTCGCGTGGTGAGGCGCCGGCGGCCGGTCCACGTGCTGGAGGTTGGTCTGACGCTGCCGCTCGAGACGTTCCTGGCGGACAAGTTGGATGGCCTGGTCAGCCGGGGCTTCGAGGTCACCGTCTCCGCGGCCGGGGACGGTGGCGCTCCCGCGGCGGTGGGCGCGGTCAAGCTCGTGCCGGCGCCGCCCCCCGGCGAGAGCCGGGCGGCGTTGCTGCTTGCGATCCTCAAAGACGCTCTGCGGCTGGCCGTGCGCCGGCCAGGTGCGCTCGCGGCGACGATCCGAGCTGCCCGCCACCCGATCCTCGAGGCGGCGGGCAATCAGCTTCTTCAGTCCCTGGCCCGCCTGCGCTCCTACCTGCCGCTGGCGGCGCTGGACCCGGATATTGTCCATTTCGAATGGCCGACGGGTGCGATCGATCTGCTTCCGATGGCCAGCGTGTGGCGCTGCCCAACCGTCGTCAGCTGTCGCGGATCCAACGTCAACGTGCTCCCGCACGCACCCGGATCAGCTCCTTTCCGGAGGGCGCTGCGGGAGGTCTTCGAGCGGGTTGACGCCACGCACTGCGTGTCGGAGGCGATCGCCGCAGAGGCGGCTGCGCTCGGGATGGATCCCCGCCGCGCCTGGCTGATCCGCCCGGGCGTGGACACCAGCTTCTTCTCTGCGGCAGCCGGCGAGGCTCGGCCGGACGCGCTGCCGGCGTCCCTGCGCATCCTCAGCATCGGCGACCTGCGATGGCTGAAGGGCCACGAGTATTCGGTGCGGGCGGTAGCGCTGCTGCGAGCTCAGGGGGTAGCCGCCGAACTGGAGATCGTGGGGGCTGACCCTTCCGCTGCGGTGGGCGAAGCCAGCGACGCGTCGCGGATCCTGGCCGCCATCTCCCGTACCGGTGTCGGTGACCACGTGAAGCTGCTCGGACGGCTGTCTCGAGTGGAGGTGCGTGGGCGCCTTCGAGCCTGCG
>DASZMU010000079.1:0-15580 GCA_035551695.1 Solirubrobacteraceae bacterium
CCGGTGACGCTGGGAATCGTGCTCGGTTACCTGCTCGGTAAGCCGATCGGCATCACCGGCGCCGCGGCGCTGCTGACGCGCGCCGGCCGGGGCCGCATCACGCTGCCGGTCGGTTGGGCATCGGTGCTGGGGGGCGGCGCGATCGCCGGCATCGGATTCACCGTGTCGCTGCTGATCGCCACGCTTGCCTTTCACGGGCAGGTCCTGGCGGAGGCCAAGCTCGGAGTGATGACGACCCTGGTGCTGGCGCCGGTCGCGAGCGCCCTGGTGCTGCGGGTCACGGAGCGACTGCCGAAAAGGCTGAAGCTGCGGGCCCTGGTCGGCGGCGGGGAGACGATCGTCGATCTCGCCGTCCCCGTCGATCCAGAGCGCGACCACATCCGGGGCCCCGAGGATGCGTCGGTGACGCTGGTCGAGTACGGCGACCTCGAGTGCCCGTACTGCGGGCAGGCCGAGCCGGTGGTCCGCGAGCTGCTCTCGGATTTCGGCGACCTGCGCTACGTGTGGCGCCACCTGCCGCTCAACGACGTCCACCCACACGCCCAGATGGCGGCTGAGGCCTCCGAGGCGGCTGGACGTCAGGGGCGTTTCTGGGACATGCACGACCTGATGCTGGAGCATCAGGACGACCTGACTCTGAAGGCGATCCTCGGCCACGCCGAGCAACTGGGGCTCGATATGGAGCAGTTCCGCGAGCACGTGCGCAAGCGCAAGGGGGCGGCGCACATCGCCGAGGACGTCGAGTCCGCGGACCTCAGCGGAGTATCCGGCACGCCGACGTTCTTCATCAACGGCCACCGCCACCAGGACGCGTACGACGTCGACACGCTGTCCCGGGCGGTGCGGCTGGCGCGGGCCCGGGCCGCGATCGCCGGCTGACGTTCACTAACCTCTTCATCAACTCGTAATGCCCTCTTCATCGTTCGGCGCACAGTCGATTCATGAAGCTCAACTGTGCAGTTCCCATCCTCGCCGCGACGGCCGCCTGCGTGCTCGGCGTCGTCCCGGCAGCGTCGGCGGCGACCGACGTCCAACAGGCGTCGAGCGAGAACTGGGCCGGCTACGTGGCCGGCGGCTCGGGCTCGTCCAATCAGCAATTCAAGAGCGTGTCCGGAAGCTGGGTCGCGCCAACTGCCACGTGCACGAGCGGCCAGGGCTATTCCGCCTTCTGGGTGGGCCTCGGCGGCTCCGGCCAGAGCAACTCCCTGGAGCAGACCGGCACTGAGGCCGACTGCTCGGCCAGTGGGACCCCCAGCTACTTCGCCTGGTACGAGCTCGTGCCCAGCGCGCCCGTGAAGGTCAACATGTCGATCCATCCCGGAGACCACATGTCCGGCACGGTCACCGTGAACGGCTCCAACGTGACGGTCTCGCTGTCTGACCAGACAACCGGCGGATCGTTCTCCAAGACGCTCCAGATGAGCAATCCGGACGTGTCGAGCGCCGAATGGGTCGCTGAGGCCCCGTCCTCATGCGGGCAGTCGGCGTCCAATTGCACGCCCATGCCGCTCGCCGACTTCGGCACCGTGCAGTTCACCAATGCATCCGCGACAACGTCGGACGGTCACACAGGAACGATCTCGGACCCCAGCTGGTCCGCGACGGCAGTGACCCTTAGCCCCAGCGCCGGGAACCTCGGCTTCGCGGGCTACGACCCCACGGCGCCGAGCGGCTCCGCCGGTGCGACGCCCTCAGCGCTGTCGTCCGACGGCTCGTCCTTCTCGGTGACGTGGACCGCTGACTCAAGCGGCGCGATTCCCACGAGTGGATCGGCGGGCTCCGGCTATCCCGGTGCCGGCTCAGGCTCGTCCGGCGGCTACGGCGGCGGTGGCTACGGCTACGGCGGTGGCGGCTACGGCGGTGGCGGGTATCCCGGCTACGGCGGTGGCTACCCGGGCGGTGGCTACGGCGGTGGCTACATCTACGTGCCGTACTAGTCGTACTAGGAAGTGACCTGGGCGAGTAATCGGAACATAGGGCCGATTACTCGCCCCGGCGCATTACGGAACTGTGTCAGCGCGGCGGGGAGGCCCGCTTGAGCGCGCGCTGCGCGGCGGCGACAACCGACGTGCGGTTGCGCCCGGCGAGCTCGTAGAGCTCGACCGTCGCCAGCACCTCGACGGAGACCGACGAGAGGCGGTCGATCACGTCGGCGGCTTTCATCGTCCGGTAGCCCTCCCACGGCTCGGCGATGCGCACCTGCGCGCCGGCACCGTCCTCGGCGCCGGGCTCCGCGACCTCCTCGACGAGCTCCGGCTCTTCGGAGACGTGCCCGGCTTCAGGCATCAGCGGTTCAGGCGCCCCGGCGTCGACGATCTCGGCGACGGATCGGTCGTCTCGACTCATATCGCGCCCAGCCGGCGGCACGGTGGGCGCCGGTACCGTCGATCCATTGGCGGCGGGTGCGGTCGGCTCGGCGGCCGGCGGTGCGGCCGGCTCGCTGGCCGGCGGTGGGATTCGCTCTCCGGCGGGGGGCGCAGGGCGGTCTCCGGCCGGGGGTCTGGGCGGCCGGGACGCGGGGCGCCGCCCGGGCCGGCTGGGGGCGGGTGACGGCCTGTCGCGAGGCGACGAGGTGGAGCTGGCCGCAGGCCCCCGCCACGCGGACGGCTCTGCCGAGCCCGGGGCTGCCGTCCCGTTGCCGTTGTGGTGGCCCTGCCCGCCGGTGAACCGGGAGGCCACGAGTCCCACCAAGCCCTCGGCGAGGTCGATGGCCTCGTGGGCTCCGTGAAGCGTGATCTGGACGCCGCGTGTGGCAATCCGCATGGGCCGGGTAATCAAGGATCCGAACATCGAGCGGTACTACCCCGCGGGGGGCAACCTAACCAGTCATAACCGGCTCGGAGCGGTGCCGCTTCCCCTAAGCTGCGCGTCCCGGTGAGGAGAACACCATGGTAGAAGTCGATCTGTTGGGCCTGCTTCCAAGCGAGGTGAAGAGCCTGCTGGGGGGTGGCCTCAACCTTGTGGAGCGCTTCGGGGACGAGGCGTACTTCGCGGCGGTCTGTATTCGCAGCGGAATGGTGCGGCCCGAGCTGCCTCACAAGATCGCCCAGATGTTGCTCGCCTTCGAGCGCTACGGGATGCTCGCCGGAGCCGTGACGATCGGCGCCATCCGCAACGGCGACCGCGTCGCGGTGCGCGACGAACGGGGGGACGTCACGTACCGACAGCTCGACGAGCGCACGAACGCGATCGCCAACGCATGGCGCGAGAAAGGGCTGAAGCCCGGCGACGGGGTGGCGATCCTCGTCCGCAACCACCGAGGATTCCTGGAGGCGGTGTTCGCCGCCGCCAAGGTCGGCGCGAAGATCATCCTGCTCAACACGTCGTTCGCCGGTCCTCAGATCCGCGAGGTTGCCGACCGCGAGGGCACCGACCTGCTGGTCTACGACGACGAGTACTCGGAGACGCTGAAGGGCGTGGAGCCCCCGCACGGCCGCTGGCGCGCGTGGGTGGACGATGACTCACAGCATCCGGAGAAGGTCGACGACTCGCTGGAGTCGTTGATACGAGGCGGTGACACCAGCTCCCCGGCCAAGGCGGGCAAGGCCCCGAAGATCGTGATCCTGACCAGCGGCACCACGGGCACGCCGAAGGGCGCCCCTCGCGACGAGCCGAGGTCGCTCGGCCTCATCGGCGGGCTCCTGAGCAAGGTGCCCTTGCGTGCGCGCGAGACCAGCGAGCTCGCCGTGCCCATGTTCCATGCCCTTGGCTTTGCCAGCATGGCGCTCAGCCTCGCCCTGGGCTCGACCCTCGTCGTCCGCCGCCATTTCGATCCGGAGACGACGCTCGACAGCCTCCAGGACAACGAGGCGACCGCACTCACCGTCGTCCCCGTGATGCTGCAGCGGATACTCGAGCTCGGCGACGTGGCCGTCAACAAGCGCGACCTCTCCAAGCTGAAGGTGATCTTCGTCAGCGGCTCGGCGCTCAGCACCGACCTGGTCAAACGGTCGCTGACGGCGTTCGGCCCCGTCGTCTACAACATGTACGGGTCCACGGAGATCGCGTACGCGACGATCGCGACGCCGCAGGATCTCGCCGAGGAGCCCGCGAGCGTCGGCAAGATCGTCCGCGGGGTCGTCGTCAAGCTCTTCGACGACGGCAAGGAGATCACCGAACCCGGCGTCACCGGGCGGATCTTCGTCGGAAACAGCGCGCAGTTCGAGGGCTACACCGGAGGCGAGACGAAGGAGCTGCTCGAGGGCCTGATGTCCTCCGGCGATGTCGGCCACTTCGACGACAAGGGCCGCCTGTTCATCGACGGCCGTGACGACGAGATGATCGTCTCCGGCGGCGAGAACGTGTTCCCCGCCGAGGTGGAGGAGCTGCTGAGCGGGCACGAGGCGATCGAGGAGGCGACCGCCATCGGCGTCGACGACGAGAAGTTCGGCCAGCGGCTCAAGGCGTTCGTCGTCCTGCGCAACGGCCACAAGCTCTCCGAGGACGAGGTCAAGGGCTACGTCAAGGACAACCTGGCGCGCTACAAGGTCCCCCGCGAGGTTGTCTTTCTCGACGAGCTGCCCCGCAACCCGACGGGGAAGGTGCTCAAGCGCGAGCTCGAGAAGAGCGGTGACGGGGCCGGCAAGCGCAAGTCCGAGGGGGCCCCCAAGCGCAAACCGAACGGAACGCCGAGGAAAGCCAGCTCGCGGCCGTAGACTCGCGGCTGCATGTTGATCCTCCCTCCGGGTCACGCCGAGACCGTTCGCCGACGGACGGCGATCAGACCACGCGAGAAGTGGATGATCGGCGGCGTCGCCGCCGCACTCGTCGTGCTCGCCGTGGCGCTTGTCATCTCGTTTGCCTCGAGCACGAAGCCGTCCGGCCACGGCTGCATCTCGGTGGCCCTCGCATACTCCACCGGGGGCGCTCAGATCGATCGTTGCGGAGCGGCGGCCAGGGCCCTGTGCGCCGGCGTCGGCGTGCCGGGTGGGGTGACGGGGCTGCCGGCTCGCAGCGTCGCGGAGGCCTGCCGCAAGGCCGGGCTGCCCGTAGGCTGACCGCGCGACGGCTGGGCCGGCACCGAGACTCTAAGATGCGCCCGTGCCTGATCCTGCCGAATTCCGAGCGCAGTTTCCTGTTTTCGACCGGGTCTCCTATCTGAACGCCGGCACCGAGGGCCCGCTGCCGCGACAGGCCGCCGACGCCGTGCGTGCGCGGATCGACGCCGAGCTGAGCCGGGGCAGGTCTGGAAAGCCGTACATGGAGTCGGTCATCGAGTTGGCGGCAAGCCTGCGAGCCGGCTATGCCCGCGTCCTGGGGTGCGAAGCCGTCGACGTCGCGTTGACCGGCTCGACGACCGACGGGGTCAACACGGTTCTCTCCGGCCTCGATCTGCGCTCCGGCGACGAGATCGTGACCAGCGACGAGGAGCACCCGGGCCTGCTCGCGCCGCTGGGGCGGCTCAAGCGCGCGAGGGGAGTCAGGATCAAGATCGTCCCCTTCGCCGAGATCGCCAACGAGGTGGGGCCGGCCACCCGGCTGGTCGCCTGCTCCCACGTCTCGTGGGTCAGCGGGCGCGTCGTCGACACCGCGGCGCTCGTGGCCACGGGCGTCCCGGTGCTGCTCGACGCGGCTCAGGGAATCGGCGCGGTGCCGGTCGACGTCGAGGCCCTCGGCTGTGCCTTCTATGCCGGCTCCGGGCAGAAGTGGCTGTGTGGGCCGGAGGGCAGCGGCTGCCTGTACGTCCGCCGTGACCAGCTGGACGAACTGCTCGTCCCCTGGCCCGGTTACGGCTCGCTCGCCGACGCCAAGCAGGCGCTGGACTCACCGCCCGCCGAGCACGCCAGCCGGTTCGACCACGGCTTCCCACCGGGGATGCGCAGCGCCTGGGCGCTTGCGTCGCTCGGCGTCCTCGAGGATGCTGGCCTGGAGTGGGTGAACGAGCGCGCCGCCGCGCTCGCCGGCGGCCTGGCCGAGCGGCTGGCCGAGCGCGGGCTCGAGGTGGGGCCGCGGGGCCGATCGACGCTGGTGGCCTGGAAGGCCGACGACGTCGACGCCGAGGTGTCGCGTTTGGCTGAGGCGGGCTTCGTCGTGCGCAGCATCCCGTCGCACGGCCTGATCAGAGCGTCAGTGGGCGCGTGGTCCGCCGAGGAGGAGCTCACCGCGCTCGCCGAGCTGGCCGCCGCCTGAGGTTTCTCGGCGCTCGAAGCGGAGCGAGGCGCCGGAACCGTGTGACCTATCCGGTGATCCGCTGCGCGTGCGTGTACACGTTGAGGTTCCCGCGCCGCGCGAACCCGCACAGGGTCAAGCCGCGGTCGTCGGCCAGCTCGACGGCCAGCGAGCTGGGGGCGCCGACGCCGACGAGGATCGGCGCACCCGCGACCGCCGCCTTCTGCACAAGCTCAAACGACAGGCGGCCGCTGACGCACAGCACGTGACCGCTCATCGGCAGGCGGCCCTCGAGCAGGGCGCGGCCCACGACCTTGTCCATGGCGTTGTGGCGGCCGACGTCCTCGCGGCTGTAGAGCAGCCGCCCTTCAGCGTCGAACAGGCCGGTGGCGTGCAGACCGCCGGTGCGGTCGAATCCGGGCTGCTGCAGGCGGGACGGAAGCTCGGCCGCCAGCGCGCGGGGGATCGCCGGCTCCGCCGACAGCGGCGCGCTGAGCACGGCCACCTCCTCCAGTGCGCCCTTGCCGCACACCCCGCACGACGAGGTCGTGTAGAACCGGCGCACGCCCGGGTCGCGGGTCAGCGGGCCGCCGACCTCGATCGTGTTGTTGGCGAGATCCTCGGTGAGCCCCGCCTCGCGCGGGCCGTCGATCAGCCCCTCGCCGTACAGGAAGCCGAGTGCAAGCTCCTCATCGTGGCCCGGCGTGCGCATGGCGACGGCAAGCGCCACGCCGGACACCCGGATCTCGAGCGGCTCCTCGATCGCCACCGCGTCATGCACTCCATCGTGAGCGACGCTCCGGTACACGAGGCTGACGCTAACGGGAATCGCCCGGAGACGATTCCCTGGCGCCTCGGCGGACTCAGGCTCAGGCGGCGACCGGCTCGCCGCGCAACTCGGCTTCGAACGGGAGCGACTCCCGCTCCAGCTGGCCGTCCGGACCGACCCGGTAGGCGCCGGTTCGCCGCAGGGGCGGCGAGTACGCATGGATCGTCACCGCCGGTGCATCGCCGGCGTGCAGCACTCGGTGGATCGCGACCGGCGGCACCGTGAAGGTCGTTCCCGCTCCGAGCTCCCGCGAGCGCGGCGGGCCCCCCAGCGTCAGCCGGTCCTCCCGGACGCGTCCTGACACAACCGTGATGGCGGCGGCCGAATCGTCGTGGTCGTGAAAACCGGTGTCCTGATCCTGGCTCCAGCAGATGACCCACGCGTTGACGTCCTCGTCGTCCACGATCTGCTCGAACACCCGGACGTCCTCCGCGTGGCGAACGAAATGGCTCCAGCGCTCCGGCGTGGCCGCCAACTCGGCGGCGAACCGCTCCAGCTCCGGCGGCGACAGGCTCATGCGGGTGCTCCCGCCCGGCTCAACAGGCGTCCCGCGTTGCCCATCAGCTCCGCGTCGCGGCCGGAGGGCACCGGCTCGACCACCGGCCGGTCCGAGCCGTAGACGAGCTGCCGAGCGCCGACCCAGCCCGCCATGGCCTCGATGGTGCGTGGGCCGTAGCTCGAGGTGTCATAGAAGGTGAGCGGGTCGGTGAGGTCGACGGCGGGGCCGCCGCGAGTCGCCAGGCGCTCGCTGAGCAGCGGGCCGCCGCCGGCGAGCATCGCGAAGACGACCGGCAGCCGCGGGAGCTCCCGCCGTCCATACGTCGCGAACGTCAGCCATGCCGCCTGCATCTGGGACACGTAGTCGGTCAGCGCCCGCCACCACAGCGGCTCGTTCATCGGTGCCTCGCGTGCGTGGCGGGTCGCGACGCCGCCGGGGTGCACGAACAGCGCGACGTCGTGCGACTGCACCCGCTCGAGCACCGGGCGGAGGGCATCGAGCCCTTCGCGGCCGGCGATCGCACCCGCGGGAATCGAGACGCCGACGCAGCCGCGGGCGAGCACGCCGTCCACGTCGGCCGGATCAGGGGCCGTGATCGGGATCGGCCCCCAGGCCGCGAAGCCGGCGCCGAGCGCCAGCACCCCGTCCAGATGGGCGGAGATCAGCTCCAGCGCGACGTCGCGACGCAGGGCTTCGACGCCGATTGGGCTGGAGAGCGCGACGACCGCCCGGTCGAGGCCGTCGAGGCCGAGCAGATGCGCCCGGCGCTCCGCGGACTCGGCTTCTGTGTCGATCACGTACGGCAGCTCACCGCCGCAATGCAACACGGTCAGCCCATCGTCACGGCGGACGAACGGGAGGCATTCACGCCCGGCGAGCGCATCGAGCAGAGGTGTCGTCCAGACGTGTTGGTGGATATCGACCATGGGCAGCATGAGCACTAACTCAACTTATAAAGTGAACTTTAGCAGATCCCCGCCAGCTAAACCAAAGCTCGGATGTTGAAGCGGGAGTTATCGTTCACAGCATGACCGCCGAAGACCCGCCCACGCAAGAGCTCAAGCTCCGTCAGCTCGCGGAGGAGCGCGCCGAGCGTGAACGGCTCGCCGATGCTGAGAACGCGGCCGACGCGGAGCGTCATCTCCGGCGGGCGGACAAGGCGAGCTACCTGCGTCGCAAGCTCGAGGAGCGCCGGCGGAGCGAGCGCGCCGCCCGGTTCGACGACGAGCCGCCTCCGGCCGCCGCCTGACGACCGGCCCCGGTCACCCTGACGAGCCGGCTCCGGCCGTCTGCCGAGCCCTGGCTCCGGCCGCCTGACGGGCCGGCAGTGCGAGCCGGCAGCGGGTGGGGTCAAACGGCGCACTTCAGGAAGGGTCAGCAGCGCCCGGACGGGCCCCCGGCGTCGGTGGACCGCCTGGCTCCGATTTTTGGCGTGCAGGATGCGCCAAACCGCGGACGCTGGTGAAGGTTTGTCACCAGACGCACGCTCTCTGCTCCCAGATTGCGCCAGATCACCGCGCGCCTTCTTGATTTGGCGCGTGGTGCATGGCCCACGGCCCGGATTCGACCTGCGACGCTTGGCCCACGGCGCGGATTCGACCGGCGACGTCGCGACCGCCCGTTCCGGCGATGTCAGAGGTTCGCCGAGCCGGCGCGCGCGACAGGTCATGTGGCGGTTTGCAAGCGCTGATTGCCAGCTTCAAATCGTCCTGCGGGACAGCAGACGCGGTGCACGCGCGGCGGAACCATCCATAGCTCGCGGTCAAACATCGACGGGCGGCTCCGGCCGTCCGGTACGAAGGAGGGTCTACTGATCATGTTGTCTCACCGAAAGCCTCTGGCTGCTCTCGCGGCCGTCACCGCCGTGCTGGCCGTTGCCGTCCCGGCGGCGAGCGCGAGTGCCGCGACGTCCGCGGCTCCCAGCGTCGACCCGCAGGTCTGCCAGCTTCTGAACTCCACCCAAACGGGACTGTTCGCACCCACGATGTTCTTCGGAGGTGCCTCGCTCGCGAACACCCTCGCGAACGCAGGGGCCACGGTCAACTGCCCGGCCCCGGCCCCTCAGCAATCGCTGCTGCCCACCATTCTGTAACAGCGCTGATGTCGTAGCTCGCGAGCGGCCACGCGCCGTGCTGTGCGGATCGCGCACCGCCGGTGACGACCGCTCGTGGGTTGACATCCGTCGGAGGCCGATGCGAACATACGTTCGTGACAAGCGACGGCAGCGCCTATGCCAGATTTCGCCGTGCCCTCGAGACCGGGAACGAGCTCCTCGTTCTCGGAGCGGCCCGGGAGCTGCCGCAGATCGCGCTGGACGACGCGCTGCGCATCTGCCTCGTGCTGCGTGACGGTGACCGCAGGCGCTATGAGCGCGCGGCGGTGCGCTGGCTCGGCCGCTTCGCGCTCGAGGCGCGCGCGGTGACGATCGCCGACCTGCGAGCGGCGGCTGCGGCGCTGGAGGCGCTACCCAGCCGGACGGCCGAGGCGATGGAGCAGCTCCAGCGGCTATGCGTCGCGCGCGGAGTCCACTGAGTCGGACGCAAACAACCTCAGCGGGTCGCCAGCCACTGCTCGAATTCCGTCGCCACGATCCGCTGATCGTGGACGCCGGTGGCCTCATCGGAGGCCAGCCAGACGATCGGCGGCCCCATGATCGCGGGGTCCAGTAGCCCGCGGCGGACCTCGGCCGGCATCTCGTCCGGGATCATCCCCGTGTTGGTCGCGCCGCCGGGAAGCAGAAGGTTGACCGTGACCGGCGTGTCGGCGAGGTCCGCAGCCATGACGCGTGACAGAGCCTCAACTGCTGCGCCCGAGGGGCCGTAGGGGACAAAGCCACGTCTCACCATCGTCTGCTCGTTCATCGAGATGTTGACGATCCTTCCGGCTCCGCGCTCGAGCATCAGCGGCGCAACTGCACGCGCCGTCAGGAACGAGCCGGTCGCCTTCGTCTCCAGCACATCTCGAAAACCCGCGGGCGGAACCTCCCAAAACGGTTGCGGCTCGGACATGAACCGCGTGTTGACAGTTCGCATTCCGATTCCGGCGTTGTTGACGAGCATGTCGATCCCGCCCAGGCCGGCGAGCGTCCGTTGGACGGCGGCCGCCACCAATGACTCGTCCCGGACGTCCAGCTCCACGGCGAGCGCCTCCTCTCCGAGATCAGCAGCGGTGCGCTCGGCGCGGGCGCGGTCGCGGCTCGTGACGGCCACGCGCGCTCCGGCAGCGCACAGCGCTCGGGCCATGGCGAGCCCGAGGCCGCTCGTGGCCCCGGTGACCAGGACGCGGGTGCCGTTGAGACGACTCATCGCCCTCAGCCTAATGATCGCCCGCTCCTGTGGCCTTCAGCCGAACGTCCAGCTCACGTCGAGGCGGAGCAGATCTCCCGGACGGTGGGCTGAGCCGTCGGCCCCTCGGCCGGGGCGACGGCAACCGACGGCCCTCTCGCCCACAGTGGGCCGTGAACCGGAGCGATGGTCCACTGTCGTATGGTTCCACGGCCGATGGTCATGGACGACTCAACAGACCTCCGCGTCGCCGACCCGCTCGGTGTCGTCGCGGACACCGTCGCGCGCGCCGAGGAGACGCTTGATCTGGCGGCGCGTCACATCGATCCCGCGTTCGTCGACGTCCTGCGGATCATCGGCTTCGACAAGGAATACGTCTCCGCCCGCGGCTCGTATCTCTACGACGCAACCGGGCGCGCCTACCTCGACTTCCACACCGGGGAGGGATTCGCCAGCCTTGGGCATAACCATCCGGATCTGCGGGAGGTACTGCAGGCGACGCTGGCGAGCGACCTCGTGGATGGGGTGCAGATCCACTACTCGGTTCTCGCCGGCCTGCTCGCCGAGGCCCTGGCGGAGCGGCTCCCGCCGGGACTCGACGCCGTGTTCTTCACGAGCAGCGGCGCCGAGGCGGTCGATTCGGCGATGAAGTTCGCGCGGGCCGCGACGCGCCGCCCGCGGCTGATCTCCTGCGAGAACAGCTTCCACGGTGTCACCCTTGGGCCGCTGTCGATGGTGGGCGACGAATTCTTCAAGGACGGGTTCGGCCCGCTCCTGCCGGGATGTGACCGCGTTCCGTTCGGCGACCTGGAGCAACTGGAGGCCTCGCTGCGGGCGAAGGACGTGGCGGCGTTCATCGTCGAGCCCATCCAGGGCCGCACCGTCACGGCCGCCCCGGACGGCTACCTGGAGGCGGCGCAGGCGCTCTGCCGGCGCTACGGGACGCTCTTCGTCGTCGACGAGATCCAGACCGGCCTTGGCCGGACCGGCAAGCTCTTTGCCTTGGAGCACTGGGGACTGGAGCCGGATTTCGTGCTGGTGGGGAAGGCGCTCAGCGGCGGCTACATGCCGGTGGCGGCGATGGTCACACGGCGCGCCATCCGCGCGAAGGCAGTCGGCACGCTGGAGCGCAGCTACATCCACCAGTCGACGTTTGGTCGCAATCGGCTGTCGATGGCCGCGGGTCTCGCCACCCTGCGGGTCATCGACCGTGACGGTCTCGTCGATCACGCGGCACGCGTGGGGACCCTGCTGATCGCCGGGATACGCGACCTACAGGAGCGCTACGAGATGGTCAAGGAGGTTCGCGGAGCCGGGCTGATGATCGGCATCGAGCTGTGCGCGCCCAGCTCCCGGCTCCAGCGGCTGAACTGGCGTCTCATTCACGCCGCGAGCGAGGGCCTCTTCCCTCAGCTGATCGTGATCCCGATGCACCGCGACCATGGTGTGATCACGATGGCGGCAGGAAAGAACGACGTGATCAAGCTGCTCCCGCCCTTGACCCTGTCCGAGCCTGAAGCGGCCTTCTTCCTCGATGCCCTCGACGCGGTGCTCGCCGACTGTCACGGCGCGGTCGGCAAGAACTGGGCGATCGTGCGAGACATTGCGACCGCGACGATCCGTCGCCGGGCGGCCAGCCGGTCCGGGTGAGTTCCGGGGCACGGACGAGCTTCGGTGCGCTTGGCCCGGCGTCCGCCGGAGGCTGTCTGATCACGGGCGCAACCGGGTTCATCGGCGGGCATCTGGCGGCTCGCCTGGCTGGGGAGGGCTGGCACGTGCGCTGCCTGGCGCGGCCCACGAGCGACACCTCGCAGATCGACGGGCTCGACGTGGAGATCGTCGAGGGAGACCTTCAGGATCCTGACTCGCTGGTCCGGGCGGCTGCCGGCTGCCGTGTTGTGTTCCACTGCGCCGCAATGGTCTCGGATTGGGCCACCGTCGCCGAGATCTCGCGCGTCAACGTACGCGGGACGCAGAACCTGCTCGACGCTGCCGCCGGCGGCTCGGTCGAGCGGTTCGTCCACTTCAGTACCACCGACGTCTATGGCCACCGGGGCCGAGATGAGATCGACGAGACGTATGTCGGACGCCACTTCTCCAACTGGTATGCCCAGACGAAGCTCAATGCCGAGCGCGAGGTCCGAGGCGCCGAGGCTGCCCGCGGACTGGCGGCCGTGATCCTGCGACCGGCGACGGTCTACGGGCCCCGGTCGCGGGAGGTGATCGGTGACATCGCACGCGCGATCCGGGGCGGAAACATGCTCCTGATCGACAGTGGCCGCCCCGTCGCCGGCCTCGTCTATGTCGACAACCTCATCGATGCCGCCGTGCTGGCGGCCGGCCACGATGCCGCGCCCGGGCAGGCTTTCAACATCACCGACGGGCTCGACGTCACCTGGAGGCAGTTCACCGATGACCTCGCCCGGGGGCTGGGCTGTCAGGGCCCACGCTGGAGTCTGCCTTTCCGGGCCGCGAACGGCATCGCTTTCACGCTCGAGCAGGGCTACCGGCTGCTCCGTCGGACGGCCGGGCTGCGGACGCGGCCGCTGCTCTCGCGCCAGGCCGTGCACGTGCTGGGTGCCGATCAGCTGTTCAGCAACCGCAAGATCCGCACCGTGCTGGGGTGGGTGCCGCGCACGAGCTATGCCGGCGGGCTGGACGCGACGCTCGCCTGGCTGCGATCTGAGGGTGTCTGATCTCCGGGGATCGCTACGGCATCGCACTCATGGAGTGCATGCCGTGGCCGGTGCTGCCGGGGATCACGAGCCCCGGCACGTCCCCGGGTGTGGCCACGACGGCGACCGCGAGCGCGATCAGGATGCCTGCAGTGCCCCATGTCGCGACCCGGCGCCATGGGACCGTCTTCTCCAACGCGATCAGGGCGGCAATGAACGCCATCCATGTGAGGCTCATGGCGCCGAGGGCGAAGAGCCCAGCCATCAACGCCCAGCAACAGCCAAAGCACCACGCGGCATGCCTTGATCCCATCTCGAGCGCGCCTCGCTTCCCGTCGCGCCACGTTCCCAGCAAGAAACCGAGCGGACTACGGCACTTCCCCAGGCAGACGTTCTTCAGCGGTGTCAGCTCGTACAGGGCGGCGACGGCCAGGACCCCGCCGGCGGCCCACCGCCCGCCCGCGCTCCAGGCCAGGTCGCCGCCGAAAGCGGTCCGGCCGAGGCGAAACACGCCGTAGGCGATCAGCCCCGTCGCACCCCAGACCACGAGGTAAGCGGCGGTGAACAGGAGCGGGCGGCTCCAGCCTCGCCGGCGGGTCATACGCGCGTACAGCGCGGTGGTCGGCGCCAGCGAGGGGAACATCATGGCCGCCATCATCACCAACCACACGCCGCAGAACCAGCCGAGCGTGCCGAGGTCGGTGCCCGGCCCGGCGTCCATCCAGGCCATCTGCCTGGCGGTGAGCCACCAGGCCGCGGCGGCCAGCGCGAGCAGCAGCAACACCAGGCCGAGGCGCGAGCGGACGGCCGCGAACGCCGCCGCGAGCTCGCGGCGCTCGGCCGGCGGGTCGCTGATGGCTGCCGCTGCCGTCACGCCGACCACGAGAACTGGGACCTCGAGAACGCGGCGTTGCCCTCGTACTCGATTCCGAAGGCGTCGATCCTCGAGCGGGTCGCGTGAGCAATCGTCAGCTCCGAGCCGGCGGGGTGAAAGATCCCGGTGAGACGGGCCGGCTCGCCGGTCTGGGCTCCGAACGGTACGACGTCCTCGATCTCGAAGTCCACCGCGTCCCCGATCCGAACCGAGTGGTGCAGGCCCTCCTCGCGCACCTCGATCGGCGCCCGCTCGACACCGAGGTTCTCGCCGACGAGGGGGCCCAGCGCCTCCATCGGACCACCCAGCGCCCCTGAGAAGACGCCGCCCAGCTTCTCGGCCTGATCGTCGGACGCGGCGGCATCGATGAACACGCCGATGCGCCAGTTGCCCTCACTCATGATCTTCGGTGTGTCCGCGACCGCGGCGACGGTCAGTCCGCTCACGTTGGTGCCCTCGACCTGACCCTCCTTTACGTTGAAGACAAGCGTGACGCGGCAGCGGTCCCGCGTCGCGGCGAGCGCCAGCGACGCGGTGCAGGGGCAGACGACATTGCACGAGCACGTCTCGAAGTAGGACCCCTCGAGCTTCCAGGACATGCGCGGCCTCCTCCGGTGGGATCACCCGATTTTCTCCGCGGCAGGGCATCGCGTCAACCCCACCTTTGAGGCAGCGAAGCGCGGAGTTATGCTGTTGCCACTGGAGTCGAGTGGGCCCTGGTGCGCCCTCGGGTGCTCCTCAACATGCGGGGGGTCGAGCGTGACCGACACCAAAGACATGATCGAGACCGTGCCGGGGGGTGTGCCGCTCGGTGCAGAGCCGGTCGCCGCAGCGATCGACGCCTGTCTGCGATGCGTCCAATCGTGCACGTCCTGCGCCAACGCGGACCTCGTGGAGGACGATGTCGCGGAGATGCGGACGTGTATCGCGCGGTGCCTGAACTGCGCGGACGTGTGCGAGGCGACGGCCCGGCTTCTCTCGCGGCCCGCCGACTCCGAGCCGGCCGTTGTCCAGCTCTTGTTACAGGCCTGCGTCCGCACGTGTGCAAGCTGCGCCGACGAGTGCGCCCGGCACGCTCAGCACCATCGGCACTGCGCCATCTGCGAGAGCGTGTGCCGTGCGTGCGTGGAGGCATGCTCGGCTCTGCTTGACGGGGAGTTCTAAAGAAAGCGAGGTCTTCACGTTTGGCCGTTTGCGGGGCTTTTTCGTGGCTGCGGTGACGCTCGCCACGGGTTAGGCGCCCGCCGTCCACGCTTGACACCGATTTCAGGTGTGCTGGGAGCGGCGGCTTGGTTGCGGGCTAGGCGGCTG
>DASZMU010000080.1:0-3028 GCA_035551695.1 Solirubrobacteraceae bacterium
TCGGCGATCTTCGTCCGGACCTTCAGCGCGGTTCCGTAGTACGCCTCGTAGTAGCCACTGGACAGGGCGTACGTGCCGAGCATGATCCGGCGCTTGACCTCCGGGCCGAAGCCGACGGCGCGCGTGCGGCTGTACATGGTCTCCAGGTCCGCGTCGCCGGCGACGCGAAGGCCGAAGCGCACGCCGTCATAGCGAGCCAGGTTCGCCGAGGCCTCTGCGGGCGCGATGAGGTAATACGCCGACAGCGCGTGTGGGGCGTGGGGCAAGCGGCAGGAGTCGACGTGAGCTCCCAGGCTCTCGGCCAGCTTCAGAGTCGCCTCAAAGCTCTCGCGCACACCCGGCTCGATCCCGGCTTCATCATCGCTGCCGCCCAGCAGTTCCTCCGGAACCCCCAGCCGAATGCCGGTCAGGTCCACGGCGCTCGGCATCCCGATCGTCCCGGGAAACGGGACCGAGGTGGAGTCATGCCGGTCGTGGCCGACCATGTGCGAGAGCAGGAGCGCGGCATCGGTGACATCACGGGTCAGCGGGCCGGCTTGGTCCAGCGAGGAAGCGAAGGCGATCATCCCGTACCGCGAGCAGGCTCCATACGTGGGCTTCATTCCCACTATTCCGCACAGCGCGGCGGGCTGTCGGATGGAGCCCCCGGTGTCGGTGCCGATCGCCCACGGGGCGAGCCCGGCGGCGACCGCCGCCGCGCTTCCCCCGGAGGAGCCGCCCGGAACACGGCCACGATCCCACGGGTTCAGCACCGGGCCGAACGCCGAGTTCTCGTTGGACGATCCCATCGCGAACTCGTCCTGGTTGGTCTTGCCGAGCAGGGGCGCGCCCGCAGCCGCCAGCTTGGAGACGACGGTGGCGGTGTACGGGGGCCGGTAGCCCTCGAGGATCCGCGAGCCCGCCTGACTGGGAACGCCCTCGGTGCAGAAGAGGTCCTTGACGGCGACGGGCACTCCGCCGAGCGGCGTGCCGTCGACCGGCTGCGGCGCCGTCTCGGCCACCCAGGTGAACGCGTTCAGCTCATCGGCGGCGGCACGCGCACGGTAGGCGTCGAACAGCTCGGTCGCGTCGATTTCCCGCGCGCGGACCTTTGCGGCCGCCTCGGCCGCGGACAGCTCGACCAAATCCCTCATTCGCCGCTCGGCCCCGGACTGGGGACGCCGAACCCGCCCTCGACCGGCTCGGGGGCCGCCGCCAGCACAGCCTCGTGGGAGAGACCGGGGACCGGCTCATCCGGCCGGGTCACGCCTGCCACGTCGATGACATGCGACGTCGGCTGCACCCCGCTCAGATCGAGCTCGCGGACGCGATCGACATGGTCGAGGACCTTGGAGAGCTCCTGAGCCATGCGCTCCACGTCGTCGTCGTCGAGCTCGAGCCGGGCAAGACGGGCGACGTGAAGGACCTGCGCGCGATCAAGCATCCCGGCGGATTCTAGATCGGCGCCGCCCCCTCCGTCCCCCGCCCGGGGATCGTGCCGGAGCATCGCCGGCCACACCCGTCAGCGCCGGGTCGCCGAGTGGAGCGGCACCCGTTCGACGTGGCGTTCCGGACCGGGCTGCCATCCGGCTTCGTCGCGCATCGAATAGAAGGCGCCGAGCGCCAGCCCGGCGGCGCAGATGACGCCGAGGTACGCACCCAGCTGAGGGGTGGCCGCGCTCGTGGGCAGGCGGATGAGGAGCACGATCGTTGTCACCAGAGCGAGCGGTGACACGATCACGCTCATGACGACGGGCAGCGCCGGCGCCCTGCGCGTCTCCTGGAAGAAGGCGAGGAGCAGCACCGCGAACGTGGCGGCCATCGACTCCCCGCGGCGAAGGTGGGACACGCGCAGCTGCATTTCTCGATCGCCTCCATGGGAAGCGCCGCAACCCTACTGGCTGCGCCGACCGGACCTGATCAGAGCCCGGCGGCGGCCGCGGTGGGCCGGATGGGTACCGCTTCTCCCGCGCCTGCGCTGTTCGAGGATGGACTCGTACCCGCCCCACGCGATGCCGAGCGCGCATACGAGCCCCAGGACCGCCCCCAGCTTCTGGTCGATCACCGTGCCGGCGCTGGGCAGCACGATGAGGACCCGATAGATCAGCAGTACCGAGCAGACCGTGCCCAGGGACGCCACCAGCCGGCCCGTGTCCGTCTTCGTCCCGTGCGTGCGCTGCGAGGCGTGCAGGAACACTGCGCCGACCGCCGCGATGACCGTCAGGAGAATCACCCAGCGCACGACGGTCAGGGCGTTCCAGCCATCCTCGGCGCCGGAGACGGCCGGACGTGCATACGAGGGATCAGGGACTCCGGCCACCCCGTACCACTTCGTCGCGAACATGAGCACGAGCAGCAACAGCGCGCTTCCGGCGCTGATCAGCTCGCCCACGCGCACGCGCGTCCGGCGTGGTGGCTCACCGCCGGCGTCAACCGACTCGGCGTCCGTGACCACGCGCGCTACCGCTTGGAGATCGGTGCCAGGTCGGCGACGAGCTTGCGCTCAGCGCGATCACGGCTGAAGCGGATGACGACGATCCCACCCGGCTCGACACCGGTCACGACCCCCTCACCGAAGGCGGCGTGGACGACATCGTCGCCCAGCCCAAACGCCGGCGGCGGCGGCTGATCGGCGGCCGGAAGATCCGGAGCGCCGGACCCCCACGAGGTGGCGCGGGCCCGGAACCCGCCGAAGGCGCGGGGTGCCTGGACCTCTCGGTCGGTCAGCTCGGCGGGAATCTCGTTCACGAACCGGCTCGGCGTTCCGTAGTTGTGTGCGCCGAACACCGTCCGTGATCGCGCCGACGTCAGATACAGGTCGCGCTCGGCCCGCGTGATGCCCACGTAGCAGAGCCGCCGCTCCTCCTCCAGACCGCCCTCGTCGAGCGCCCGCGAGTGCGGGAACACACCCTCCTCGCAGCCGATCATGAACACGATCGGGTACTCGAGGCCCTTGGCGTTGTGCAGCGTCATCAGCGTCACCAGGCCCTCATCGTCCTCGCGGGTGTCGGCGTCGGCGACGAGCGCCACCTGCTGAAGGAAGACCTCC
>DASZMU010000081.1:0-8636 GCA_035551695.1 Solirubrobacteraceae bacterium
GAGGTCGACGGGCGCCAGGCCCTCACGGTCGGCGCGGGCGATGACGGGATCCTCGGGGACGACGATGAGCTCATGCTCGGGGAGCGCGGCACGAATCGCTTCGAGGTCCGCGGGCTCGCGGATACGGTTGGCGATGACGACGACGCGCGCGCGGCTCGCGCACATAGCGGCGGCGCGGCGGGCGACGTCGATGCCTTTCACGCTCGGCTCGGCGACCACCACCACGATGTCGAGCTGAGCCGGCTTCAGCCTGAACACCGTACCGAGTCCGGCCTCCATGTCACAGAGGACGAGCCGGCCGTCGCCTTCGAGCTCCGCGAGCAACTGCTCGGGTGAGAGACCGCATCAGGTTCACCCCGGGTCGTACTGTTCAAGGCGCGCGACGACGACCAGGCGCACGCCGTCGGGCGCGTCCGTTCCGAACGCCTCGATGATTCCCTCCGCGGTGGGCTGGTGCTCACCCTCTCCCTCGTCGAGGGCCTGACGGGCGCCCACGAGAGCATCGGTGCGCTCGGGGCCGAGACCGAGGGAGATGCCGAGCATCGGGTTGGCATCGGCGTCGAGCGCAAGCACCGGGATGGCCGCTGCGGCCCAGCGCCCGAGCGAGCGTCCCCGACACCGTGGTCTTGCCGGCGCCGCCCTTGCCGACTACCGCGACCTTCATGCGAGCTGGCTATGTGCAGCGCTCACGGTGAGGCTGATGATCGCACACCGTGGCCCACACCGAGCAGGTCATCGGCGAGCGACTCGATCGCCCGCATCGCCGGTGACTCGGGGGCATGATCGAGCGGGGCCACCCCCGCGCGCTCCGCGATCCTTACGGCGGGATCGAGCGGGATCGCCGCCGCGACCGGTTCACCGAGCATGCTCTCCACGAGGTCGCGGTCCTCCTCTCCCCGTACCTTGCTCGCTACCGGCATCACGGCCGCTCCGGGTCCGTCGCGGATGATCGTCGCGAGCCGGCGCGCGGTGAGCGCCGACTTCCATGACGGCTCGACCATGAGCAGGAAGGTACTCGCGTAAGGAGCGAGCGGAAAGACGAGGTGGCGGGGCCCGGCTGCGAGATCGCCGATGATCGTCCAATCGGCGAAGGCCCGGCTGCGGGACAAACGATGCACGACCTGGAAATAGCCGGCGACCGAGCCCTGGATCGCCGGCTGTCCCCCGTCGTCCATCTTGCCCACCTGCAGGTGGCGGACCCCATCCGGGCCGACGGCGGCGTACCGGCTGACCGCACGGAACGGTCCGATTCCCTTGCGCAGCCGCCAGCGCCCCTCCTCGCCCCGCTCGACCGCGTCGGTGAGCATCGCGGCGCTGTCGATCCCGCAGCCAAGGCTGAGCGTCAAACCGGGCATGAGGTCGGAGTCGAGCGTCAGCACCCGATGCCCGCGCCGAGCGACGATGCGCGCGAGCGACCCGGCCAGCACCGACTTGCCCGCTCCTCCCTTGCCCGCGATGGCGATGTGCCAGCTCACGAGCGCAGCAGGCCGCACTGCGCTGTGAAGGACGGGCTGGCGCATTCGATCACCTGCTTGTTCGTCGCCAGGGTGCCGTAGCGGGTGTCGGCCCACGCCGCCCCGGCGTGCGAGTCGTCCGAGATGAGCGCGAGCGGTTGACGCGCGTCAGACGCGACGGGCTCCCGGGGCCAGCGACCACAGGTACGTGTCCGGGTCGCCGCGGGGCGCATCCTCGAAGGCGACGGAGATCCGCCCCGTGCGAGGATCGATACGGTCAGCGGGACGTGGCGCCGAACGTCGAGCCAGAGAACGAACCGGGCTCGGGACCGACCGGGGTCGGCTCGCCGCTCCCGCTGCTTGCCGTGGCCCTGGTGGTGGGCGTTTACGCGATGGCACCGGGAATCTACCTCGGCGGCCTCCACGTCAAGCCGGGCGCGGAGATCGTCGACCACGTCGTTCCGGGCGTGGCCGTCATCGCCATGGTCGCCGTCTGTCTGTCCTCGGGCGTCCGGTCCGTAGCCGTGATGGCGTACAGCGGGGTCGTCGTGCTCCTCGCGGGGCTGTGGATGGTCCTGACCCATATCGGGCTGTTCCGCCAAGCCGCGGGCGGCCAGGTCTCGTGGGGACCGGCCGGCTATCACTGCTCGACGGCGACGCTCGTCTTCCTGGTCGGGCTGACCTGGGTCTGGCGCTACCGCCGGGGCCTCTCGGACTGAGGCGCCCGGGCCACTAGGGGGATAACTAGGTAGCGGCGCGGATCTCATCGGCCGGGGTGGCCGTGTCCGCCTCGAGCCGTGCTACCGCGTCATCGGCCAGGGCGCCGGCGATCGGGGCGAGCACAGCCCGCAGGTCGGCTCCCTCCACGCTCTCCTCCTCCACCAGCTTGGCCACGAGTGCCTCGAGGGCCGGACGGTGGCTCCGGAGCAGCTCGGCGGCGCGCGCGCCCGCGTCTTCGAGCAGCTTGGCGGCCGCGCCGTCAATGCGGGCGACGAGCTCGTCGGAGGGCGGGGGCACCGTCCCGTCCGCTCCATCCTGGCCGCCCACGGAGATCGGACCGAGGGCGCTCATGCCCAGCCGAGCGACCATCCATCGAGCCAGCTTCGTCGCCCGCTCCAGATCGTCCTCCGCCGCGCTCGAGACCTCCGAGACGAGCAGCTCCTCGGCCGCACGGCCGCCGAGGAGTGCGGTGACGCGGCTGTGCAACTGCGAGCTGGTGACCATCGCCTGCTCGCCCTCAGGCACGAACCAAGTCATACCCCCGGCGCGGCCGCGCGAGATGATCGACACCTTCTCCACCGGGTCGGCGGAGGGGAGCGCGCTGGCGAGGACCGCATGCCCAGCCTCGTGTACGGCCAGGCGGAAGCGATCCTCCGGTCCGAGGATGCGCGAGCGCCGCTCGGGGCCGACGAGGACGCGCTCGATCGCCTCCAAGAGGTGGGTCGAGCCGATCTCGGGGGTACCCCGGCGGGCGGCGAGCATAGCCGCCTCGTTGACCACGTTGGCCAGGTCGGCGCCGGAGAAGCCGGTGGTGCGCCGTGCGACCTGAGTGAGGTCGACGTCGGCGGCCAGGGGCTTGCCGCTGGCGTGGATGGAGAGGATGCCGACCCGGCCGCGGATGTCGGGTGGGTCGACGGTGACGCGCCGGTCGAAGCGGCCCGGGCGCAGCAGGGCCGGATCGAGCACGTCGACCCGGTTGGTGGCCGCGATGACCACGACGCCCGAGCCCGACTCGAACCCGTCCATCTCGACGAGGAGCTGGTTGAGCGTCGCCTCCCGCTCGTCCTGGCCGCCGACGGCGAGGCGACCTCTCCCCACGGCGTCGAGCTCGTCGATGAAGATGATCGCCGGCACCGACTCCTTGGCCACCTCGAACAGATCCCTGATGCGCGCCGCTCCGACGCCGACGAAGATCTCGACGAAGTCCGAGCCGGAGATCGAGAAGAAGGGCACCTCGGACTCGCCCGCGACGGCGCGGGCCAGCAGCGTTTTCCCGCACCCGGGGGGCCCCGAGAGCAGGATTCCCTTGGGCACCGCGGCCCCCATGGAGGCGAAGCGATCCGGGTTTGCCAGGTATTCGCTGACCTCCCGCAGCTCCTCGACGGGCTCGTCGAGGCCGGCCACGTCCGCGAAGGTGATCCGTGTCTGGCCGCTGAAGCGGCGGGCGCGGGCCTTCCCGAAGCCCTGCAGCGGCTGGCTCGTGACGCCGAAGAGGACGAAGGCGGCGAGGATCCCGTCCACGACGATGAGCGAGGGCAGGATGATGCTGGCCGGGACGATGAGCTGGCGCAACGACTGCTGATCCACCTCGTAGGGAACGTTCGCCTGCTGGACCTGGCTCAGCATCTCGCCGTAGAGGGGCGAGACGGGGCTGTCATAGGCCACCCAGTAGCGGCCGCCCGTCCAGCGCCCGGCGATCCGCAGGTCGACGCTATAGATCGTCGCGCTGGTGATCCGACCCTGGTGGAGCGCGGCGGCGAACTGCTCGTTCGTCAGCTGGGTGCCGGCCGTGTTCGGCAGCGAGAAGAGCAAGATCAGCACGTAGGCGGCGATGAGCACGGGCAGCGCCGTGAGGGTGGCGATGAGCACCCGCTTTCGCAGCCGGGCCCGCTGGACCTGCTCGTCCGCCGTCGCCGGCTCGCGCTCCTCCGCCCGCCGCCGCCGGCCGCCCAAGCTCAGCATCGCCTCGGTCCCTCCCCGGGGCCGTCGCTCGGGGCCGGACCGCGATCCTCACGATCGTCACTGGGCCCGCCGTCCGCGCTTCCGTCTCCCGCGAGATTCCTCATTGGTTGCCGGCTCTCCGAGGCGCCGTGGGAGGAGCGTAGCGGTCCACGCAACCCTGGGCGACGGGCGCCTGCCCAGGGAACGTGGCGTCTCCGGCGAGCACCAGCGCGCTCCCGCCCGCCAGCGCCGCGATGGCCGGCTCGCTCCGCGGACACGCCATCGTGCCGGCGAGCAGCCATCGGTTGCTCGCCGGGGCGTACAGCTCCGCGCTCGCCAGGGGCTCCTGGGCACCTCCGTCGACGGCCTGGCCCCCAGCCACGAGGACGTAGCCGTCGGGCAGCGCGGCGGCGGCCGCGGCGTCGCGTGCCTGCCGCATCGCGGAAGCCTCCGACCAGGTGCGGGTGGTCGGCGAGTAGCGCTCGGCGGACGCCAGCGCCGAGGACCCGTCGCCGCCCAGGCCGCCGGTCACGAGCACGGCGCCGCCGGCGAGCGCGACCGCGTCCTGGTCGGCCCGCGCCTCGGACATACTCGCCGCGGGTGCGAAGGCACCAGGGGTGGAGCCGTAGATCTCGGTGCTCGCGAGGGGTTGAAACTGGCCGCCGGCGGGAGGGCCTCCGAAACCGCCGGCGATGAGCACGGCGCCGTCGGGCAGCGAGGTGCCGGACGCCTCGAAGCGCCCGGCGGCCATCGATCCGGTCGGTGCCCATGTCCCCGTCGCGGGGTTGTAGAGCTCGGCGCTGCTCGTGATGCGAACGGCCTGGCCGCCGGCCGAGCCGGCCACGCCCGTCGTGCTCGCGCCACCCGCGGCCAGCACCTTGCCGTCGGGCAGGAGGGTGAGGGTGTAGGCGAGGCGGGGAACGTGCATCGAGCCGGTTCGCGACCAGCGCCTGCTCACCGGGTCGAAGATCTCGGCCGAGGCGAGGATGCGCCCACCGGCGATGCCGCCGGCGATCAGAACCCGACCGTTTCGTAGTAACACCGCCCTGGCCCCCCGGCGCGCCTGGAGCAGGCGCCCGGTGGCCGACCATCGTCCCGTGCCCGGATCGTAGAGCTCCGAGGCCGCCGTGGGCAGGGCTCCGACGCCCCCGCCCGCGACCAGCACCTGGCCGGCGTATAGCGTGATCGCGTCGGGCGTGCCGCGGATGGTGGTAAGCGACGTCAGGCTCGTCCACCTACCCACGGACCGCGGCCTGGCACCGGCGGCCCCGGTGCCCCCTGGGCTCGCGATCAGCACGGCGGCGACTGCGACGGCGGCCAGCGTGGCCGCGGCGCCCGCGATCGCCGTCGTCTTGCGGCGACGGCTCCCCGCGCTTGCCAACGCCCCGGCGGCCGCCGCGTCCGGCTGGGCGCAACTCGCACACCGGAGCCCGAGCTCGGTGCGGACGAGACATCGAGGGCAAATCGGCCGCCCGCATTTCGCGCACCTGATGTGGGTGGGCTCGCCGTGCGCCTCGCATGTGGGTGTCGCGGTAGCCATCGGATCTGGGATTGGGTGCCCCAGGGAGCCAGCCTGGGGGAAACATACTCCCGACGCAGTCGACGCTCGCCGTTCAGGGACCAAGTGGGGGCCGCACTGGATGTTTTCGACATATATTGCGTCGACATCCTGCGGTGGGTTACAATCGCGCAGACTGCGCGCGGAAGGCGAGACCAGGTGTGTGCATTCGGCGCGTGGAGGTTTGTAGGTGTCTCACCCCTTCACCCCGCCACCCTCGGAGGTGCGCGAAATGCTCCAGCTCAACGGCAGGCGTATGTCTCGGAGGCTGCTGAGAAGGTTCCTGCCCGCGATGGCAGCCGTCGCCGCGGTAACCGCGGCCGCAGCCTATGCCTGCACCAACCTGGCCACACTTGACCTGTCGTCGGGGAGTGGTGCGCCAGGCATGTCGTTCACCGCCGCGGGCTCGTCGTTCACGCCGAGCGCGCCGGTGTCGCTTCATTGGAACAGCCTCACCGGCCCGATGCTGGCCAAGGTCCAGGCTTCCTCGAGCGGCGCGATCGCCGCGACGGCCAAGGTGCCTTCGACGGCCCTGCCCGGCGACTACGTCGTGGTGGCAACCCAGACCATCAAGGGTCAGCCGGCGTTCGGTACGCCGGCGCGCGCCACGTTCCAAGTGGTCGGCCCCGGCGGCGCGACCGCCAGCCGGGCGCAGAACGGCGCCCCGACCGCCAACCCGCTGGCGTCGGTGGCAACGTCGTCCAGCTCCGGTATCTCTGGCGGCCTGCTGGCGGCGACGATCATCCTGGCCGTGCTCGGTATCTCGCTGTTCGGCTTCGGCGCCGCGGGCTATGTCCGCCAGCGCCGGAAGTCTGAGGTGCCGGTTCCCGCACCCGTCAAGAAGCAGAAGTAGCGACAGCCCGGCCGTCGGCCGCGGTTCGTAAGGACGGCTGGTGCCCCCCCGGGAGCACCAGCCCTCCTGACTGTCCGCCGATCACCCGCACTAACTCGAGGAGGGTCGTGATGGAGGGGAGTATGCAATCTGGCGCTGGCCGGAAGGTGTACACGCGTCGTCTCCGGGCGCCGTTGGGCGGTGCCGCGGGGGTGATACTTGTCGGCCTGGCCTTCCTCACCGCGGCGGCGAGCGCGTCAGCCGCGCCGTTCGTGGAGAACGGACGGTCAGTGACCGGCGGCTTCGACCCGAGCAGGATCTTCGAGGCCCCGAGCCTCGCGGTCGATCCGCAGAACCCCAACACCGTCGCCCTGGTGGCGGGCAACTACCACTACCCCGGCGGCTGCTACCTCTACATGTCGCGGAACGGCGGTCTCTCGTGGGACCCGCCGGTCTCGCTGCTGCTGCCCGGGAGCCAGTTCTGCGTCGACCGGCCGCTCTCGGGCCGCTACGCGCAGCCGGTGTTCGCGAGCGACGGAACGATCTACGTCGGCTTCGGCGCGGCGCCCGGAGGGCAGCAGTTCCCGAATAACCAGTCTTCGGCCTATGTGAGCCGGACCTCCGACCTGGGCTTGACGACTTCGACGTCCGTCGTCAGCCCCTCCCACATGATCACCGGCAGCGGCAGCGGAAGCGGCATGGGCGGCGGCAGCATGAGTTCGGGCAAGATGATGAAGATGGGTGCCCAGTCGGCGATGACCCAGGCTCGGGGGGCGAGCATCGCAGTGGATCCCAGCAACCCGAAGCTCGTCTACCTGGGCTGGCTGCTGACCACCACCGAGCCGGCGGACTTCAAGGGCAGCCCCGGCGCGAGCTACTCCGTCCTCGGCGTCGAGGAGTCGATGGTGTCGGTCTCGCACGACGGGGGACGGATATGGAGCGCGCCGCTGGACCTGACCACTGCGGCTGCCCATCCTGCCATCCCGGCTCACTACGGGACGGAGACACCGGCGATGGTGGCCGCACCCGGCGGCACGGTCTATGCCATCGCGGACTCCAACTTGCCCTCCACCACCACCGCCGCCAACCAGCTCGTGATGTACAAGTCGACGAATAACGGCGCAAGCTGGAAGGGGTCCGTGATCCCCTTCCCGCTCGCCAGGCAGTACGAGTCCATCGCCTCGCCCCAGGCGGCGATCGACCCCCACACCGGGGAGATCTACGTCACGGTCAACGTCCAGGCCGGAAAGCCGGGCACCTTCGTCGGCGCCCAATCGGTGTACGTCCTGCACTCGAGCAACGGTGGTCGCTCCTGGAGCGCGCCCGTCAACGTGGTCGACCCGTCCGCTCGCTTCTCCTACGACCAGTACGACCCGAGTGTCAGCGTCGCCCCGGACGGACGGGTCGACGTGGCCTGGATCGACTATCGCAGCGATCCCTACTACAGGCTCGGGCCGTCCGGCAAGCCGGTCGCTGGCAGCTCCGCAGCCGAGCGGTACTACGACATCTACTCCGCCTCTTCGACCAATCACGGCGCGACCTGGTCGAAGAACCTGCGCGTCAGCGACCAGATGATCGACTCGAGCCTCGGAGCCGAGTTCCCGGATTTCGCCGTAGCCCCGGTTGGGATCGCCTCCACCAACAGCCGCATGTACGCGGCCTGGGGTAACCCGGTGGCCGGCGCTCCGCCGGCGACGCCCGAGGACTCCTTCTTCACCTCCGTCGACTTCGCCGCGCCGGGCGCGGTAGGCACGGCGGCGAAGGCCGCGTCGGGTGATGACGTCGTATGGGGAATCATCGGCGCCGGCCTCGCGCTCCTGCTGGGGGGTCTGATCCTCGTAGGCCTCCGCCAGCGGCAGCTCGAGACGGGACGCCCGCTCCCGGAGAAGGAGAAGGTGGGTTCGAGAACGGGGTCGGACTAGGCAGCCCGAGAAGTCAATCCGGGGACGACACCGAGACTCCGCGTGAGGCGGTGCTCGCTCAGCTCAGGGCCGGCGTGGCGAGCTCGCTGGCGAGCTCGACGATGGCCTTGACCCCCGGAGAGTCGGGGTCGAGGTCGACGGGCGCCAGGCCCTCACGGTCGGCGCGGGCGATGACGGGATCCTCGGGGACGACGATGAGCTCATGCTCG
>DASZMU010000082.1:0-4518 GCA_035551695.1 Solirubrobacteraceae bacterium
CTCCATGATCGCGTGGTAGTAGCCGCGCCAGCCGCCGTACACCAGCCACAGCCAGATGACCGGGAACACGGCCGGGTCGAACACGAGCCCAAACCCCCGCCGGGCGGCGGTGTCGGTGCAGGCGACCCACCCGTCGGACAGCTCGGTCAGGTAGTGCAGAGCGAAGTCGTCGGCGTCGGGGCCGAGCGCGCGCCGGACGTCAAGCTCGCCGAACATTGGCCACTCGTACGTGTCGCCCTTGGTGCCGAGGATCCCGCCGCCGTGCTCGTCGACCTCGGCCCGGCGCGCCGGAACGTCGAAGCGGTGCGCCGGAGAGATGGCCTGGACCGGATGGATGCCCCAGTTGAGGTCGATCGGCCGGTAGCCGGTGTTCTCGATCCGGTACCCCAGCTCGACCGCCGGCGAGCCGGCATGGAGCGTCAGCACGCGCTCCCACCGCGCCGTGGTGATCGGCGTCGCGATCGAGAACACCACCTCGATGCTGTCCGGCGAGCAGTAGCTCAGCCGCCAGTCGGCGCGCTGGGTCCACAGCTCGCCCATGTGGGGGAGCTCGTCGCCGTAGCGGTTGGTCGAGATGACACCGCCGGGGATGACCTCGTCCCAGCCGCCGGCCCAGTGGTCGTCGAAGTTGGCGTGCAGCGGCGCGGTGTGGGGGGCGACCCGCGGGGAGTGCCACAGGACATCGTGATCGCGCGCCTTGTCGACGAGGCGAAAGATCTTGGCGCCGAGCTCCGGCAGCACGTCGACGGTCACGTGCTCGTTCTCGATCCGCAGGCACTCCAGGCCGCGATAGCTCCAGTGGGGGTCGAAGCGGCAGGCCATCTAATAGCAGTCCGCCAAGAGCCCGCCGTCGAGGATGAGCGGCTGGCCGCTCATGAACGACGAGTCGTCGGAGGCGAGGAATACCACGCCGCGCGCGATCTCCTCAGGCTGCGCGATCCGGCCGAGCGGATACTCGGCCTCCACCTCGGCGCGGAGCGCCGCGGGATCGTCGGCGGTGGCGAAGTACGCCGCGACCAGCGGGGTGTCGATGTCGCCGGGACAGATCGCGTTGCAGCGGATCCCGTTGCGGCCGTACTGGACCGCGGTCGCCCGGGTGATGCCGAGCACGCCGCCCTTGGCGGCGCAGTAGGCGGCGAGGATGCCGTCGCCGACGAGGCCGAGGATCGAGGCGATGTTGACGATCGAGCCGCCGCCGGAGCCGCGCATCGCCCGGACGGCGTGCTTGCAGCCGAAGAAGACGCCCTTGAGGTTCACCCCCAGGATTCGGTCGAGCTGCTCCTCGGTGGTCTCGGCGAGCTCCTCCTCGATCTGGATCGCCGCGTTGTTGACCATCACGTCGAGCTTGCCGAACCGCTCCACCGCGGCGGCGATGAGCGCCTCGACGTCGCGTTCGCGCGACACATCGGCGTGGCGGTAGACGCCGATCCCGCCCATGGTCTCGCCGCCGCCGGCGTCGTTGACATCGCAGCCGAGCACCTGCGCCCCCTCGGACGCCAGCACGCGCGCGATCTCCCGCCCCAGGCCGGACCCCACCCCGGTGACGACGGCCGCACGCCCCTCCAGCCGGCCGCTCAATACGCCCCCTTCTCCACCTCTTCGGGGTCCTCATACCACCGCACGCGGTCGCCGATCCGGGCGCGCATCTTCCATTTTCCCGTCTTCGGCGCCTGCTCGATCGCCTCCTGGATTTGCTCCAGGCGCCGGTGAATGGTGTCGATCTCCGGCGGCGTCAGCTCCGGGACCTGAAGGTCGGAGCGCAGGCGCTCCAGGTTGAGCTGGACGGTCCGATACAGGCCCCAGTCACGGCCGCAGAGCTCGGCGATCCACGCGGCGTTGATCGTCTCGTCGTCGTGGTCGGCGACCTCGTGGGTGAGCAGCAGCGAGTAGAGGTCGTAGGAGTCCTTGCGGTTGACCTTGACGATCTGCAGCTTGGTCAGCGCCAGATCGGCGAGCGGCAGGGTCATCGGCTCGACGTCGAGGCGCTGCTCGAGCGGGAGCTGGTGGCACATCTCAAACGTCCCCACGAACACGTCAATCTGGCGGCCGTTGGGTTCGTCGTAGAACAGCAGGCGCCGGGCGCCGTGCATGGCGTTGAACGTCTTGTTTGGCTCATACCCCTGGGCGGTGAGGAAGTCGGCGACCTTGCGCCCCTCGCGCTTGGGCGTGGCCAGATCGATGTCGTGGATGTCGCGGCGAAACGCCGGATGCAACAGCTCGCCGACGTGCAGGACGATCGCCATCCCGCCGAGCGTGCGCACATGCAGGCCGGCGTGCTCCGCGGCCGCCAGCAGCCGGACCGCCTCGTCGAAGACGTCAGCATGGATGAGGCGTCCGTTCTCGTTCACGCCGACTCTCGCAGCTCGAGCGCCACCGGCAAGACCACCTGACGCTCGGCCGGCGGCTCCCCCTCCAGCACGCCGATGAGCGCCTGCCCCGCGGTTCGGCCGATGTCGTACCCGGGAATCCGCACCGTGGTCAGCGCCGGGTCGGCGAACTGGGCGAAATCGAAGTCGTCAAAGCCTGTCACCGCGATGTCGTCCGGGACGGAGAGCCCCCGGTCGCGCACCGCCCGGATCGCGCCCAGGGCGAGCAGATCGTTGCCGCACATGATCGCCGTCGGCGCCGCCTTCCCGGAGAGCAGCCGGTCGGCCTGCTCGGCCCCGGATGTGGGCGTCCACGTCCCGCCGGTCCGGACGATCGGCTTGAGCCCCGCGTCCCGGAGCGCGTCGCGATAGCCGAGCATGCGCTGCTCCAGCATCGGCCAGGGGACCTTCGTCGTCAAGAAGACGATGCGCTTGTGCCCCTGGGCGACGAGGTGCGCAGTGAGGCGGCGGGCTCCCTCCCGGTCGTCGGCGGTGACGGTGAGCATCTGCGGATCGTCGGAGGGCTCGAGGAGGATGAACGGGAAGCCAAGGTCAGAGAGCCGGCCGACGTACCACTTGCGCAGATCCGGCGCGCCGGACATGAACAGGAACGCGCCGTCGGCCCGGTTCTCCAGCAGCGGCCGGATCAGCGCGGGATCCGGCTCGTGGGGGCGGGCCGCCCGGATCAGCAGCCCGTAGCCCCGGTCGCGGGCGACGTCGCCGATGCCGGCGATGATGAGGTCGGTCATGGGGTCGGCGAGGAAGCGGTTGCCCTCGTCGAGCAGGAGGAAACACAGTGTCTCGGTCCGGGCCGAGCGCAGCGTGCGCGCGGCCAGGTTGGGGTGGTAGCCGAGGTCGCTCATCGCTTGCTCGACGCGCACCCGCGTCTCCTCGCCCATCAGGTGAAACCGTTGGTTGATCAGGTTGGAGACGGTCTGGACCGAGACCTCGGCGCGCGCGGCAACATCTCGCATTGTCGGCCTCCGCCTCCGGCCAGCCCTGGCAACCGTCACGGCATCCCCGCACTTGATCGATAAAGGGAATCGCAGTATAAGCGCCCTAACGGGGCGTTGAACACGAGCGAGGAGAGCAGTTGTGCGGATGGACAATAAGACCGTGGTCGTGACCGGCGCCGCCCGCGGAATCGGCCGGGCGATCGCCGAACGGCTGGCGGCGGCGGGCGCGCACACCCTCGTCGCCGACCTCGATCGCGATGAACTCGAGGGCGTGGCAGCGTCGATCGCCGCGGCGGGCGGCAGCGCGGACGCTCAGCGCTGCGACGTCGCCGACCCGGACGACGTCGAGGCGCTCATGGCCGCCGCCGAGGAGCGCGGCGGACCGAACGCGCTCGTCTGCAACGCCGCCATCCAGTACGAGGAGACGATCGAGGACACGCCGCCGGACGATTGGGACCGGGTGCTGGGGATCAACCTCAAGGGCGTCTATCTGTGCGCCCGCGCCGCAATACCGCGGATGCGCCGGCTGGGGGGCGGTGCGATCGTCAACATGGCCTCGGTCAACGGCTTCTGGGTCGAGCCTCAGCTCGGCGCTTACTGCACGGCCAAGGGCGGCGTGATCAACCTGACGCGCTCGATCGCGCTCGACTTCGGCAAGGACGGCATTCGCTGCAACTGCATCTGCCCGGGCAACATCGACACCGGGATGGCGCAGCGCTACTTCGAGGTCCAGCCGGATCCGGACGCCGCACGAGCGGACGCGGGCAAGCTCCACGCGCTGGGGCGGATCGGGCGGCCAGAGGAGGTCGCGGCCGTGGCGCTGTTCTTGTGCTCCGACGAGTCCTCGTTCTGCACCGCGCAGCCGTTCATCGTCGATGGAGGGCTGTCGGCCGGGGTGCCGGCTCACTCTCACTGAGTCCCGCGGGCGCGGGGGCGACCCTACCGGCCGTTGCGCCGGCCAGCAGCCTGCGCGTGCGCGACAAGGTCCGGCGTCAGCTCGCCGATGAGACGCTCCAGCATCCCGGCGCGGCGGACCTTCTCTCGCGCCTGGAGCGCGGCGACGCCCTCCAGGTGCAGGCCGCTGGGGTAGACGCCGGTGGCGTTGCGCAGCCCGACCTTGACGTGCACGGGCGCGGCCACCCGGACGATGTCCGGCACCAGGTAGTTGCGCACGAAGCCGCCCATGTCATCCGGCG
>DASZMU010000083.1:0-1836 GCA_035551695.1 Solirubrobacteraceae bacterium
GCCGAGCAGAACATCGCCGCCATCGACGGCTGCGAGTTCCAGCGCATCGTCACCACCGACCCGCACTCGCTCAACACGCTGCGCAACGAGTACCCGGACCTGGGCGGCAGCTGGACCGTCGTCCACCACACCGCGCTGCTGCTGGAGCTGATCGACGCCGGGCGCTTGGAGGTGGCGCGCCGGCTCTCATACCGGGTCACCTACCACGATCCGTGCCATCTCGGCCGCTTCCAGGGCGAGTACGACGCCCCGCGGGAGATCCTCCGCCGGCTGGGCTGCACACTCGTCGAGATGCCGCGCAACCGGGACAACTCGTTCTGCTGCGGGGCCGGCGGGGGCCGGATCTGGATCCCCGACCAGCCCGGCCAGGAACGACCCTCGGAGAACCGCATCCGCGAGGCGGTGGGCCTGCCCGAGGTGGAGCTGTTCGTCGTCTCCTGCCCCAAGGACGTGACGATGTACGAGGACGCGATCAAGACCTCGGGCAACGGGGGCCGGATCGAGCTGCGCGAGCTGACCGAGCTGATCGAGGAGGCCCGGGTGCCGACCCCGGCCCTCGTGGGGGCGTGATGTCTCAGCTCCTGATCGGCGTCTCGGCCAGCCTGCACGACTTCGGCGATTACGGCGGGGTCGGCATCCAGCGCCCGCTGCTCGAGGCCGGCGCGCTGCCGGTCACCCTGCCCCAGCTCCCCGAGGCGGTGCCGGACGCGGTGGCGGCAGTCGACGGCCTCGTGCTCGCCCCCGGCCGCGACATGGACCCGGGCCGCTACGGCCAGTCGCCTGACCCGCTGCTGGCGGCGACCGAGCCGCGCCGCGACGAGTTCGAGCTGGCGCTGGTGCCCGCCGCGCTGGCGCGGGGGCTACCGGTGCTGGCCGTGTGCCGCGGGATGCAGGTGCTCAACGTCGCCCTGGGCGGGACCCTGGTCCAGGACGTGCGCCTCGCCGAGCCCTGGCGGGAGCATCCGTCGGACCCCGGCTGGCGGGCGTGGAAGCTGATGGAGCGCTCGGCGCTGGAGGGCGGCGGGATCCCTCCCCATCCGCGCCACGCGATCAGCATCGCCCGGCCCAGCATCCTGCACGATGCGCTCAACGCCACCGAGGCGACGGTCAACTCGTTTCATCACCAGGCGCTCGATGAGCTTGGCGAGGGACTGCGGGCGACGGCCATCGCCCCCGACGGAGTCGTCGAGGCGATCGAGCTCGACGGGGTGGGCGGGGGCGATGTGCTGGGGGTGCAGTGGGAGCTTCAGGAGGAGTACCGGATCGACGCGCGCTTCACCGCCGTGTTCGACTGGCTGGTGGCCGCCGCCGGGCGGCGCCGCGATCAGCTGCGCGGACGCCGCTTGTCGGTGTCGTAGAGCGGGAACGACGCCACGGTGGCGCCGACGACCCCGTCACCCAGCGCGACGTCGACTCGCTGGCCATCCTGCACGAGGTCGCGATCGATCGCCGCCATGGCGATCACGCTCATGTCGAACGTGGGGCTCTGACAGGGGCTGCGCAGGATCCCGACCTCGCCGCCGTCACGGGTGACGGCAGCGCCATATTCAGGCACCTGGTCACCGTCGATCCGCAACGTGGTCAGCAGCCGCGGGGTTCCCTGCTGGCTGTCGCGCACCGGTTACTCGGGCGAGCTCGGCTTTGAGGTCTACTGCTCCGTCGACGACGCGCCGGCGCTGTGGAACGCGGTCGTGAAGGCCGGACAGCCACACGGGCTGTCGCCGATCGGCTTGTCGGCGATCGAGATCCTGCGGATCGAATCCGGCCTGCTGTTCCCGGACGTCGACTACTTCCCCCATCAGACCGATCCGTTCGAGGTCCGGCTGGACAAGGTCG
>DASZMU010000084.1:0-8764 GCA_035551695.1 Solirubrobacteraceae bacterium
GTCAATGACCGCGCGGATCGCCATCTCCTCGGAGGCCAGGGCAACCATGTCGTCGCCCTCGTAGAGGACGAGCGGCTTGGCGGCGAGCTCGTCCTTGGCGACGCCGAGCGCATCCTCGGAGACGCAGATGTAGGTGAAGACACCGTCGAGGTCCTCGAGCGAGTGGTGCATGGCGTCCTCGAGCGAGTCGCCGTTGGCCATCCGGTCGGCCAGGTACACGGCGATGATCTCCGAGTCGCACATCGACGCGAACCGGTGGCCGTTGGCCTCCAGACGCCGGCGCCACTGGTGGTAGTTGGTCAGCTGCCCGTTGTGCACGACGGCGACGTCGGAGAACGGATAGGCCCAGTACGGGTGGGCGTTCGCGATGTCGACGTCGGACTCGGTCGCCATCCGGACGTGGCCGATCCCGTGTGAGCCGAAGTACGCGTCCAGGCCGTAGGAGCCCGCGACGGTCTTGGCGTCACCGAGATCCTTGACGATGTCCAGGGCGTGACCGAGCGACAGCACCTCGGTGTGGGGCACCGACTCGACGTAGTCGGCCAGGCGCTTGAGCTCGCCGTTGTAGGCGACCGTGGCGCTGAACGTGTACTCGTTGACGTCCTCCATCTCCTTGATGGTTGCCCCGGCCCCTCGCAGCCGCCCCTCCACCTCGCGTCGGCGGCGGCGGACGTCGTCGGCGAAGTCGAGGTCACGCGGGGCGGTGGACTCAGCCAGGTTGATCCTCACCGTCAGCTCCGAGGTCGGAGCGTGGTAGAGGGCGTACCCGGTCGAGTCAGGTCCGCGGTGCTTCATCGACTGCAACATGCTCGTCATGTCGCGGCCGATGCGGTGGGCGCCGTTCCCGTTCTTGTAGATGATGCCGGCGATCCCGCACACTAGTGCTCCTCCTCGCAATCACGACGACATTCGAGCGGCCCCTGGCGGCGCCGTACTGCGTCCTCGTCACCTCGCGCAGCTCCGCTGCGCCACGGCTCCTGCGTCCTTGTCCGGCATCCACCGGAGACCACTCTCGGTGTCGCCGGGATCACGATGAGAAGCACTACGGCAACACCTCCAGGTACTCGTCGCGCTCCCAATCGGTCACCGCGGCCAGATACCTCTCCCACTCGTCGCGCTTGTAGTGGTTGAACACCTTGTACAGCCGGCCCGGCATCGCCGACTTGATGACCTCGTCCTTCGCCAGTGCGTCGAGCGCGGCCCCCAGGCTGTCGGGCACCTTCTCGATCTCGACGCCCTGCTGGAGCAGTTCGTACGTGTTGCCCTGCTGCGGCGGCCCGGGGTCGATCTCGCGCCGGACGCCGTCCAGGCCCGCCCGCAGGAGCGTGGCCACCGTCAGATACGGGTTACAGGAAGAGTCGACGCCGCGGTACTCGAAGCGTCCGCCGCTCGCCACCCGCACGGTCGTCGTCCGGTTCTGCCAGCCCCAGTTCTTGTAGATCGGCGCCCAGAACCCGGTGTCCCACATGCGGCAGTAGGAGTTGACCGTCGGATTGCCGACGCACATCAGCGCCGGGAAGTGCTCGAGCATGCCGCCGAGGAAGTGGCGCGCGAATTGCGACAGCTGAGCCGGGCCGTCCGGGTCGTGGAAGACGTTGTTGCCCTGATCGTCGATCAGCGTGAAGTGATGGTGGTGGCCGTTGGCCGACACACCGGTGAACGGCTTCGGCATGAACGAGGGGAGCAGGTCGTGCTTGCGGCCGACCGCGGCGCACACCTGGCGGTAGGTGGTGATGTTGTCCGCGGTGCGTACGGGCCGGTCGAAGCGGAAGTTGAGCTCGAGCTGACCGGGCGCGTCCTCGTGGTCGCCGTAGCTCATGTCCAGCCCCAGTGCCTGCCCGTACTGCACGACGTCGAGCAGCACCGGACGCAGCTCCTCGAACTGGTGGATGTGGTAGCAGTACGGCTTGGTGACGCCCTGGGGCATCTCGCCGTCCACCGGCTTGCGCAGCCACATCATCTCCGGCTCGATTCCGATCAGGAACTGGTAGCCGAGCTCGGTCTCGAACTCGTGGGCGATCTTCTTGAGGTTCTGGCGAGGGTCGGCGTCGAGCAGCTCGCCCGTCTCGGTGTCGTAGCAGTCGCAGTAGACGCGCGCGACCCGTGGATCCCAGGGAAGCACGGCGAAGGTGTCGAGGTCGGCGACGGCGGCGAGCTCGGACTCCTCCGGGCCGAATCCGATGTAGTTGCCGTACCGGTCGGTGAACAGGTTGGCGGTCGCGCCGTAGACGAGCTGGTAGCCCTTCTCGGCCACTTGGGAGAAGAATGAGGAGACGACGCCCTTACCCATGACCCGGCCGGTGACCGACACCTGCTGGAAGAAGACGTACTTGATCCCCTCGGCCTCGATCCGCCGGGTCAGCTGCGCGATTTTCTCCGCCCGCCCGGGCGCGTGCCGTGCCTCCTCGAGTGTTGCCGGCGGCGGCGCGATCCGCGCGCTGGAGAGGACGGTGTCGACGTTGCCGCCGAACAGCATCTCCGGCGCGACGTGCTCGCTTTCCTCCAACAGAGTCTTCCCGTCTATCGCCATGTCGTCTCCTCTCTTGCTGCCACAGCGGCGTGAGCAGCGATCGGTTTGCGACCTACCGTCTCACGCGCGGCACGACCGTTGCGGCGGCACAAGCGCGCGGGTCTGATTCCGCCTCCGGCCGGCCCGGCCCGGCGACCGAGGACTCCATCTCACGGCCGGACTGGACAAATTGGTACACGGCGCGTTTATACCAAGCGGTGTCGCCGACCGCAAGAGCCGCGCTTGACCCTCCCCGGCGGGCGAGCTAGGCTGCTGTTGCCTTTATACCAACTGTGTTGCCCAACGCGCAACAACAATCTGGAGAAGACCATGTCCGACCGCCTGCCTGCCTCCACCTCCACGCTCGTCATCGGGGCCGGCGTGCACGGCCTCTCGACGGCCTGGCATCTCGCCCGTGACGGCCGCGAGGTGCTCGTCGTCGACAAGACCGGCGTCGCCGCCGGCGCGTCGGGGATCGCGTGCGGCATCGTGCGCAACAACTACTTCCAGCCGGCGATGCAGGAGCTGATGGCGGCCTGCGTGGAGGTCTGGGAGTCCGAGGCCGAGACCCTGCACTACCACCCCAGCGGGTACATCGCGCTCGGACCGGCGGCGCAGGAGGAGGACCTGACCGCGGTCTTCGAGCGCCAGCAGCGGATCGGCTACCCGTCGGAGCTCTACGTCGGCGAGCCGGCGGTGGGCGCGCACATGCGCTCGCTGTACGACGACTGGCGCGCCCCCGGGCTGAGCGTCTGCCTGCACGAGCAGGCCGGTGGCTATGCGTTCAACCGCGAGTCGATGCTCGGTCTGGCCGACCTGGCTCAGCGCGCCGGCGCGCGGATCGAGACCGGAGTCGAGGTGACCGGATTTGCGTCAGACCAGTCCGGAGCGGTGACGACCGTCCACACCGGCGCGGGCGACATCGCCGTCGACCAGGTCGTGGTCGCCGTGGGGCCGTGGGTCGCCTCGCTGTGGTCGATGCTCGGCCTGCCGGACCGCCTTGATGTCCGCCAGCCGGACGGCAAGCTGATCGCCGACCAGCCGATGTGGACCTACTGGTACCTCCAGGAGGGCGAGGCCGACTTCGACCCGGCGACCTTCGTGACCCGCACCGGTGCGTCATCACCGGTCCTCCACGTCGACTCCGACCAGCCGCTGCGCGCCGACGACGGCACGCTGATCACCGAGGAGTTCTGGGGCGTGTACTTCAAGCCGGACCGCGACAGCGTCCAGGGGGGCGCCCAGCCGCTGACCGTCGGCCCGGAGTTCGAGGTCGACCCCTACCCCACGGGCACCGTCGACGCCGGGTTCCCGGACCTGTGGTCGGCGGCGCTGTCGCACTGCCTGGCGCGCTTCGAAGGGGCGCGGGGCAAGTACCGCCAGCTGCGCTCCGGCGGCGTCGGCGCGTTCACCGTCGACAACTTCCCCGTGTTCGACTACATGCGACCCAACGTATTCGTCGCCGCCGACTCCAACCACGGCTACAAGATGATCGCGGTCGGCAAGGAGATCGCCCGGGTCCTGCAGGGCGAGCACTCCTCGCTGTTGCACCCGTTCCGCTACGAGCGCTTCGCCACCGGCGATCTGCACCCCGTGTCGCACAGCCCGTACCCGTGGAGCTGACCGCGACCGGGAGATTCGGCTCTGCCGAATCTCCCCCGGGATCGGCGTCAGCCGATCCCGCCATCCGTGGAGCTGACGGATCGGCCGCGGCCAACGCCAACCCGCCCCGGAGATCCGAGGCGCAAAAACGGCGCATCGAAGGGAGGGTGACCGGCCGGCGAAGCGATCCCGGCGTCCCGTGGGTCGTTGCACCGGTTTTCAGCGTGCGGTTTGCGACAAATCTCATACCACCCAGACGATTTGTCACCACACGCACGCCCAGCCCCAAGAACGCGCCAAATCAGTCATCCGGATCCTGATTTGGCGCGTGGTGCACGTCGAAGCACTCGCCGCGGGCGCCAGCACCCGCAACTCGCCTCCTTCGTTGCCAGAAGTTCGGCCCTCCAGCTGTGACACAACCATTGAGGGGTCCGCGATGCCCGCCATAAGGGTCAAGTACGTCGGGTTCTGTTCGCCGACGGCCTGACCGGGCGCGCGCCACATCACATGTGGGTCCGGTGACGGTGTGGGTGGGTGGGTCACGTGGGCGGTGCAGGGGGTGGACGCCAGGGCAGTGGATGCAGGCGTCCGCTCTCGGTGATGGGCGGCAACGACGGGCAACGACGGGCAACGACGGGCAACGACGGGGGCGTCAGCGGCCACCGGGACGCTCCGGGTGGTCCCCGGACCGTGCACCAGGCGCCAAATCCCGACGCGGCCAGACGATTTGGCACCCAGCGCAGGCTCAGCCCCACGGTTGCGCCAGATCAGCCGAGACGATCCTGATCTGGCGCGTGGTGCACGCCCCCCACCAACGCACACTGCCAGGAGCAAACCCACATCGCCCGACGCGACCCAAACGCCGGAGTCTTGCGACAGCCTGCCAGCCCTCCGGTTTCGCCCCCGACGCCTCATCGGCCCCCTTCGATGCCGGTTGTTCGAAACAGCCGTCAGCGCACCGCCGCATCGACTATCGGTCCGCTTCGCTGCCGGCCGTTAGGAAGCAGCCGGCAGCGCACTGTCGCATCGACTGGCTCGGCCGTTATCCCGGCCGGCTACGACCCCCCGCCCCCCAGCGCCCGCCCCAGCTCGGCGGCCGCGGCGAGCAGCGGCTCGCGCAACCCCCGTCGCGCCGCGACGGGAAGGCGCGACACCGGCCCCTGAACGCCGAGGATCGCCACCAGCCGGCCGTCGCGACCGAAGACGGGCGCCGCCAGCGCCGCCAGATCAGGCTCCCGCTCGCCGACGGCCTCCGCCCACCCGCGCTCCCGGATCCCCCCCAGCTCGCGGGCGAGCGCCTCCGGATCGATGATCGTCCGGTCGGTGAAGGCGGTCAGCGTCCCGTCCGCGTCCGCGCCGACGCCGCCGCCGCCGCGGCCGCCGCCGAACGCCAGCATCACCTTGCCGACCGCCGTCGCGTGCGGGACGCTCGGCCGCCCCACGCGCGCCATGCTGACCACGCTCGCCGCCGAGGGCACGAAGTCGACGGTCACCGCCTCACCCTCCCCGGGCAGCGAAACCGTGGCGGTCTCCCCGGTGTCGGCGACGAGCCGCACCAGCAGCGGCCGGGCCAGCTGGCGCACGTCGAGCTGGGCGAGGACGCGGTCCGACAGCGTGACGAGCTTGAGGCCGAGCCGGTACGGGCCTCCGTCGGATCGATCCACCAGTCCGGACTCCTGGAGGGTGGCGAGCAGTCGCGACGCGGTGCTCGCATTGACGCCGATGCGCCGGGCCAGCTCGTTGACCCCCAGCCCGGAGTCGCTGGCGGCGAGCACGTCGAGCAACTGCATCGCTCGCGCCACCGAGCCGACGGCCCGGCGCGACGGGGTCGGCGCCATCGCTTTCTATCGCTCCGGGCTGCGTGCGGTCCGGCCGGAACGGCCCGAGGCGCGACCGGGACGCCCCGCGCCGCGGCCGTTGGACGGGATGCCAGTCGCCTTCGCGCCGCGCGTACCGGCGATCCGGGCGGGAGACGGCGAGTCGAGCGACCGCATGACCATGACCTCAATCCCGCCGGGAGCGAACAGGTCTCGTGAGTAGGCGACCCGCTCGTCTCGGCCGGCGAAGATCAGCTCCTCCATCTCCAGCCCGGCGGTCGTACCGCGGACACCGAGCTTCTTGCCGACTCGTTCGCGCGCGCTCAGAAGCGTCGGCATCACCCGCGTCCGAGCGTAGGTGACGGGCACGCCGGTCTCGATCAGCATGTCGAGCACCATCCGGCCCCGGCTGAGCGCGGTCCGCAGCGCGTCGACGTCGAGCGCGATGGCCGGATGGACGACGTCGTACATGACGGCGACAGGGGCGCCGTCGGCGAGCAGTGTGCGCCAGACCGCCGTGGCCTGATCCTTCGGCGCCAAGCCGAGCGCCTCGGCGGCCTCGCCGCCGACCGCGCGGTGCTCGATCTTCAGGTCGACGGCCGAGAGCTTGAGTCCGCGGCGCGCTGCCACCGACGAATACGGTTCCAGTCGCTCGAGGCGCTCGCCGAAGGCGGTGGGCACGGCCATGCGGCCGACGAACGTGCCGCTGCCCTGCCGGCGGATGATCTCGCCGCTCTCCTCCAGCCGCTGCAGCGCGCTGCGCAGCGTTCCCCGTGAGACGCCGAGCATCGCCGCGACCTCGTTTTCCGGCGGCAGCCGGTCTCCCGAGCGGTACCGCCCAGGCGCGAGCCAGTTTCGCAGCGCCTGCTCAGCGCCGTCCACGAGCGACTGGCGACCCGCGACGGGACCTTCGCTCTCGTCGTCCGCGAGAACGGCTCCTGCGCTCGGTCGTAATTCTCCGCGTGGTATGTGACGACTCCTGGACCCGAATTCAGAATCGGGTTGGAATCGTATTTCCCCCGGCGGGGGATTGGTAAATCTCGTTATCGACCGAGTTTGTGCGCGGCCTCGTTGAGGCAGCGCTTCGGCGCAGGCTTGGACTCAGTCAAGCCCTTTTCGGTCCCGCGACGCGTGCTCTCCGTCGGCTGCTTCGCCGGCGACTTCCTTTGAGCGATCAGCGATGACAGGTTGCGCATCGAACCTCCGTTCCTTTCCGGCGGACTACCCATCCGTGTCAGCTTTCATTCGCTCTGGCCACGGCATGTTGGCTGGCAACACGTGCCGCGCCGGCCAGAGCTTCGGCCTCGGCCTGTCGTGGATCTGCGGTCCCGCGCAGATTGACCTCGACCAGCAGTGCGGCCGCGCGGCACGCCGCCTCCGCCAGGACGGCTGCAGTCGCGCAGTCGCCGAGCACGTGCCGGCTGGCACGATCGGCGACGTCACCTGCCCGGCCCGCCACCTCCGCGGCGACCTGCGCGATCGCCAGCGGCACCGCGGCGGCCTCGGCCAGCGCCGCACTCAGCTGCGCCGGTCGTCCCGCGTCGTCGGCGGGACGGCGCAGCGCCCGCAGCACCGGCTCGTAGGAGAGCTGGTCGCGTTGGGCCAGGTCCAGCGCCCGGGCGCGCAGTTCGGCGGCCCGGCCGCGGGGGTCGGCCGCCTCCGCATCGGCGTCGGCCGCGCGATCGGCCCCACCCACACCGTCCGGGAAGCCGGCGGTCATCTCGACGAGCGCGGCCGCCACGGAGCAGACGAGCGCTGCCGCGGTTCCGCCCCCAGGTGCCGGCGTGGGCGCAGCCACCCGCTCGAATACCTCGCTCAGCGGGAGCGCCGACAGCTCGTCAGTGGCAGATGGCCCGTGCATACAAAGCTACATAGCAGCAGGCCCTCCGGCGGAATTGCGGGCCCGGCGCGGATCGTCAGATCGAAAACAACTGCTTAGAACAGGCCGACGGTCCGGCCATTCTCGTCGATGTCGATATTCAGCGCCGCCGGCGTCTTGCCGAGGCCGGGCATCTGCACGATGTCACCGGCCAGCGGCACGAGCCAGCCCGCGCCCGTGTAGGCGCGGATGTCGCGCACCGGGAGCGTGAAGTGCTCCGGCGCGTTGAGCAACGTCGGATCCGCCGACAGCGACAGGTGCGTCTTGGCCATGCACACCGGGAAGTGGCCGAGCCCCTCGCGCGTGAACTGGGTGATCTTGGCCTCGGCCTCGGGGTAGAAGTAGACGTCCTTGGCACCGTAGACCTGCTTGGCGACCGCCTCGATCTTGTCCTGGATCGGCTCATCGTCCTGGTAGAGCTGGTGGAAGGTGTTCGGCTGCTCGCACGCCTCCACGACCGCGCTGGCCAGGTCGGCGGCTCCGGCGCCTCCCTTGGTGAAGCCCTCGTTGACCTCGGCGGCGAACGCGCCGGCCTCGAGCGCCAGGCGCTTGACCAGCTCGCACTCCTCGTTCGTGTCCCCGGGCCGGCGGTTGACCGCCACGACCGCCGGGACGCCGAATGTGCGGATCGTGTTGAGGTGGTGGCGGACGTTGGCAAACCCCGTTTCGATCGCGTGCAGGGCGGCACTGCGATCGGCACGCGGATCGTCCTCGAGTCCGGCGTGGTGCTTGATCGCGCGCACGGTCGTCACGAGCACGGCCGCAGACGGCGTCAGCTTGCCGAACCGGCAGACGATGTCGAAGAACTTCTCCATCCCCATGTCGGCGCCGAACCCGGACTCGGTGACGACGTAGTCGCCGATCTTCATCCCCACCTGGTCGGCGATCAGCGAGTTGTTGCCGTGCGCGATGTTGGCGAACGGCCCGCAGTGCATGAGCACCGGCTGGCCCTCGAGC